>JBGQCJ010000031.1:0-37072 GCA_041495285.1 Verrucomicrobiia bacterium
CCCAGTTGGTGGCGGTATACCATGCGGAACCGCCATTGGCACCCCATGTTTGACTGGCCGCTTGAACTTGTCCGGTGCCGAACGCGAGCAACGCGAGCGACACACCTCCGGCGAGGAGGGAGATCCGGGAGAATCGGCGTGGCGGGCGAGCGGCGGCGTGTGTTGCGCTGGGCAAAAGCGACGTAAAGAACCGAGAGCGTGTTGGGATCATGACTACCTTCTGCGCGCGCGAGGATTGATTGCACGTGCGTTGGCTGTGGGATACTTGAGAAAAATCACCATAAAACCCGCCGCACCGAATTCAATGAAAAATACTAGTTTCGTTTGGATTTGTCGACACTTATTTGCGGCGAAGTTGAAATGTTTTGCGACGGCGGCCGAGTGTCCTGCACCCTCGGGGCGGTAGGCTATTACACGAACCACGATAACAGCTGCTCATCACTGACCCTGTATTGCGTAAAAAGTCGTACGCTCAAATTCGACGCGAGTATCGCGATCTTCTCCCATCATCGTAGTAGAATTTCGTAGGCCCAACAGGCATGCCAACCAACATCCGAAGTTCTTGTGGGCGCCGGTATGGGCCGGTCCGATTTTTCCATCGAACTCCTCAGCAAAATTGCAAAACGATTCGGATTCGAGCTTCGCAGCCCGGCACGAAGTGTTTGGAGTCAGGTCCTGAATGCGAGTGTCAGTGAAATTGTCAATAACGGTGTACTGGAGGTGTAGTGACAGAGTAGGGTTGGAAAGTGCCGGTGTAGTCCGCAAGTTGCTGTACACTAGACTTCAAAACCATAGGAACCTAGAGGATCGGGAGTTCATGATGGACCTACACCCCCGAGCACTGACTAGGGCGATACCGATGACCAACAGTAGAACGATGAACCAAACCGGTGGCCGTGAAGTGTGAATCGCCGGAATGGACGCAGGCGACAGCCGGGCGATCAGACGATGGGTTTAGCTGCTGCGATGGTCCGGCGAACATAAGGGGGCGAGTGGAAGTGATAACTCGATGAGTGTAACGAATGCTGATCAAGAACTCATTAACTGGGTGCAGAGGCAAATCAACACAGGAGTGCGGCGGATCGTCATGCCGGGACACTTGCTGACGGGTGCCAGCGGTGAATGCATCGATGAAACCCTGTTCGACAAAATGCGGATCGTGACCAAGTGCCTATTGGTGACGGCAGCGGTGTTTTTTGCCGGCGCGTTTCTCTAACCGCCGTCGGCTCAGAGAGCATCGGTCTCGCTTCCGAAACGAATCAGAAACAGAACTCGCTTGGCAGAAATTGGCATTTGAACTTCCCAAACGTGCCGCTTCTTGCCGTTTCGTGCCACCGAGCAAAAGTGCGAGAAAAATCTGCAAGCCTCAAAACCGCTGAGTTTTCGAGAGAAAATGCGGAATTGCTAAGAAAACGCTGGAGGGTTCCGAAGACCGATGCTCTATCCAGTTGAGCTACGGGCGCAAGAGGAAATGGGGTGACCGACGGGATTTGAACCCGCGACAGCCAGATCCACAATCTGGAGCTCTACCAGGCTGAGCTACGGCCACCATCAACGCTGATCGCGAAGCGACTCGAAATTATCATTGCAAACAAGAGGGGTCAAGCTATCCTGCGGCGGCGGGGAGGCAAGCATCATGAAGAGAATTTTTCTGACCGGTCTCATCATCATCATATCCATCCCGGCGTTTGCCCAAGTGGATGTCGAGCACCGCCGCACGCTGACCATCCAAACCGGTTTCCCGATCGGTGCCGGCCAGGAGGAAATTGGCGGCGTGGGATTCTACTGGTTCAACGAGAACCATTATCCGTGGACGAACACCGCCCTGCGCGTCATCTTTGCCGGCGTGTACGCCGATGGCGAGCTGAGTTACTTCTTGCCCTCCAGCACCAACACCGCCTTCGGAGCCGGGCTGGGCGGCGGCGTGTTCGTGGACAACATCACGCCGTACGTCCAAGGCAACCGGTTGAACTCCCAGAAATTTTACGGCGACAACGGCAATGGCCGTGTCTTCATCAACCAAACAATCCCCAACCCGACGCCACTCCCGCTGAACGTGCGCGCCACCTACATTATCAGCGGCTCGCTCTACCGGCGCACCAGTCAGACGAGCGCGTTCACCATCCCCCACGATTTCATGACTCAAACCCTGCAGGCGGAGCTACGCTTCGGTGGCATCGAGCCGGGACTCACTGCGCGGCGCGGCTTGGAACTTTACGTCGCCGCCGACGCGAACTATCGCACCGGCTTCGACGCCTTCGGGCCGAACGGCGCATTGTTTCCGCGGAACAGCAGTTATCAACGGGTGTTCGCCTCGCTGGCCGGCAAGATCCCAGTCGATCAAACCACGGTGTTCGTGCGCATCGGTGGCGGACTGGGTGAACACATTGACGAACTCAGCGCGTGGAAGCTGGGCGGCAATCTTACCGGCATGGATTCATACACCTACACACTCCACGGCTATTACACCCGTGAAATCTTCGCCGAGGATTTCGGCATCGCCAACCTTGAACTCCGCCAGCGGCTCACGGAGAAATACAATCTGACCGCGCATCTCTACGGCGACTACGCCATCGCCAACACCACGGCACCGCTCGATGGACGCTGGCACAACTTCTTCGGCGCCGGCGCCGGCCTGAGCTTCCGCACATTCTGGGACATTAATATGCTCGTCAGTTACGGCTATGGTTTCAACGCCGTCCGGTATGGCCGACGCGGCGGCAACGAAATTGGTTTGGCGTTGGAGAAGCAGTTTTAGCTCGCTATACTGCCCGGCGTGAACCGCATCCGCCTTCTTCCCGAACACGTCGCCAACCAGATCGCCGCCGGCGAAGTCGTCGAGCGACCGGCCTCGGTGGTCAAGGAACTCCTCGAAAACTCCCTCGACGCCGACGCGCACCACATCACCGTGACCGTGAAAAACGGCGGCCGCTCGGTTGTCTGCGTGACCGATGATGGCCAGGGCATGAGCCGGGACGACGCGTTACTCGCGCTCGAGCGGCACGCCACAAGTAAAATTTCCAAAGCCGAAGACCTCCACACCATCCGGTCACTCGGTTTCCGCGGTGAAGCGATCCCCAGCATCGCGGCAGTCTCACGCTTCACGCTCACGTCGCGCGAACGCGGCACCCTCAGCGGCACCCAAATCCAAATCGCCGGCGGCAAGATTCTCTCCGTGAAAGACGTCGGCGCGGCGGAGGGACCAGTCGTCGAAACGCGGAACCTCTTTTTTAACCTACCGGCGCGTCGCAAGTTTCTGCGTTCGGTGCCGACCGAAACCGCACACGTCGAGCACATCACGACGCTGTGCGCGCTGGCGCATCCGGGCGTTGCCTTTAAGTTGCTCGTGGACGACCGGGAAGTGTTCAATCTCGCGCCGACGAAGGAATTGCCGGGTCGTTTGCGGGAAATTTACGGTGCCCAACTCGTCGAGCAACTGCTGCCGCTCGAACTCTCGCGCGGCGATGTCGCCGTGACCGGCTTTGTCGGCAAACCCGGTATCAGTCGCGCCGATCGCCGGCAGCAATATGTGTTCGTGAATGGCCGGCCCGTCGAGAGCAAGGGCATCAACTACGCGCTGCTCGAAGGTTATCATACCGCGTTGATGAAGGGAAAATTCCCGGTCACGTTCCTGTTCATCGAGATCGACCCCGAATTAGTGGACGTGAACATCCATCCCGCGAAGCGCGAGGTTCGCTTCCGCGACGAGTTCGCTGTCCGGCAAGCTGTTATTGATGCGGTGCGCGCGGCCATTGAACCGAAGGGAACTGTGAAGCCAGTCCAGACCGGTGTAGTAGCCGCTGTCCCCAGCGGCTCGGGTGTTTCCCAAGAGCGCTTGTTGCCCGCCGCTGGGGACAGCGGCTACTACAACAAACAAACGGAATTCGCTGCGTCTGAAGTTCAGACGGAAGAGCAGGGCACGTGGCGAATTCTCGGCGTGATTGGCCAACTCTACGTGCTCGTCGAGTCGCCGGAGGGCTTGGTGCTGATGGATCAACATGCCGCGCACGAGCGCGTGTTGTTCGAGAAGATGTTGAAGGAACTGGAAACGGATTCGGCTCCGGCGCAGAAGCTATTGCTGCCGGTAACGCTGGAACTCGATGTCCGGGACGCCGCGTTTTTGCAGAGCAATCTCAAGACACTTCACAAACTCGGCATCGGCATCAGCGAATTCGGCGACAAGACGTTTCTTGTGGACGCGGTGCCGCCGTATTTTCCATTGAGCAATCTGCCGCAGGTGTTTCGCAATATCGTGGACGAATTGCGACAGACGGGCGAGCAGGTGCACGCGCGGCGTCTCGGTGAGGACAAAATTGCGACGACCGTGTGCCGGCACGCGGTGAAGGCGCGCGATCCGTTGCGCGGCGAGGAACTGCGGGCGTTACTCGACCAGCTTCACAAGTGCGAGTTGCCGTACACGTGTCCGCACGGTCGCCCGACAATGATTCAAATCAGTTATGCAGAATTGGAGAAGAAGTTTGGCCGGAAAGTTTAGACTCGGCGTCTTGGCGCTCGCGTGGGCAGTCAGTTGCGTTGCCGAGGACGTGGACATCGCGTTTAACGTCGTCCCGAAAACGATCCCGGCAGGCTCGAAGGTGTTCATCGCGGGAAACCACGAGAAATTGGGCGAGTGGAATGCCGGCACGGTTGCTTTGGAGAGGCGGGATGACGGAAGCTGGAGCCGGACGTTCACGTTTCCAGTGGGGAGCGAACTGGAATACAAGATCACGCGCGGGAGTTGGCCAACGGAGGCGGTGAACGCGGAGGGAATCGTGCCGCAGAATTTCAAGCTGCGCGTCGTGAGCAACGAGACGGTGAGAATCGTCGTGGCCAACTGGAGGGATGTGTTGCACAAAATCGAGGGACAAATCACCGGGACCGTCCGGTATCATCGCAAGATGGAGGGCGATGGTATCAAGCCTCGCGATGTCATCGTTTGGGTGCCTCCAAGTTACGAGAAGTCCACGGAAAAACGTTACCCCGTGCTGTACATGCACGACGGTCAGAACGTCTTCGACCCGGCAACCTCTTTCCTCGGCGTGGACTGGCAAATTGACGAGACGGCGGACCGGCTGATCCGCGAGGGCAAGCTGCAGGAGTTGATTGTCGTCGGCATCTGGAACACGGAAGACAGGATGGAGGAGTATTCCGACACGGCAAAGGGCCGCGCGTACATGAGGTTCATCGTTGAGAAGTTGAAGTCGTTCATTGACCGCGAGTATCGGACACAACCGGAGCGCGAGCATACTGGGGTGATGGGGTCATCGATGGGCGGGCTAATTTCATTCTTGTTAGCTTGGAATTATCCACAGGTTTTTTCGCAGGCGGCGTGTCTATCGCCCGCGTTTGTGTATCGAGACAACAATGCGGTGCGGCTGGTGGAGAACTACGGCGGACCGGCGAAGAACATCCGTCTCTACTTGGACAACGGCAGTGCTGGCTTGGACGGGCAACTGCAGCCGGGCTGTGAAGCGATATTGCGAGCGTTGCGGGCGAAGGGCTTTGAGACGGGCAAGAACCTCGAATGGTTTCAAGACCCTGAGGCGGAACATTCCGAGCGCGCTTGGTCGAAGCGCGTTTGGCGTCCGCTGCTATTCATGTTTGCCGTTAAGTAACTTGGGGAAGAGCGTGTGAACGCCAACTGTCCGCGTTGTCAGAAACCGCTGGAGCAAGCGCAACTCGACAATCTCACGGCGCGGTTCTGCCGCGACTGCAAGGGAATGTTGCTCGCGCACGCCGATCTTATGCAAGTGGTGGAAGCGAGTTGGCGGGCTGTGCCAAAAGATAAAGCGGAATCCACTCCGTTCCGTACGCCTGACGGATGGCAAAGAGACCCGGAGTTTCGGTGCCCCGATTGCGGTAAGACGATGGAGAAGTACGGCTACATGGGACTCGGGGCAATCCAAATCGACCGGTGTGAGCACTGCTCACTCGTGTGGCTGGATGGCGACGAATTGCAGAACATGGTGCTGGCGCTGGCGAAGAGTAACTACCGCAGCGAAGGCGCCTATCGCCGCGAGAAAGACCAAAGCATCGATTTAACCACGGGTGCGTTGCCTCCCGGGGCCTATGCACGCACGAACTGGCTGTTTCCAGAGGATCGAGGTCGGACGGGGGAGGAAATCGCGGTGGCGGCGCAGCTCTTATTAAGCTTGCTTTTTCGGTAGGTGCTTGCTAACATTCGAGCCAATTCGGCCATGACGCCACGGGTTTTCACTACTGGTATCGGGATTTTCCTTTGCGTTTCGGCAGCGTTTGCCGGGCCTGCCGAAGCTCCTCTGCTTTTCACCAACTCCGTGACAACGAGCGGCAATACGAATGTATTCGTGGTCGGCAGCATTCCGCAGCTTGGAAACTGGGATCCGACGAGGGCGGTGAAATTGAGCACCAACGGCAACGTTTGGGGCGCCAATGTCTGGGGGGCCAATATCGGCATTCGTGAAGGCACAAGCTACGAATACAAGTTCATCCGCCGCGCCGGGTGCGCGACCTGTTATAGCAACGGCGCGAATGCGACGTGGGAACCCGATCCCAACCGCGCGGGCGCGTCGCCCGCCGGGCCGCCTGAGCCGTACAACGGCAAGAGCGTGTTTTACTATTCCTCTTGGTCAAGCGTTTCGATCTTGTACTCCAACACGACCGCCGGCTGGACGTTCAAACCGATGACGGCTATCGGTCCGGGACGGGGCGGTTCGGAGCAAATCTGGCGCGTGGATGGGTTGAACAAGGCCGGTGATCCGAGCATGTTGTTTGTGTTCACGGACAACTTGGGCAACTGGGACAACCCCGACGGCGTCCCAAACCGCAACTACGACACGCCACTGGACGCCTGCGCCGTGCAGGACGGACAAGTGTACAACTACTGGCCGCCGGCGACTGTCAGCACGAACCGGGTTGTATTGGTATCCGCGAATGCTTCATTTAACCCCACAAACGGATTGGCGAACCGGTCGCTTCGCATCTATTTGCCTCGCGGTTACACGCAGAACACCACGAAACGTTACCCGGTACTTTACATGCATGACGGGCAAAACATTTTTATCGCCCAATATGCCGGCTGTTGTGGCTGTTGGTATGCCGACACGAACGCCAATGACCTGATCCGATTTGGCAAAATGCGCGAGACGATCATCGTCGGCGTGGACAATTCCTCCGACCGCTTTTGCGAATACGATCCCGCTGGCTGCACCTATTCGCAATGTTCCACGTCGCATGGAAGCCAGTACGCTTCATGGATTGTGGATAAAGTCCGTCCGTACATCAATGCCAACTACCGCACCTTGACCGATGCCGAGAACACCGGCGTTTTAGGCTCGTCGCTCGGCGGCTTGATCTCCGCATACATCGGATGGCAATACTCCAACACATTCGGCAAGATCGGCTGCATATCCTCGTCATTCTGGGTCTGCGATCCGATTTCGGCTCCGGCGACGAAACGGCCGATCCGTATCTACTTGGACAGTGGCAACAAAGACACGTCGAGCAGCACCGGCGACAGCGCCACTGATTCGCTGCTAGACACAGTTCGAGAGCGCGACAAGCTGATCCAGAACGGTTACGTCTTCAACATGGATCTGGACCATACGATTGGATACGGCCATTGGCACGCCGAACAGTGGTGGAACGTTCGGACGCCCCGCTGCTTCACATTCCTGTATCCGTCCAGCGACGAGCCGAACACCGTGCTCGACGCCGTCGCGCCAATGCAGATCATAAATTTCCAAGCGGCCGGCGACAGCAACATCGTGACCTGGACGAGTTACCGGATGCGCACGTACACCGTGCAGGGAAGCACGAACGAATCCTTCTCGTCTTCGATGAACTGGAGCAATGTGTTCACCACCGCGCCCGAGCCACGCTTCTGGGATTATCCAAGCATGGGCGTGAGCAATGACTTCCACTTCCTCCGCATCCGCCAGAACACCGTTCCCAACTGGCCGAACTAACCGGGTAGCGCACGGGCCGCTTGCACGTCGGCGGCGATTTGCTCCTTCAGTGCGTCCACCGAATCGAACTTCTTTTCGTCCCGCAGCTTCTTAACAAATGACACTTCGACATCCTGCCCATAGATGTCATGGTGGAAATCGAAGATGTGCACTTCGAGCACGCGGCGATGCGGCCGGTTCTCGATGGTGGGACGCACACCGATGTTTACCACCCCGCCGAACGTCTCTTGGTCAACGCGCACCCGCACGCCGTACACGCCGTTGGGCGGCATCACTTCGTTGTGCGGATTCAGGTTGGCGGTCGGGTAGCCGATCCGGTGACCGAGATGGTCGCCCTTCTCCACGCTGCCGAGAACGGAGAACGACCGGCCCAGCATCGCCGCCGCGCGCTCGAGATTGCCGGTGAGCACGTGTTGCCGGACCGCCGAGGAACTGATGATGTCGTCGCCGAGTTTCACCGGCTCGATCTCGCGGGCGATAAACCCGTGCGCCGGGGCGAGGTTCTCGATCAATCTCACGTCGCCGGCGCGGTCGTGGCCGAACCGGAAGCGAGTGCCGACGCAGATCACTTGAAGCTGATTCGTCTTATGCGCGACCATTTCGATGAACTGCTCGGGCGGCGTCAGCGAGAACTCTTTGTCGAACGTGAGCAGCAAGCACGCATCCACGCCGAGTTGGCCGATCAATTGCATCTTGTGCTTGGTGGAAGTCAGTAGCAGCGGCGCTTGCTCCGGTCGGAGCACGCGCAGGGGATGGGGGTCGAACGTCAGCGCGACCGAAGTGCCGCCCAGTCGCCGTGCGTCGTCGCGGGCCTGACCGATGACACGTTGGTGACCGAAATGAACGCCGTCGAACACACCGATCGCCAGACAAACCTTCTGCGAATGCTTGGCCAATTCCTCGAATGTCCGGTACGTCTCCATCAATGGGCCGGTGCTTTAATCAGTTTCAAAATCGGAATGATGAGCGGCTGCAATTGCGGTCGCGTGAGCTTCAGCAACTCTTCGAGCGTGTGCGCGTCTTTCACGTCGAACTCACCGGAACGCATGCGGCGCAAATTGGCGAGGTGCGCGCCGCAACCCAGTGTCTCGCCAATATCGTGGCAGAGCGTACGCACGTAGGTGCCCTTGGTGCAAGTGACGCGGAATTCCACACGCGGCGAGTCCAGCTTGAGCTGCCGTAAATCGTAGATGTGCACGAAGCGCGGCTCGCGTTCGACGGTCTTGCCTTTGCGGGCGAGTTTGTACAGCGGTTGGCCCTTGTGTTTAATCGCGCTGACCATCGGCGGCACCTGCTGAAGGTCACCCCGGAACTTGGCGAACACATTCTCCAGGTCGTCGCCGGTCAGCGGCGGCACCGGTTTCTCGGCGATGACCTCGCCATCGGAGTCCTGTGAATCGGTCGCGATGCCGAGCAGCATCGTGCCTTCGTACGTTTTGTCGGCGGACATCAGGTTGGCTTGCAACTTGGTGGCGCGTTCCAGCACGATCAAGAGCAGGCCGGTCGCGGCGGGATCAAGGGTGCCGCAGTGGCCAACTTTCCGAAAGCCGAAATGC
This sequence comes from Verrucomicrobiia bacterium, assembly GCA_041495285.1. GTDB lineage: Bacteria > Verrucomicrobiota > Verrucomicrobiia > Palsa-1439 > Palsa-1439 > JBGQCJ01. Next base: position 9,503 of record JBGQCJ010000031.1, read on the forward strand.
CGGCGAATGCGGTCCACCACGTCGTGCGAAGTGAGCCGGGCCGGTTTGTCCACCAACAGGACGCCGTCAAACGGTGAAAGCTGTGGTTGCATGGGAAAGCGGGAGCGTTACAGACCGGCCTCGTTCAAGGCGGCGTCAATCGCGGCCAGCACCTTCTGCTCGATCTCGTGCGTCTCACCGGAGATGCGGGCGCCAGCCGCCTCGCGGTGGCCACCGCCGCCGAAGCGCCGGGCGACGGAGTTCACGTCCACCTTCGGATTTTTCGAACGGAGGCTGATGCGAATCTTGCCGGGCTCGGATGATTCTTCGAACAGGACGGCGACGTTCACGCCTTCGATCGAGCGCGCGTAGTCAATCAGCCCTTCGGTGTCCTCGCGCTTCGCACCGGACTCCTCGTACATTTCGTTCGTGACCCAGCAGTACGCGAGCCGGCCGTTGTGGGCGAGTTTGAGATCGGCGAGCGCCTTCTGCAGTAGTTGCAGGCGCGCGTAGGGGTAGCTCTCGTAAATGTGGCGGCTGATTTCGCCGACGTTCAGTCCGGTCTCCACGAGTTCGGCGGCGACGCGCAGCGATTCGGCAGTCGTGCTGCTGTAGGTAAACGAGCCGGTATCGGTCGAAATCGCGGCGAACAGGCACATGGCCATCTCGCGCGTGAGTTGGAAGCCGCCGCGCTTGATCAGGTCAAAGGCGATCTGACCGGACGCCGGCGCTTCCGGCACGATCCAGTTGATGTCAGCAAATTTCTCATTGCTGACGTGGTGGTCAATATTGATGAAATATTTCCGCTGGCCAATGCGCTGCGCGGTCGTGCCGACGCGTTGCCAGGTGGAGGTGTCGATGGCGATCACGACGTCGAAATCCTTCGGCGCGTCCGGTGGGCGGGTGACGGTGCCGCTGTGCGGAAGGAATTTGAACTTGGCCGGCACCCCGTCGTCGTTCCAGGCTTCGACCTGTTTGCCGAGGTTCTTCAGCAGGATGACGAGCGCCAGTTGCGAGCCCACCGCATCGCCATCGGGCCGGTAATGTGTCAGCACGAGAAAACTTTTTTGGCTGCGGAGAATGTCGGCAATCTGTTGGCAGAGATCAGTCATTGGAATCGTCGGGACCGAGTTCGTCCAGCAGGTGCTCGATGCGTTCAGCGTGACTCTCGGTTTCGTCGAGGAAGAAGGTGAGGACCGGCGTGTATTTGAGGATGATGCGATGCGCCAGTTCGTGCTGGATGTGACCGTGCTGGCGTTCCAGTGCGGCGAGGGCGTGCTGCTTTTGTTCGGCCGAGCCGATAACGCTGACGTAGATGCGGCCTTCGTGCAGGTCGGGATTGATTTCGGCGGCGGTGACTGTGACGAGACCACATCCGGTGAGGTTGAGTTCCAGTACGATTTCGCTGACTTGGCGTTTGACCAGTTCGGAGACTCGTTGGATTCGACGATTGATCATGGCGATAAAAACGGGAGTGAGCAGGGGAACGGGTGAAACGACGTGGTTCATTCCGCGATGCGACCTCCCGCGAGGGTTCAGGGTTATTCTTACAGTTTGGCGGCGACTTTCTCGACGGTGTAACACTCTATGATGTCGCCTTCCTGGAAATCCGTAAAATTGTCGAAGCGCAAGCCGCATTCCTGACCGGCTTTCACTTCCTTGGCGTCGTCCTGAAAATGTTTCAGGCTGGCGATGCGACCTTCGAATTGCACGGCCTTGCGACGCAACAAGCGGACCCGTCCGCTGCGGCTTATCCGGCCGTCGGTCACGAGGCAGCCGGCCACCTTCGGGCCTTTGGACAATTCAAACACTTTGCGCACCTCGGCGTGGCCCGTGACGCTCTCCTTCGATTCGGGTTCGAGCAAGCCTTCCATGGCTTCTTCGACCTGTTCGATCAATTCATAAATAATGGTGTACAGCTTGATCTGCACGCCCTCGCGTTTCGCCACGTCGGTGATGCCGCTCTCCGTCTTCACGCGGAAGCCGATGATCACCGCGTCGGACGCGCTGGCCAGCAACACGTCGTTTTCGTTGATGCTGCCCACCGCACCGTGAATGATCGGCAGCTCGACCTTGTCGCTCTTCAATTTGCCCAGCGATTCGGAAATCGCTTCCAACGAGCCTTGCACGTCGGCTTTCACCACAAGGTTGAGCGTCTTCTTCTTGCCGGCCTCGACCTGCCCCATCAAATCTTCCAGCGTCGTGCGCTTCGCCTCGGTGCCGCTGCTGGCGCGTTCCTCCAATTGCCGCTGCTCGCTGAGATCGCGCGCCTCCTTCTCGCTCTTCATCACCGAAAACTCGGCCCCGGCATCGGGCAGACCGGACAGACCGACGATCTTGACCGGGATGGACGGCGTGGCTTCCTTGACGCGCTGCCCCTTATCGTTGATGAGCGCCCGGACTTTGCCCATATGCGGCCCGCAAATGACGGCATCACCGACGCGCAACGTGCCTTTGCGCACCAGCACGGTGGCTGTCGGTCCCATCCCGGACTCGACTTGCGCCTCAATCACGCTGCCTTTCGCCGCGCGCTTCGGGCTGGCCTTCAACTCCATGATCTCCGCCTGCAACAGAATCATCTCCAGCAGCTGATCGATGCCCTTCTTCGTCGTCGCGGAAACTTCCACGGTGATCGTCTCGCCGCCCCACGCTTCGGGCTGCAGTCCCATCTCCTGCAACTGCTTCTTCACCCGGTCGGGATTGGCCGTCGGCAAATCGCACTTGTTGATCGCCACGATGATCGCCACCTGCGCGGCCTTGGCGTGGTTGAGCGCCTCGACCGTCTGCGGCATGATTCCGTCGTCCGCCGCGACCACCAGCACCACGATGTCGGTAATGTTCGCGCCGCGCGCGCGCATCTGCGTGAACGCCTCGTGACCGGGCGTGTCGAGAAAAACAATCTGCTTGCCGTCACCGGCCGTCACGACGCTCGCGCCGATGTGCTGCGTGATGCCACCGGTCTCTCCCTCGGCGACTTTCGTCTTGCGAATCGCGTCGAGCAATGAAGTCTTGCCGTGGTCAACGTGTCCCATGAACGTGGCGACCGGCGGACGCGGCTTCAAATCTTCGGGCCGATCCTCGACTTCGAGGACCTCGACCTTCTTCGGCGGCGCGTGCACCGCACCGGCCCCGCGTTCGCGTTTCTCCAACTCGAAGATGAATCCATGGCGCTCGCAAATCTTGCGCGCGATGTCCTCGCCGACCGTCTCGCCCAGGTTGGCGAACACATTCATCTGCATCAACTCGGTCAACAACAAGTGCGCCTTGACGCCCATGCGTCCGGCCAGATCGCGCACCACGACCGGCGGCTTCATCTGAATGACCTTGTTGCCTTTGTCGTCCACGGTGAATGCCGGTTGCGCGGGTGCGGTCAGTACTGCGGGTCGCGGTGCCGGTGGGGCGATGCGCGCATGCGCAGCTACCGGCGCTTTCGGCGGTGCAGCCTTGGCGACCGGCTCGGCTTTCTTCGCGGATTGCCTTACTGCCGGCGGGGGAACAGCCAGAGGTTTGACCGGCGACGCCGGTACGGCGCGGGCCTGTACCGGCTGCGGTCGGGTCGCCGGTGCGGCCGGCTTCGGGGCGACGGTGGCCGGTCGTTCGATGGTGGCCGTTGCGGTGGCGGTTTCCGTCTTCGCGACGGGTGCCGCCGCGGGAGCTTCCACTTTCGCGGGCTTGGGCGGAGCAGGGGACGGTTCCGTCGTGGGCGCGACGTAGCCGTATTCCTTCTCGATGGATTCGGCGGTGATCTTGTCCACCGTGCTCGAGTGGCTTTTGACCGGATACTTCATGGCGTGCAGCTTCTCGACCATCCCTTTATTCGAGAGACCGCAGCGCTTGGCCAGTTCGTGAACGCGGATGCTCATTGTGCCGGTTGTTCGCCCTCAACGGTGGCCGCCGGTGGCACTTCGGACACCGCCGCCGCGGCTTGACGTTTTTCCTGTTCTGCGATGGCGGCCTGATGCACCGCCGCCGCTTTCTCGGGACCGAGAATCTCATTCAGATCATTCAGCTCCGCCGACAGCAATCCTTCAAAGGACAAAAATCCGTGTTTCACCAGCGCCTCGGCCGCCTCGCGGTCAACGCCGGGAATCGTTGCCATCTGCTGGATGGCGCGGGCCACTTTCTCCTCGAACCCGATCTCGGCCGTCTCTTCCTTATCAATGTCAATCTTCCAGCCGGTCAGCTTCGACGTGAGGCGCGCGTTCTGGCCCTTCTTGCCGATGGCCAACGAAAGCTGGTCGGGATCGACGATGATCTTCACGGACTTGTGCGCTTCATCAATGATCAGGTTCCTCAGTTTGGCGGGGGAAAGAGCGTTGGCGACGAATTGGCGGACGTTGGGATCCCAGCGGATGATGTCAATCTTCTCGCCGCTGAGTTCGCGCACAATGTTCTTCACCCGCATCCCGCGCATCCCGACGCACGCGCCGACCGGGTCAACCTTCTCATCGCGCGACACGACCGCGATCTTGGTCCGGTAACCCGCCTCACGGGCGATGCCCTTGATCTCGACAGTCTTGTCGTTGATTTCGCTCACTTCCAACTCAAAGAGCCGCTTCACGAAATCGGGATGGCTGCGCGAGAGGACAATCTCCGGGCCGTGGGTGAGGTTGCTCACGCTCAGAATGAAAGCGCGAATCCGGTCGCCGGGCTGATACTCCTCGGTCGGCACCCGTTCGCGGCTCGGCATAATCGCTTCGATCTTGCCGAGGTCCACGATCACATCGTTGCGCTCGAACCGCCGCACCGTGCCGGAGATGATATCGCCCGCGCGTCCTTTGAACTCCTCGAAGACCATGTTCTTCTCGACCTGCCGGATGCGTTGGAGCATGGCCTGCTTCGCGGTCTGGGCGGCAATGCGCCCGAAATTTTGCGGTGTCGCTTCGACTTCGACGAATTCCCCGAGCTGAATGTTCGCATTGCGTTTGCGGGCGTCCGCGAGCGCAATCTCGTCGTGCTTGTTGAACACGGTCTCGACCACCAACAGCTTGGCAAACGCCCGGATATCACCCGTGGTGCGGTCAATCTCGATGCGCAGGTCGCGGGCCGGGCCGACACTCTTCTTGGAAGCCTGCAGCAGAGCTTGCTCGACAGCTTCGAGCAGGGTTTCCTTGTCGATCCCCTTTTCGCGCTGCAAATATTCCAGCACCGCTATCAGTTCGCCGTTCATATCGTTTTCATATCCTGCGGCAGCGCAACCCATTCAGGGAACAAAAAAGTGGGTTCAATCGACCCACTTTTCCACTGCCACCAAAATCTAACCGGTAGACTATAGAATAACCGCCAAAATCGGTCAAGCCCTTAGTAACCGCTGGAATTGCCTGCCGGGATCTCGTTCGGCGCCGGTCTCCCGACCTCGCCGAATCGTGTGCGCGGTCGGGAGACCGGCGCACAACGAGTAACCGCTGCCGGGGGTGTACAGTTTTCTGTAGCGGCGGTCTATGACCGCCGAGACCGCCGACGCAGATTATTTCGGCGCTCGCAGAGCGCCGTTGGGAAGATCACGCGCCGTATTTCTTGGCTGGCTTCTCGCGCACGAGCGAGGCACCGGCGGCATGAGAGGAACGGCGCTTGCCGCGAGCGACCCGCCGCAGCCGCTGGGAAACGCTCAGCACCTCCACGCCAACCACCTTATCGGCGTTGTCGAAATCGACAATCACTCCGGGGGCGATCTGTTCGGACTCGATGACTTTCGAATCCGCGAGCCGCAAGTAAAGCGCATCGGCCTTCCGATCAATTCTAAGCTTCATAGCTTGTTCCTCATGGTGCGGTCGAAATATACCGTGACTACAAGCACGGGGCGAGCCATCGCATTCAACTCTCCAGCGACGCTCTCAACGTGTACGAAGGTGCGGTAGAGCGTGCGTTCGGCGCAAATGTAGATTATGGCTCAATTGTTAAGACCTTTAGCCACACGGAGCTTGTGGAGCAGCGCCGGTATTCTCCGCCCGAAGTCGTGAAGGTGGAGAAGATGCCGGTGCAAGGCAATCCCGATATTGACCTGATCTCCACGAGCTACGTTGAAAAACAGAATCACACGTTACGGATGCACTGCCGCCGCTTGTCCAGACTGACGAATGCGTTCTCCAAGAAGATTGAGAACTTCCGTGCCGCAGTTGCGTTGCACTACGCCTATTACAACTTTGTGAAGATTCATCAAGCCATCCGTTGCACTCCGGCAATGGAAGCCGGTGTAACTACTTCTGCGTGGACGGTGCGCGACTTGGTGGATATGATTGAAGGATGAGCGAACGCATTGACCAGTTGCGTGAGGCCGTGGAAGTAATGCACCACTGCAAAGCCCGACATGAGCAATCCGTTCCTGTCGTCGAGATGTTCGGCCAGCAGACGGTGTGGGAAGGTGTGGTTGAAGCGTTTGCAATCACAGGTCACTCCAAAGCAAAACGGTGTTACGCTTGGAGCTTTCCAGACGGCAAGGAAACGAGGTACGTCACGGTGTTGGAAATCCCGCCTGTCGAATCGCCTCAGACGGCGGTGAGAGCATCAATCATCGCGGAGGCAAAGAAACTAGGTGCTAAATGAATAGACGACAAAAAATCATACTAGCTTCTGGCGCGGCGGCCTTTGTCATTGTGCAGGTTACACTACGACTTCATCCAGTGACACTAGGCATAATTCCATCTGCGCTTGTCATCGCGGCAACGTGGATAGCTTTCTACGTTGCAGGGAAACGCAAGCCCTAGACGGGCGATTTCAAATTAGGACACTACCGAAGGTTGGGTTGGTTCACGGTGCTCGGTTCACGGTTGCCGGCTCGGAGCGGACGAGGGAGGACGACGCGCGGCTGGTTGGGGAGACGTTCCGGCGTGGGGCCGACACCGTCCGGCAAGGTGGTACGTTGATCCGGGTTGCCGACGACGCGGGACGGCGAGGGGACGGGCTTGTCCGGCGACGGCGCGAGGCCATCCGTCGACGCGGTCGTCTCATTGCTTGGAGCGGTGCCGCAATCCAGACACACCGCGCTCGCATCCCTGCAACGCCCGATGCGTTCCGGCGACGCGGAGCTCTCATCCCTGTTACCGTCGATGCAGTCCCGATACATCGCGCTCGCATCCGTGCAACCGGCGACACGTTCCGGCGACGCTGCGCTCTCATCCCTGCAACCGGCGATGCAGTCCCGATACACCGTGCTCTCATCCCTGTAACTGCCGATGCGTTCCGGCAACCCGGCGAGACGTTCCGGCAACGTCGTAACGCGCTCCAACGTGTTGCCGGTGCGTTCCATGCGCAGGAAGGAGATCCTTCGACATGCTCAGAATGACAACCGCTCGGCTTGCGCGACATTGGCGGCTATTCGCGGGCTAGGACGTTCCCGGTATTTCTTGTTCCGCAAGCCGGAGGCGACTAGAATCCGCCGCCGATGACTCTGCCGAACAAGTTGACGCTGGCGCGGATCGTGTTGACGGCGTTCTTCGTGATGGCGTTGTTGCTGCCGGTTGGCGGGCTGGTGAAATCGCATTTCCCGTTGAGCATGTCCGGGGCGTTGCTGATCTTCGTGGTGGCGAGCCTGACGGATTGGCTCGATGGCGAGTTGGCCCGGCGTCGGAATCAGGAAACCAGCTTCGGCGCGCTGCTCGATCCGTTGGCGGACAAGATCCTCACGACGGCGGCGTTCATCTGTTTCATCGAGCTGAAGGATTACCGGGGGCATTCGCTGGTGCAGGCGTGGATGGTGTTGGTGATTGTGGCCCGGGATTTTCTGGTGACCGGGCTGCGGTTGGTGGCGAGGGAGCAGGGCGTGGTGCTCAAGGCGGAGCGACTCGGCAAACACAAGACCGCGTCGCAGATGCTGACGATTATCGTGGTGCTGCTGGGACTGTCCGGCCGGGAAGACTGGAATTGTTTCGGGCTGAACTGCGACCGGTTCGGTGTTGGCTTTACGCGGTTGGTGTTCGTGCTGATGCTGATCACCGTGGCGCTGACGGTATGGTCGGGTGCCGGATACTACTTCAAGAACCGGAAACTGTTTCTCCAAGATGCGTGAGATGATTTGTCATTCCGGTATTGGTAGGGACGGCTGTCTCAGCCGTCCGTTTGCGTCCGGCTCGCGGCGCTCTCGGAGAGAGCGCCCTACCGACGACTTCGGCTTGCGGGGCGCCGGGCCGTCGCGCCCTACCTACGACTTATGAAATCGCTCATCAAATTTCTGGCGACCGGGTTTGGGGTTGGGAACGTGCCGGGAGCACCCGGGCTGGCTGGCTCGTTGGTCGGGTTGGTGTATTGGTGGTTGCTGGTGCGTTCCGGTCACGTCTGGGTGTATTGGGTCGCGGTCGTCGTCGGCATCGTGCTTGCGGTCTGGCTTGCCGGTGAGGCTGCGGAACTGTTGCGCGACCCTGATCCGGCGAGCGTGGTGATTGATGAGATTGTGGTGGTGCCGCTGGCGCTGGCCGGGTTGAGCCCGGTCTGGTGGCACATCGCAATCGGGTTCGCGTTGTTTCGTCTGTTCGATGTTTGGAAGCCGCCGCCGGTGCGTCAGGCAGAATACTTCTCTGGCGGCGTGGGGATCGTGCTCGATGACGTGATGGCGGCGCTCTACGCATGCGCCGGTACGCATGCGATCGTCTGGGCGGTCGGCGCGATCAGGCGTTGAGCTTGGCGAGGAACTGTTTCAGTTGATTCACGTCGAAGTTGGCGAGGACTTTACCGTCAATGACGATGGTCGGGACGTAATACTGACCGGAAAGCTTGTGCATCTCTTCGTTGGCGGCCGGGTCGCGGCCCACGTCCACTTCTTCGAACGGGATACCGTGCTCTTTGAGGTATTCTTTGGCGTCGAGACACCAGCCGCAGTATTGGCGCGAGTAGAGCTTGAGCGGTTTCATGGTTTTTACTTGTGAATCGGTGTCCAACATCGCAAATTGGATGCCGAAAACAACCCGGAAGTTCCGCATAATATGACGATGAAGATACTGGTGGCCGACCCGATTTCCGAGCGCGGCGTGGAATTGCTGCGGAAGAATCCCGCTTTTCACGTGGACGTGAATACCGGCCTGAAGGAGGACGCGCTGTTGCCGATCATCGGCGCGTATGACGCACTCATCGTGCGCAGTCAGACGAAGGTCAATAAGAAGGTGATCGACGCGGCGAAGAAACTGCGCGTCGTCGGTCGTGCCGGTGTCGGCGTGGACAACGTGGACGTGGATGCGGCGACGCGGCGCGGCATCATCGTGATGAACACGCCGGGCGGCAACACGATCTCGACCGCCGAACACACGTTTTCGATGATGATGGCGTTGGCGCGCAACATTCCGCAGGCGCATGGGTCGGTGAAAGCCGGTAAGTGGGAGCGGAAGTCTTTTGAAGGCGTCGAGCTCTACAACAAAACGCTCGGCATCGTTGGCATGGGACGCATTGGCGGCGAGGTGGCGCGGCGGGCGATTGCGTTCGGGATGCGCGTGCTGGCGTATGATCCATTTCTCAGCATGAGCCGCGCGAAGGCGTTGCAGGTTGAGGTTGTCGAACTCGGCGAAATCTACGCGCGCTGCGACTTCATTACCGTGCACGTGCCGATGACGGACGAGACGCGCGGGATGATCAACAAGGAGACGATAGCCAAGATGAAGGACGGCGTGCGTCTCATCAACTGCGCCCGGGGCGGCATCATCAACGAGAAGGATTTGTACGAGGCGATCAAGTCCGGCAAGGTGGCCGGTGCGGCGCTGGATGTTTACGAGGTCGAACCGCCGAAAGATTCGCCGTTGCGGGAATTGGATGCCGTGATTATGACGCCGCATCTCGGCGCTTCGACGGAGGAGGCGCAGGAGGCGGTCGGCATCGAGATCGCCGAGCAAATCGCCGATGTGCTCGCGGGCGGCACCATTCGCAACGCGGTAAACATGCCGACGATCGACGCGAAGGTGCTGGCGATATTGCAGCCGTACCTGACGTTCGGCGAGAAGATGGGCCGGTTGCTGGCGCAGATCGCGCCGCGACGCATCGAGCGGTTGGCGATTGAGTTTTGCGGCAAGGCCGGTGAGTTGGACAGCGGGCCCATCACGCGGGCGGTGTTGAAAGGTTTTCTGGAAAGCGCCGAGGGCGGTGATGTGAATTACGTCAATGCGCCGGTCATCGCCGAGACGCTGGGCGTGCGCGTCGGCGAAGTGAAAAGCAGCGAACCGATTGATTATGCGGAGCTGATCAATGTGCGGGCGTTCGTTGACGGGCAGGTGGCGAGCGTGTCCGGAACGTTCTACGGTTCGGCCAACAATCCGCGCATCGTCCGCATCAACGACATGCCGGTCGAGGCCGTGCCGAGTGGCGTGCTGTTCATGATGCGCAACAAGGACCGCCCCGGCATCGTCGGTTGGATTGGTACGATCATGGGCAAGCACGGCGTCAACATTGCCAGCATGTCGCTCGGTCGCGACAAGCAAGGCGGTCAGGCGCTCACCGTTCTGAATCTCGACAGCCCGCCGCCAGATGCCGCGCTCGCGGAAATCAAGTCCGACAAAGACATCTTCGACGTGAAGGTGGCGAAGCTGTAGGCGGCGGTCTTGGTTCGTGTCGCCGCCAACCGGTATGAATCCAGTGATGAGGCGAAGCGTATGTGTCTGTGTTCTCAGTCTGGCCGCTACGGTCTGCAGTGCGCGGCCCAATCTGCTGTTCATCGTCTCGGATGACCAACGTTGGGACGCGCTGGGTTGCATGGGCAACCCGGTGATTCAGACGCCGCACCTGGACGCGCTGGCGGGGGAGGGCGTGTTGTTTCTCAACAACTTTGCCGCCACGTCCATCTGTCCGGTCAGTCGCGCGAGCATTTTCCTCGGCCAATACGAGCGCGCGCATCACATCGAGGATTTCGGCACGCCAGCGTCACCGGGGGCGTGGACGAATTCCTATCCCGCCGCGTTGCGCCGGGAAGGGTACACGGTCGGATTCATCGGCAAGTTCGGATTGGGCGGCCGCCTGCCGGTCGAGCAATTCGATTACTGGGCGGGATTCGAGGGCCAGGGCAGTTATTTCGATGACGGTAAGCCTGAACATTTGACCGCGAGGCAGGGCCGGCAGGCCGTGGAGTTCTTGAAGAGCGTGGATCGCACGCGGCCGTTTTGCCTGTCGATCAGCTTCAAGGCACCGCACGTACAGGATGACGCAGAGCGTTTGTTCCCGCCCGACGCGCGCGATGAGTCCTTGTACGCGGGGGTGACGATTCCGACGCCGCGCACGGCGACCGACGAGGCGTTCCGGGCGTTGCCGTCGTTCATCCAGCAATCCGAGGGACGGCGCCGCTGGCAGAAGCGATTTGCGACACCTAAATTGTTCCAGCGAACCGTGAAGGATTACTACCGGCTGGTGACCGGCATGGATCGCGAGGTCGGCAACATCGTCGCGACGCTGCAAACGCTCGGTCTCTACACGAACACGGTCATCGTCTTCACGTCCGATAACGGGTTGTTCCTCGGCGAGCACGGGCTGGCCGACAAATGGCTGATGTACGAGGAATCCATCCGCACGCCGCTGTTGATTGAGGACCCGCTGTTGCCGTCCGACCGGCGGGGCACGAAGGTTGCCGCGATGACGTTGAACGTCGATCTGGCTCCGACCTTGCTCGATCTGGCCGGTGTTCCGTCGCCGACGGTGATGCAAGGTCATAGTCTGGTCCCGCTCTTGCATGGGGAGACGAAGGGTTGGCGCACGGATTGGTTTTACGAGCATCTGTTCACGGCGGGCGGCACCATCCCGCAGAGTCAGGGAATCCGCACGACGCGCTGGAAATATGTTCGCTACATCGGACAGGACCCCGTCGTGGAACAACTGTTCGATTTGGAGCGCGACCCGGGCGAGTTGAAGGATTTGTCCCGCAACCCGAAACAGCAACCGGTCCTCAACGAGTTGCGCCACCGCTGGCAGCAGTTGCGCGACGGCTTGCAGTAATGACAAGACGTGGCTGGCAATTCTGCCGGTATGACTTCGCCCGTCAATGCTTTAGTCTTTTCTCTATCGGCTCATTACGGTAAAACAACCGCAGCGCATGAAACTTTCTCCTGACAAGAAGCTTGCCGGCATTCTCTGCCCTGTATTCTCGATGCGGACGGAAAACGACCTCGGCATTGGGGATACCGAAGGCGCGCGGCAGATGATTGACTGGTGTCACCGGCATGGGATCGGGATGCTGCAGGTGTTGCCGATCAACGAGACGAGCGATGATAATTCGCCGTACAACGCGATCAGTTCGATGGCGCTCGATCCGACGACGATTGCGATCTCACCGGAACACTTGCCGGAGCTGTCGGCGGCGAAGCTCGCAGAGATCGCGACGCCGGAAGTGTTGAAGGAGTTGCGGGCGGGCGCGGTGAAGTATCCGCAGGTGAAGGCGCTGAAGCGGAAGTTGCTGCGGGCGGCGTTCGATGCGTTTTTGGCGAAGCACTGGAACAAGAAGACGGAGCGCAGCGAGGCGTTCCGCGCGTTTTTGGCAGAGAACGGCGATTGGATTTCCGATTACGCGATGTTCCGGGTGTTGATGGAGGATTACCACGATTGGCCGACGTGGGATGAGTGGCCGCTCGACCGGCAAAACCCGAAGAGAGCGTGGTCATGGTTTCTGTCGTTGCCGGCCAAGCAGCGCGACGAGTATGCGGAGCGGATTCTGTTTTGCGCATACGTGCAGTGGATCGCGTTCGAGCAATGGATGGCGGTGAAGGAGTACGGGACGCGCAAGAAGGTTTATCTGATGGGCGACATCCCGTTCGGCGTGAACCGGTACAGCTCCGACGTGTGGGGTTACCGGGCAATCTTCGACCTCGACTGGAGCGGCGGCTGCCCGGCGGAGAAGGTGTTCAAGTGCGATCCGTTCACGGAGAAATGGGGGCAGAACTGGGGCATCCCGTTGTACAACTGGGAGGTCTCGCGTCAGCGCCATCACGATTGGTGGCGCATCCGGTGCGGTAACATTCACAAGGTTTTCCATTTGTTTCGCATCGATCACGTGCTCGGCTTCTTCCGCATCTACTCGTTCCCGTGGCAGCCGAAGCACAATGACAAGTTTTTGCCGATGACCGAAGCCGAGGCGAAGAAGCATACCGGCGGTCGCCTGCCGCATTTCCAGCCGTACGCGGACGAAACGAAGGAAGGAGCGGCGTTCAACCAAAAGCAGGGCGAAGAATTGCTCGCGATGGTGCTCGAAGCTGCCGGGGACACGGCGGTCGTCGCCGAAGATCTTGGCGTCGTTCCCCCGTACGTGCCGGTCTCGCTTGAAAAACTGAAGATCCCCGGCTACAAAGTGCCACACTTCTTGCGTGGGAAAGACGGTTGGTTCATTGACGGCAAGACCTATCCGAAACTTTCCCTCGCCACACCGGCGACGCACGACCACGATCCCATCGCCAAGATGTGGCGCGAGTTGTGGGAGAGAGCCGAGAAGAAGGACGACGCGGCGGTCTGGGATTTGAAGTGCTGGATGAAATTCTGCGGCCTCGACGGCAAAGAGCCACCGCGCAAGTTCGACGATCACACTCACGAGATGATTTTGCGCGGAGTGCTGAATTCACATTCGTGGCTCGCCGTGTTCATGATCACCGACGTCTTCGGCAGCGAAGCACGTTTCAACGTTCCCGGCGCCGTCAGCGAAGGCAACTGGTCCTACCGGCTCGACAAGACCGTCGCCGAACTCGACCAAGACCCGCAGCTGCTGCACAAGACGGAGATGTTCACGAAGCTCGTCAAGGCAAGCCACCGGCAGCCTTAGCGCAGCGTAGCGAGTTTGGCGTTTAGCGACTGAACGGCGACGCGGGGATCAATCATGCGTTGGTCGCAGGTGAAATCATCGGTGGCAACAATCTTCCAACGGTTATCGTGCTTCTTGTTCAAGGCACTGGCAATCTCGAAGAAGTTCCACTTTGTGTTGGCGTCGGCCATGTACAGACCGGGTGGCTTGCCGGCAAGTTTGGCGAGCGCGGCGGCGGTGTCCTGTACGAACGAACAGGCCGGTAGCCATTTGCGGCTGGCTTTAATCTGACCGTGTTGCGCGGTTTGCTTCTCGAAGTAATCAATCATGTTGTTCGAGCCCGGCGCGTCGCCGATTTGCCAGCCGATGCGGGCGACGTGTGCGTTTGGGTTCTGATAGAAGACGCGTTGCTCGGCCATGCGCTTTTCGTAACCGTAGCCTTCCGGCGCGTCGGGGATTGATTCCAGCGTGAACGGGCCTTTCGCGTTTTCGGAGAACACCATGACGCTGCTGGTGAACACGAAACGGACGCCGAGTTGCCGGGTGATCCAGGCCAGCTCGCTCGTCCATTCGTAGTTCACGAGCCACGATTCGTTCGGCTTGCCGGTCGGCTGCGAGCCAATCGCCAGGTGAAACAACACGTCTGGCTTCTCGCGCCGCACGAAATCTTCCATGGGTTGGTAGCAGTCGACGGGTACCGCCGAGCGGTCCCACGCGACGACTTGGTGTCCCTGTCCGCTAAGATAGCTGGCGAGCGCGGTTCCGACTGTTCCGCGCGCGCCGGTAACGATGGCTTTCAGCTGTCAGTCTTTCTTCTCGTCGGTCTTCTTCATGGCCGCCATCTTCTGGGAGAGACCGGCGGCGAATTTTTCATATTGCACGCTGTCCACCGTGAAGGTGCCGAGCATGTAGTTGGAGTCCTTGAGATTCCAATTCTGACCGGCGTCGTTGTACGTCAACTGCGACGTTTGGCCCTGCAGGTACTCGTGGTGAAGCGGATCGGCTCCGGGCGGGTTCGTGATCTTCGCGGCGCCGCCGAGTCCGCCTTCGAGCAGGTGGCCGTGGAAGCCGCCGTACTTGCCGATGGTGATCTTGTGTTCCTTGCCGTCGATTTCGCGGGTGATGGGAACGACTCGGGTTTCGACGTTCTTCGACCCGGCGACAGGCAGCACGGTCATGCCGATGTCTTTGAGGGCGGCACGTTGCTCGTCGTTGGCCTTCTCGTCAATGTAGAGATAGGAGAAATCCCAGCTGCCGAACGAGTCCATCATCGTCTGGCCGGTCGGGCTTTGGCTGAGGCAGGCGACGCCCAGCCCGTCGAGTTTCACGCTGCCGTACCGGCCTTTGTCGATGAACAAAACCTGTCCGCCGCCGCATTGCATCTTTGACGGCAGCGAGTTGAACCAGCACGGACACGCCGCATTGCAACTGCACGCTTCTTCGAGTTGGCCGGTGATTTTCCACCGCACCTTCTTCGCCTCGGCGGCGCTGGAGACGCCAGCGAGTGTGACGATGAGGATTACACCGACCAGACCGGTCATCAGTTTGTTGATCATAACGCGCTCCTTTCTTGGAAAGCTATTGTGAGTATACATGATTAAACCGTCGCCAGCACTTCCTTTGCGTGCCCGGCAGGTTTGACGCGACGGAAGATCTTCTTGACCCGACCGTCCGGGCCGACGACGAAGGTTGAGCGTTCGATGCCCATGAATTTCTTGCCGTACATGGATTTCTCCTTCCACACGCCATAGGCCTCGGCAATTCGGTGATCCTGATCCGCCACAAGCGAGTAGGGGAGGCCGTGCTCGGCGATAAATTTCTCATGCGACTCCGGTGAATCTGGACTCACCCCGAGCACCACGGCGCCAGTCTCCTGAATCTTCTCGTACAAATCACGGAATTCACAGGCTTCGGTTGTGCAACCGGGCGTGAAATCTTTCGGGTAGAAATAAACCACAACGGGTGTGCCTTTGTTGGCGGCCAGCTCCAGAAACTCCGGCGCCTTGTCGCCTTCTTTCAATTCGTTCATTTTTTGACTCCTATCTTTGGGCAAAGGTTCGCTACCTCACATTGGATGCAGTCAGGCTTCCTCGCGATGCAACGTTTTCGTCCGTGCCAGATGAGGAGGTGCGAGAAATCGATCCAATCCTCGCACGGCACGATCTTTATCAAGGCACGTTCAATCTTCTCAGGCGTCTTTTCCCGCGTCAACCCCAGGCGGCGCGACAACCGGGTGACGTGCGTATCCACGACGATGCCTTCAGCTTTCCGGTACGCAACGCCAAGAACGACGTTGGCCGTTTTGCGTCCGATGCCGTCGAGTTGGATGAGCTGCTGCATTGTCTCCGGCACTTCGCCGTCAAAATGCTTCGCGATTGCGCGGCAACAGTTGCGGATCGACTTCGCCTTATTGCGGAAAAAGCCGGTGGAGCGGATCATCTTCTCAAGTTCACCCGCCGGCGCGACGGCGAAATCGGCGGCGGTCCGGTATTTCTGGAAGAGCGCCGGCGTGACTTTGTTGACGCGTTCGTCGGTGCATTGCGCGCTGAGGATGGTGGCGACGAGAAGTTGCAGCGGATTGTCGTGCCGCAACGCGCACTCTGCATCCGGATAGGTGCGGCGAAGTTTGTGGATGATTTTTTGGACGCGGATTGCTAGATTGGACTTGGCAGTAATCAACGGCCGCAGTATAGCATGGCGTTGCACGCAACCAATAACAGGAGGAAACGATGTCACACTACGTGACTGAACCGTGTGTGGGCTGCAAGTACACCGACTGCGTTGAAGTGTGCCCCGTCAACTGCTTCTATGAAGTTGAGGATCGCCTCTACATTCATCCTGACGAGTGCATTGATTGCACGGCCTGCGTGCCGGTTTGTCCGGTGGAAGCGATTTTTGCCGAGGGCGACGTGCCGGAGAAGTGGAAGAGTTACATCGAGGAAAACAGAGTCAAGTCGTTGGAATCGCCCAACATCACCGCCAAGAAAGAGCCGCTCGGCAAGGACAAACCTGAATGTCAGCCCGGCGCGAAGAAGTAGTCTACGCGCCGCGTTATTGACCGGGCGCGTTCGGCAGCGGGCCGACCTGCGGCAGAGCCGGTGCGTTTTGATCCGCTTGCTGACCTTCCAGCAGTTGATAAATCGGCAGGTACCGGTAGTACACTTCCAGAATCAGCGCGCCGAGCGACGTCATATACACCGGCGACGTGACCAGTTCCGAGGATTCCTTTTCACTTTGCGGCGGCGCCGGCCAGCGACCGTCTTCCAGTTGGTTCTTCACCATCGTGTCGCGGATTTGCTGATTCCAATACGCCCAGTAGCCGCCGCCGCCCTGAAACATCGCCTGCGTGATGTAATACCAACCGTACAGCACCCAGCCGCCCTTCGTCTTGGTCCAATCCACCCGCTGCTTCGATAAATAGTCCAAGGCCGCTTTGACGCGCCCGTCCTTGCCTTGCCCGAGGAATTGCATGCACAACACGCCGATGCCCGTCGTCGCCGGCGACGGTCCGTCAAACGTGATCGAGTACGCGAAGCCGGCCTCGGGATGCTTCGTTTTGTACGTGTTCCACACGTATCGCGCCGCGTCGTCGAACGCCTTCTGCGGCACCTCGATCCCGGCGCTCTTGGCGGACTTCAACGCCATGATCATCCAGCCGGAAACCGATAAATCCGAAGTCTGATAATTCGCTGTGTAACGCCAGCCGCCCAGATCGCGCGGATCGGACTTGGGCGCTGACTGCCACCGCAGCAGGCAACCAACCGCGCGCTCCACCGGCTCGCGCAACGCGGGCGAGAGCGTCATCGCGTACGCTTCCGACAACGCCAGCGTCACGAGTCCCTGCGTGTAGCCGCGCGCAAACTGATCAATCTTGTCCGGCACCATTCCGTTCCGGTCCAACCGGCTCACCAGATACTGAATCGCCTTGTGCACGTTCAAACCGAAATCGGGCGAGTCCGGCGTCTCGCCATGTCCCAGAAACGCCAGCAGTGCCAATGACGTACCGGCTTCATCGGCGCGGGAACATTTCCACGAACCGTCGTCGCGCTGGTTCGCTTTCAACCAGCGCAACGCGGCCATCACGGCCCGCTCCGCATCCTGGCTTCCCTGGAAATTCTTGATCGCGATCGCCCGTTGCGGCCCCATGCGCGCGCCGAAAACTCCGCCGCCGGGACCTTTGATCCCCGGCGTGCCGACCCTCAACTCGCCAACCCCGGTCAGTGTCGGGCTGATGCTTTCCGGGCCGCCAGCCGGTCGGGCCATGGCCGTGGCCGCCTCGCTCATCACGCCGATGACGTCGCTGACGCTGGCCGGTGCCGTCGCGCGCGCCTGCTCGGTCAGAATGTGCGCTTGGTATTCTTCCGGTGTGCCGCCAGCCGTCGGAATGCCGCCGGGACCTTTGCCGGGCGTGCCGCCGCCGCCGCCCAACGTCGGGCCGCTGTACTCGAATTCGCGATACGCCGCGTAGGGGTCCGGTTCTTCTTGCGGCGGCGGCAACGGCGCCGCATCGAACACCGCGACGATCTTCGGCAGAATCGCCACGATCTTGATCGAACCGAGAATGGCCAGCAAGAGCACGTGGAACAGGACGGCGATGACCAAGTACCGCATCAAACGGGTCAGCCCCATCAGCCAAGTGATGAACTTGTTGGTGACGACTTTCATCGCTACGGCTGCGGCTTCGGCGCCGGTAACGCGCTGAGTTTCTCCTTGGCCTTCGGCACCTGAGAACTGTTCGGGAAACGCCGGATGAAAGACTGATACGCGCTGCGCGCCGCTTCAACGTTGCCGAGTGCCTCGTGACATTCCGCCGCGTGGAATGCCGCTTCTTCGCCCATCGGGCCGCCGGCCAGCAGCGCCACGCGCAGATAGTACGCGAGCGCAGTCTTGAAATCCTTCTGACCGAAGAAAAAGTTGCCCAATCGCAACGACGCCTCCGAGGCTGTGTCACCGCGACCGGCGGCCATGACCTTGTTGTACAGATCTGCCGCCTCGCGCGTTTTGCCTCGTGCTTCGTTGATCTTGGCGAGGCCGAGTTCCGCTTCGGGACGTACCGGACTTTGCGGATCGTCGGCGAGCATCTTGTTGAACGCAGCTTCGGCCTGATCGAGATCGTTGAGCGCGAGAGAGGCCTGACCAAGCCCGAGCGATGCCAGCGGTGCCATGCGCACGTCGTTCGGGTACAGCGTCCGCACTTTCTGAAACGCGTCGCGCGCCTGGGCAAACTTCTCCGCTTTCAGCAGCGCGTTACCGGCGGCGACATAGCTGGGGGCCGGGAGGCGATCCTTCTCGGGGTCGGCGAGCAGTTTCAGCGCGGCGGTATAGGCCCGCTGATAATCCTTTTCGCTGAGAGCCAACTCAACGGAACTGGTGATGACCGCGATGCGAACGGCGGTGTTCTGTTGATACTGCGCCGAGAGTTGATCGAGTTTGGCGACCGCTTCCGGAAGCATCTTCGCTTTGCGATACATCGTCGCGATCTGCCCAATGATGACACGCACGGCGATCGGTTCGCCGGACATCTGCGCCAGGAATTTCTCACAGTCCGCCACCGCCCCCGGTAGGTCACCGCGCTGTTCGAGAATACCGGCAATGCGCAGTTGAGCGGCGATGGCGGCGTTGCGCAGATCGTCGGTGAGATTCGCGCCGGCGGCGACGGCGCGGGCGATGAGGGCGTGATATTGGTCAACGGCTTCGGCGGACTTCCCTTCGTTTTCCAGTTGTGAACCGATGGCGAAGAGCGCGTCCCCGACGCGGGCGTGGTTGGGAAACTTCTGCACGTACGCGCGCAACGCGGCAATCATCTCAGCCGGTTTGTTGGCCGCGGCAAAGACGTTGGCGGTTTCGTAGGCGGCAAACGGCGCGAGGTCGTTGTCGGGATATTTCTCAATCAGTTGCCGGTAGGCGGCGACGGCGTCGTCGGTGCGACCGAGCGCGGCCCGGCAACGCGCGATCTGATACATCGCCTCGGCGGCGAGACGATTGTTGGGCCAGCGGTTGATGAAATCCTGAAACGCGGCGATGGCTTTTTCGAAGTTGGCCGGTGTGGTCAGCTTGGCGGCGTTGTCTTTGTCGTAACCGCCTAGGTAACTGTAGAGGTAGCCGAGTTGGAATGTCACCTCCGGCAGGCGCTCGCTGTTGGTAAACTGCGTGCGAATCTGTTCGTAGTATTTCACGGCCTCCGCCAGATTGCTCTGGGCGAGCTTCACGTCGGTCGCCTTCCGCGAGAGTTCAAAGTGGGACCGTCCGAGGCGGAACAACGCGTCGGGAACGAGTTTGCTCTGTGGATGATTATGGATGAAGGCGGCGGCGGCGTCCCGGGCTTGCTCGAATTGTTTCAGCCCGTAATAGCAGTCCGCGATCCGCGCTTCGGCGATTTCCTTCAGTTGGGCGTTTTGAGTGGACGCGCTGAATTTCCGGTAGCGTTCGAGCGCGTCCTGATATTGCTCGGTGCCCAGCAGCGATTCGGCCTGCAAAAAAAGCGCGTCCGTGGCGAGCGCGCTTTTGGGATATTTCTTCTCGAAGGCTTTCGATTCGGCGTCGGCCTTGTCGAGTTGCTTGCGTTCGGTCAACGTCTGGATGAGTCCGAACTGCGCTTTTTCGGCGAGCGGGTCGTTGGGATACAGCATGAGGAAGTGGCGATAGACGATGCTGGCTTCCTCGGGCTTGCCGAGAAACTGATCGCAGTTGGCGATGCGGAACAGGGCGGAGGCGCGCAAGTCCGGTCGTTCTTCGATTTGCGCGGCGAGTTGCCGCAGCGAGTCAATCTGCGATTGGGCAAGCGCCGGGCTTTCACCGGCCGCGACGCGTTTGGGAAGTTCGGCGCGAAGCCGGTCGATGTCATTTTGGATCTGGCCGAGCAGCGCCGGCTTGGACTGAACCCGGTCGTAGTACGCGATGGCATCGGCGTAGTTCTTGGCGTCGAACATCGTCTCGGCGGCGAGGAACAAGCCTTCGCTGGCGCGCGGGCTGGAGCGCTGGGCCGCGATTTCCTTGTACACGGCGCGGGCGGCATCGAAGTTTTTCTCTTCGTTGAGGACTTGTCCGAGAAGGAAAAGCGCATCGAGATTGACGACCGCGTCGTCGCGATACTTGCTGCGGACGTTGTCAATGATCGTCTTCGCGCCGGCAATGTTCTTCTGTTTGTACAGCATCCACGCTTCGCCGAGCATCGCCTGCGGCAACATCACATGTTTGGGATATTTCGACTGAAACGCCCGGTAAAGCTCGGCGGCCTTTGCGAAATTGTTCAACTCCCGGTAACATTCGGCCTGTTTCAGTGTCGCTTCCGGCACGATGGCAGCGGTGGGATAGGCTTTCAGCAATCGCTCGAAGACGTCGAGCGCTTGCTGATACCGCTTCAAGCTGAACCAGCACCAGCCTTGCAGATAAATCGCCTGCGGCACCGCTTCGCTGAATTTGTAGGACGTCTCAAATTTCTGGAACGCGGCCAGCGCTTCGGCCCACTTGCCGTCGTCGAAGAGTTTCCTGGCCGCGTCGAATGCGTCCTTGGCATCGCCGCCCGCAGCCGGGGCCTGCGCGAACCCGGTCAGGCTTATCAACATCGCCACCGCGACGGCGGCTGTCACGATCATCAAGGAGCGCAGTCGGTAAGGGGAACAGGTCATTTGACTGAGGCTTGCCTCGTGTCCAACGAGGCGAGTTTGTCGGTGAGCGGCCGGAACGCGACCTTGGTGAGGTGTGCTTGAGCGCAGGCGTCGAGCGCGGCGATGACATCCTGATACTTGGTGTCCGGGTCGGCCTCGATGACGACGGTGGCATCCTGGCCGATCGTGGACAGTTGCGCCATCGCATCGCGCAGGCTGGCCATGTCGAACGCGGCTGAACCGTTGACGATGATGTTGTCGGAGTCGCGCACGTGGATCACGATGTCGAGCGGGACTTTGGTTGGCGCAACGCGCGTGCTGATCAGTGGAAGCTTGGCGTCGATTCGCTTTTCCTTTTGCGTGAACGTGGAGAACGTCATGTAAAAAATCAGCAGAATCAGGATCGTGTCGATCATCGGAATGATTTCGACTCGACCGCGTTTGGGATGTCGGCGGGGGAGTTTCATCTGGCTTCGAGTGTGGCAAAGGTGACGTCAGGGATGCCGGCTTTGGAACAGGCTTTCATGAAATCGCTGAGGTCCTTGTAGGTCATGTCCCGGTTGCCACGGAGGATGAGCGAATTGAGCTGCGGATCACTCGCCTTCAACCGTTGCAGCAGATTGGGAAGCCCGTTCATTTTGTACTCGCGACCGCCGACGGAAATGTCGTCAGAGGAAAACATGTTGATGATGATCTGGTTGGGCAGCTTCTTAAATTCGTCGCCGGCAACGGAGAGCGGCAGCTTGATGTTGGACTCGCGTTCCATTTCGGCGACGCGCGCGAAGCTCATGTAGAAAATCAGCAGGATCACGATGGTGTCAATCATCGGAATGATCTCCACGCGACCGCGTTTGATCTTGCGTCGCTTAAACTTCATCGCCGGCAACTCAGTGGTGGAGCGAGGACTTAAGGATGACCATCAACTCGCTGAGACCTTTTTCCATGTCCATGAGAATGGCCTCCTTCTTGCCGGCGAAATAGTTGTAGGTGAACAGGGCGGGGATGGCGACGGCGAGGCCGGTGGCGGTGTTGATGAGCGCCTCGGAAATGCCGCCGGCCAGCATCTCCGGCTTGGTCATGCCGATCGCCGCCACGACGCTGAACGAGCGGATCATGCCGACGGTCGTGCCGAGCAAGCCGATGAGCGGACACATCGTGACCATCGAATCCAATTGCGGCAGGAATTTTTCCATCTGAATCAATTCCTTCGTCACGTCGCCCTCGACGAGCTTCTCGATCTGTTCGACCGGATATCCGTCGCGGCCCGATTGAATGGCCTTGCGAAACACCCGGCCCGCCACGCCGGGCGCGTTCTCAATGGCCGCGAGCGCTTCGGAGAGCGTGCCGGCTTGTTTGATCTTGGCCAGCAGCTCCTCGGAGTTGCCGGTCGCGCCGCGATAGAACGTGAACCGCTCGATGATCAGCGTGACAGTAAAGATTGAACACAGTCCGAGAACGATCAGCGTGGGGCCGCCGTGCTTGAGCATCTCCCACATCGTTTTCGTTTTCACAGCGGCTTCGCCCCCAGCCTCCTGGGCAAAGGCCGGCGAGACATGCCCGGCAACGATGACGGCGAGAAATGCCAAACCAATGGCGAGGGACAGGCGGTAGGAACGGTTAGATTTCAATTGCATGATGACCTCCCGATCGAACGTGCGGTGACATTGATGATACAGACTTATACGTAGCGGTTGCGAACATGGCAACCTCTTTGTACGCCGGTAGAACGATGAGAGTGCGTCGCGCCGGAGCGCCTCAGCTTTTCGTCGTGGCCGCCGCGTCCTTTTCTGCCATCGCGGCCCGGCGGCTCAGTTTGACCTTGCCGCGATCGTCGATGCCGAGCACCTTCACGTCAACTTCGTCGCCCAACTTCAACACGTCCTCGACTCTGTTAATCCGCCGGTCGGCGATTTCGCTGATGTGCAGCAGGCCGTCCTTGTCCGGCAGAATCTCGACAAACGCGCCGAATTCCTTGATGCCGACCACCTTGCCCCGGTAAATCCTGCCCACTTCCACCTCGGCGGTGATCGCCTTGATTTGCTCGATGGCGCGCGCGGCGGCTTCCGCGTCCGTCGAGAAAATATGGATCGTGCCGTCGTCCTCAATGTCGATCTGGCAGCCGGTCGCCTCGACGATGCCCTTGATGACTTTGCCTTGCGGCCCGATGACGGCGCCGATCTTCTCGGGATTAATGTGGATCGCCGTGATGCGGGGCGCGTACTTCGACAACTCGGTGCGCGGTGCCTTGATCGCTTCGGCCATCTTGCCGAGAATGAAGATCCGCGCCTCGCGCGCCTGTTCGAATGCCTGCCGGGTTAGATCATGGGTGAGACCGTGAATCTTGAGGTCGGTCTGGAAGCCGGTAATCCCCTTGCTGGTGCCGGCCACCTTGAAATCCATGTCGCCGTAGTGATCTTCCGAGCCCAGAATGTCCGTCACCGTAAGCGCCTCGCCGGTCTTCTCGTCGGCGAACAAGCCGATGGATATCCCCGCGACCGGCGCCTTGAGAGGCACGCCGGCATCCATTAATGATAGCGTCGCGCCGCAAACAGAGGCCATCGAGGTAGAGCCATTGGATTCCATGATCTCGGAGGTCACCCGGATGGTGTAGGGGAAATCCTGCTCATCCGGTATCATCGGCACAATGGAACGCTCAGCGAGCGCGCCATGGCCGATCTCGCGGCGACCGGGCCCGCTCGTGCGGCCGGTTTCGCCGACGCTGAACGGCGGGAAGTTGTAATGCAGAATGAACTTCTTCTCCGTCGGGCCACCCGTCCAGGCGTCCATGTCCTGCGTGTCAGACTTCGAGCCGAGGGTGGTGAACACCAGCGCCTGTGTTTCGCCGCGCTGAAAGATGGCCGACCCGTGCGTGCGCGGCAGCACGCCCACTTCGCCGTGAATGGGACGAATGTCTTTCGCGCCGCGACCGTCGGAACGTTTCTTGTTGCGGAGGACGGACGTGCGGACCGCTTCGCTTTCCACCTTGTGGAACGCTTCGCGAACTTCGAAGTCGGTGATGTCGGCGAACTTCTGCTTCAGTGCCGTCGTCATCTTTTCCTTCAACGCGTCCACCGCCGCTTGACGTTCGAGCTTCATCGGAATCAGAATTGCCTTGAGCACTTCGCTGCCGACGACGTCGCGCGCCGTGG
Organism: Verrucomicrobiia bacterium; assembly: GCA_041495285.1. Classification (GTDB taxonomy): domain Bacteria; phylum Verrucomicrobiota; class Verrucomicrobiia; order Palsa-1439; family Palsa-1439; genus JBGQCJ01. Next base: position 33,922 of record JBGQCJ010000031.1, read on the forward strand.
CCAGCACTTCGGGCCGGACGGTGTAGAGTTTCACATTGCGCTTCGGCCTACCGGCCTTCTGGGCGAGTTCGCGAATGGCCGCAAGGATCTTCTTCACTTCGGCGTGCGCGAATTCGATGGCCTTCATTATGTCCGCCTCGGAGATTTCGAGCGCGGTGCCCTCGATCATCACGAGTTCTTTCTCGCTACCGGCGTACACAAGGTCGAGATCGCTGTCTTTGCGTTGCTCGTGCGTAGGGTTGGCGATGAGTTGCCCGTTCACGCGACCAACGCGCACGGCACCAATCGGCCCGGCCCACGGGATGTCCGAGATGGTGAGCGCGGCGGACGCGCCGTTAATGACGAGCATGTCCGGGTCGTTCTCGCCGTCGGCACTGAGCAGAATCGAGATGATTTGGGTGTCGTTGTAGAAGCCTTCCGGGAACAGCGGCCGGCAGGGCCGGTCCACCATGCGCGCGGTGAGAATCTCTTTTTCCGTGGGACGGCCTTCGCGTTTGAAATAGCCGCCGGGGAACTTACCGGCGGCGGCCGCTTTCTCCCGGTAATCAACGGTGAGCGGGAAGAAATCGAGTTCGTCGCGCGTCGAGCCGCTGGCGACCGCGGTGACGATGACGACGGTCTCGCCATATTGAACGGTGACGGCGCCATCGGCCTGTTTGGCGAGCTTGCCGGTTTCGATGATGAGGTCTTTGTCCCCGATGGGGGCACGGACGGATTGATGCATACGGTCTTCGAAGACCGGTGGATAATCGGATTAATGAACTGATTTCGACCAGCCCAGCCCCTTCGCAGAAAGGGCTGGGTGAGCCGACATCAATCCATCAATCCACCGATCAACGCCTTTCTTACTTTCTCAGGTTTAGTTTCTTGATCAGCTCGGCGTAACGCTTCGTGTCGGTGCGGCTCAGATAATCGAGCAGCCGGCGCCGCTCGCCGACCATTTTCAGCAGCCCGCGCCGAGAACTGTGGTCTTTGACGTGCGCCTGCAGGTGCTGGGTCAGCTCGCTAATCCGAGCCGTCAGCAGCGCCACTTGCACGTCGGCAGAACCGGTGTCCTTCGAGTGAAGCTGATACTGCTTGGTGATTTCAGTTTTCTTCTCAGTCGCAATCATTCTCGGTGATACTCACGCCTTTCTAGGTTGAACAGCGGTGAGTATAATCAGCGCACCGGCGGCTGTAAAGCAGTTTTTGCCCGGCCCCGTACGTCGCCAAAGAGCGATGGCGCGTCGGCGACTGTGAAGCGCCGGAGACGTTCAAACTTCCCGGAATTGCCGGCTGCGTCTTATTCCGGGCTTTGCCGCCCTGACCCCTTCGGCCTCTCCTTCGTCGAGTTTCTGAGCGTCGTTGCTTACCGGTTGGGCTGAGCCCAACGTGAAAAGTCAGCCACAGCCGCCCGCAGGGCGGCTGTTGGGTGGACTGTTTGGTTCGGCCATTGCGTCATCATACGCGACGCAACTCAATATCTCCACCGTCGGAGTCGTGCATGTCAGCATCCTCAGCTCCCTCTACGACCCACGAGCAGGTCTTCTTGACGCGTGCTTCCTCAATCATAACCTCCAGCGCATACGCCCAAGCGTCCAGAATCTGCGAGGGCTGGCTATCGCTGCGCTGCCGCTGAAGCTCTGCAATCGCAGCCTCTCGATGTTGCCGGAGGCTTGCCTGAAGAAGACTGCACTGTTCGATCACCGTGCGAGCATCGTCAACACCTGAAGTGTTTGTGAGCTTGGAAAACCACCGGCGCGTGTCCGCCGGAACACGACCGAGCACCGCCGCAAGGTCGAGCAATTGCGCCCACTTAGGTAGCAACTCTCCCTCAAAGCGAATCGGTTTCAGATTTTCGTGGGACTTTGCCATCTGTCGCCGAACGATAAAAGTCAGCGACTGGCGAGCCGCGTAGCGGGTCGCCAGTTCGCTGCACTGGATTGATAGGCTTCATCTGTTCTTTGGCGGCGTGTCACCTAGTGTCATTGGTCATTGGGGTCAACGTCGCATAATTGGGGTCATTGTCATTGGGGTCAACTCTGTACTCTGGACAAATTCGCTTTGATTCTCGCCAACTTCTCTCGCAACGTCGCATCCTCGATGCTTCGCTGTTCCAACCGGCGTACCACTTGGCCGACGGCACTGCCGTCCTGATACCCATGCTCGCGCGCGACCGCCACGCCGCGCTCGCCCCCCAGTCGCACGCGCGCCCAGATCTTGATTCGTTCATCTGTCTCGCCGTCGAGCACTTCGCCCAAACTCTCGCGCCGCTCTGAATACTGACGCCGCTCTAACCAATGGGCTTCGTCCGTGGCCGCTTTCCGCCGCAATTGGGCGTTCGCTTTCGCCAGCAGCCTGTCGCCTCCCAGCACCAAGCCGCCGACCAATTTGTCCCAGGGATTTTCGACGGCTCCCTCAAACCAGCGCGCCAAGCTCTTGCGGTATTCCCGGTGCGCGCTCGTCGGCGCGCCGCCCCAATACCGCAGCCAATCCTGACACAACCAGCCCGGTGGCTTTCGCTCCAGTCCCGCATACACCCGATGGCTGCTCCACCGATAGCCATCCAGTTCCGTCGCCCGCTCGTTGGCGAGCCGCTCGTTCTTGCGGCGCGGCCGGACCGGGTTCAAGTGGACGTACTCCACCAAGCCTTGGGCATATTCGTCGGCCTCGATCAACTGCGCCTTGAACCGTCCCTGAAACAGATGCCCGCTGCGCCGATGGCGGCGATTGAAGCGGACGGTGTAAGTCACCTGCACCCATCCCACAGCCTGACTCAAATTGGCCTGCGGCGTGTCCAGCAGCAGATGATAATGGTTGGACATCAGACAGTACGCATGCAGGCGCACCCCAAACCGCTCCACCATCTCGGCCAACGTCTCCAGAAAACGCCGACGATCCTGATCGTCTCGGTAGACAGCTTTGCGTTCATTGCCGCGCGCCATCACATGATAAGCCGCGCCGCCAAACTCCACGCGTAAGGGACGAGCCATGACGCACAGATTACCGCGCTTGATTTCGCTCCGTCAACTGTCCAGAGTACAGAGTTGACCCCAATGATGCCGCCTTGGAAGAATCCCCATGGGTGTTTAGCCGCTCACCGGCTGCCAAAAGAAACCAAGCGGACCACCGACGTTGAAGAAAGTAGAGGCGGAGAAGAAAAACTTCGCAG
>JBGQCJ010000032.1:0-37061 GCA_041495285.1 Verrucomicrobiia bacterium
CGACAAAGATAATCAAGACGACGACAACACCGAGAATGATCCACGTCTTCATGGCTTCCTCCACTCCTTCAACACCACACTACCCGGCAACCGACGGTTTTCCCAGTCAATTGTGAACCGCCTGCAGGCGTGCAATCGCGAGAGCCATGAGCAGCGAAGTGTACCACGATCACGCAAAGCGCTGCGCCAGTTCCCCGAAGTTCTCCAGCACCAGCGTCTCGGCACCGTTCGGGGAAATCTCTTCGATCTCGTGCCACCACGTGGTGTGATAAGGAATGAAGACGGTACGCAAGCCGGCAGCCTTGGCGGGATTGATGTCGGACCGGGGCGAGTTGCCGATCATCCACGTCGTCTCCACGTTGAGCAGATATTTCGCCACAATTTCCCGGTAGGTCTCGACGTGTTTCTCGAAGACGACTTCGGTCGCGTGGAAGAAGCCGGCCAGCCCCGAACGCTCCAGCTTGCCGAGTTGTTCTTCCGGGCGGCCTTTGGTGACCATGATGATTTGGTTGCCGGCGAAAAGCAGGGGAAGCGTCTCGCGGACACCCGGCATCAACTCAATCGGGTGATGAAAGATCCAATTCTCCTGTTGTTGAATCCACGGCTCAACGTCGGCGGTGCCGAGTTCCTTGGCGACTTGGTGAAGCGACGCGCAGAACGCTTTGCTGCCGTAGCCGGTGGTCTTGACGTTGCGTTGTTCGGTCTGCCAGAGAAGTTCTTCCGCTCGGGACTTCGCCACCCCGCGCTTGGCGAGTTGCTCGAAAAACTCGGTGCCAACGCGCTCGAAGTAGATGTTGTTCTCCCAGAGCGTGTCGTCGGCGTCGATCAGCAATGTTCGCTGAGTTGACATCTCGCGGGAGAGTTTCTAATCTTTCCGGCATGAGCTTGCAAGCCGCCCTCGACACGATGGAAGAGAAGATGATGAAGACGTTGGAATTCGTGCACAACGAATTCGCGAAGATTCGTACCGGCAAGGCGTCCACGTCGCTCGTGGAAAACATTCAGGTCGAAGCCTACGGTACGCACATGCGCTTGCGCGAGTTGGCCGGTATCTCCACGCCCGAGCCGCGCATGATTGTCATCCAGCCGTGGGATGCCACGTTGGTGCAGTCCGTCGTTCATGCGATTCAAAAATCCGAACTCGGCATCAACCCGGTCGTGGACGGCAAGATCATCCGCGTTCCGATTCCCGAACTCGATGCCGAACGCCGGAAGGAACTCGACAAGGTGATCAAACACATGGCCGAGGAAGGCCGCGTCGCCATTCGCAACGAACGCCGGCACGGCATCGAGGCGGTCAAGAAGTTGCAGAAAGACGGCAAGATTACCGAGGACGATCTCAAGCACGCCGAGAAGGAGATTCAAAACAAGACCGACGAGTACATCAAGGAGATCGACACTGTCCTCGCGCACAAGGAGAAGGAAATCCTCGCCGTCTGAACGCCGAACCCCGAAGTTCTTCGGGGTGAACTTCGGCGTTGCTAACCGGTCTCAATTCGCTATATTCCGCGCGTGTTTTGCGCGACCCCATCGTCTAGCCCGGTCTAGGACATCGCCCTTTCACGGCGGTAACACGGGTTCGAATCCCGTTGGGGTCGCCAACCTCACAAATGTATTGCCGCTACTTGCGGCGGCAGTCTATTCTTGACATGTGCAAGCGGCCGCCTCCTTTCAGCCACCGACACGTCTGTTGATGGGACCGGGGCCGAGCAATGTCGCGCCCTCGGTGCTGCAGGCCATGGCCAAACCGCTCGTCGGCCATCTCGATCCCGTGTTCGTCAAATTGATGGAGGAGATCAAGACGATGCTGCGCGCCGCGTTCCAGTCGCGCCACGAGATGACGTTCCCCGTCAGCGGCACCGGCAGCGCGGGCATGGAGTTCTGCTTCGTCAACCTCATAGAGCCGGGCGACGACGTGATCATCGGCGTCAATAGCGTGTTTGGCGGCCGGATGGTGGACGTGGCGCAGCGATGCGGAGCAAACGTGACGAAGATCGAAGCGCCGTGGGGCCGGATGATCGAACCCCAGCAGGTGGCCGACGCGTTGAAACAGGTGGCGCGACCGAAGCTGGTCGCGATCGTTCACGCGGAGACATCCACCGGGGCGCTGACACCACCGGAAGAAATTTCGCGTTTGGCGCACGAGGCCGGGGCGTTGTTCGTGCTGGACACCGTCACGTCGCTGGCCGGTTGTCCCGTGGAAATCGACGGCTGGAACGTGGATGCCGTGTACAGCGGCACGCAGAAATGTTTGAGCTGTCCGCCCGGCTTGGCGCCGGTATCGCTCAGTTCGCGGGCGCTGGAGGTCGCGACAAAACGCAAAACGAAAGTTCAGAGTTGGTATCTCGATGTGAACCTGCTGGCGTCGTACTGGGGACAAGACCGCGTGTATCATCATACCGCACCGATCTCGATGAACTACGGATTGCACGAGGCGCTGCGGCTGGTGCTGGAGGAGGGACTCGAGAATCGCTGGCGGCGGCACGAACAAAACCATCTGGCGCTCAAGCGGGGCCTCGCCGCCATGGGACTGACATATTCCGCACAGGAAGGCCATCAACTTTGGCAACTCAACGCGGTGAACGTGCCGGACGGTGTCGACGAAGCGGCAATGCGCAAGCGATTGCTCAGTGATTTCAACATCGAAATCGGAGCCGGCCTCGGTCCGCTCAAAGGCAAGATTTGGCGGATCGGCTTGATGGGTGAAACGTCTTCGATGACCAATGTGCAGACGTTTCTGCGCGCTCTCGGTCAAATCCTCAACGACACCGGCCGCAAAACGAACACCGAAGCCGCGCTTGCAGCGGCAGGCTAGACTGTTTAAGACAATTTCGGGAAATCGCCGGCCCCCCGAATGGAACACCGTCGCGTTCCGCTTCTGCCAAGGAACGCAAACGCAAATGGCGACAGTTCTCCGACGCCATGGAACGCGTCCTGTCATCGGTGGTCTGGTGAACGCCTGATATATCGGCAGGCGATACATGCCGGAACGCCACACTATCCCGTGGCGCACGGGGAGTGAGTGAACCCTTCCTTCAAGGCCAGACCGGGGAAGCTTCACGTCGGGCGAGCTGAGGATGTCCTTGCCGGCAAACTTGGACTTTTCCCTGTGTAGTGTCTAGGATATGCGCCGGGCGATGATCTACCTTGACCATAATGCGACGACGCCGATTGCGCCGGAGGTGTTGGAGGCGATGATGCCTTACCTCACCACCGAGTGGGGCAACCCGTCTTCGTCGTACAAGTTCGGGTCGAAGTTGAAGAGCGTGGTGGAGGTGGCGCGGGAACAGGTGGCGCAAGTTGATCGGGGCGTATGGGCGCGAGGTAATTTTCACGTCGTGCGCGACGGAGAGTAATAATGCGGCGATCCACGCGGCGTTGAAGGCGACAGGCAAGCGGCATGTCGTCACGTCGGCGGTCGAGCATTCGTCGGTGCTCAATCTGTGCCGTGCTCTCGAAGGCTGTCATCCTGAGCCTGTCGAAGGATCTCGGTCGTTAACCACTAAGACACCAAGGCACGAAGGCGAATTAACCACAGAGACACAGAGAGCGCAGAGCGGAGAGGGTTACCGGGTTACGTATTTGCCGGTGGACCGGGATGGGTTGTTAAAGCTGGCGGATTTGGAGGATGCAATCACGGACGATACCGCCGTGGTGTCGCTGATGTGGGCAAACAATGAGACGGGGGTGTTGTTTTCCGGTGAAGGAGATTGCGGAGATTTGCCGATCGCGCGGGGTGTTGTTCCATTGCGATGCGGTGCAGGCGGCGGGGAAGATCGAGATTGATGTGTCCCGCAATGGCGGGATGCCGGTCGATTATTTGTCACTCACCGGCCACAAGTTCAATGCGCCGAAAGGTGTCGGGGCGTTGTATGTGCGACGGAAAGCGCCGTTTTCGCCGTTGATTTATGGCGGGCATCAGGAGCGGAATATGCGTGGTGGGACTGAGAGTGTGCCGTTGATTGTCGGGATGGGCACAGCAGCGGAACTGGCGCGGAAGCACGTGCCGGGGTACGAGAAGAAAGTCCGTCCGTAGCGAGATGCGCTGGAGGAAGGCATCCTGAGTTCGATTCCGAACACGGAGTTGAACGGTCACAAGTCGCTGCGGCTGGCCAATACGACCAACATCACTTTCCACGGCATCGAATCCGAAGCGCTGCTCATCCTGCTCGATCAAGAAGGCATCTGCGCGTCATCTGGTTCGGCTTGTCTCGCTGATTCCGATGAGCCGTCGCATGTCGTGAAGGCGATGAAGCCGGAGTCAACGGTATCGCGACAGATGATACGGTTTTCGCTGGGCGAAGATTGCCGGCAAGCTGACATCAAGGCCGCACTCGCTTCCGTGGATCGGTCTGTAAGACCACTACGGACTTCCTAAGCGGTTTCGGTTCTGTTATATTGCCTCGCATGAAGCTGGAAGAACTCAAAGGCATTGTTCACTCCGACCCGGAGATCATGGGCGGCACACCGGTCTTTGTCGGCACACGTGTTCCGCTCCAAAACCTCGTGGACTATCTGGAAGGCGGCGAGTCCATCGAGGATTTCCTCGATGCGTTCCCGACCGTCAAACGCGAGCAAGCCATCGCGGTCATCGAAGCCGGCAAACTCACGATGCTCGGAATGGTCTGAGCGATGCGCATCCTGATTGACGAATGCCTGAACTGGCGTTTGTCCCGCGCCCTGACTGGTCACTACGCCGTCTCGGCGCAGAAGAAGGGCTGGGGCGGAATCAAGAACGGCGCGTTGCTGGCGTTGGCCGAGAAAGAGTTCGACGTGTTCATCACCGGCGACCGCAACCTGAGCTTCCAGCAAGCCGTGAGCAACTTCGACATTGCCGTCGTTGTCCTCCACGCTCCCAGCACACAGCTCCATAACACGCTCCCATTGATATCGAAAGTGCTTGCCGCCCTCCCGACGCTCAAGCCCGGCCAAGTGCTGAACGTGTATCCCTGACAAGTAGAACGGCGTCACCAAGTTTGTATACACTATTGCCAGACAAACGGAGAACATGATGAAGTTCGAACTATACAAAGACATGGTACTGGCGCGCGACTTGCCGGAGGAACGGCTCAAGCGCTGCGACATCGTGAAGCTGGTAGAGCACCATGTCGCCCCCGACGGCGAGGATGGCTACAGTGCAGAAGTGTTTAACGAGCTCGGTGAGACGCTGACCGTGATCACTGTCCCGGAATCCGCGCTGGAAGCACTGCGCGAAGATGAAGTGTGCTGCGTGCGCTCGTTAGAGAAGCTCGGACATCCCGGCTGTTTACTTCCCTCCATCCCGGTGATATTGGCGCGCCATGCCGGTGACGAACTTCCCCTGTAGGCGCAATGCTGCTTCGGCTTTCTTGAACTTCTGGTGAATGACAGTGCCAAGGACAAGCTTTTGATCGGCGGGACTGAGCGTTTGCGGTGAGAAATGGACGCCGCACTCGGCGAGTTGGGCGAAGTCGGTTTCGTTTGTGCCCTCAGTGAGAAACTTGTCGGCGTCCTGCGAAGCCAGCCAGACCGGGAAGCCCCATGACCGGCCTTGCCTTGCGAGTGAACTCAGACAATAACCTTGTTTGATTTGAACGTGAACAACCGGCATCATCCATCCGGCAACAATAGTGGGCGTGTGCAATGGCAACTGTGATTGGAACAAGTGGCGCATGGAAAGAAGCCCGTTGCGTTTTTCCCGGTTCGCCATTGTTTGCGCGCGGGTGGAACTCTCGGCACGGCGTGCGCCAAGGTGGAGAATCGCCTCGCTCCAGTGGCCATTTTGGAGGCGCTGTTGGACGAAGGTGGTGACGGGATCAATCTTCGTGCGCTTGGTGCACCAGCGGAACGTGCGGTTGGGTGGCGGGTAGCCGCGTCCGATGATGTTGACCCAGAAGGATTGTTCGGGGGGCGGTGAAGTGCAGAATGTTGGTTGATTGCGCCGAAAACGACATCGGCGCGTCGAGTCTGACTCGGCTTCGATGTTGAGGGCGTTTTGCTCGGAGAATTTGCGCATGCGCGCGAGGGTGGCTTCGATGGTCTCGACGATGGCCGGATTGCCGCCCTGACCCCTCGGCGTCTCGCTGCGCTCGGCTTCGACGCGGGTGTCGGTGCAGAGGATGGCGATGGGTTTCTTGCGTTGGTCGGGCGGGGACGGAGAGCGACGGCGTCGAAGACGAGCGAGGCGACCATGGTGCTGTCCTTGCCGCCGCTGTAGCCGACCAGCCACGGGCGGGGGTCGTCAACGTAAAGCTGTCGCAGATTGTCACGGATACTACGGTAAGCGCTCGCCTGCGTCGAGCAGCAGCATAGCGATTCCAGAGATTCCAGGGCAAGCTTGGAACAACAGGACGCGTGAGCTGCTCTTAGCGTTTAGTTGCCAGCCGCTTGCTGTGCGGGTAGGGCAGGATGTCGATCACTTCGCCGGCGAGGATGCGGGCTTGGAGGTCGCGCCGTTGATCGCAGTTGACTGATACATCGGTATCCGAGGTATCCTGCTGTCACGTGCTGATACATGGCACTACCATGTATCGGCCATCTTGTAGCGCAGCGCGCCGCCGCCCGTCGCCTCATCACCGATATATCGCCTACCGATATATCTGTGCGAATTGGCAGAAGGCGCGCAAAGGAGACTGACGACGTTGGGGAATGAATTCACGAGTCGTTTCGGATGTTTCGAACTGTTCTCACCACGCTGAACTTGGCTCTGCAGCAGCCGGTCCGGCTTCAGCCAAATTGAGACACTGCCTTGTTAAGCCGCTTGCTGTGCGGATAGGGCAGAATGTCGATCACTTCGCCGGCGAGGATGCGGGATTGGAGGTCGCGCCAGAAATCGGGTTCGTACAAATCCGCGTGGTGTTCCATGAACACGCTGCGCCACGGTTCTTGCAGGCCGAGCCACGGTTTGAATTCAGCCGGGAAACAATCGTGTTCGCCCACGAAGAACCACGGTTCGGCGCTCAGTTCCTCGATCGAGTCACGCGGCGTCGGCGCCGTGCGGAAATTGCAGTCGGTCAGCAGACACAGTTCGTCGTAATCGTAGAACACGACGCGGCCATGCCGGGTCACGCCGAAATTCTTCAAGAGGAGGTCGCCCGGGAAAATGTTGGCCGCCGCCAGATCCTTGATCGCGCGCCCGTAGTCGATGACCGCGTCGCGCACCGCCTTTTCGGCGGCCTCGCGAACGTGAATGTCCAGCGGCTGCACCCGGCGTTCGATGTAGAGATGCGTGATGACGACGCGTTGCCCGTCCACGTGCACCGTGTTCGCCGCGCCACGACGCATCTCTTCGAGCAACGAGTCAGAAAACCGCGCGCGATCAAATTCCAGATGCTCGAATTCCTGCGCGTCAATCAAGCGGCCTGCGCGGTCGTGTTTGAACACCAGATAGTATTTGCCCATCACCTCCGCGCGCGTCGCCGTTTTCGGCTCGTCGAAGTGGTCGCGGATGACTTTGCAGACCACGTCGTACGACGGCAACGTGAACACCAGCATCACCATGCCGGGCGCGCCGGGGGCGATGATGAACTGTTCGTCGGTGCTGGTGAGGTGATGCAGCAAGTGGCGATAGAGTTCGGTTTTGCCGTGCCGGTTGTAGCCGATGGCGATGTACAACTCGCCGATGGGTTTGCGCGGCATGATCTCCTGAAGGAAACGCACCAAGTCGTACGGCCGCGCGACTTCGACGTGAAAATACGCGCGCGTGAAGCTGAACAGGATGCTGACATCGTCTTCCGCGCAGAGCACCGCGTCCAGCGCAACGCCCGGCTCGTTGTTCTCCAAGGACAGCACCAGCGGCAGGAGCGTCCCGCCGCACCACATGCGCCCCACGAAGTACGCCCGCCGGCCACGAAAGAATACCGGCTCCAACATCTCGGCGCGTTCCACTTCGCATGGCAGTCCGAGCGCGCGCACATATTCGCCAATCGCTTCCGCGCCCAGCCGGGCATCGCGCGCCCGATCTTCGTAGTCCACGGTGAACGCGTAATCCGTGAGGATGTTGGCGATCAGCGCTTCGAGCGAATGGGGCGCGTCGTAGGTGCGTAGCATCGGCTGCGTTGGTTTCGTCGGCGGCGCGTCGAAATCGGTGTCCACGAACTCGACCTGCGGATCCACGCCGACGGTGGTGAAGATTCGGCGGGTGATCGAATTGAGGAACGTCTCGGCAAGTTCCCAATCGTTGCGCGGCGCAATCATGCCGGAGTAAACGGCCTTGATGCTGGCCCAGATCAACTTGTCGTGGCTGCGCGCGCCGAGCAAATCGCGAATCTCCGTGACGGTCCGGGCCACGACTTCGCTGTACAAGTCGAGCCGGGCAGCGGCGTCTTCACGGATCCGATGCCAGTCGCGTTGCTCGAAGTGAGTGCGGGCGCGGCGCGTGATCGTCTTGAACTGCGCATGGTACTCGTCGAACGCGCCATAGATCGCGCGCGCGCCGAGGTTAGCCAGCCGGCTATCAGTAAGAGTCTGAAACAAGCGGCCTCCGCGTCAATGTTTCACGTTTTTGAACTGCGCTTCTTCGGTCGAACCTTTCAGCGCGGTGGTCGAGACGCCTTCGCCAGTCACGGCGATTTGGATTTCGTCGAAATAGCCGGCGCCGACAAAACTCTGATGTTTGACGGCCCGGTAGCCGTGTTGCCGCTCCATCTCGAATTCGTGTTCCTGCAAGTGCGAGTAGGCCAGCATCCCGTGATTCTTGTACGCGTGCGCCAGCTCGAACATGCCGGCGTTGAGCGCGTGCCAGCCGGCGAGCGTGACGAACTGGAACTTGTAGCCCATCTCGCCCAGCCGTTCTTGGAATGTGCGCATCGTCTTGTCGTCGAGGTTCAGTTTCCAGTTGAACGACGGGGAGCAATTGTAGGCCAGCCATTTGCCCGGGAACTTTTCGTGGATGCCCTTCGCGAACTCGCTTGCTTGACCGAGATCCGGTTTGCTCGTTTCGCACCAAATCATGTCGGCGTACGGCGCATACGCGCAGCCTTTGGCAATCGCGTACTCCAGCCCGCCGCGCACGTGGTAGTAACCCTCGACGGTTTGCTCGCCGGTCGCGAACTTCTCGTCAATCGGATCGTTGGTCGCGCGAATCAGGTGCGCGCCGTCGGCGTCCGTGCGCGCGATGATCACGGTCGGTACGCCGAGCGTGTCCGCCGCCAGCCGCGCGGCAATCAGCTTCGGCACGAACTCGCGTACCGGCACCAACACCTTGCCGCCCATGTGCCCGCATTTTTTCAGCGACGAAAGTTGGTCTTCCAAATGAACCGCCGCCGCACCGGCTTCGATCATGGCTTTGATTAGTTCGAACGTGTTCAGCGGGCCGCCAAAACCGGCTTCGGCGTCCGCGATTAGCGGCACGAACCAACCCACTTCGTTCTTGCCCTGCATGTGTTGGATTTGGTCGGCGCGAATGAGTGCGTTGTTCATGCGTTTGACGAGATTCGGCACGCTGCTGACCGGGTACAAACTTTGATCGGGATACATCTGCAGCGCGTCGTTGGCGTCGCCGGCAGCCTGCCAGCCGCTGACGTAAATCGCCTTCAAGCCGGCAGCGACGCACTCGACGGCTTGATTGCCGGTCAGCGCGCCGAGCGCGCGCACGAACGGTTCAGTCGAGAGCAGATGCCACAAACGCGTCGCGCCCATCTGGGCGAGCGTGTAATGCAGTTGAATCGAACCGCGCAGGCGCACAACCTCCGATGCCGGGTACGGTCGCGTGATGCCGCGCCACCGCAGATTGGTGTTCCAATCGTTCGTCAGTTCAATGGCTTGTTCGTGGTTCTGCATATCTGCTCCTTTCACCCTTAGTCCAAATACTCATACGCACGAAGCGTCAGAAAATCGGCAAACTGATCGTCGGTGACAAGCTGGTCGAAAACTTGCCGGGCAAGGTCGATTCGACTCGCCTTGAAATTCTTCTCGCCCCACATCCCACGAATTTTCTCCAACTCTTGCGGCACGAGCGCGCGATAAAGTTCGAGCGTGACCGGCCGCCCATCCGCCAACTGCGCGTGGTGATGGATCGCCTGCCAGACCTGCGAGCGCGAGATTTCCGCCGTCGCCGTGTCTTCCATCAAATTATAGATGGCCACCGCGCCGTTGCCGCGCAGCCACGCCTCGATGTATTGCAGGCCAACGCTGATGTTGTGACGCAAACCGTTTTCGGTGAGGGTGCCGTTCGGCACGCGGAAATCGCGCAACTGCTCCGCGCTCACACGAACCTCCTCGCGCAAACGTTCCTTCTGGTGCGGTCGGTCACCGAGCGCGTCGGCGAACACTTTCTTGGCCACCGGCACCAGGTCCGGATGCGCCACCCACGTGCCGTCGAATCCGTCGGTTGATTCGCGTACTTTGTCCTCACGCACTTTCGCCAGCGCGACTTCGTTCACCTGCACGTCTTTGCGGCTGGGGATGAACGCCGCCATTCCGCCCATCGCGTGCGCGCCGCGCTGGTGGCAAGTTTTCACCAGCAGCTCGGTGTACGCCCGCATGAACGGCACCGTCATCGTCACTTGCCCGCGGTCGGGAAAAACAAAGCCGGCCTGCCGACGGAATTCCTTGATGCAACTGAACGTGTAATCCCAACGCCCGGCATTCAGGCCGGTGATGTGGTCGCGCAATTCGTACAGAATCTCGTCCATCTCGTAGGCGGCGAGGATCGTTTCGATGAGCACCGTCACTTTGATGGTGCCGCGCGGAATGCCCAACTCGTCCTGGGCGAGATTGAACACGTCGTTCCACAAGCGCGCTTCGAGATGACTCTCCAGTTTCGGCAGGTAAAAATACGGTCCGGTGCCTTTGGCGAGCAGACGCTTCGCGTTGTGGAAAAAGTACAGGCCGAAATCGAACAGCGATCCCGACATCGGCGCGCCATCAATGAGCAGGTGTTTTTCCAAAAGATGCCAACCGCGCGGACGCACCATCAGAGTCGCGACGTCTTGATTCAGCGCATAATTCTTTTCCGGCGTCGCGAAAGTCAGCGTGCGTTCAATCGCCTCGGTAAGATTCGCCTGCCCTTGCACCATGTTCGCCCACGTCGGCGAGTTCGCGTCCTCGAAATCCGCCATGAACATGTCCGCGCCCGAGTTGAGCGCGTTGATGAGCATCTTCTTGTCCGTCGGCCCGGTAATCTCCACGTGACGCTTCTGCAAGTCGGCCGGGATTGGGCCGACGCGCCAGTTTGCGTCGTCGCGGATTGTTTGGGTTTTGGGTAAGAAGGCCGGCATCTCTCCCGCGTCGAGGCGCGCCTGTCGCTCGACGCGCCTTTGGAGCAATTGAAGCCGGCGCCCGTTGAAGGCGCGCTGCAATTTCGCCAGGGCCGCCAGCGCGGCCGGGTTCAGCACGGTGTCGGATTGGGGAATGTGCGCGCCGGTAATCCTCACGCCTTCATCTTCCTCAATTTCTCCTGCCGGCTCAATGCTTTTCCTTGAGTCGCGGCCTATGGTAGTCTGGCCGAAAGTTATGGAGACAACAGCGGTAGCCATCCAGTTCTCACCGAAACGGCGACTTCCTGAATGGATTCGCACGCGCGTGCCGGGCGGCGAACGCTACCGGTTTCTGAAGGACACGCTGCGCCGGTACAATCTCCACACCGTCTGCGAAGAGGCGCGATGCCCCAACATCGGCGAATGCTGGAATCATGGCGCCGCCACGTTCATGCTCATGGGCGACGTCTGCACCCGGCACTGCAACTTCTGCGCGGTCGGCAAAGGCCGTCCCGGCGAACTCGACGCGGGCGAACCGGAACACGTCGCGACGGTCATCGAGGCTCTCGGGCTCGACTACGCTGTGCTCACCTCCGTCAACCGCGATGACTTACCGGACCAAGGCGCCAACCACGTCGCGCTCACCATCGAGGCGATTCATCGCCGCTTGCCGGAGTGCAAGATCGACGCGCTCGTTCCCGATTTTCGCGGCGATGCGCGCTGCGTCGAACGCGTCGTAAAAACGCCGCTGACCGTGTTCGCGCACAACACCGAGACGGTGCCGCGTCTGTACAAGCAGGTACGTCCCGGCGCTGTGTACGAACGTTCGATGCGGGTGCTGGAAATGGCGAAGGAATTTCGACCGGATATTCTCACGAAGTCCGGCCTCATGCTCGGCCTCGGCGAAACCCGCGAGGAGTTGCTTGCCGTTTTCACTGATCTACGCCAGCACGGCTGCGACATCCTCACGCTCGGCCAATATCTGCAACCGTCGCCGGAGCAGTTGCCGGTATTCCGGTACGTCACGCCGCAGGAATTCGCCGAGTTACGCGACGACGCGCTCGCACTTGGCTTCCGCCACGTTGAATCCGGCCCGCTCGTGCGCAGTTCGTACCACGCCTGGCAGCACGTCGGCTAGCCGGTGTTCAACATCCACGTCAACTCGGTTTCGAAATCGTGGACGCTTTGGTAATTGGCCAGCGTCAGCGATTTCCGCTCCAAAACAAATCGCGCGCCGAGGTTGAGTCGCGCGGACGTGCGCCGGGCCAGTTCGGCGATCAACGCGTGAAAGTTTGCCGACCGGTTCAACTGCGTCAGCGGGCCAAGCCCGGAAAAGTCGAACCGGTCGGGGTCGAAGAAGAACGAGTCGCCGGCAGTCGTGATGATTTGGCCGAATGTCACCAAGTGCGTCGTCCTTTTCGGCGCGACGGCTTGTTTCTTGTTGCCGAAAAGTCCAACGGGAATGCCGGTGGCTAGAAACACACCGAGCTTGAGCATCCGGCCTGCGCCACTTTTCTCCGTGCGTGCGCCGGCATCACGTTGAATGATTTCCTCGGAGAAACCGCCCGCGGCCACGATGGCGATTTCGGTCCACGGAACGAGGTTCGTCGGTTGTCCGGGAGTTTGCAGTCGCGGCGAGAAACCGCGGTCGTCCGCGTCGAATCCAACCATGACTTGGGAGTCCGGCACGGTGCGCAAGTCGGTCTCAGCAATGGCAACGGTTGGGACACCTTGCCCGGCGAGTGAACGGACGTGTTCGTGCGCGTCTTCTTCGCTGATCTGGCGTTCGAGAAATCCCCAGCCGCGATGAATTTTCGTGGCGGCATCGAACACCGGAATCTGTCGCGCTGCGCTGACGGCTGCCGTGACTCTCTCCAAGTCGTCGAGAGGAAACTGTTGGAAGAGCACCGCGACACTCATGCCGAGTGATCCTTCACGTAGTAATCAATCTGCTGGCAGATCCGGTGGAGCACGTTCACGTCGCGTTTTTCCAGCGGTGCGCGACTAAGCACGCGGCGCAGCGAACGCAGAAACGATTCGGGATCGCCTTGATGCGGGCGGAAGCCGACCTTTGCCAGCGATTCCGAAAGATGCTTCAGCACGGTCTCGACCTCGTGCACGGTGGCGAGATTGTACCGGGCTTTCGGCACTTCACCAAGGCTCGCAAGGTAAACTTCGTACGAGAAGAGCATTACCGCCTGCGCAAGATTGAGCGATGGATGTTCTGCCGCTTGCGGCACGCTGGCGATGTCGTGGCACTTGCGGAGTTCGGCATCGGTCAGCCCGGCTTCCTCGCGTCCGAACACGATTCCGACGCGGTGTTTCCGGGACAACTCGGCGATCTTCACTGCAGCTTGCCGGGCTTCGACGATTTGCGGAAACTGCGCGCGGCGTTTCCGATGAGTGGTACCGACGAGCCAATGGATGCCGTCGGTCGCTTCCTCCCACGATGAAACCGCGCGCGATTTTTTCAACACGTCGCTGGCACCATGCCCAAACATGGTCGCTTGCTGATGACCGGCAAAATCCTTTGGCCCATTCAACACCACGAGATCGGTAAGCCCCATCGTCTTCATCGCGCGCGCGGCGGAGCCGATGTTGCCCGGCACGGCCGGCTCGACGAGAATCACAGTGACATTCGTGAGATTGGCCGGTGCGCCAAACGTCAGTGCCGGCTCGGGATGTTTCTCGGTCGGCTTACGCATGCGAATCCAAAACAATCGTGACCGGGCCATCGTTGACCAGTTCGACATCCATCATCGCGGCAAACTTGCCTTCGGCGACCGGCAACTTTGTGGCGGCGCGCAACTTTGTCATGAAATCGTTGTAGAATTTTTCGGCGTCGCCGGGCGGCATTGCGTCGGTGAAGCTGGGGCGAGTTCCTTTGCGCGCATCGCCGTAGAGCGTGAACTGCGAGACGACCAGGATACCGCCACCGATGTCGGAGACCGACCGGTTCATGTTCTTCGCGTCGTCCGGGAAGATGCGGAGCGCGAGCAGTTTGTTGATCATCCAGTCGGCATCGGCGCCGGTATCGCGTTTGCCGATGCCGAGCAGGACGAGGATGCCGCGGTCGATCTGACTGGTGATTTGCCCGTCAACTTTCACGGACGCGCGCGCGACGCGTTGCACGACGGCTTTCATACCGGGGCAGTGTAGCAAACCCTGCCGGTCAGGGCACGAGTTTGACGCGGTAGAAGCGCTGCGGGGTGCCGTTGGCTGTGGGGTCGGTGTAGGACATGAAGATCTGGCCGGCATCGGCGGTGCGTTCGGTGCCGAGGTCGTGCCAGGTGTCGGCGGTGAGCGAGTCGCAATACTGAAGCTGGTATTTCCTGCCGGGGACGCACGCCCACACAAGGTCGTGGCCGCCGGTCGGGTTGGGATAATTGCCGGACACGGTGAAATCCAATTTGGGATCGAGCCGGTCGTAGAGACCATCGTGATTGCGGTCCAAGATTGCGACAGTCGGCAGCGCGAGGAACTCGTTGGGATCAATGTTGTCGTCGCCGTTGCCGTCGGGCGTTTGCGCGACGAGCGCGCCGCCGTCGTCGGTCTCGTAAGCGGCCGCGGCGATGTAGATGGTCGGCGGCAGGTAACCGAAGACTGTGATCAAATTGAGTGTGCCTTCCATGACGCCGGTCTCAGTGGGTGCTTTGGCCGCAAGCTGGAATGGATCCGGCGCGTTGTCGTCGATGTACCACCCAACCCATTCGTCCTCGGGTCGTGTGTCGTTCTGGCTTTCGCCGGCCAAGAACGGTTTGATCAACTGGACTGCGACAAGGCCGGCCTTGGCCCACGGTGCGTTCGCGGTGGCGCTGGGAAGGAGTTCGTCACTGACAAGAATGAAATGATCATTCGGGCCGTTCGTACCCGGCGATAGGGTGGCGACGTACAAGGTCCGGCCGTGCACAGCTGCGTAAAGCGTCATGTTCGAGCCGACCTGCAAGTAGCCAGGAAAATCGGCCTCACCATCCATTGCGAACAGCGGGGTCGTGGCGCATTTCTGTCCGGTTTGGGAGGAACTACCCCAGTCATTGGTGGCTGCAATAGTGTAGCAATACTTTGTGTCGGCCAGCACACCGATGTCGGAGTAGCTTGTTAGCGACGTCGAGCCGACTGCTACACCGTCGCGCCGCACGACGTAGCCCGTCGCGTTGGTGATGGATGACCAGAACAGGTCGATGCTATTGGTCGCAACGGCGAAAGCGCTGTAAAACACGGGGGCAAGAGGCGGCTGCGGTTGCGGCGGAGGCGGTGGCGGTGGTGGCACGCCTGACACGGTGAACGCGATGGCTTGATTGTTCGAGAGCAGCAGGCTGCCGTTGAACGAATATTTGCGCGCGAGCGAACCGTCTTGGTTTTCCACCCCGATGGTGGCATTGCGGCCAGCGCCGTAGTTGAGATCATTGGGCCGGACTTCGAGATACTGAAACACGATTTCGTTGCCGCCCTCATAGAGCAGCGCTTGGAAGCTGAACGTAGCGTTGATGGGATAAGCGTAATGCGGCACGGCCAGCCAAGTCGCCACGGCGACACGGTGTGGCGCGGTGCCGATGATCCCGAATCGCACGTCTCCGCCGGCTCCGGGGTTCAAGTCGTCCCAGAACGCGTACATCGTGGTGTTGGGTGTGGCTGAGCTGGGGATGTCGCTGTTGATGTACTGATTCATGCCGGCCGGTCCGAAGCCGAGCATTCCATTGGCGGCGATGTACAGATTGCTGAACGCCTGACCGTAATACGTGAACACAAACGGCAGCAATTGTGCGGAGCTGACATCGTCGTCGCCCATGTGCAGCGAGTTCAGGTTCGTCGGGTCCACCCATGAAAATGTCGTCGCTTGCATGTAGTAGTTTGTAACGAGGACGATGGGCTTTGTCTTGCTGCTTGAGCCGCCGGAGCCGAACACAGTGAGCATGACATTGTATAAGCCGTTGCTCGGGTACAAGTGTGTGGGGTTGGTGTCGTTGCTGAATGGACTGTTATCGCCGAAATCCCAAACGCGATTGGTCACCGGCCCGAGCGACGTGTCCGTGAAACTGTAGCTCAGGTCGCCGACGGGCGCGGCGGTGAAATTGGCCAACGGCGGCGGTTCCCGCGTTAGCGCTTTGTACAGATTGAGGCGCCCGCCGGTCACGCACAGATTGCTGAGGCTGGCCAGCGGGTCAACATTACCGAGCACGCGCCAGATGAGTTGCGTGTACGATTCCGATGGAAACTGCGCCTTCATCACCGCCAGCGCGCCGGCGACGTGCGGACACGCCATCGAAGTTCCGCTCAGAGTCGCGTAGCCGCTGTCGCTGCTGTTGTAGGTTGAGTAAATGCTGACGCCCGGCGCGCCGAGGTCAACGCCGGTGGCACCGTAGTTGGAGAAACTTGCGCGCTGGTCATTGCGGTCAGTCGCGGCCACGGAAACGAGATTGTTCACGTCATAGCCTGCCGGGTAGAACGGTGTGGCGTCAATGTCGGTGCCGTTGTTGCCGGCAGCGGCGACGAAGATGATGCCGGCATCACGCGCGGCGGCAATCGCGTCGAGCAACGCTTGATCGAAGCAACCCTGACAACCCCAACTGTTGCTCATGATGTTCGCGCCGTGCGCCACCGCGTAATTGATGCATTCGATGGCGTCGGAGTCGGAACCGGAGCCGGCGGCACTTAAAAACTTGAGCGCCATGATCTGTACGCGCCACGCCACGCCGACGACGCCTTTGCCGTTATCGCCCACCGCGCCGATCGTGCCGGAGCAATGCGTGCCGTGACCGTGGTCGTCCATCGGATCGCCGCTTCCGGTAATCGCGTTGATGCCATACACGTCGTCAATGTAACCGTCGCCGTCATCGTCAATGCCGTTGCCGGGAATCTCGCCGGTATTGACCCACATGTTCGACGCGAGGTCCTCGTGGGTGTAACGCACGCCGGTATCAATCACGGCGACGATCACCGTATCGGCGTTGGTGCGCACGTCCCACGCTTCGGGCGCGTCAATGTCCGCGTCGGCGGTGCCGCCGTTTTGCCCGGTGTTATTCATGCCCCAGAGGGTGCCGTCGAGGTACGACGGATCGTTGGGTGTGGCCGCGACGCTGACTTCGTAATCCGGTACGACATACTCGAACAATCCCGTTTTCCGGTAATGCTCGATGGCTTGTTTGAGGTCGTGGCCTTTCGGCAATTGCACGACTTCGATGCCGCGCAGCATCGGGTATTGCCGGTGAATGTGCGCGCCGATCACCGCGTGCGCAGCGTTCAGGGCGGCGGCGCGTTGAACGATGGCACCGGCCTTCGGTTTGAGAATCAGGCGGTCGGGACGATGCGGCGGCTGTAGTTCATCGGGCGGTGCGGCAAAGAGGGTGCCGAAGGAAAAGATCAGGAGGAAAAACAACCACGGGAGGCATCTGTGGATGACTCTTGTCGAATTAGCCGGCGCGAGCTTCTCCATAAATCAATCGGCCTGACCCGGTGCGAACCATAGTCCGTTTTCATGCGCCTGTCACGTCGAAACGGCGCTGGGCGGCGTTCCCTCTTGCGTGCCGGAGTTGCTGTGATACGCTGGCGGCGTGAGAATTCGGTTTCTTTGCCCGCATTGCCGGCGGGAGTTGGAGTTTTCGGATCTTTCGCAGGAGCAGTCGCCCTGTCCGTTGTGCGGTCAGCCAATCGGTCTGCGAATCACCGACCGGATGCGCCGCGACAACGTCGTGGAACGGTGCGCTCTGTGCGATTGCAAGGTGTACGTTCAGAAAGACTTCAACCGCGTGCTCGGCGTGACAATCTTTGCGATCGGTGCCGTTCTATTCCTTTGGTTCGCCGCGAAGAATCGGCTGGTCGAGGGAACGCTCGTGTGGGCGGTGTTTGTCCTCGCCGACGGTTTGCTCTACAAGTTTCTGCCCAACGTGACGATTTGTTACAAGTGCCACGCGCAGTACCGGGATTTCGCGCCCAACGTGGACAACCAGCCGTTCGAGTTGGGACTGGCCGAGAAGTACGACCCGCTCGACAAACACGCGGAAGCGGAGAATCCCGCCGCCGAGTGGAAGGGACGCTGAGAGCCGGACTTACTTGCCCACTGCCGGTCGTTGACGGTACACGATAATCGCCGCGATCACGATGACCACCACGACAACGATCGCCAGCATTGCATAAGGCGGAGATGATTTTTCGGCAGGCGGTGCCGGTGTCTCCGTCACCGGTGCCTGTGTCTTTGCAGCCGGCGCGGTCGCCGTCGGCTCGCCGATGTCGTGATCGTAAAATCGCGCGTAGACCGCGCGGTGATCGCTTCCATCGTTCCACTCCGGCACGTCCGCGATGTGCGCGCTGCCTTCGACGTAATCGTTCGACATGCCCGGACTGACGATCAAATAATCGATGCGGCTGAAGAGGTCGCGAGCCTTCCAATAGTGCGTGTCGTGTCCGCCCTTGCTGTCCACCGGCATGAGGTCGAAGAGATTGAACGGCAGCTCGCCGATGATCGTGCGGATCGGTTCGGACTCCGGCGTGTCGTTGAAATCACCCATCGTAATCAAGTTGAGTCGCGAATTGTCCTTCAACGCCTTGCCCACGTGCGCGCGCAGTAGCTTCGCTTCCTCCAGCCGCATCACTGCCTGATCGCCGATCTTCGATTGCCGCTTCGATTTCAGGTGCGCGACGACCGCCCGGAACGAGTAGCTGTCGTTGACCTTCACCTCCACATCGAGAATCCCGCGCTCAATGCGCTGAGGCTTGTCGTTGAGCAGATAATTGTAGTCGGTGCGCGAGAAACGCCGCGCAATCGGAAATCGCGATAGCAGCGCAACATGCCGGGTCGAGTCCGCGCCTTCGATCCATTCCCGGTACGGATACTCCAGCCCTTTCTCATGCAGGCCGCCGATGAGGTCTTCCAGTTCATCGGCTGTGCCCATCTCCTCGACGCCGAGTACGTCCGGGCGGACTTGCGCAAGAATTTTGAAGACAGCTTCCTTCTCAGCCGGCGGCTTGGGCTGGTCGGCTTTGCCATTGCGCTCCATCAACACCCAATTCTCCACGTTGTATGCCGCGACCGTGAAGGTGTTGGTGGATTCAGTCGCGAAAGCGGCAACGGCAATGAACACCACGCCGCAGAATGCCATTGTGAGCTTTTGAAATCTTCGCATGTCCCGTCCTCAGTAACTCACGGTTTCGCCACGCCGATCACGCCGCACGCCACCCGCGCGCCCGCGTTGCCGGTCGGCTGCGTCTTCAAGTCGTCCGCCTTTTCGTGAACGATCACCGCGTAACCGACGATGCTGTCGGCGCGGTCGAGCGAGATCACCTGGTCCACGCGCTCGTAATGCGCCTTGCCGGAGGCATCCGCAACGAGGTTGCCGAAATCACCGGCGTGACGGATCGCTGCATCCGGTGCGCCGTGCTGCATGTGACCGGGGTTGAAATGTCCACCGGCAGAAGTCGCGTCCGGCGCGCTGCAATCGCCAAATTCATGGATATGGAAACCATGCTCGCCGGGTTTCAGTCCGGTCACATCGGCCACGATCTTCACGCCGCCGTCCACTTTCGTGAACGTCACCGTGCCGGCTACCTTACTGCCGCTAGCCGGATGCAGCTCCGCTACCGCCTTCGGCACCTGCGCCTGCGCCACACTCACCGCTGCCCATGCCACCGCCAACGCCGCAACACAAACTCTCATCGCTCGCCTCCTGTGGTTGAACGTTGCCGCGAAGCTAACACGCACTGCCGCCGGACACAAACATCAACCGAACTTGTAGTGTTTCCTCACCGGCTTGTGGATTTCCCACGTGCACGACAGACCCTTCGGAAATGTCACCAGATCGCCCTTGCCAATCCGCACCGGCTTGCGGTCTTCCACTTGCACGATCACGTCACCCTCCAAAAAGAAGCAAGTCTCCTCCTCATCATAGTGCCACGGGAACTCAGAAACTTCCTTCTCCCAAGTGGGCCACTCTTCGACTCCCAATTCTTGAAGGTGCTGCACACTGGGATTGTGTTCAATTTTCACGTCGCTGAAAAGAAAACGCTTTTTCACTCTAGCACCGATTTGAATCTTGATTTTCTCGTAAGCCCCGTCTGTCCAACCTGAATGCTCCGAAGATAGTACCTCGACCTGACGCTCCTCAAATAGACTCATAGCCTCAGTTGTGAATTCACCACCGACTGCGATGACCTTTCGATCTGAGTCTTTGATCCTCTTGAGGGCTTGGCGAACTTTGGCAGAAGGTGTAACATGTTTAGGATCGGTGTCGAACAATATCACGGTGTAAGACACAAGCTTCATGTGCCGCATTGATATGAGTTTGTTTAAAGCCGGTGGCAATTGGCCCGCCAAGTGTTCAAGGCTGATGTCTCTCAGTATCGTGGGTTTCATCTGGGTTTTTGTCGCAACGATTCTAGCAGCTTCTTGATTTCTGTCAGCTTTTCTTCGGGCTGATGTGCGACGAACACCATTTGCGCCAACACTACACCACCGTGCATCACCCGAAGCCTCCACCCAAGGCTGGTGTTTGTCATGATAGATGTCACTGACACCTATATCATTTTTTCGCGCCGAGATTGCGGTTCGCCAGCTGGGCAGGGCGGGGCAGTGTTAATTGCGCTTGGCCGGTAAGAAACCAAGCAGCGCGTTCACGGCGTTGCTGAATGCGCGCCAATGCTCCCGCTGCTCCCGCCAACTCCATTGGCCACACGCGGTCAGCGGATAATACTTGCGCTGGCGTCCCCGCTTCGGTCCCTGCCACTGGCCGGTCACCAACCCCTGACGTTCCAGGTGATGCAGCACGTGATAGAGCGTGCCCCGGTGCCAGAGGATTGTGTGGCGGGACTGCTCGAAGATGCGACGCACGATCTCGTAGCCGTAGGCGGGGCCGTCGCGCAACACGTCCAGCACCAGCAGATCATACGACCCGGTCGCCAAATCCTTCTGGAATCTGTTCGTTCTCATCGAACATAGGTGGCAGTGCAACCTATCATGGGCGGGAGCGGTTTTTGATCAAGAAGAAACTGCCAGCGCTTCGAGAGCGAGTAGGCACACCGGAACGCCGACGGTTAGGGCTTCTTTCCGGCAAGCGAACGTGATGACTGCGACACCGCCGCCAAAGATTTCAGAAGCGACTCGATTTCGCGGAGCTTCTCTTCAGGCTCGGTTTGGGTGAGACGGGGGAACTTGCCGCCGACCTGGAAAAGTTGGCCGCGGGCATCGAGCATAATCTTGTCGTCCCGGGTTTCGACCGTGTCCACTTGCGTACCGGCAGCGAGGATTTTCACTTCGGCGCATTGGAGGAGAAGCTCTACCTCGCGTGGGAGTTTGCCGTACCGGTCGCGCAACTCGGCGCGGAGCGAATCAACGCCGGCCAGTTCCGAGGCCTGCGCAATCTTCCGGTAAGCCTGAATGCGCAAGCGCGTGTCTTTGATATACGAAACCGGTATGCGGGCGCAGGACTCCCCCGATTCGTCGTTGAGGAAATCCAGCTTGAGCGTCACTTGCGGGATGCGTTTGGTCTTGTGTCCTTTCAACCGCGCGATGCTTTCTTTGAGAAGTTGGCAGTAGAGATCGAACCCGATGGCGGTGATGTGACCACTTTGCTCTGAGCCAAGCACGTTGCCGGCGCCGCGAATCTCCAGATCGCGCATGGCGATCTTGAATCCGCTGCCGAGCGAACTGTACTGCTTGATGGCGCTGATGCGTTTGCGCGCGCTGGCGACGAGTTGCATGTGGCGCGGCATGAGAATGTAGGCGTACGCCTGATGCTTGTACCGGCCGACACGGCCGCGAAGTTGGTAGAGATCGCTCAACCCGAACCGGTCGGCGCGATCGATGATGATCGTGTTGGCGTTCGGGATGTCGAGGCCGCTCTCGATAATCGTCGTGCACACAAGGACGTCGATCTTCCCCTTTACGAACCGGTGCATCACGCCTTCGAGTTCGTCATCGGACATCTGGCCGTGGCCGACATCAATACGGATCTTCGATTCCTGAAGCAGGTTTCGCAACTTGTCGGCGACGCCATCAATGCTCTGGACGCGGTTGTGGAGGAAGAAGACTTGCCCACCGCGATTGATTTCGCGCTGGATAGCTTGCTTGATGAGCCGTTCATCGTACGGGGCGATGATTGTCTCCACGGGCAACCGGTCTTGCGGCGGCGTTTCAATCGTGCTCATGTCGCGCGCGCCGGTCAGCGACAGATACAGCGTGCGTGGAATCGGCGTCGCGGAAAGCGTGAGCACGTCGATGAGCGTGCGTAGTTTCTTGAACTTCTCCTTGTGCAGTACGCCGAAGCGTTGTTCCTCGTCGATGACGACCAGCCCGAGATTCTTGAACGTCACGTCGCCGCTGAGCAACCGGTGCGTGCCGATGACGATGTCCACGCCGCCTTCGCGGAGCAGCTTCACGACTTGCTTTTGTTGCCGGGGCGAGCGGAAACGGGACAGCATCTCGATGACGATGGGATAACCGGCCATGCGTTCGCGGAATGTGTTCCAATGTTGCTCGGCGAGCACGGTCGTCGGTACCAGCACCGCGACTTGGAATCCGTCCATTACCGCCTTAAACGCCGCGCGGATGGCTACCTCAGTCTTGCCGTAGCCGACATCGCCGCAGATGAGGCGATCCATCGGCTTTTTTGATTCCATATCGTGTTTCACTTCTTCGATGGACGTGATTTGGTCCGGTGTCTCGTCGTAGATGAACGCCGCCTCGAACTCGCGTTGCCACGCCGTGTCCGGTGCGAACGGGTGACCTTCGAGCGTTTCCCGGGCGGCCTGGATTTGCAGCAACTCGCTCGCAAGATCCATGATCGCGCGTTCGGCGGAAAATTTCTGCTTTTGCCACAAGCCGCCGCCGAGCCGATGCAGCGTCGGCATGCGTTTACCGGCACCGACGTACTTCGTGACGAGATGCGCTTGCTCGACCGGCACGTACAGCTTCGCTTCATCGGCGTACTCGATGGCGAGCACTTCCTGCTTCGCTCCTTGAAACTCAAGCTGCTGCAGACCGAGGTACTTGCCGATGCCCTGCTGCATGTGCACGACGAAATCGCCTTCCTGCAATTCCGTCCAGTCGGACACCTGTGCCGTCGCGTGAAACTTCCGGCGCGGCCGCACGAGTTTGTAGCGGCCGAAGATTTCCGAGTCGGTGATGACGGCGAGCTTGGTGTCGGACCAGAGGAAACCGCGTGAAAGTGTGGCGATCTGCACCAGTGGAGGGACGCGCTTCGTCGCGTCCGTGTCGGGATGCGGCCACGACGGAGCGTTGCCCTCCAACCACAGTTCCTCGAACCGCTGCTTCTCACCATCATTGCTGCAGAGCACTTCAAGCCGGTAGCCTTCATCGACCCAGCGCTGCATTTGATCGAAAAACTCGCGACGCATCCGCTCGGCGATTTCCGGCTCCGGCGCGCGCGCGTCAAGCGGCCGGTAAGCATCGAATGAAGCGAGCCGAAGGTTGACGTGCGCGTCTGACGGTTCGATGGCGATGGCTTCGGTAAGATGAACGGTTGTCAGACCGGCTTCGAGTGTGTGTTGCCACGGAACGAAGAACTTGTCGCCCTCGGGGATTTGCCGGGCATAAGCGTCGGCGGCTTCGGCGAGAGCATCCGGTTCGTCGAGAACGAGCAACGTGTAGCGCGGGAGCAGATCGATCAACGGCGCCGTCTTGTCGGGAGAATGTTTCAGGATGCCGAGTTCGCCGGCTGGTGCGATGGAAACGCGGTCGAGTTTCTCGCGCGATTGCTGCGAGATCGGATCGAACGACCGGATGGACTCGATTTCATCGCCGAACAACTCAACGCGTACCGGGTACTCACAGTCGAGCGGGAAGAAGTCCACGATACCGCCCCGGACAGCCATGTCACCGGCTTCGTTGACCTGGTACTCGGGGTGATAGCCGAGTTCAATGAGCTTGTCGGAGAGTTCCTGAAGTCCAATGGATTGTCCGACGCGCAATTCAACGCGCAATGAGTTGAAGAAGTCCGGCGCGAACGTGCGTTGCATCAACGCTTGCACGGAGGCGACGGTTGCCGGTGCGGAGCGATTGCCTAGAGCCTTCAACCGGTCAGCGATCGTGTCGGCGTGCGGCAGGATGTCTTCGTGCGGCAACGTTTCCCAAGCCGGATAGAACAGCGCGCCGGGTAGCAATGTTTGCAGATCGTTGAAGAGCGCTTCCTGCGATTTCAAGCCGTTCGTCACGACAACGACCGGGCGATTTGAGATTTGAGAGAGCAGGGAAACGACGAACGGCTTCGCAGCATCGGCCACGGAATTTAGAGACAAAAAATCCCCTGCATCGAGTCTCCGTTTGATAGGGGGTATCAACGGAGACCCCAGCACTGCCTCGAACAGTTTGTCTCTATTCACCACAGTGTAGCTGCGTCTCTGCAAAACGCAGATGGGCGCTTCACAGAAGCGCCGCTACACCGGCAACAGCTCAGAGTCTAACATCTGATTGCCGGTAGTGCAATGGGTGTGCCGACTTTCATGTTGTGTGAAAGGCCCTGCGGAATTAGGCTTTGAGTCCATTAGGAAACGCCGTGTACGAGTTTTTCGAATTGTATTTGGTGAAAGGCGATCCCTCAGATCTGATGGGCCGAATCCTTTGGTTGGCTATCCCCTTCGTATTCTGGTTTCCTCTGGTTGTCCTGACTACCGTGACGATCTGCTCTCGCATCCCAACGGCAAAACGATTTCTTGCTGCCACGTACTATGTGCCTTTGTGCATCGTTCTGTTTGTATCCACGATCTTCATCTGTCCGTGGACCGGAGGAGCAGGCCTGTACCGCTTATTCGGATGGTCACGAGGGTTCATCTTGGGCGGATTTCTGGGACTCGTAACGGGGGCGTGGTCGGGTCTAGTTGTCGCCCGGCAAGTTTGCCGAGCAGCCGCAAAAGTAACGAAGCCTTTCGGAATTTTGATCCACATGATCAGTGGAACGTTAATGCTGTTAACGTACTATTTTCCTCTCGCGCTTTTCACGGATAGCCTTGGCGGCGGTTCAGGACAGAACTCGGCGTTCCCCGGGGTCACGAATTGGCTCTTTTGGCACTTGATTGATCCATGGTTCTATTACGTCGCAGGAGCGGTTAAAGTTTTCGCGTACTACCAAAATCATGTTTTCAATGGAATCTTCTGGGTGCTTGTTATCTGCTGTTTGTTTGATATCGGGCGGCGGTTCGTTGGAGCCATTCAACTCGGCAGTCGCAGGAAACTGATAGGGATTGCAGCTACCGGCATGCTGTTAGTCGCGACGACAATAACTCTGTTCTTCCGCGTGGAGGAAGGCAAAGCGCGACCGCACATTGAGACGATCTGCAGTTCAATGACAGGATGTGAGTTTGGGCTAGCGGCAACTGGCACTTCAAAGAGCGAATCCTACCCGGCCAGCACACTTGAATCCGAGCGCGAAACCATGAGCAAGTATTTCGAGGAATGGCAACCAAGTCCCATAAAGGGTGATCCGCCTTTTCGCGTTACCTCGATTGCACTCGATGGGACTACCGAGATCGAACTCATGAAGAGCGGCCTCAAAGTCAAATCAAGACCGGGGAAGCCTTTTGCATGTAAAGAATATGGGCAAGAAGGATTGTGGTTGCTTGAGGCGTCGTACGAAAAGCAGGTGGCCCGCTTTCACCGGTACATCTGCAATGACGAAAGAGTGCGCTCTTTGGTGGGCTTATAGGTTCAGTCGCTTCACATTTTCCAGCACGTGGTCTGCCGAAGTCTTCAACTGGCCGAGTTCGTTGTCGGTCAGCTTCAATTCGATGATTTTCTCGACGCCGCCTTTGCCGAGAACCGCCGGGACGCCGACGAACATGTCTTTGACGCCGTACTGGCCGGTGCACCAAGCCGCGCAAGGTAGCACACGTTTCTCGTCGTTCAAAATCGAACGCACCATTTCGACCGCGGATGACGACGGCGCGTAGTAGGCGCTGCCGGTCTTGAGGAGGTTGACGATCTCAATGCCGCCATTGCGGGTGCGCGTGACCATCGTGTCGAGCTTATCTTTCGGGATCAAGTCTTCCACTTTAATGCCGGCAACGGTGGCATACCGGACGAGCGGCACCATGTCATCGCCGTGACCGCCGAGCACCATCGCATCCACGTCGCGCATGGAGACGCCAAGTTCCATCGCGATGAAGCAGCGGAAGCGCGCACTGTCGAGCACACCGGCCATGCCCATGACCTTGTTCTTCGCAAAACCGAGTTTGACGCCGGCAAGGTAGGTCATCACGTCGAGCGGATTGCTGACGACGATGACGGTGGCGTTGGGCGCGTTTTTCTTGATCGCGTCGCACACACTGCCGACGATACCGGCGTTGGTCTTGAGCAAATCGTCGCGGCTCATGCCGGGTTTGCGGGCGATGCCGCTGGTGACGACGACGAGATCGCTGCCGGCGACGGCGGCGGGATCGTTCGAGCCGGTAATCTTGGAGTCGAACCCTTCGAGGCAGGCCGACTCCATCATGTCGAGCGCCTTGCCTTGCGGCATGCCTTCGATGACGTCGATCATCGTGACGTCGGCGAGTTGTTTTTCAGCGATGCGTTGCGCGGTGGTCGAGCCGACGAAGCCGGCTCCGAAAACGGTGACTTTGCGGTTCATGAGGGTTTCAGATTTAAGATTTGAGGTTGCAGAAGTCGAGCACGAATTGGACACCGGGGGCTTATTGACGGTGGCCGGGTGTTATGGTAGCTTTTTGCCCAAGTAGTTGCCTTCTGGGAGATGTTCATGAGGAACTTGCTCAACGAAAACGTGTTGGTGCTGAATCGTCTGTGGCAGGCGATTAACGTCTGCACCGCCGAGCGCGCCTTCATGCTGCTGTACATGGGCCATGCCGAGGTCGTCGTCGAGGAAGGCGGCAACTTCCAGACCTTTGATTTTGGCGAGTGGCGCGAGTTTTCGCAGGGACATTACGGCGAGGACGTCGTCCACACCGTCTCGTTTAAGATCCGCATCCCGCGCGTGATCCTGCTGCTGTTCTTCGACCGGCTTCCGCACAAGGAAGTCAAATTCACGCGCCACAATATCTTCGAGCGCGACCACAACAACTGTCAGTACTGCGGCAAGCGGTTCGACCGCCGCGAACTCAATCTCGACCACATCATCCCGCGCGACCGCGGCGGCACCACCACTTGGGAAAACGTCGTCTGCGCCTGCATCCCGTGCAACACGCGCAAGGCCAACCGCACGCCGACCGAAGCCGGCATGCACCTCGTCAAAAAGCCCAAGCGCCCGAAGTGGCGTCCGTTCGTCAACGTCACGCTCAGCAATGTCGCTCACGACAGTTGGAAACACTTCCTCGACCTCGCCTATTGGAACGTCGAACTTGGCGAAGACGTGGAGTAAGCCTCAGCTAGGACGGTTTCAAAGTTGAAGAGATGAAAGTTGCCTGCTTAGCCGTTTGTGTGGCCGGTATTGGCACTGCCTTCGCCGAACCGATTCCACCTGCTGCTGAAGTCATGGCAGACTGGGCCGCATTTTCAAAACCGGTGCATTTGAGTTCGGCGAAAACTGATAGGGGTGAATTCTTGCAGTGCGGAGAGCCTGTTTGGGTATTTGCGTACTCAGCAAAGAAGGAGACATTCTCATCTTACTTGATCGGAGTCTACAAGGCGGGTTCTCTTTGGGGTAAGGATCGCGCCAAAACCGAGGCCCGCATTGAACAGCAGGCCGAAAAGGCAAAGGCCATTAAAGGGGATCTTACAAAGGGTATGCAAAGGGACCTTGCAAAGGATATGCAAATCGTAAGCAAACCGGATGGACGGAAGATTTTTTTCACGGCACTTAGCTACGGTCTCGGCGGTGTGACGTTAGCAGGCTTCTCGAGGATTGGATCTTACGACATCCTGTTGGTACACGCGGTTGACTTCGGGGATGATATGCCATCTGAGAAGAGACTCGAAGATGCTGCCAAACCAACGAACGATCTTCCGTCGATCTTCGAACAACTTGAACAGTATCTTCTGAAGGCCAAGTAGTCGCATGGTCTTGCGCTTTGACACCCCCGGCGATTCACGTTAGTATCAATCCGTGGTTGCGAAGTTGGAACACTTAAAATCCCTGCTGCGCGAGTGCGGTCGGACACTTGTCGCGTACTCCGGCGGTGTGGACAGCGCGTTTCTGGCGAAGGTCGCGCACGACGTGCTCGGCGACAATTCGCTGGCGGTGATCGCGGATTCGCCGAGCTTGCCGCGCCGGGAACTCGAGGAAGCGCTGGAAGTTGCCGGACAGTTCGGCTTCCCGGTGCGCGTGATTCCTACTCAGGAGATGACCGACGAGAATTACACGAGCAATCCATCGAACCGGTGTTACTTCTGCAAGAGCGAGTTGTTCGACAAGCTGACCGGTATCGCGAAGGCCGAAGGCTGGCAGACGATTATTTACGGCGAGAACGCCAGCGACGTGGGCGATTATCGGCCGGGAAGCCAAGCGGCATCGGAGTTCCAAGTAAAGGCGCCGCTGAAGGAAGTTGGACTGACGAAGGCGGAGATTCGCGAGCTTTCGGCGAAGCTTGGGCTACCGACTGCCGACAAGCCGCAGATGGCATGTTTGTCCTCCCGGATTCCGTACGGCGAGCCGGTCACCGAGGAAGCGTTGGCGATGATCGAGGCCGCCGAGAACGTGTTAAGGGATGCCGGGTTTTTCGACGTGCGCGTACGGCATCACAAGAACATCGCGCGCATCGAGGTCGGGACGGATGAATTGCCCCGGTTTCTCGACGGCGAGTTGCGTGAATCGGTGACCAAAGCGCTCAAACAAATCGGCTACGCGTACGTCACTCTCGATTTGCAGGGCTACCGGCGCGGAAGTGCGAACGAAATGTTAGCGAACACCCGAGGGAATGACAGATGAAACTGGCTATTGGCTTGCTTGTCGTCGCCGTCATTGTACTGGCGGCGCTGTTGGTGAACTTGAAACAAACGGCGAACCGGGAATCGGCTGCGGCCCGGGAGCAACTCACGGCGGTCAGCAACGAAGTCACCGCCGCGCGCACCGAGACGGGAGGGGTCAAGGCGCAGATGGGCGAGCAGGCGGCCGCCTCGGAGTTGAAAATCTCCGCGCTGACCGCCGAGAAGGCGCAGGCGGAGGAGCAGATTCAGCAACTGACCAATCAATTAAGCGTCGTCCAACTCAAGCTGCAAGAAGAGCAGCAGAAGGTCGGCGAGTTGGAGCAGGAGACGCAGCGGCAGTCCGCACAAATCGGGACGATCACCAACCAACTGGTCACCGCGCAGCAGGAGTTGACCGCGCTGGGAGAGTCGCACAAAGTGGCGCTGGGGCATCTGGCCGCGATGCGCGAGGAGTACGTCGTGCAAGCGCAGGAAAAAGCTGCGCTGGACGCCAAGCTCCACAACCTCGGCGCGTTGAAGGAGCAGATCCACGTCGTCAAGGTGGAGATGCACAATCAGAAGGTGACCGAGTGGAAACGGTCAGACCGCGCCGGCTTGGCGCTTGGGAACGGCGGGTTCCTGCTCAAAGAAGGGAAGTGGGTGGCCACACCGGCTGCTCCGTCGTCGCCGGGCAAGTTCCCGTTGACCCAAGAGATTCGCGCCCCGAATGACTGACAAGCCACAACGACTGCGCATCGCCAACCGCGATTTCAACTCGCGGCTCATCATGGGCACCGGCAAGTTCGCGTCGGGCGAGTTGATGGCTGCCGCGCTCGAAGCGAGCGGTGCCGAGTTGGTGACGGTGGCGTTGCGTCGCGCCGATTTGTCCGGCAAGCAGGACAAGTTCGCCAACATCCTCAACTTCGTTGACTCGAAGAAGTATGTGTTGTTGCCCAACACCAGCGGCGCGCGCACGGCGGAAGAGGCCTGCCGGCTGGCGCGGCTCGGCCGCGAGGCGACCGGTTCATCGTGGCTGAAGCTGGAAATACATCCCGACCCGCGTTACCTCCTGCCGGATCCCGTTGAGACGTTGAAAGCGGCGGAGATGCTCGTGAAGGAAGGTTTCACAGTCCTACCGTACATCAACGCCGACCCGGTATTGGCCAAACGACTTGAAGATGCCGGCTGCGCGACGGTGATGCCGCTCGGCTCACCCATCGGCAGCGCACGCGGCATTGAGACGCGCGCTTCAATCGAAATCATCATCGAACAAGCCACCGTGCCGGTCGTGGTGGATGCCGGACTCGGCGCGCCATCGCACGCCGCCGAAGCGATGGAAATGGGCGCGGACGCGGTGCTCGTCAACACGGCCATCGCCGTCGCCGCCGACCCGGTACGCATGGCGAGCGCGTTCAAGGCCGCGGTCGAAGCCGGTCGCGCGGCGTACGAGATTGGCTTGGCGCCGAAACGGCGCGAAGCGGAACCGACGAGTCCGTTGACCGGGTTTCTCGATGAAACTCAATGAGTTTGAGATTGCGGAGCTGACCAGTTTCGCGGAGAAGGCGACGCCGGCAGACGTTGAATCAGCGTTGGCACGGCCGCGTCGCACACTTGGGGGATTCGCCGCGCTCGTGTCACCGGCGGCATCGCGACCGCAGTATCTCGAAGAGATGGCGCGCCGGTCGCATGAGTTGACTCTCCAGCATTTCGGGCGCGTGATCCGGTTCTTCGCGCCGCTGTATCTTTCCAACGAGTGCATCAACATCTGCAAGTACTGCGGGTTCTCGCGGGACAATCAGATTTTGCGCGTGACGCTGACGCCCGAGCAGGTCGGGGCGGAAGCGCGTTTTTTGCGCGTGCAGGGTTTCCGGCACATCTTGCTCGTAGCCGGTGAGCATCCGTACTTTGTGTCCGGTAATTATCTACGAGATTGCGTGGCGCAACTTCATCCCGAGTGGCCCAGCATCTCGCTGGAGGTCGGTCCGATGGAGACGGACGAGTACGTTCCGATTGTGCAGGCGGGTGCCGAGGGTTTGGTCGTGTATCAGGAGACGTATGACCGGCGCGTGTACGCGCAAATGCACACCAGCGGGCCGAAGAAGGATTTTGATTGGCGGTTGGAGACGCCGGAACGAGCGTATGCGGCCGGATTCAAGCGATTGGGAATCGGCACGTTGTTGGGATTGGCGCCGTGGCGGGGCGAGGCGATCGCGTTGGCGGCGCACGCGGAGCATTTGCTGAAGAAGTGCTGGATGGCGCAGTTGACGATCAGCGTACCGCGGCTGCGGCCGGCAGCGGGTGAGTTTGAGCCACTGGTGCATGTGAGTGACCGGGAGTTGGCGCAGTTTGTGTGCGCCTTGCGGCTGACGTTTCCTGAAGTGGGAATTGTGTTGAGCACACGAGAGTCGGCGAAGTTGCGGGACGGATTGATTCCATTGGGGGTAACGCTGATGAGCGCTGGCAGTCACACGGAGCCGGGTGGTTACACGGGGCAGGGGAAAGAGGCTTTGCACGTCACACGCGGGGGGCATATCGAGAAGCCGCCGTTGCCGGTGATTGAATCGGAAGGCGAGCATGCAACGGTGCAGTTTGAGATCGCCGATAGTCGGTCGCCGGCGGAGGTGGCGGCGCGTCTCCATGCGATGGGCTACGAACCCGTGTGGAAGGACTGGGAGGCGGCGTTGAATGAAGCCTGACAGAGCGACCATTATCGCCAATGGGGAGCGGAAGGAAATCGAGCTTCCGTGCTCGGTACAGGATTTTCTGGCATCGTGTGGCTTTCGGGCCACGCAGGTTGTGGTCGAGTACAATGGCCGGGTGTTGGAACGCGAGAGGGTGGACAAAGTTCGGCTCGAGAACGGCGACCGGATCGAGGTGATCATCCCGGTGGCCGGCGGGTAAGTTTTGACAGACCGGCTCGTTTGGCGTTATCCTGAGCCAGTTCAACAAGGAGGCGGTATGAAACTTCGGAAGCGATGGATGTCCGTGGTTTTTTGGCGATAGGGAGCGGATTGCTAGTGGGTGCGCACTGTTTCTCGTGGGTGCGGGGGTGGCGGTTGGCGCAGGTTCGGTGGCCTATGTGAACGGGGAACTCAAGGCGGCCGATGAGGTCACGCTGGATCGGGCGTGGAAAGCGACAGTTGCGGCCATGAACGATTTGCAGTTCAAGGTCACGCGGTCGCAGAGGGATGCGCTGGCGGGTGAATTGATTGCCCGCGGGCGGACGACACGCGAATCGTGGTCAGGCTGAAGAAACAGTCTGACAATGTGACAGAGTTCAGGGTGCGGGTGGGAACGTTTGGCGATGAGGAACTGTCGCGCCTGATCTATGACAAGATAAGGAGGCGCTTCTAGCGATTCTCGAACTCTTCGCCGGCAACCTCGTGTACCTCGTACCAAAGGGCGGCGTTAATGCCCTTTTGTGCAAGCACTTCCTTCTTTTCCAGACGAAAGATTGGGCGGTTAAATCCCCAAAGCTCATCGGAGGTACTTTCCATCAGGGCCTTGTTGATGCGCAGGCTGATGATCTCCAGAATCCCAAGTTCGTTTGTATGTCTCTCGCCCCACGCTACTTCATCTGCTGCGAGCTTGAGCGTGCTCTTGCCCACTTTGGTCCTGACATCCAATGTCTCATACCAGAGCGCATACGGTCCGTCCACATCGTGCAATGGCTTGGAAATTAATGTGATGCGGCTGTAATTCAGATCTTTGTCGGAATAGCGGAGCAGTGCTTCGTTGACGCGTTTGCGAAGCGTATCGACCTCTTGGGAAGTAGGGGATTCTGGTGACTGCATAGGAGGTGAAGATGGGGTCAAAAAATATTGTTGCAAACCATTTGGACAAGCTCTATTATCTTTCGTCAATCAGAATAGATTCAGGAGCTTGTACGTTCTTCAGAGGGGTTCCCCACCCCCACCTCCTTGGCGTGCAACTCCTGAATCTTTCTTTTTTTTGTCAGCCTCTGGTTTCCGAATCGCACCCTCTGCATTCAAATCAAACAACTCGGACGAGACTTGCAACCAGTGAAACCGAGTTCGCACTTTCGAATGCGTGTAGTGCCCACGCGTGACCAACGCATTGCCGGCTTCTTCACAGTAAGCTTCGTGTGTGCAGCGCATCGCCAGTCTCTAGCATTCGCTCTGCTGATCACATAAGATCACAGTGAACGTTGCGCATGTCTTCATCGCCTCACTTGCCCACGATCTTCTGGGCTGTAGCCAACATCTCAGGATCGCGCACGTCAATCCAATAGCCATTCAATTCCAGACCCTTTATCCGATGCCCCGCGACAGTCATCGCCCGCAACGCGTCGGGCAACTCATACTCTCCGCGCGGAGACTTCTGAAGCCGGGCTGTGTACTCGAACAGCACCGGCTTGAAAACGTACACCCCGGTATTGTACCAAGGACTTGAAACAGTACCGGGAGCCGGCTTCTCGACCAGATCCACCATGTAGAACTTATCGTCAAAAGTAACTGCAGCGCCCTTGGTTACGTCTTCACCCTTTCGCACGGTGATCAAGCCGGCAGCGTCTGAGTCCACAAAAGTCGAGATCATGCGCGAGTAGTTCGATGGCTCAACAAGGATATCTCCGTACAGGAGCAAAAAACTATTCCTGCCAACGAAACTCTGCGCCAACTCCGGCGCCTTGCCGGTGCCATCTTGAACCACTTGCTGGGCATAACTGATTCGCACACCCAACTGATCGCCCGTGCCGAAATGATTCTCCACGACATCCGCACGATAGCCGGTGATGATGCAAAACTCACGCACGCCGGCATTGCTCAGTCCGCGCACGATATGTTCCAGCACAGGCTTGCCGGCAACGGTCAACATCGGTTTCGGCATCTCGGCGGTCAAATGTTTCATGCGCGTCCCTTTGCCGGCCGCGAGGATCACCGCTTTCAAGCTTGCGTTTGCCATGACCTTTACCTAAAAGAGAACCCGAGAGTACGTCAAACTTTTCAAACCTCAATTCCGAAATTTTCTCGCGGAGGTAACGATGGGTCAAATTTACGACGACATCACCAAGACAATCGGTCGCACCCCGTTGGTTCGCCTCAACAAAGTCACGCAGGGCGTCCACACCGAGATTGTCGTCAAATGCGAGTTCTTCAATCCGCTCAGTTCCGTCAAAGACCGCATCGGTGTGGCGATGATCGAAGCCGGCGAACGTGACGGCAAGATCAACAAGGACAGCGTCATCATCGAGCCGACGTCCGGCAACACCGGCATCGCGCTCGCTTTCGTCTGCGCCGCCAAGGGTTACCGGCTCATTCTCACCATGCCGGACACCATGAGCGTGGAACGCCGCACCTTGCTACGCATGCTCGGGGCGGAACTCGTGTTAACTCCCGGCGCCGAAGGTATGCCCGGCGCGATTCGCAAAGCCGAGCAAATGCTCAAGGAAAACAAGAACTCCTTCATGCCTCAGCAGTTCAACAACCCAGCCAACCCCGAAATCCACCGCCGCACAACCGCCGTTGAAATCTGGGATGACACCAACGGGCGCGCGGATGCGATCGTCGCCGGTGTCGGCACCGGCGGCACGATCACCGGCGTCGGTGAGGTCATCAAGAAGAAGAAACCCGGTTTCAAATGTATCGCCGTCGAGCCGAACGACTCGCCGGTCATCAGCGGCGGCAAACCGGGCCCGCACAAGATTCAGGGCATCGGTGCCGGCTTCATCCCGCAAAATCTGAATACGTCCATCATTGACGAGACTATCAAGGTGACCAACGACGACGCGTTCGCGATGGCTCGCCGGCTCTCTAAGGAAGAGGGCATCCTCTGCGGCATCTCCTCCGGTGCCAACGTCTGGGCGGCGATTGAATACGCCAAGCGCCCGGAGAACAAAGGCAAACTCATCGTCACCATCGCGCCGTCCACAGGCGAACGCTACCTCAGCACGCCGTTGGCCGCCGAAGCCCGCGCCGAAGATGCGCGCACCTAGTCAGTGACTGCCGCGCAGAAAATCCGCAACCTGCTCGCCCGCGACACGCTGCTCATGCCGGGCGTCTTCGACGCGCTCAGCGCCCGCATCGCCTGTGATGCCGGCTTCGAGGTGATTTTCATCAGCGGCTACAGCGTTTCTGCTGTCACACTCGCCGAACCCGATTTCGGTTACATCAGCCTGCCGGACATTGCTGAAGCAGCGCGCCGTGTCTGCAACGTTGCCGGTCAATCCAATATCCCGGTCATCGTGGATGCCGATACCGGCTACGGCAACGCGCTCAACGTCACCCACACCGTTCGCCAACTCCAGAATGCAGGCGCGGCCGGAATGTTCCTCGAAGATCAGCTCTGGCCGAAGAAGTGCGGCCACATGCGCGGCAAACGTGTCATACCGGCAGCCGAACATGCCCAGAAAATCCGCGCGGCCGTGGACGCGCGCGGTAAGAAGGATTTCTTCATCGTCGCGCGCACTGATGCCCGGCAAGTGAACGGCCTCAAGGACGCGATGAAGCGTTCGCTGCTGTACAAGAAAGCCGGTGCGGATGCGTTGTTCGTCGAAGCGCCGCAATCGGTCGCTGAACTCGAGATCATCGCCAAAGAATTGCCGGCGCCGCTCGTGGCGAACATGCTCGAACGCGGTGTGACACCGCATCTGACCCGCGAAGAACTACGCGATCTCGGCTTCCAGATGATCGTCTGTCCGCTGAGCATTCTCTTCTCTTACGCCAAAGTTGCTCGCGAGATCGTCACGGTGCTGCGCCGGGAAGGCTCGACGCGCCGCCACCTCGACAAGCTCATGGGTTTTGAGGAGTTCAACCGGCTCGTGCGGCTCGAATCGAAATACGAAGCGGAGAATAAGTATCGATGAAGAAGACCGCGTTGCTGTTTGCCGGGCAAGGCAGTCAAACAGTCGGCATGGGCCGAGACCTCTGCGAGAAATTTGAGGCTTGCCGGAAAGTGTTCACTCACGCCAACGAAGTTCTCGGCTTCGACATTCAGAAGATTTGTTTTGAAGGCCCGGAAGACATTCTCACGAAGACCGACAACGCCCAGCCCGGCATCTTTCTGACAAGCTTGGCGTGCTTGGCGGCTTTGCGTGAGCAGATTACAGATTTGAGATTTGACGCAACGGCCGGTCTTTCGCTCGGCGAGTTCACCGCACTGACCGCAGCAGACGCGTGCAGTTTCGAGGACGGCCTGCGCATGGTGCAGATGCGCGGGCGGTTCATGCAGGAAGCTTGCGACGCGACCAATGGCGGCATGGCGTCCATCCTCAACCTCGATGACGCCGTTCTCGCCGAGGTTTGCCGGGAAGCCGACGTGGAGATCGCCAACCTCAATTGCCCCGGGCAGACCGTGATCTCCGGTGACAAAAACAAAATCGCGAAGGCCGTGGAACTTGCGAAAGCTCGTGGCGCAAAGCGCGCCATTCCGCTGGTCGTTGCCGGCGCGTATCATTCCCGGCTCATGCAGAGCGCCCGGGAAAAAGTTGCTGCAGCGTTGGCGAATCTGCCGATGAGCGAGCCGAAGGTGCCGGTTGTCTCCAACGTCACCGCCCGGCCCGCAAGCAGCGTCGCCGAAATCAAAGACTTGCTCGTTCGTCAAGTCACCTCGCCGGTCTGCTGGAGCGAGTCCATGCAGTGGCTCATCGCGCAAGGCTTCACCCGGTTCATCGAACTCGGCCCCGGCAATGTGCTCGCTGGTTTGATGAGGCGGATCAACAAAGACGTCGAGATGCTTTCCGTCAGCGACTGCGCGACGTTGGAGGCGAGCTTGACAAAGCTACGGACGGACGGCTAGGAAGGGCGCGCGATGCAGAAACTACTGGAAGGCAAAGTCGCGGTGGTGACCGGCGCGGGGCGGGGGATCGGGAAAGCGATCGCGCTACGGCTGGCCGGCGAGGGCGCAAGCGTTGCCGCGTGCGGACGGACGTTGGCGAATGTCGAAGCGGTAGCCGGAGAGATTTCGAAGAGCGGCGCGAAGGCGACAGCGTACGCAGTGGACGTGGCGAACGGCGTTCAGGTGACCGGGGTTTGTGACAAGATTCTGAAAGAGTTCGGGCGTGTGGACGTGTTGGTGAACAATGCCGGTGTGACGCGCGACAATTTGTTGCTGCGGATGAGCGAGGAGGA
>JBGQCJ010000033.1:0-36928 GCA_041495285.1 Verrucomicrobiia bacterium
ACACCGAGCGGATTCAGCACGATATCCATGGGTGTGCCGTCGGCGAGGTACGGCATGTCTTCATCGGGCAAAATCTTGGCGATGACGCCTTTGTTACCGTGACGACCGGCCATCTTGTCGCCGACGCTCAGCTTGCGTTTGCTGGCGATGTACACCTTCACCTGCTTGATGATGCCTGTGTCAACGTCCTCGCCGCTCTCGATGCGGTCAAGTTGGCGTTCGTGCTCCACTTCCAGTTCGCTGAACCGGTGGGTGAACTCGCCGATGATCTCACGAATCTTGTTGCGGATGGGCGACGGATCGATCTCGACGTGATCGTACACGCTCGCCATCTTGCGCAGCAGCGTCTTGGTGATCTTGCGGTTGGCCGGGATGATGATCTCACCGGTCTCCGCGTTGACCACATCCAGCGGAATCTTTTCGCCGAGCAGGATGTTGCTGAGTTTCTCCGTCAACTCTTCGCGGAGTTCCGTGGACTTGCCCTTGTAATCGTCCTCAATGTTTTTCTTCTGGCGGCGAACCTCCGTCGAGGTGAGCGTCGGACGCACCGGCTCTTGGCGCGCCGAAACCTTCACGTCCATCACGATTCCATACGCCCCGCTGGGCACCGTCAGCGACGTGTCCTTCACGTCCGCGGCCTTCTCTCCAAAGATCGCGCGCAGTAACCGCTCTTCCGGCGCGAGTTCCGTCTCGCTCTTGGGCGTGATCTTGCCGACGAGAATATCGCCGGGCTTGACCTCCGCGCCGACGCGAATCACGCCGTCGTGGCCGAGGTTTTTGAGAGCTTCCTCGCCAACGTTTGGAATGTCGCGCGTGATTTCTTCCGGGCCGAGCTTGGTGTCGCGCGCGCCCGCTTCGAATTCTTCAATGTGAATGGAGGTGTAGACGTCCTCCCGAACCAGTCGCTCGCTCACGAGGATGGCGTCCTCAAAGTTATAGCCGCACCACGGCATGAACGCGACGAGCACGTTACGACCGAGCGCCAATTCGCCTTTATCGCAGCACGGACCGTCGGCGAGGACCTGGCCCTTCTTGACCCGGTCGCCCTTCTTGACAATCGGCTTCTGGTTGAAACACGTACCGGCATTGGAGCGCATGAATTTCCGCAAGTCGTAAACCCAAATATGATTCTCCGGATCGGTGACGTACTTGCGTTTGCCTTCCGGCAAGTCGCCATCCTTCGTGACGATGATCCGGCGCGCTTCCACCGACGCGATGACGCCGGACTCTTCGGCGATGATGCACACCTTCGAATCTTCGGCGATGCGGCTTTCCAATCCGGTGCCCACCAGCGGAGAATCGCTTTCCAAGAGCGGCACCGCCTGGCGCTGCATGTTCGAGCCCATCAACGCGCGGTTCGCGTCGTCGTGTTCGAGGAACGGAATCAGACCGGCGGCCACCGAAACAAGTTGCTTCGGTGACACGTCCATATAATTCACGCGTTCCGGCTCAACTTCGATGAAGTCGCTCTTGTAACGGCAGGAAACTTTCGCCACCTTGAAATGACCCTTGTCGTCCAAGGGCGCGTTGGCTTGCGCGACGACGTAGTTCTCTTCCTGATCGGCCGTCAGGTAATCCACCTGTTCGGTGACCTTGCCGTTCTTCACCTTCCGGTACGGCGTCTCGATGAAACCGAAATCATTGATCCGCGCGTACAAGCTCATCGCGCTGATGAGACCGATGTTCGGACCTTCAGGCGTCTCAATCGGGCAAATGCGTCCGTAGTACGACGGATGCACGTCGCGGACTTCGAACCCGGCACGCTCGCGCGAGAGACCGCCCGGCCCAAGCGCGGAGAGACGACGCTTGTGCGTCAACTCGCTCAGCGGGTTCGTCTGATCCATGAACTGGCTGAGTTGGCTCCGGCCAAAGAAGTCGCGGATGACTGCCGACAGCGCCTTCGGATTGACGAGGCCCTGCGGCGTCATCGTGTCGGTGCCGACATCGAACAATGTCATCCGCTCTTTGACGACGCGCTCGGTGCGCGCGAGGCCGATGCGGCACTGATTCGCGAGCAGTTCGCCAACGGTACGCAACCGGCGGCTGCCGAGATGGTCGATGTCGTCCACCGAGCCTTCGCCCTTGCGGAGGTTGAGCAAGTACTTGATCGCTTCGATCAGGTCTTCCTTCTCCAGAACACGGTTGTCCATGTCGGCGTTGCGATTCAATTTCTGGTTGATCTTGTACCGGCCGACGCGACCGAGATCATACCGGCGCGGATCGAAGAACAAACGTTTCACCAGCGCGTTCGCGTTGGCGACAGTCGGCGGATCGCCGGGCCGCAAGCGTCGGTAGATTTCTTTCAGCGCCTCTTCCTGATCT
This sequence comes from Verrucomicrobiia bacterium, assembly GCA_041495285.1. GTDB lineage: Bacteria > Verrucomicrobiota > Verrucomicrobiia > Palsa-1439 > Palsa-1439 > JBGQCJ01. The sequence goes on from JBGQCJ010000033.1 coordinate 2,323, forward strand.
TTGCACGGGTCTTTCCGCAGCGACTTCACGATGCAACCTTCGTCCACCGTGGTGTCGACGATCTTGACCTTGTCGATGCCGAGGTCGATCAGTTGCCGGCAAATGGCCTTCGTAATCGGCTCGAACGCACGGGCGACTACGAGTTGTTTCTCCGGGTCGATGGCGTCAGCCACCAGCACGCGGTTCGGGTTTTCTTCGCCCGTCAACAGCTCTTTTACCTTTACGTCTTCGATCTGGTAAAAGAGTTTGAGAATCTGCTCGTCGGTGCCGTAACCGAGAGAGCGCAGGAACGTTGTCGCCAGGAATTTGCGGCGACGACGGCGACGGTCAAGGTAGATGTTGAGCAGGTCGCCGGTATCGAACTGCAATTCCAGCCACGAGCCGCGGTCGGGAATGATGCGGAAGCCGTAGAGCAACTTGCCACTGGTGTGTACCGTTTGCTCGAAACAGATGCCCGGCGAGCGATGCAACTGGCTGACGATGACGCGTTCGGCGCCGTTGATGACGAAGGTGCCCGAGGGCGTCATGAGCGGGATTTCGCCCATGTACACCTTCTCCTCGCGCATGCCCTTAGCGTCCTTCAAACGGAAGATCACATGCAAGGGCGCGCTAAAGGTGATGCCTTCGCGCAACGACTCGAGCCATTTCTCCGGCTTGACCTCGCCGATGGTGTACTCGACGAAATCGAGTGTGGCCTGCCCGTCGTAGCTCGTGATCGGGAAGACCTCCTTGAAGACGGTCTGCAGTCCGACGTTCTTGCGTCGGGTCGTCGCCACATTGGCTTGCAGGAACTCTTCGTAGGACTTCGTCTGCGCCTCAATCATCGGAGGCGGCTCGATTGCATCCTTCAACTTGCCGAAATATTTTCGTTCAGCCATCGCTACAATCCAGTCTGGGCGTGTTGCGCCCTCTGGTTCCGAACTTGCCGGAACGTTTACTTCAATTACTTCAACTCAACTTTGGCGCCTGCTGCTTCGAGCTTCTTCTTAATCTCGTCGGCTTCTTCCTTGGTCGCGCCTTCCTTCACCGTCTTCGGCGCGCCTTCAACCAGGTCCTTGGCTTCCTTCAAGCCGAGACTGGTCACGGCGCGGACTTCCTTGATCACGCCGATCTTGTTGGCGCCGGTTTCCTTCAGAACCACGTCAAAGGTCGTCTTCACTTCCGCTGCCGGTGCTGCCGCTCCGCCGGCCGATGCCGCGGCCACGGCCACGGGAGCCGCTGCACTGACGCCCCATTTCTCTTCAAGTTTCTTGGACAACTCAGCGGCTTCCAACACTGACAATCCGCTTAATTGCTCCACAATCTGATCCAAGTTTGCTGCTGCCATGTTCGTACCTTTCTATCGGTATCGTCGTGCCCCGAAGCCTCGGAGCGATTTTCCCCGAAAGCCTTCGGGGCGACGAGGAACCAGTTTGGTTTCTCTCCCTACGCCGCGGCGGGTTGCGCCGCCGCGCCTTGTTTGTCTGCGTGCGCTTTGATCACCCGCGCAATCTGACCGGCGGGGGCACCGAGCACCACCGCAATCCGTGTCGCCGGCGTCTGCAACAGGCCGATCAACTGCGCCCGCAGAACGTCCAGCGACGGTAAATCCGCCAACGTCGAAAGTTCATCCGCTTTCAGAAGCTGCTGACCCATCAAACCCAGCTTCACCTTCGGCTTCTCAAATTCCTTCGTGAACTGCTTCAAAATCTTCGCGGCCGCACTAATGTCCGATTTTTCGCGCCCGACCACGATCGCGGTCATACCGGACAGCGAGCCATTGAACTCGGGCAAGCCGGCGGCTTTGACCGCGTGACGCAGCATTGTGTTCTTCACCACGTGACATTCCGCGTGGACCGTGCGCAATCGCTTCCGCAACTCGGCGAACTGCGCCACTGTCACCCCGGTGTACTCGGTCAGCAGCACGTAGGTGGACGCCGCCACCTGCTTGCGCAGCTCTTCAACAATGAATTGCTTCTCTGGTCTCATTAAATCACCTGATCGTTAACTACCGCTCGCGACAAATTCGTGGAAATCAATCCGCAACCCCGGGCTCATTGTGCTCGACAGGGTGCAGCTTTGAATGAAATGGCCCTTCGACGTGGCCGGCTTCGCGTGCACGACTGCGCTGATGACGGCCTTCGCATTCTCCTCGATGGCCTTTGGCTCGAACGAAAGTTTGCCGAACGAAACATGCAGATTCGCAGCCTTGTCCATCTTGAACTCGACGCGACCGGCTTTTACTTCTTTGACCGCCTTGCCGGTATCGTCCGTGACTGTGCCGGTCTTGGGATTGGGCATCAGACCTTTCGGGCCGAGCACCTTACCGAGTTTGCGGACTTCCTGCATCGCCTCCGGTGTGGCTACCGCCACATCAAAATCCGTCCAACCTTCCTGACATTTCTTGATGAGGTCTTCAAAACCGACCTGATCGGCCCCGGCCTCTTTCGCGGCCTGCGCGGCCGGCCCCTTGGCGAACACGACGACGCGGACTTTCTTGCCGCTGCCGTGCGGCAACGCGACGGTGCCGCGTACCATTTGATCGCTCTGCTTCGGGTCAACGCCAAGGTTGAACGCCAGCTCGATCGTCTCGTCGAACTTCGTCTTCGGAAGCTTCTTCAGCGCCGCGACGGCGTCGCCGAGTTTGTACTGGCGCTTCGCTTCGACGAGCTTGACCGCTTCGTTATATCGTTTTCCGTGAGTCGCCATATCAATCCACCACGTCAATTCCCATGCTGCGCGCCGTGCCGGCAATGATGCGCGCTGCGGCGTCTTCGCTTTTCGCATTCAAATCGGGGGCCTTCGTCTTCGCGATCTCCAAGACTTGTTTGCGCGTAACCTTGCCCACTTTGTTTCGGTTCGGCTCACCGCTGGCGGTCGCGATGCCGGCAGCCTTTTTCAACAGCGCGCTGGCCGGTGGCGACTTGGTAATAAAGGTGAACGTCTTATCTTTATAGACAGTGATCACGACCGGGATGATCGTGCCCGCCTGCTTCTGCGTCGCCGCGTTGAATTCCTTGCAAAACGCCATGATGTTGACGCCTTGTTGGCCCAACGCCGGGCCGACGGGCGGGGCGGGGTTCGCCTGCCCTGCCGGAATCTGCAGCTTGATCATGCCTGTAATCGGTTTTCCTGCCATGTTCCCCTACCCTCTAACCGCGCTCGACTTGCCAGTATTCCAATTCAACGGGAGTCGATCGCCCAAAGATGGAAACTGAAATCTTCAACTTGCCGCGCGCGGGATCAATCTCTTCAATGACTCCCGTGAAATTCTGGAACGGCCCGTCGGTCACTTTCACCGTCTCGCCCATCTCGAACGCGACCTTCGGCGCGACTTTCTCCTGACGCTCCTCGATCTGCGCGAGGATGCTGTTGACCTCGTCGGCCTTCAGCGGCACGGGCCGGTCGCCACCGATGAATCCAATGATGCCCGGTGTTTCGCGGATGAAATACCACGACCGCTCCACCAACTGATTCTTCTCATCCAACAACTTGATGTGCACCAAAATGTAGCCCGGATAAAACTTCCGCGTGCTCGTCGTCTTCTTGCCCTTCTTGACCTCGGCGACTTTCTCCGTCGGGATCAGCACTTCTTTGACGTAATCGGCCATCTCCTCGACCTTGATGCGTTTCTCAATGTTGTCCTTCACCTTCTGTTCCTGACCGGACAGCGTGTGGATCACAAACCACTGATAATCTGATTTTGTCGCCTGCTCTGTCATCGCATTTGCTTTCGTCAGGCCCGCATCAAGAGGTTGACAATCCTCAGGAAGATGAAGTCCGCTGCCGCCACAAACATTCCCATGACCAGAATGGTGATGATCACCACAATCGTCGAGTCCACCAGTTCCTTGCGTGTCGGCCAGGAGGACTTTTTCAGTTCCACCATGACTTCGGCAAAAAACTCGCGAAGTTTGCCCACCGGATTTGTCATCGTTCTGTCTCGCCGTTCAACTGGCCTCGAACACGTTCGAGGCTGGACTCGAATCTGATTCGAGTCTGGCACGCCAGGAGGGACTTGAACCCCCAACCTACGGTTTTGGAGACCGTCGCTCTGCCAATTGAGCTACTGGCGTATCCAAGCCGTCCTCCAACCTAAACCGCACTTCACTTCGTCTCGCGGTGGGCCACATGCTTGCCGCATTTCGGGCAGAATTTCTTCAGCTCCAAACGCTCCGAGCCTTGCGCCTTCTTGTTGCGCGTCGAAGCATAATTCCGGCTCTTGCACTCCGTGCAGGCCATCGTGATCAACTCGCGCGCCATGATTACTCAATAATATCCGTCACGCGTCCCGCGCCGACCGTGCGTCCACCTTCGCGGATGGCGAACCGCATCGTCTTCTCCATCGCGATGGGTGTGATCAATTCGACCTCAATGTTCACGTTGTCGCCCGGCATCACCATCTCGACGCCCTGCGGCAATTTCGCACTGCCGGTCACGTCCGTCGTGCGGAAATAAAACTGTGGCCGGTATCCATTAAAGAACGGTGTATGCCGGCCGCCCTCTTCCTTGCTCAGGACGTACACTTCCGCCTTGAACTTCTTATGCGGCGTGATCGACCCCGGCTTCGCCAACACCTGACCGCGCTCAATGCCGTCCTTCTCAATACCGCGCAGCAACAACCCGACGTTGTCGCCGGCTTCGGCCTGATCCAAAAGCTTGCGGAACATTTCTGCACCCGTCACAACCGTCTTGGCCGTGTCGCGCAGACCGACGATCTCAACTTCATCACCAACCTTTACCGTGCCGCGCTCCACGCGCCCGGTCGCCACCGTGCCGCGGCCGGTAATCGAGAACACGTCCTCGACCGGCATCAGGAACGGCTTGTCCTTTTCGCGGGTCGGCTGCGGGATGAAATCATCGACCGCCTTGATCAACTCCAAAACCTGCTTCTCGGCTTCGGCGTCGCCCGCCAACGCCTTCGAGGCGCTCACGCGAATCACCGGCGTCTTGTCACCCGGGAACTGATACGCCGAGAGCAACTCGCGCACTTCCAGTTCCACGAGGTCGAGCAACTCCGGGTCGTCCACAAGGTCTACCTTGTTCAGGCACACCACAATCGCCGGTACGCCAACTTGCCGGGCGAGCAGGATGTGCTCGCGCGTCTGCGGCATCGGACCGTCCGCCGCGCTCACCACGAGAATCGCGCCGTCCATCTGCGCCGCACCCGTGATCATGTTCTTCACGTAATCGGCATGGCCGGGACAGTCCACGTGCGCGTAGTGACGCTTCTCGGATTCATACTCGACGTGAGCGACGGCAATCGTCACCGTCTTCGTCTCGTCGCGTACCGTGCCGCCCTTCGCGATGTCCGCGTAAGCCTTGATCTCCGCCTTGCCCTGTTTCGAGAGCACCGCCAAAATGGCGGCCGTCAGCGTCGTCTTGCCGTGATCGATGTGACCAATCGTGCCCACGTTGGCGTGCGGCTTTGTCCGTTCAAATTTACTTTTGGCCATGCTGTCCTCCTGTTCGATTCGTTCTCATTAACAAATTGTCTTCGGCTCCGCGCAGCCCGCCCTTCTCCCTTCCCTCTTCGCTCCTCGCTCTTCCCTCCGAAGCTGGAGCCCACGATCGGGCTTGAACCGATGACCTCGTCCTTACCAAGGACGTGCTCTACCAACTGAGCTACGTGGGCAAATCACAACCAACACGCAACCACCCCGTCTGCGGATCGAGTAATCCTCGGAAATTCCTCCAACAGACACAAAACGACTGGAGACAAAAGCACCAGCTTTCCGTTTCCCGATTTACCCGAAACTTCAGAAGGAAACAGCTAGCAGATTTATCCCAGCGCCATCACTACTTTTTTGTAACTCGCTCCCAATATTCCGCGAGCGCGTCCACTATAGCAAACCTCGTAAACCTGTCAACACACATTTCCTACGGGCGATGTCCCTATTTGAATAGCTAAGGAATTAGGTCAACATCTTTAACAGAATAACGATTGCGATAATGATTATGAGCGTGAGGACGGCGAGCAGGCCGGATTTACCAATGCTTGTTGCGCGTTTCGTCATTTTCGGCTCCTTGTATCTGCCACGATAGACACTTGAACGGCCTTGCTTGGTGAATCCACCGGCGGAATGCCAAGCACTGTGACTATGCGAACTTCCCTACCTGTGGCCTTCATCGCAAGTCTCAGAGCTTCAAAATCATTTCCCTTCCTCCACCACTCTAAAATCAATCTGGCGCTTGAAGACGTCCACGCGTGCGACTTGGACTTTGAGTTTGTCGCCGATCTGGATGACGCGCTTCGTGCGCTTGCCCACTAGACGTTCACGCGTCTCATCATAATGATAGAAGTCGTCCTCCAACGTCGAGATGTGGACAAGACCTTGCACGAGGCTTTCCGGTAACTCGACGAAGATGCCGAAGTTTCTGACGCTGCAGACGACCGCGTCCATCGCCTCCAGCTTGCCGGTCGCCAATTGCTGCTGGAAGTATTCGATCTTCTTCAGTTCCACCGACTCTTCTTCGGCTTCGTCGGCCACGCGCTCCGTCGTTGAAACGTGTTCGGCGATCTTCGCCAACTCCTGAAGGCTGTAGCGATGGTCCGCGCCATGTTGTGCGCCGGTCTCCCGACCGCGCACAGGGTTCGACCGAAGGTCTCCGCCTTCGTGAGACTTCGCGGTCGCGGTAGGCGGCGCGGTCGGGAGACCGGCGCCGAACGACGAGCCGAACCGCGGCAGCGTAGACAACAACGTCCGGTGCACAACCAGATCGGCGTACCGGCGGATTGGCGACGTGAAATGCGTGTAGAATTTCTTCGCGAGGCCGTAGTGTCCCACCGGCTTCGGAGAGTAACTCGCCCGCTTGAGCGAACGCAGCAGTGCCAAGTTGATGGCGTACTCTTCGGGTTTGTCCCGGACCGCTTCGAGCAGTTTCTGCAATTCGCGCCGGTGAGCCACGTCGCCGACCTTGTAACCAAAGCTCTGCGCGTACTCGCGAAAGTCCTTGAGCTTTTCGAGATCGGGGTCTTCGTGAATCCGGTAGAGGCACGGGACTTGCCGGTTGCAGATGTGTCGCGCCACCGCTTCGTTGGCGGCCAGCATGAACTCCTCGATGAGCTGATGCGAAATGTCGTAGTGAATCTTCTCGATGTGCGTCGGCTTCCCATTCTTGTCCAACCGCACCTTCACTTCCGGGAAATCCATGTTGAGCGAGCCCTGCGCGAAACGCTGCTCGCGCAGCTTCGAAGCCAGCCGCCACAACTTCTTCAGTTCACGGGTCAACTCGTCATTGTCGTGTTTCGATTCCAGCCGCGCAAATGCTTCCTTATACGTGAGCCGGTGACGCGAGTGAATGACGCTGAGGGCAAATTCCGTCTTGCGAACCACCAGCTTCGGTGTGAATTCAATAAAGCAGGACTGCGTGAGACGGTCTTCCTTCGGGCGGAGGCTGCAAAGTCCATTGGACAGTTTTTCGGGAAGCATCGGTATGACGCGATCCACGAGATAGACGCTGTTACCGCGCCCGTGCGCTTCGCGGTCGAGAGCACTACCGGGCTTCACGTAGTGCGAAACATCGGCGATGTGCACGCCGAGCCGCCACCCGCCGTCCGGTAACTCGTCCACGTTTACCGCGTCGTCGAAGTCCTTCGCGTCGTCGGGATCAATCGTGACGATGAATTTCTTACGCAGATCGAGCCGGTGACTGACTTCCGATGCCGGCACCTTGTCCGGTAGCTTCTGCGTCTCGGCCAGTGTTTGCTCGGAGAACTTCGTCGGCAAATGGTGCTTGCGGATGATCGCCATGATATCCACGCCCGGGGCGTCAGCTTTACCGAGCACTTCGACGATTTCGCCTTCGGGATTGACGTGCCGGGATTTCCATTCGGCCAGTTTGACGACCACCTTGTCGCCGACTTGCACTTTCAATGCCGGCTTCGTGTACACGTCGTGGATGCAGCGCGGATCATCCGGTACGACGTAGTGAAAGTGTTTGGTTTTCTGCAGGGTGCCGACGATCGTTTCGTGGGCGCGTTCCAGAATGCGGATCACCCGACCGGAGGCCTTATCCGTGTCGCGGAATCGCCGGCGTTCCCGATTGAGGCGCACGACGACTTTGTCGCCGTGCATGGCGACCCCGGTGTCTTCCTCCGCGACGTAGATGTCGCCGTCGCGCGGAGTTTCCGGGATGACAAACGCAAATCCTTTTTCGTTGAAGGTGATGCGGCCCACCACGAGGTCGGCTTCCTGTGGCAGGACGAAACACTCTTTGCGGATGCGGACGATCTCGCCCTTGCGCAGCATGTCGTCGATAGCTCGACGGAACTCGACGCGCTCCCCGGCGCTGAGTCGCAGTTTGTCGGCGAGTTCGGCGCGGCGCAACGGATGATAATCCGGTGAGGCCAGAAGACTCTGGATTTTCTGGCGGATGTCCATTAGATTCGCGCACGGTAACACGCGCGTGGTTGCTCACCAATGAAAAAGTTTTTTCTGAAACTTCTGCTCCTGACCTTTTGCATCGCGCTCGGTTATTTGGGTTGGCGCGTGCTGGAACTGCGCCACGAGAACAACACGCTGCGAACGAAACTGGCGGAACAGCCGCGCGCGCCCAAACCCGAAGAGCAAGCCGAACTGCGCCGGCAAGTCGAAGAACAAACCAGCGAAATCCGCGGCCTGCCGTTCAAACACCCGGTCGACTACAAGATGATTGCACGCAACGAACTGCGCGCGTTGCTCGTTGGCAAGGTCAGGGAACAATACTCCGAACAGGAAATCCGCGATTACAGCCGGTCGCTGGCCGCGCTGGGTTTAGTGCCCGCCGGCACAGACCTGCTGGACGCGATGGTCAGTTTGTACGATGAGCAGGTCGGTGCATTCTACGTGCCGGAGGAGCGCGCGCTCTACACGTTCAAAGACCTGGCGTGGACCAGCGGCCTCGACAAGATGCTGCTCTCGCACGAATTGACCCACGCGCTGCAAGATCAGAATTTCGATCTCACCACGTTCGCGCTGAAGGTGAAGGACAACGACGACCTCGCGCTGGCCAACGCGGCGTTGATCGAGGGCGACGCCACGCTGGAGATGACGCTGTGGTACGCGCAACACACCGACCCCGGCCACATTCTCGGCGATGTCGCGGCGATGTTGAAGCAAAACGTGACGAAACTTCGTGACGCTCCGCCGTATTTGCGCGAGATGTTGCTGTTCCCCTATCAGGAGGGCCAAACCTTCGCGATGGCGCTCTACAGCGACGGCGGCACCGCGGCGCTCAACGCCGCGTTCCGCAACCCGCCGCGTTCCACTCAACAAATATTGCATCCCGAAAAGTTTCTCACCGAGCGTCACGACCCGGTCGCCGTCGAAGTCCCACCGGTTCAGTCACCGGGCTGGCGACTGATCGGCAACAACGTGCTTGGCGAATTCGGCATCCGCTCGCTGCTCGGCCAGGAATCGGGCGCGTGGGAGGCGCAACTCGTCGCGCAAGGCTGGCGCGGCGACCGGTATCATGCCTACGAGCGTGGCAAGGACGGTCCGACCGCCGTGGTGTGGGTGACGGTCTGGGACGGTGAGCCGAGCGCCGCCGAATTCGAGGACGCGTACAATCGCCTCGACAAAAAACGGGAGGCCACCCCGCAAATGACCGCCCGTGTCCACCGCGACGGTGTGCAGGTGACGATCCAACGGTCGGCCGATCCATCGTTTTTCGAGTTACTGGGGGTGGCTCTTGCACGCTGACGGCACGCTGCTTCGAGCGCTGCGTTTGCCGGTTGCGGTCGTCGCGGCAATTTTTCTCGCGAGCCATGCGGCCTCCGCGAACGGCGGCCTCGACACGTTCTCGGGCGTCGGCTGGTCACCGGACAGCGAATGGCTGGGGTTCAACTGGCCGGAGAAAAATGAGTTGTTCTTCATCTCGCTGAAAACCAAACGCAGCTATCTGCTCAAGCCGGTCGGCGCGGTTGATGTTGATGTGACTGACGTCTACTCCGGTGAATCTCCGTCGAAAACGTTGGAGCGCGATCCACGCAAGACCCGGCTCGTCCCCAGCCCCGGTTACGGCAAACTTCAACTGCAAGACTGGTCGCCGGACAGCAGCGCGGCCCTCTACCAGACCGACCGCGATCATCGCGCGATATTCTCGATCGTCGAAGCGGCGGTGAAACAGCGATTGGACGCCTCCGCCCCGGCACCGTGGGCCAAGCCTGACGAGTTGCGCGTCACTTTCGAATTGATCACGACGCGCTACCGGATGCGCGTGCAGCGGCCTGATGATACCGTGGTGAAAGAAATCTCTTTCGACGACCCGCGCGAGGTCCGCCAGATCGGCACGGTCCGATACCGGGGCGCGAGTTTCCTCTCGCCCGACGCGCAATTCGTGTTCTATCCGCGCGTGAGCCGTGCCGGATGGCAGTTGATGCGTGAGCCGGTCCGCGGCGACGGCAAGCCGGAACCGGTCACGTCGCCCAGCCCGACGGCACCGTATGAATGGAAACTCACGACGGACGGACGTTCCCTCGCCGTGGCCGACAATGAATCGTTGCGCCTTGGCGCCCTCGACCAGTGGGCCGGCGCGCAGTCCGTACCGCTGGGCAATCGCTCGATCACGATGGCGTGGTCGCCCGACGGACAGTTTCTCGCGTACAACGACCGGCAATCGCTCTTTCTCCTGAAACGCGGCAGCGACAAGCCGGTGCTGGTCAGCGACTCCTGCGCGCCGCGATTCTGGGGATGGCGCGGCACGAAGCTGTATTTCGGCCAAGCGCTCACCGACCCGACGAATCTGTTCGAAGTTGATCTCGACCGGCCAACCGAGCCAAAGCAAATCGTCAAAGCGCGCGGTTGGGAAACCGCGCCGCGCGAAATCAGCGTGTCGCCCGATGGCACCCGGTTGGTGTGCATGGTCATTGATTTCGACGGCGAAGGTCGGCCGTTACCCCAGTTGTGGAAAATCGACCTGCGGCCCGGCACGGAATGGGAACTGTTGTACACGTTGCGCCCCTGACGCGCGGGCGTGCGCATTGACCAACGCCAGCCACTGGGCTATGCTGGCCGTCGATTGAGTCGCGCATGAAGAATCATTTCATGGATAAGAAGAAGATCAAGGCCGCCGTGCGTCTGTTGCTGGAGGCGATCGGCGAAGACCCGGACCGCGATGGCCTGAAGGACACGCCGGACCGCGTGGCGCGGATGTACGAGGAAATCTTCGGCCACGGCGAGGAAGAACCGCGCGTCAGTCTCAGCAAGAAATTTGACGAGCAACATCACGAACTCGTTTTGGTCAAAGACATCCCGTTCTTTTCGATGTGCGAGCATCATCTCATGCCGTTCTTCGGCAAGGCGCACGTCGCCTACATCCCCAACGGCCACATCGTCGGCATCTCCAAGCTCGCGCGCGTCGTCGAAGCGTTCGCGCGCCGGCCACAGGTGCAGGAACGCATGACCAGCCAGATTGCCGACATTATTAATGAGGAGCTTAAGCCGGACGGTGTCGCCGTCGTCTGCGAGGCCGTGCATACCTGCATGACCATGCGCGGCATCAAGAAACCCGGCGCGGCGGTCATCACCTCCGCCATGCGCGGCGCGTTCCAGAAAAACATCTCCAGCCGCACCGAAGTCATGGCCCTCATCTACGGCAAGTCCTCGGTCTGATGAAAAGAGTCTTCATCAAAACCTACGGCTGCCAGATGAACGAACGCGACAGCGAAGCCGTCGCCGCCATGTTGCGCAACCGCGGCTACACGATTACCGGTTCCGAAGGCGACGCCGATGTGATTCTGCTCAACACCTGCAGCGTCCGCGACATGGCTGAGCAGAAAGCGATCGGCAAGATGGGCATGCTCGCCCAACTCAAACGCGACAAACCCGAACTCGTGCTCGGTTTCTTGGGCTGCATGGCCCAAAGCCGCGGCGCGGAATTGACGAACAAAGTGCCCGGCGTCGATCTCGTCGTCGGCACCCAACGGTTTCATCACGTGCCGGATTATTTGGATCAATTGCTTGGTAGGAGCCGCCTCCCGACCGCGACCACGCCAAACCATCGCGGCCGGGAGGCCGCTCCTACAATAGTTGACGTCGCCGAGGAAGCCGGCAGCGAATCCACCATCAAAGACCACGTGCTCGGCACCAATGGCGACCGGCAAGTCACCGGCTTCGTCAGCATCATGCAGGGCTGCGACATGTATTGCACGTTCTGCATCGTGCCGTACACGCGCGGCACGGAACGCAGCCGGCCCATCCCCGAAATTGTGGATGAGGTCCGGCAGCTTGTAGATGCCGGTGTGAAAGAAGTGACGTTGCTCGGCCAGATCGTCACGAGCTATGGCCGCAAAGACGCCGGCAAATCTGCCTTCGTCAATCTCCTCACCGCCGTGAACGAAGTGCCGGGGTTGGAGCGCATCCGGTTCACATCGCCACATCCGAAAGGGTTCGGCGACGATCTCGTGCAAGCGTACCGGGACCTGCCGAAGCTGTGCGAACACGCGCACTTGCCGGTGCAGAGCGGCTCGAATCGCATTCTGAAGGCGATGAATCGCGGCTACAGCCGGGAATGGTTCTTGAAGATTGTCGAAAAACTCCGCGCCGCCCAGCCGGGCATCGCGATCTCGACGGACATCATCGTCGGCTTTCCCGGCGAGACCGAAGAAGATTTCGAGCAAACCGCTTCACTGATGCGCGAAGTGCAATTCGATCAAGCGTACATCTTCAAATACTCCAAGCGCCGCGACACGCCGGCCGCCGACATGCCCGGCCAACTCAGCGACGATGTGAAGGAACAACGCAACCGGGCTCTGCTGGAAATTGTCAACGCCGGGATGGTTCGCAAGAACCGCGAACTGATCGGTCAGACGGTGGAGGTTTTAGTGGAAGGTCACAGCGAGAAGAACCCACAGCGCATGGCCGGTCGCACGCGCACTAACAAGATCGTCGTCTTCCCCGGCCACGAACGTCACAAGGGTCAGTTGCTGCCGGTACGGATCGAACGAGCCACCCACATCACACTTTACGGCGACCCAGCCATTCACAATCTATGACACGGCTCGCTCTGACCTCTACCATCGTCGGCGCGGTCATCGTAGCCGCCCGTCTGCCCGGCGTCGTCGCTCCCGAAAAGTTCCGCGAGCACGCACTGAAATTCCCGCGCTCCGTTTGGTGGGGACGCATCGTGCTGGCCATCGCCGCCGTGTGGGCCTGGATCGTGATGTACGGCGCGGCGAGCGACGAATGGGCGTGGGCGCGACCGTTCATCGTGATCGGCGTACCGGTCGCCTACTGGCTGGTGATCCAGTACGGCGAAACGTTTCTCGCCGTGCGCGCCACAGCGGCGCTGATGCTGCTCGTTGCGAAATTGATGGTGGACGCCGCCGACTTGAGCGAGTTGTCCTCCCGGCTCGTCGTGACCGTGCTCGCTTACCTTTGGGTCGTGGCCGCCGCTTGGATGACCATCGCGCCGCACCAACTCCGCGACGTACTTCAATTCATGATGGCCAACAACAACCGCTGTCGCATCACCTGCTCCACCGGTATCGCCGTCGGCGTGCTGTTGGTCGTCCTCGGCTTGTTCGTGTATTGAACGAGCGAACGAATGTCTAAGAAGGAGGTCTAAGGATTCATGAAACTAAGCTGGTTCAAACGTTTGGGTTGGTTCTATGTTCCCGCGTCAATTCCCGGCGCAGTGCTCTGCCTGCTTGCTGCCGCGTTTTGCATCACCGTGTTTGCGGCGGTGGATAGGAATTCTCATTCGGCGAGCGATACGCTGTATGGAGTGTTTCCGTTTTTCACCTGCACTTTCCTGCTACTGGATTGGATTGGCCGGCGGACGAGTGCAGATCGAGCCTGACCTTTCGTCTCAGCCACCAGCTGACCGAAGACGTGGTCACTCCGGGCAGACGGTTTTCATTCTTCGGCATTTCCCAAAGGCGTTGATTCTGGTTAACTTGCGACGTGAAGAGTCCGCGAATCTTGGTTGTACGTGGCGGAGCGATTGGGGATTTTATCATGACGTTGCCGGCGATTGGCGCGCTGCGTGAGCGGTGGCCGGACGCGCACATTGAAATCCTTGGCTACCCGCACATTACCGAGTTGGCGAATGGCCGGCATTACGCGGACGCGACGCGCTCGATTGATGCGAAACCGATGGCCGGCTTCTTCATCCCGAACAACATTCTCGAACCCCTATTGATGGAATACTTCGGCAGTTTCAATCTCGTCGTCTCGTATCTGTTCGATCCGGACAGCATCTTCGCGAACAACGTGCGCCGGTGCGGGGTGAAACAGCTTGTTGAAGCTTCACCGCGTCCGCGCGACGCGCACGCCGCCGAGCATTACTGCAAATCGCTGGAGGCGTTGGCGATTTATGTGAACCAGCCGCGACCACGACTGTTCCCCAGTTTGGCCGACCGGGAAGTCGCGTCGCGCTTTCTGCAGCGTACCGGCCGTGAGCGAATCGTGGCCGTGCATCCCGGCAGCGGCAGCGAGAAGAAGAACTGGCCGGTCGAAAAGTTCGCCGCGCTGGGCCGGTGGTTGAGCGATGAACTCGCGGTGCAATTGCTCGTCGTGCAAGGTGAGGCGGACGAGCGCGCGGTAAGAAATTTGCGGGATTTGTTGGAGTCGAGGCCGGTAATTGTGGCGAGCGGGCTGCGATTGGCGGAGCTGGGAGCGGTGTTGGAACGTTGCGCGCTGTTTCTGGGCAATGACTCCGGTATCACGCATCTGGCCGCCGCGGTGGGCACACCGACGGTGGCGTTGTTCGGGCCGGCATCGTTTCCGATTTGGGAACCGCGTGGCGAGCGGGTGCGCGTCATCCATTTCGGCGACCGCGACGTGGCCGAGGCGCGACAGGCGATTGAAGCGTTATGGGGCGGGCCGGCGACGTGATTGCTGAAGTCGTTGGGGCACAAGCCATTTGGCTTGACGGCAAACGGGGCGGCCACTACAGTGGCGCGCGTAAACAAGCAGACATCCGATGCGTGACCGGAATCTTGAGAAAAACATCGAGCGGGTCGAGGCGTTTGTGGAACGGTGGAAGCAGCTCAGCCAGTTCCTCGACCGCGGCTTCAAGGGCGAAAGTTTCAGCGGCGACGAGGAAGCGGCGTTTCTCGAACTCAAGAGCGCGATCGCGCAGGAACACGAGTTGTTGATGACGACGTTGAACTCGGAGGCTTCGCGCGATGATAAGGCATTGCGGCTCTTGAATATCGTGACGAGCATGCAGGGATTCAAGGAACTGCCGGAAGCCATGGCCAAGAAAGTCGCCAACGAATGGCATAGCGAGTTCATCTCGCTGCAGGCGTTGCTCGGTCGCCTGAAAGGCCGCCGGGCGCAACTGGCCGGCATCAGCTCGTGGCGCATCGGGTTCAAAAGCGTGCTCGGCAATCCGCTGGTCATCCTGTTCGTGATGTTGGCGGCGGCGTACGGTGTGTATAAGTTTACCGACGACATAGTTCCAGAACTCATCAAACTGTGGGAGACAAAAAAATGACCAAACGTGATCTGGTGATTCGGATCAGCAACGAAACGAACATGATTCAGCAGGACGTACTGACGGTGATGCAAAAGACGCTCGATTACATCACCGAGGCGCTCGTCAACGGCAAGACCGTTGAGCTGCGAAACTTCGGCGTCTTCGAAGTCAAACTGCGCAAGCCGCGCGTCGGCCGCAATCCGAACGACCCCGGCAAGGATGTGCAGATACCGGCCCGCGCTGTCGTGAAATTCAAGCCCGGCAAGGAAATGCGCGAGCAGGTGCTGAAGCTGACCGAAAAAATCGGGAGTTAACCGCAGCGTTGTAGGGCAAGCGGCCCGCTTGCCACGTTCGCATCAGGCAACGGAGGCCCGTTGCCCTACAAATCTCACACGCATGAACCCACTCCCCGGCTTCCGCGACTTTTACCCCGAGACGCTGGCCGTTCGCCGCCATATCTTCGGCAAATGGCGCGAGGTCGCGCGCCGGTACGGCTTCCGCGAATACGACGGCCCCCCGCTCGAACCGCTGGAGCTTTACACGAAGAAATCCGGGGACGAGATTGTCGGCCAGCTTTTCAACTTCGTGGACAAAGGCGACCGGGCCGTCGCGCTGCGCCCCGAGATGACGCCGACGCTGGCCCGCATGGTTGGCGCGCATCACCGGGACTACAAGAAACCGCTCAAGTGGTTCGCCATCCCGCAACTGTTCCGGTACGAGAAACAACAGCGTGGTCGGCTCCGGGAGCACTTCCAGTTCAACGCCGACATCATCGGCGAAAGCGACGTGAGCGCCGACGCCGAACTGATCGCGCTGGCCATTGATACGCTCCGGTCATTCGGCCTTACTGAGAACGACTTCGTCGTCCGCGTCTCCGACCGGCGCGTGTGGCAGCGATACCTATCACTACTAGGTATCGCCGACGACAAACAGAATGTGGTTTTTCAAGCCATCGACAAATTGGAACGCGAGCCGGTGGAGAAGACGCGCGAGAAACTTGCCGCCATCACACCGAAGGTCAACGAGGTGCTTGCGTTCCCAAAGGACGATCTTCGGGAACTCCTCGACAAACTGGGTGACCTCGGGAAGTTCTGCGAAGTGGATTTCAAGATCGTGCGCGGCCTGGCCTACTACACCGGTATCGTCTGGGAAATTCACGACCGTAAAGGCGAACTGCGCGCGATTGCCGGCGGCGGCCGGTACGATAATTTGATCAAGCAGGTCAGCGGCGTGGACTTACCGGCGCTTGGCTTCGGCATGGGCGACGTGGTGCTGACCGAACTGCTGAAAGACCGGGGTTTGTTGCCGAAACTCGACCGGGAACTCGATTGTTACGTCGTGATCGCCGACGAGTCGATTCGCGCCGACGCGCTGAAATTGATTCATGAGTTGCGCGACGCGGGGATTTCGATAGACTACGCGCTCACGCCGGCCAAGGTCGGCAAGCAATTTGAAATGGCTTCCGCGCTCGGCGCACGGTTCGCGGTCGTGGTCGGCCCGGAAGAATGGAAGACCAGCGAAGTGACGTTGAAGAACCTCGCCACGACAACGCAGGAGCGGGTGAAGGTGGTTGAGTTGGCGAAGAAACTTTCATGAAACGGACACATCATTGCGGTGAATTGCGCGCGACGCACGTCGGTCAGAAGGTCTGTCTGACCGGCTGGGTGCACGTGTACCGCGACCACGGCGGTATCGTGTTCATTGACCTGCGTGACCGCGAAGGCGTCACGCAAGTCGTGTTCGACCCGCAGCACAACAAAGCTTCGGCCGACCTCGCGCACGAACTACGCTCCGAGTACGTCGTGCTCGTCGAAGGCGCGGTGCGCAAGAGGCCGGCCGGCACGGAAAACGCGAAATTGCCCACCGGCGAGATCGAAGTGCTGGCGCACTCGCTGGAAATCCTGAACCCCAGCGACACGCCGCCCTTCCAACTCGACGAAGCCGGCGGTTCGCAAGCCGGTGAAGATTTGCGGCTGCAATACCGGTATCTCGACCTGCGACGCCCGGCCATGGCGAAGAACCTCAAGCTCCGGCACAAGGTTGCGAAAGCGGCGCGTGATTACTTCGATGCGAACGGGTTTCTCGAAGTCGAGACGCCGATTCTGTTCAAGAGCACGCCGGAAGGCGCGCGTGAGTATCTCGTGCCGTCACGGGTCAACCCCGGTAAGTTCTTCGCACTGCCGCAGTCTCCGCAACAATTCAAGCAGATGCTGATGGTGGCCGGTGTGGACCGATATTTCCAGATCGCGAAATGTTTCCGCGACGAGGACCTGCGCGCGGACCGGCAGCCGGAGTTCTCGCAGATCGATTTGGAGATGAGCTTCATCACGCGCGAAGACATGTACGCGATGATTGAAGGCTTGCTCGCGGCGGTATGGCTGGCGGCACGCGGTGAGAAAATCCCGACGCCGTTTCCGCGGATGCAGTTCATCGAAGCGATGGAGCGGTTCGGCAGCGACAAGCCGGATACGCGATTCGGCGTTGAGCTGGTGGATCTCACGAAGGATTTTGCACAAAGCTCGTTCAAGGTTTTCCGGTCGGCCGTGGATACCGGCGGCGTGGTCAAGGCGATCAACGCGAAGGGTTTCGCCAGCGCCACGCAGGGCCAGATCGAGACGCTGACGGAAACCGCCAAAAGTTTCGGTGCAAAGGGGCTGGCCTTCATCAAGGTCGAAGGCGGTGAATGGAAATCGCCCATCGTAAAGTTTTTTAGCGACGCGGAAAAGAAGGCGCTTACCGAGAAGCTGAAGATTGAACAGGGCGATTTAATTCTGTTCGGCGCGGACAAGCGTGAGGTTGTGTGGGAAGTGCTGGGCCGGATGCGCTTGATTGTCGCCGACATTCTCAAAATCCAGCGGGATGGCTGGAATTTTCTGTGGGTCGTGGATTTCCCACTTATTACGTTCGACCGGGAATCCAACCGGTATCTCGCGACGCATCATCCGTTCACCGCGCCGGTGGCCGAGGACGTTCCCCTGCTCGACACCGAACCGGCCAAAGTGCGCGGCCAGCATTATGACATCGTGCTCAACGGCGTGGAGTTGGGCGGCGGCTCGATCCGGATTCACCAGCCCGACGTACAGAAGAAAGTGTTCGAGGAAGTGCTGAAGATTCCGCCGGAGGTGGCGCAATCGCGATTCGGCTACATGCTCCAAGCCTTCCGGTACGGCGCGCCGCCGCATGGCGGTATCGCTCTGGGGTTCGACCGGCTGTGCGCGATTCTGTGCGGCTCGATGAACATCCGGGATGTGATTGCTTTCCCGAAAACGGCGAAGGCTGTGGACTTGATGACCAACTCACCGAGCGAAGTGGACGCAAAGCAACTCCGCGACCTCCACATCAAGCTCGACGTCGAGCCGTAACGCGAAACTACTGATTCGCGGGGGGCTGTTCCGCTGGCGGCGCTGGAGCCGGTTCCTCGACGGCGGGGGGCGGGGTTGGCGCTGGTTGTTCAGTGGCTGCCGGCGGTTGATTGGTTTCCTCGGCGGGCAGTGCGGCGGGCGGTGTGACGACTTCGGCCGGTGCCGCGTTCGTGGCCGGCGCTTCTTCAGCGGGTTTGGCCATCTCTTCCTTCGGCTGTTCTGCCGGCGCGGGCGCTTCAGGTTTCATCGCAACGGGGAGTCCGGGCGGCGGTTCGCCAATCCAGCGGATGGCCAGAAGATTGACCGTGGGTTTGAAGGTGTCGGGGTTGAACCGGTTGACCTGCGTCAGCGTGGGTATTCCACCGCCGGCGGCTGCGGCATCGCTGGGTCTTGGGCCGTAGTTGGTGCTGAAGAAGATGTCGCCATCAACCAACACGATCGCATCGGCGTTGAGTTTCTTCGCCTTCTTGATCAGCAACGGCAGGTGACCTTCTTCGGGATATTGGTAGAAGGGGCTTTCGATGCGCAGTTCGCCCAGCACAGCGTAGGGGCTGCACGGCAACGAGGTGAAGACGGGATAGTCGTACTTCATGTTGACGATGCTGCCGGTGGCAATGGGCCAGGACTGTTGCTCGCCGATGTAGGGTCGGAAGTTGGCGCTCGCGCAGCCGACGGACAGAGTTAGTGCAATCGCACAGATCCAGTTTCTCATTGTCTTACTCCCCTCGCTCAGGTTGATCCGACTCGCGGGCTTTGATGCGAAAGCCTCACCGAACGGATTAGTCTTTAACACAGCGTGCTTCATTTTGTGAAGCACAAAATATTCGGTCAATTCCCCGCCGGCGTTGATGCCGGCCTCGAATCTTTCGCGCCCAACGGTTCAGCTTTCTTGGCGCGGCCCCCGCGTTTCTTCGGTTCGGCCCGGCCAAAGACGCCCATCTTGCGGAACTTCTTGTAGCGCGCCTCGAGCAATTCGGACATCTTCATGTCCAGCAGTTTGTCGAGATGTTTCACCACCGCCTTCTTCAACGCGGCCGCCGTGGCGTCGCAATCCCGGTGCGCACCGCCGAGCGGTTCGGGGATCGCCTCGTCCACCACGTCGAGCTCGAGCAAATCTTTCGCGGTCAGTTTGAGCGCTTCGGCGGCCTGCGCAGCGTTGGCCCGGTCCTTCCACAAAATCGCCGCGCAACCTTCCGGCGAGATCACCGAGTAGTACGCGTTCTCCAAAATCAACACCCGGTCGCAGACGCCGATGCCCAGCGCGCCGCCCGAGCCGCCCTCGCCGATGACCACGGCAATGAGCGGGATCTTCAACAGCATCATCTCGCGCAAGTTGACGGCGATGGCCTCGGCGATGTGGCGTTCCTCCGCGCCGACGCCGGGATAGGCGCCGGGCGTGTCAATGAAGCTGATCACCGGCACATCAAATTTCTCGGCAAGCTGCATCAAACGCAGCGCCTTGCGGTAGCCTTCGGGATGAGCGCTGCCGAAGTTGCGCATCAGATTTTCTTTCGTGTCGCGTCCCTTCTGATGGCCGATGACCATCACGCGATGATCGTCAATCGTCGCCAATCCGCCGATGATGGCGCGGTCGTCCGCGTACCGGCGGTCGCCGTGCAACTCGATGAAGTTGGTGGCGATGCGCTGGAGATAATCGAGCATGTACGGGCGTCTCGGATGCCGGGCGAGTTGGACGCGCTGCCACGCGGTGAGGTTGGTGAAGATTTCCTTCTTCGTCTTCTCCAGCTTGTCCTCAATGGCTTTGATCTGCGGACCGAGATCAATCTTTTGCTCCTCCGCTTGTTTCTGGAGCGCGTCGAGCGTCTGTTCGAGTTCGACAATCGGTTTTTCAAAATCCAGCGTGTAGATTTTCATGGTGCCGTGTCCTCAATCGTGAATGGCGACCGGCGTGCCGACCGGCAGGATCGTGTACAACTCCGCCACGTCGTCGTTGAGCAGGCGGATGCAACCGGCCGTGGCCTGTTTGCCGATGGAATTGGTCTCCCACGTGCCGTGAATGCCGTAGCCCGGCACGTCCAGCCCGAGCCAGTGGGTGCCGAGAATGTTCTCGGGATCGCCGAACGGAATCGTCTTGCCATCGGACCGCCACCACGGCGGCTCGGAGACGCGGCTGGTGATTTTGAATTCGCCCACGGGTGTCTTGCTGTATTGACCCGTGCCGACCCGGTAGCGTTTGAAGAACTTGCCGCCGTCGGTGACTTGCAGCGTGTTGGCCGTCTTGCTGACGGTGACGGCGAAATGGCCCTGATAAACGCGCAGCCGGTCGCCGACGCGGATGGTGTCGCTGCTCAAGTTGTTGGATTTCTTGATCAGCTCGACGGTGGTGCCGAATTTCTTGGCGATTTTGCCGAGTGCATCGCCGGCGGCGATGGTGTAATCCGCCTTCTCGGGTGCCGGCGTCGGCGTCATCACGATCTGTATATCAATCTCCCCAAGCAAGTCGGCGGCGGCATCCGGCTTGGCTGAAATCGTGTCGCTGACGAGTGGCTGCAGGATACCCCGGGCCTCCGCCAGCTTCCCTTCCGCACGCAGTTCGCGGACGTTCTTGAGCGCGGCGTCGGTGACTGGACTGCCGGCCGCGCTGGCCGCCAGGGGAGGACTGGCCGGTGCGGGGACCGCTGGTGGTGGGGCAGACGACTCCGAGGGCGGCTTGTGCCCGCAACCCACAAGCAACGCTCCCCACAGCACTGCGGTAATCCAAAATTTCATGTCTGCAAGTCGCGAACCACCAAGCTCATTGAAGGATAGCGGCGCGCCACGTCTTTTTCAAGACATTTGAGAATGACGCGCTCGACGGTGTGGGGCACGTCCGGTAAGTGTGTGCGCAGCGGCTTGAGATGTTCGTTAAAGTTGGCGTACTTCTGCAGTATCTCTTCGCGCGTGTTGCCGGTGATCGGTTTCTTGCCGGTCAGCATCTCGTAGGCGGTCACGCCGTAGGCGAAGATGTCCGCGCGTTCGTCCACGGGTTCGCGCGCGATTTGTTCGGGGGCGAGGTACGCCGGCGTGCCGGAAAGCGAGGAAACCTTCTTGGGTCTTACCGGACGCGCGATCGCCAAGTCGAAGTCAACGATCTTGGGATCGTACGTCTTGGGAATGAGGACGTTCTCCGGCTTGAAATCGAGATGCAGAAATCCCCGCTCGTGGACGTGAGCCAGGCCCTCGGCCATGCCGGTGAGGAGCTTGAGCAGATTGGCGCGCAGCAATGGATCACCGCGCAGAATCTTCTCCTTTAGATTTGGCCCATCCACATACTCTAGCACGGCGTATCGAAATCCGTGGAATTTCCCTTGCCCGTAGCAATGGACGATATTCGGGTGGTCGAGCTGGCTCGCCACCTGGCAGCCCCAGCGGAACTGCCGGATGCGCCGCCAACTGTAGCGAAACTCCGGCAGCAGCACGCGCAGCGTGAACCGCTGACCGTTGCGGTCGGCCACGAGATAAATGTCCGCCATGCCGCCGCGGTTGATCTTCTCGAGGATTGAAAAGTTGGCGAAGGTCGTGCCAATCATCGCGGCGCGAAACTAGCCAACGCGGGAAAGTTTTGCAACGCAAATGGCCGGGCGGGCCGCCGGCCCTGCGAGGGCATAATCCGCTTGCTTTTTGCCGGGCACTTGCGGTAAAAGAGCGCGTTGTTGGTTTTGTCGGGAGCTGCCCGCGAGGCGGGGGAGAAGTGAGTTGCGTTCACAGGCGATTTTACTCTGCGTCGTTTATGTCGTAGCCAAGGCGTACGTGCGTTTCTGGCTGTTCCGGCCCATGCATGCCCGGCCCGCGATCACTCGCCATAACGAATCGCTAAAAGTGATCGACCTCGCTGCGGTGACCTCTCTGATTGCCGCGTTCTTTTTGTTAGCCAACCTGAGAAAGGGTTTACCGCTGGCATTGGCGATCGGCGCCGGTCTGCTGATTTTGGATGGCCTGCTCCGGTACGCGTTCATGCAACTCGAAGTCCGTCGCCTCTGCGCGTCCTCTTCCAAGTGGAATTACCGGGGCGCATTGCGGCACGTTCGGCGGCGCGCCAAGTCGCCGATGTTTAACTGAGCGGCGCGAGTCGCACCGGTTACTTCTTCAAGTATTTCCCCAGCAGCAAACTCAACTTCTTGCGCGTGGCCGGTCGCATTGCTTTTGGTTGCGTCATGATCGCGTTGGCCAACGCGTGATGACAATCGCAATCGCCGGTCGGATTGATCGCCCGGGAGGCGAGCCGGATGATCTCCTGCGCCGTCTTGGAGTTCTTCGTCAAATTGCCGACGACCATCTCCACCGTCACCGCCTCGTGCGCCTCGTGCCAGCAATCGTAGTCCGTCACCATCGCCAGCGTCGCGTAACAAATCTCCGCCTCGCGCGCGCACCGGGCTTCGCCGTAGTTCGTCATCCCGACCACATCCCAGTCCATCTTGCGATGGAAGAATGATTCGGCGCGTGTCGAGAATGCCGGGCCTTCCATGTTCACGTACGTCCCGCCGACGTGCACGCTCGCGCCGGCCTGCTTCGCGCAATCGGCCAGAATGTGCCGGAGGTTCTTGCAGACCGGGTCCGCAAACGCGATGTGCGCCACGATCCCGTCGCCGAAAAACGTGAAATCCTTGCTCCGCTTCGTGCGGTCGAAAAACTGATCAATCACCACAATGTCGGTCGGCTTGTATTCCTCCTTGAGACTGCCGACCGCGCTCACGCTGATGATGAAACCGACGCCGAGTTTCTTCATCGCGTAGAGATTGGCCCGGTGATTCAACTCGCTCGGCAAAATCTTGTGTCCGCGACCGTGCCGGGGCAGGAACACCAACTCCCGGTCGCCGACGCGCCCGGTCAGAAACTGGTCGGACGGCTTCCCGAACGGCGTCGTCACCGTCACCCATCGTTTCCGCTCCAACCCCTCCATTTCATACAACCCGCTCCCGCCGATCACGCCGATTTTCATGGCTCACCCATAATGGAACTCGACAACCCAGCGCAAGACGAATTCCGCGACCTTCGCGCTCTATCATCCCGATTACACGTACTTCGGCGTGGGTGACGTCACGGAGTAAGCTCATTACGAATGAGTTTCTTTGTTGACTTGGCGGTAATCCCGGCCAAACTCTGACCCCGTTCCCAAATCCAGTTCCAACTTGGCTTTTTTGACCCTGCTGAGTTGGATTGTTTGCACCTGCGGTTTTAGAAAGGAGAACAGCAGTCATGCCTACGAACACCTACGATAACGGCAGTATCGCTTTCATGCTCGTGGCCACCGCCCTTGTCATGATCATGACCCCCGGCCTCGCCTTCTTTTACGGCGGCTTGGTGGGCCGCAAAAACGTGCTCGCCATCATGATCCAGAGCTACGTCTCCATGGGCTGGACCACCTTTCTCTGGTGGGTGTGCGGTTATTCGCTGGTATTCAGCGGTGGAAAGGGCGCGGTGATCGGCGATTTGCATTATGCGTTTTTGAATGGTGTCGGGCCGAACACGATACTTGCCGAATTCAATAACATGCCGCTGCTGGTTCTATTCGTTTACCAGATGATGTTTGCCATCATCACCCCGGCCTTGATCACGGGCGCCTTTGCCAACCGCATCAAGTTCGGCGCCTACATGATCTTTCTCACCCTCTGGTTGCTGTTCGTGTACTTCCCGATCGCCCACATGGTCTGGGGCGGCGGCCTGTTTGCTTCCTGGGGCGCGCTCGACTTCGCGGGCGGAACGGCCGTCCACGCCTCCTCGGGATTCGCCGCGCTGGCCTCCGTCTTGTTTGTCGGAAAACGCAAGTTCGTGGACAAGGGACCGCACAGCATCCCCCTCGTGGCTCTGGGCACGGGGCTGCTCTGGTTTGGCTGGTATGGGTTCAACGCCGGCAGCGAAATGAAAATCGACAGTGTCACCACGCTGGCTTTTGCGAACACGGATATCGCCGCTTCCGTCGCCGCGATTACCTGGCTCTCTATCGCATGGATCTTCGAGAGAAAACCGAAATTCGTCGGTCTGCTCACCGGTGCCGTGGCGGGCTTGGTGGCCATCACCCCGGCGGCCGGCTATGTCAGCATCACCGGTTCCGTGGCCATCGGATTCCTGGCGAGTGTGTTCTGCTATCTGGCGGTTGAGTTCAAGAACAAGATGGGGTTGGACGACGCCTTGGATGTGTGGGGAGTCCACGGCATTGGCGGTGTGCTCGGCTGTCTCCTCACCGGCGTTTTCGCCACCAAACTCTGGAACGCCAACGGAGCCGATGGCCTGCTGCTAGGCGGCACACATTTCTTTCTCGTTGAGGCCGGCTCGGTCTTCATCACCGCCGCCTATGCCTTCCTCTTCACCTACGGAGCCCTCTGGCTCATCAACCGGGTGATTCCGGTCAAAGTGACGCACGAGGAGGAGGAGCTGGGTCTTGATGTCTCCGTCCACGGAGAAGAGGCGTACATCGTCCACGATTGACGCAGACGGATGTAACCAACAAGGCGAGCCGCCGTGAGCCTGTCCTGAGTCCTCGAAGGACGAAGGATCAGCGCGCTCGTGTTCGATCACCCCGACTGCACATGCTTTGGAGGGACGCGCTCCGTCGCGTCCGTTCGCGAAATGCGGCCACGACGGAGCGTGGCCCTCCAGATTAGGCAACCGTAGCGCGACCGGCACGCTTGCAACCGGCATGCGCCGTGACTAAACTCCGCACCCATTATGAAATTCAATCGATTTGCTGTGATCTACTCGCTCACTCTCTCCCTTGTCGTCCTCGCAGCAGCCTGCGCCAAGAAAGAAGAATCCAGTCCGACCGCACCGGCGCCGCTACCGTCCGCCAGCGCCGCGCCGGCGCACGTGGCCGACGTGACCGAGTTGAAGATGGAAGATCTCAAGGTCGGCACCGAGGCCGAAGCCGTGACCGGCAAGCGCGTGACGGTTCATTTGTCACGAAAACAACATCGCGAGTTTGCCCTTCCTCTGGAATGGCGTCTCGTCCAACTCGGCTCAGTCGGCTAGGGCCGCCTTCGGCTTACCGGTGAAGCCGAGGTCGATATCAATCGACCGAGACGTCGCGATGTCTTCTTCGCGACAATCATCAAGGGCTGGGATCAAGGCGTCGTCGGCATGAAGGTCGGCGGCGTTCGCCGGCATCACCATCCCCGCCAGCCTAGGCTATGGCGACACCGGCGCCGGTGGTGGACTGATTCCTCCCGGTGCCACGCTGGTTTTCGAAGTCGAACTCTTGGGCGTCAACTGAATCAATGCCGGCACATCGCGTCGCCTGAGCCAGCGCCTGCCCTGAGCTTGTCGAAGGGCACTGGTGTTCCATCATTACGATTGCACGTACTTCGGCGTGGGAGAGACGCAAGAGCACTAATGGGCGGCAACAATTTGCCTTCTAGGACTGAGGGTGGCCGCCTCCACCGGCCTCTTCTGCGGTTCTTTCTATCAAGTTTTCCGGTCTGTTGACAGCCACAACACGAACGCCATATTTCAGACGAACTTCCTTGAGTTTCTGCTCCAATTTCGCGAGGTCGTCCGCTAGCTGTGGCGGCGGGGATGATGAGACCGCCTGATCTTCTGGGACTACGACTTTCGCGCGCCCCAATTTGCTTTCGTCCAAACGGGCTGCGATCTCAGCGGTTTCGGCTGCAACCTTGCCGGCCTTAGCTAGCTTTAGCTGAGCGTCGGCAAATTGGGTCATGGCTTCAGCCTGTTTGGAAAGTACTTCAGCCTCCAAGTAATCATCTCCGAGTTGCCGCTTCCGTTCGAGCCATGGCAATAGCCAGATTACGAACTTCTCCCATCGGGTCTTCTCGCGAACAGAATCGGGTTTGTGGGGAAGTCCCTTATAGATTGCAACCGCCTCTTGCTCTTGAGTCTGCCCGTTGTGCTCCCACTCAGTCACAGCAAATCACTTTCAGGGACGAGGGCCCTATCAATGACAAAATTGATGCCAGCACCGCCGGCCTTTCGGTAGAGAAGAGAAATGTCGGAGAGAATATCTGCAATGACTTCAGACGGCGCGCTGCCGTGGTCAATTATCAGTGTCAGAGGCCCGACGTCACCGTAAGCGTACCCCTCAACGCTCTCCAAGTCAGTAGTTCCTGGCTTTCTCAGTTCGTTGATGAGATCGCTTCTTATCCCCTCAATGTCTGCACCGAGTAACGCAAGCATTCGATCACAAAGCTCGTCTTTGGCTCGGAGTATCCCTAGGAGAATATGATCCGTGCCTACGTAATTGCTCCCAAGCTCCTTAGCCTCTTTTAGGGCAAGAGCTAACGACTTCTTGACCATTGGAGTATAGGGCACTTTTCCATCCTCTGGTCTGCCTTTACCTGGTGCAATATCCCTTCTAAGGGCATCGCGCAGCCTCTCCAATGTAATACCTCGTTTGAGCAGCACTTCATACGCAACGCCCTGACGCAACCTGACGATAGCAGGGAGCAAATGTTCATTTCCGACGTAATCGTGTTTTAGATCGTAAGCCTCTTTCCGGGCCAAGGCCAAAGCCTGCTGAGCTCGTGGTGTAAAGTTGTTCATTCGATTCGATCCTCCCGATCATTGATGTGACCGTTCGGATTATACGCCCGCGGAATAAATGGGTTCAAGTCCAATGACTTTCTTAACTTTGCAGCGACAGCTGGGCAGACCGCGCCCGGCGGTCGCGCCCTACCTCGGAATTGATCGACACCCCGCCTTCGCTGAAGCTACGGCGGACGAGACGACGGACAAGTCGGCGGGCAAGGCTCAGAATGACAACCTTCCCGGCTGACTGTGCGATACATGGCACTACCATGTATCCTGCTTCCTCGACAGCCGATTTCACGCGACGGCGCGCGGTAAGAAAGTGCGATGCCTAGTAGTACTAGGCATCATGGTGACATCCGCGTGGCGGTCTCCTGTTTGACGACTCGGCGAGCCTGTCCCCAGCGGCGCGCCGGGCCGTTGCGCCCTGTCATCATTGCACGCGCGTGATCTTGAGTTGCATGAATCTCTTCGGGGCGGTGCTGAACGGATTGGCGGCGTCGCTGGCTTTGATCGTCAGCGTCATGGTGTCGGCGGCGATGAAGGCTTGGGTGACGCCGTTGGTGTTCCACGGGCCACCGGGATCGTCGGCGGCTTCGGGGGTGTAGAGGAGATCGGTCGCGGTGAGGACTTTGGTGTAGGTCAGCGTCAAACAACCGCAAGCCGGGTCACTTGCCGGAGTCGGCAGTCCGGTCGCGCTGGCAACATTGGGATCCAGATGCAGGGCGTACTCCAGCAGATTGACGATGCCGTCGCCATCCGGGTCGGCGAGATCCCCGCTGATGGCGTCGTTGCCGGCGTTGATTCCAAACTCAGCCATGCGCCACGCGCCGAAGGGCGTGTCCGACGATGAAACCTGGAACGGCGCGCTCCCGAGATTATCCGCGGCGAAGATATTCGTGCCGCCCACAATGGTGACGGTGCCGAAGTAGTCGCCTACCGGAGTATTGGAGCTGATCGCGACGGCGAAGACAACGTCACTGTAGGTTTCGCCGGGGGACAAAATGCCAGGGACGTTGGCAAAGAAAACGTTGGCGTCTGCTGCGAGGTAGTTGGTGGCGATACCGGTGAAACCAAACTGGATGTCGGTCAAGAACACGTCGCCGGTCAGGTTTGTGTTGCTCAACGTGCCGGTGAAGACAACTTCGTTGCTCTTCACGCCGTACTGCACACTTGGTGTGACCGTGAAGATCACATCGGCGTGCGCCGTGGCGACAAAGACCATGCCGGCGAGGAGTATGAGGCGTGTCTTCATCGTCCGACCGCAAAGAGGATGGCGTTGTTGATGGCGTACACGGTGCCGTCCACTCCAATGATTGTGGGCGTGTAGGCTTCGCCGAGACCGGTCGTGAGCGTCATCGTTTCCGAGAGCGTGTTGGAGGTCAAATCCCAGCGGTAGAGTTTGCCGTCCTCGTTGTTGGCCAGCACGGACTTGGTGAACGGATCGACGGCGGCGGTGTTGATGCACCACTCACGAACGCCGGGCAGTGGCGAATTCGGCGTCGGACCGAGAATCGTCAGCACCTCGTTCATTACGGTCGCACCGGTCACGGGATCAACTTCCGTGGCTTTCGGATCGAGGATGGCGATTTTGTTGGACCCGTTTCCTCCCACTCCACCGTCGGCGTAATTGTTGTACTTCGTCATTAGCAGATACGACGAGTTCCCGTGATAGGACGAGACCATGGATGCCGGCACGACGGAGGCCGTGTCATCCCAGCCGAATGCTCCCGGAATATTTGTCTGACTCAACCCACTGTCGAAATGCAGGAGCCAACCGCGGTCATGATTGTCGCAACAGTGGTGCTCGAACACACCGAAATAAACGTCGCCGTCTGGCCCGATGGTGGGAGAAGCCGTGCCGTCGTCAAGCAGACCGGCATCCTGTGTCGGGAATTCTACATCTTTGAGTCGAACGCGAGCCAGAGTCGCGAGAGTGCGGCTGTCCAAAGCAACAAGGTAGCCATAAGTAAAATTGCCGCTGTTGACAGCAACGTAGAGCGTCTTGTGATCGTTGCTCAGAGCTGGCGCGCAGTTGTGGACGACTTTGGTGATCGTGCCGTCGTTAGCAATGATAGTGGCAGAAATCCACGTGGCGTTTCCCTTGTAGTCGATGCGGGCGACGCCGCTCGTGAGGGCCACCGCCGCGGAATTGGCGACCTGAAAGCCGAAATAGATATTCCCGTACCGGTCCGAGGTGATCGGCGTGTTGATGAACACATTGTTGAGGTAGGTATTCGTGTTGGCGTTGTAGTTGGCCAAACCGTAGAAAGCGATTTGCCCGGTGACGACGAGGCTGGTCGAATCCGGGAAATCGCGGTAGTACACCGTCCCTCCTCCACCAGGAAAGTAGAGTCGGTTTTTCGGAGTCAGGGTTGGCGAAAAACTCGGCGTCCAGTGGTGAGCCGGCAGAATGTAATCGGTGGATTGCATCCAATTCGTCGCGCCGGTGGTGCCGACGCGCGCTTCGACGCGGAATCCGCCTGATGCACCGGTCTTTACCGGCACGATGACCGTGTTGGAACGTGTGATCAACGGCGATCCGTAATGGATGAGCAAATCGCTGCCGCTGTACTGCGGATTCAAATCCACCGGCATCTGCCACACGATGCGATGCAGAGGCTGGGACGCTACCGGTGAAAGGCCGGTGTGTTGCGCATCGTGCGCGTAATCACACCACGGGACGCGGATGCTTTGCGCCTCGACGCTCGCGCATCCCATCCAACTGCAGATGACCGCCACCGTCAGACCGAGATGAACCCGCATGGGGAGGAGTATAGCCGTGTCCGGTACGATTTCCAAGCGACGGCGGACAATTGCTCAAACCCGTGATTCGAGCGCGGTTTGTGTCCGTTTGAACACGACATCGGTGCCGCCGCTGCCGTCGAGGGAAATCAACAGACCGAGTTTCCGGTAATACTCGATCAATGGCGCGGCGTTCTTCTCGTACGCGTCCAACCGGGTTTGCGCCACCTCGAGCCGGTCGTCGTCGCGCTGGATGACCGGGCCGCCACACACGTCGCAGATGCCGGCCGCTTTGGGCGGCCGGTTGGTCAGGTGATAGACCGCGCCGCATTTGCTGCAGATGCGACGGCCGTTGACCTGGCGCAGGATCACTTCGACCGGCGCTTCGTAGCAGAGAACGGCGTCGAGTTTGACGCCGAGTTCCTTCAACGTCGCTTGCAACGCTTCGGCTTGGGCGACGGTGCGCGGAAAACCGTCGAGGAGGAAACCGCCCGGGCAGCGCATGCATTGGGCGCGTTCGCGAACGAGGGCGAGCACGGTCTCGTCCGGCACGAGTTCGCCGCGTCGCATGTAACTGATGGCGGCGGTCATGGCCGGGGTGCGTTCGCAGTCGGGCAGCGATTTGGCGGCGCGGAAGATGTCGCCGGTGGAAAGCGGGCAGGCGCCGAGGCGTTCGGTGAGAACGGCGGCATGAGTCCCCTTGCCCACTCCGGGCGGACCGAGCAGGACAAGTCTCCACGGGCGTTGAGTCTTGGGAGGCTGAACGTCACAGGCGGCAGGTCCGCCTTTGAGCCAAGTGGCTCGATCTCGAGTCATTCAAAACCTCCTGTTGCGGGGTGACAACACCTACAGAAAAGCAGAAACGAGGCCGACTTGCAATGATTCTTGATCGTGTCCGAATTTGGAGGGCCATGCTCCGTCATGGCTGCATTCTCCGAACGGACGCGACGGAGCGCGTCCCTCCAAATAGCCCTGCCTACGGCACCAATCGAACCCGGTAGTAGCGCGCGGGAACGATGACGGCGCCGCCCACATCAGTGCCGTTGGTGACGGTGCCAACGGTGTTGGTGACGATGAAAAGGTCGGCAAAGCCGTTCGCGACAAAACCGCCGCCGGGATCGCCGCTGGTCGCCTGCAAAGCGTTCGTCTTGCCGGCACTGGTCATCCACGTCACAACCACGTTCGTCCCTTCCTTTGTGATCGAAGTGATGCGCAACGCCGACACACTGTTGGTCGGATCAGTTCCCGCCAGGAACTCCTGCATGTTGCTCATCCCATCGCCATCGGCATCGACGTTGCCGGCGGCGTCCGGATTGTCGATGCTAGTGAAATACTGAACCTGCCAAGCCTGGAATGGCGTCCACGCGGTGATGTAGCTGGTCTTCGTGCTGGTGCTGGAGCCAGTGGCATTGCTGGCGATCAGCGTCACGTTCCAAACGCCTGCCGTAAACGTGTGTGATGGGTTCTGAGAAGTAGAGTTGCCGCCGTCGCCAAAGTCCCACGCCCAATCTGTGGGCGTACCGGTCGAGGAGTCGATGAAGTTGACATTCAACGGCGCCGGGCCGTTGGTCGGGCTGCCGGAGAAGTCGGCCACCGGGGTGCTCGCGAAATTCGTACAGCAAAAAGCGTCCTGAATGGACACCGAGTCCACGTACCAACCGCTGCCCACCGTGCTGCCCGCGCTGGTCACGCTCCCCTGAACATTCAGGTTGTCGATGCGCCACGTGCCGCCCGCCGCTCCGGCCGCGTATCCGTAAAGACGGAAGTAAATCGTGCCGGTTAGATTGGAGAGTGTTAACGGGAAACTATTGTTTGCTCCCGAGGTGATCAAGGTGTGCGCAGTTTGCGTGACGGTAGTGAAAATGACGGACGAAAAATCCGCGGCCTGACTGATGTGCACCGCGAAGTTTACCGGACCGGTATTGGAACGTTGGTCATCAAAGCTGAGGCTCGACAAGATGGCTTGAGATCCGTTGGTCACGACGAGCGAGAACGTGAAGCAACCCGAGCTTGTCGTCGGCGGTCCCGCCGAAGTTTGAAATAGTTCCGTGGCGATTGCCTGACCGGTACTGGGATTGCCGCCGAAGTACTGGATCGAGCCGGTATTCGAAGTGCCAACCGCGCTCGCGGTGATCCCCGTCATGACGACTGTCGGTTGTGGCGTGGACCCGTCGAAATTCCAGAATGCATTCGTGCCGGAGAAGGTCACGGATGGCGGGTTAGTGCCGCTCGCGCAGCGCCACCGCAGTTGAATGTTCTGACTGGCCGCGGATGCCGGTAAGTTCACGACAGTCGTGAGGAAGCCGCCGGAGTTGCCACTCCACGCTTGACGGCCGGCCAATGCGTTGCTGTATGCGCCGCTCAGCGTCGTGTTGTAGCCACCGGTGACGAACGAGCCGCCGGCCGCGACGACGTCGGTATACGAGCCACCGCCGATCGCGATTTCCAGCACGCCGCCGTCATAACCAAGCGAGCTGTTGGTCGTGCTCAAGGCCAGACTGTAGTTTTGCCGGAACGTCAGACGCGCCAAGCCGCTGTTGATCGCAATCGACGGCGAGTCGAGTTCGTTGATGCCGATATTGCCGGGGTCGGGCGAGAAGGCTGCGTTAGGCGCCGTATCCGCCAACGTTGTGGACGTGACCCAATTGGATTGCGCGCCGGAAGCAGATGTTGTCCAACCAGCGGGCAGCGACGGCGCAGTGACGGAATCGAATTTCTGAGTGAAGATGCCGGCGGTCACGCCGAGTGGGATGGTGTAGCTGATGGTGCCGAGACTGGTTGCGCCGTCCTGTAACTGCAGCATGGCTGTAATTACGCCGCCGCAAGCGCCGCCCGCGGTGAATGTAAATGCTTGGGTGACCGGCGTGCCATTGTTCGAGACGACGCCGTAGGTGAATGGGCCGTCGGGAGAAATCACGTCACTCGTTGCCTGCAGCGTGGCCACAAGATTGGTCGCGTTGGCGCTGCCAGTATTCTTGAGCGAAAGGGTGACCGTCACCGTTTCACCGGGGTCGACGATGCCGTTACCGGGCGTGCAGTTCTCGGCGGACAACGTGTAGCCATTGGTGACGATCACAGGAGAGGTGGCGGTGACGATGAGATTGACGGAACGTGTTGCGCTGCCGGCGCCGTTCGTTTTGTTAGTGAACACGACGGTGTCCGAATAACTATTGACGGCGAGACTGTTGGCGGTGGCGTTGATGGAGACTGCCACGTTTGTGCTGGTGCCGGGAATCAACGTGCCGTTCGTGGGCGAAACGCTCACCCAAGCGGCGGTGTAGGTGGCGCCCCAATTCAGATTCGAGTCGCCGCTATTGCTGACGGTGTAGTTCTGGTTACTCGGAGTGAAAGGTCCGCCCGCTTGACCGGAACTCGAGAAGCTACCCGCTGGGCTCACTGACAGCAAGGCGCCTGCTTGCAGCGTCGGCACCAAGAAATCTTTCACGATGCCCATGTGCTGGCAATTGCTGGAATCGTTCGTTTGAACCGGGGGCACGTCGGTCAACGGATCGTACACTCGCGAATCAAACACCAGTCCATTAGGGAAGGTGTGAGAAGTAAACACCACCGGCGTGAGCGTGTTGGTCATCGCAAAGCTCGGCAGGACGTAGTCATACGGTTTCTTGCGAGACAGGTTTGTGGTAAAAGTGCCCCCGGACTCCGCATCGGTCGGAATCGGTGAATCGCTCAAGAACGTGGTAAACGTGCTGATCGCAGCCTCAGAGCGGGAATCGGTGTTCATGTCACCAGCCACGATAATCCAAGCATTGGCAGGGAAGTTTGCCTGAATGAGGGCTTTCAGGTTGGCGGCCTCCGTACCGCGAGCCGATGAACTCGTGGTGAGAAGATGCACGCTGACGATGTAAAGATCGTTTGTTCCCGGTAGATCGATTTGTGCCCAAGCGAAACCGCGGTTCGAGACTTCGGTGTCATCAAATGAGCCGCTGGCAATGATCGGATACCGGCTGATGATCCCGTTAGGAAGGCTGTAGCCACTCTCGCGGAAATAGACGTAGTTTGTGCCAAAAGTGTTGTCGATCATCTCGCGGAAAGCCGCTGCCGTGTCGGTGCCGTTGGTCGAGCTGGTGTAATGGAACTCTTGCATGGCCACCACATCGGCCTTTAACCCTTTGAGGATGTTTAGTTGCGGCGTCTGATAGGTCTGGGGATCCCCGGTCAAATTGGAGGCCATCACCCGGACGACAACATTGGACTGGGCTGCGGCGGAGATAGCGATCAGAAAAAAGACCGGAACAACGAAAGTCCACGCTAGCCCAAACCAAGCGTTGAGTCCCGTCTTGAATCGCAAACGTGGCTTTTCAAGCATCGCAACAGTCTAACAGTTCTGGAGACTCCGGGCAAGCTCGAAATACCGCTTGTGGCGAACGCTTGCGGATGCTTCGACGGCTGAGCATACTGACGGCGACGGAGGTGGTCATGCACCACGGAAAAATCTCGAAGGACATCGCGAAAGGGCTGCTGGCGTTGCAGAAGCGCATTGAGACGGCGAAGATTCCGTCGTCGAAACTGGATGAGACGTTGAACATCGCGACGTGGAACATCCGGGAGTTCGGCAAGAAAGCCCGGAGCGAGGCGGCAATTCATTACATCGCGGAGATTCTCGGACAGTTCGATCT
>JBGQCJ010000034.1:0-36419 GCA_041495285.1 Verrucomicrobiia bacterium
CCCTTCTGATTGATGATCGTGTCGACGCAGATGGCGGTCTTGCCGGTCTGGCGGTCGCCGATGATCAATTCGCGCTGGCCGCGGCCGATGGGGATCATGGAATCAATGGCCTTTAAGCCGGTCTGAAGCGGTTCTTTGACCGGCTGGCGTTCGATGACATTAGGCGCGCGGCTTTCGATGGGGCGCAGCGCTTTCGTGTTGATCGGCCCTTTGCCGTCGATGGGTTGGCCGATGGCATCCACAACACGTCCGAGCAACGCTTCGCCGACCGGCACGGAGAGCGGGCGGCCGGTGCGCTTGACGAGGTTGCCTTCGGCAATCTGCGTGAAATCGCCGAGAATCATTGCGCCGACTTGCTCCTGCTCGAGGTTCAGCGCCATGCCGAAGATGTTGTGCGGAAATTCCAACATTTCCTCGGCCATGCAGTTCGGCAAGCCTTTGATGCGGGCGATGCCGTCGCCGCAGTCGATGACCTCGCCGATTTCCTCGACGCTGACTTCGGCCTTGTAGTCGCGAATGCTGCGACGCAGCACGTCGGAGATTTGCTTGGGATCGAGTGAAAGACTTTCTGGCATGGGGATTACCTCTGAGGGACGAGGACGGAAGACCGACGACCGATGACCGACTGAGCCGGTTCGAACGTTGTCCAGTTTTCCGCCAAGCGATACAACATGGCGGAGATGCGGTCGTAGTTGGCCTCCATGGTCTGGTGAAAATCGAGCTTGATGTAGCCGCAGTCCTTTGCGAAATCCAACCACGTCTGCGTTTCCGTGGCCGAACCTTCGGCGTCATTGAGCCGATTCTTGAACTTGTTTTCGTAGCACCGTTGCGCCCAGCCTTCGGAGATGTTGGCGCAGACCGACCGGGATGAGCGTCGAATCTGATCGCTCAGCGAAAACCGCTCGTCCGCCGGAAAGGTTTTCGTCGCACGAAAAATGTCCATCGCCGACGCGTACGCGAGCCGGTACACTTCCAAATCACGGTATGACTTGATCGGTTTTCGGTTTTCCGTCATCGGTCTTGCGTCTTCAGCCCGCGAGTCTCTCGCGGATTTGCTCCAGCTTCCGGCGCAGGCTACCGTCAATGATTTGTTCGCCGACCTTGATGATCGCGCCGCCGAGAATCGACGGGTCAACTTTCTGAAAGAGCTGCACGTTCTTGCCGGTAACGCGCGACAACTCGGCGGCCAGCCGCTGCAACATCGCGTCGTCGAGCGGAAGCGCCGTGGTGACTTCACCGGTGACCTTCTGACGCGCCGCGGAGGCAATGCCGGTAAATTCCTCGATGATCGCGGGCAACCGGCTGCTGCGATCCTGGTCGCTGAGAGTCAGGAGCATGTTGAGCGTCAGTGAGTGGACACGATTCTGGAAGAGTTCGCCCAACGCCTTGCGTTTGCCTTCGTGTCTGACGTTGGGGTCTTTGAGAAACTCCAGCAGTGCCGGGTTACTCTTGAGTAATTCGCGGAGACGGAAAAGTTCTTCTTCGATGCGGCCAACAACATTCTCAGCCTGCGCCATCTCGAAGAGCGCCCGCGCGTAGCCGGTGTTGATTGGATCGTGAGGCATGACGGCTTACGCTTTGCGGACTTTGGTGAGGTCCTTGATGAGGTTCTCGACGAGTTGCCGGTGCGTCGCTTCGTTGATTTCCTTTTCAACGACCTTCGAGGCGATCTGGACGGAGAGACTCGCAACGGTGTCCTTGAGTTCCTGAACGCCCTTTTCCCTTTGCCGCTGGAGTTCTTCCTGCGAGCGCTGGAGCAACGCAGACGCCTCGGCGTTGGCTTTCTCGACGACTTCCTTGCGGACGTTCTCGCCGAGGCCGCGCGCTTCCTCGATGATTTTGTTGGCTTCGGAGCGCGCTTCGGCGAGCTGCTTCTGATAATCGTCCATCAACTTCTTGGCTTCGGCCCGCTGGCGCTCGGCTTCCTCGATGGATTTCTTGATCGTCTCGCTGCGACGGTCGAGCGCCTGCGCGATCGGCTTGAACGCAAACTTGCTCAGCAAGACGAGTAGCACGACGAAGGCGACGAGCGTCCAGATTTGCAGACCCCAATCCGTGGGCGGAATCTGACTGCCTTCGCCGGGAGGTGGCGTCGCTTCCCCCGCCCATGCGAGGGTGCCGGTAGCCACGGCCCAACCCAGCCCGGCAACGAGCCCGTGGATGATGCGATGAAGTGTCTTCATGTGACCGTTACTTCGCGGCGAGCAAGATGAACGTGATGAGCAAGGCATAAAGCGCCTGCGCTTCGACGAGCGCGAACCCGGTGAACATCAGGCGCTGCACGAGCGGCAGCGCTTCTGGTTGGCGCGCCGCCGACTCGATACTCTTGCCAAAGATCACCCCAATGCCGACGCCCGAGCCGAGCGTGCCCAGACCGACCGCCAGACCGGCGCCCAGTTTAGCCAGCGCCGCCGTGCTGATGAGTTGTGCGGTTTGCGCTACTGTATTCGTGTCCATTCCGTTTTCTCCGAGTATTTGATTCTTCTAGTGTGATTCTTCCAGTGCTTCGCCGAGATACAACGCGGTCAGCAGGGCGAAAATGAAGGCCTGAATGAAGGCCACAAAAATCTCGAACCCATCCATCACGATCACCCCAAGCAAGGGCAGAGGCGACAAAATCTTCATGAAAACCCCTTGCTTCAACAGATACGTCACGCCGATCAATTCACCCGTCAGCAATACCACGATGATCTGGTGACCGGCCGTCATGTTGGCGAACAGACGAATGGCCAGCGAAAATGGTCTCGCAAAAAGGCCGATCAATTCGATGAGCGGCATCAACGAAAACCGCAGCCAGGCCGGCGCGCTCTTCGGGAACAACAGCCCGAGGTAATACTTCAGTCCGTGCTGTTTCACGGCGACCGCCTGCACCACGAGAAAAACCACGATGGCCAGCACCGCCGTCACGTTGAGGTTGCTTGTCCCCGCGTGAAAGTAGCCGGGCAACGGCACGAGGCCGAGCAGGTTATTGAACAGGATGAAAAAAAAGACCGTCGCCACGAACGGAAACCACTTCGCACCGTGGTGTCCCATGAACGCGTCCGAAATGTTTTCGCGAACAAAATCCAGCATCGCTTCGACGAGGTTGGGGAAACGCCCGGTGCCCGTCACGTTCACCGCGCGCGCCGCGCCCACCAGAAACAGAAACGTCAACAGCGACCCCAAACACAGGATCACCACAAAGTTCGTGATGCTCAGATTGAGCCCGAACAACTCAATCGGTATATGCACGATGACATGATGCTCGCCCATTGCGGAATCTCACCTCTTGGGAAAAATCAACTGCTTCAACTGAACTAAGAGCGGCGCAGTATAGGTAACGACCAAAGCCCCCGTCAACCAGTATTTATCCGCGTCCGTAAATTCAAACGCCAGCCACCACGCCACGACGACGAAGACGATCCGCCCGACCGCGCCGGGGATCAGAACATTCACGCCCTTCGGCTGCACGGTCTTGTTTTTCTGGCGCAACTCGCGGATTTGCAGCGCGGTGTGCACCGCGCCAATCAGCGCGCCGAAGACGATTCCGAGAACAGCCGCCCGGTTCAGACTCATTTCGGCTTGTCCCCATCGTTACCGAACGCACGGTACACGGTGAAAAATCCCGCCGCCGAACCGAGGAGAAAGAAGACGATCAGAAACACCGGCGACCAGCCGGTGAGTTTGTCCAGCCACCAGCCGATGGCCGCGCCGACAAACGTCGCCGCCACCATCTCCGAGCCGATGCCGACGTAGCCCCACGCGCCGCGTGTTTTCTTGTCTGGGTTCATGACACTCGCCGCAGAAAAGCTATCACGAGCGATTCACACGATGCAACCCTGCGATTCTTTTCGGAGGAGCGAATTGCTTTCACGACCGGTCGCGATTACAAATCGCTCCTACGGACAACTACCATGCGCCGCGCCGTCATCGACATCGGAACAAACACCGTCAAACTTCTCGTTGCCGACGTGCACGATGGCGGCGTGAAGCCGGTCTTGTCGAAAGACGCGACGACCCGGCTCGGCGAAGGCGTGGACAAGACGAAACGGCTCTTGCCGGCGGCCATTGCGCGCACGGTCAAAACGGTCGGCGAGTTCGCCGCCGAAGCACGCAAACTCGGTGCCACTGATGTCCGGGCGCTGACCACCAGCGCCGCGCGCGACGCCGCCAACCGGGATGATTTTCTTGCCGGCCTGCGCACCGCGTGCGATCTCGAAGTCGAAGTGATTACCGGTCAGCGTGAGGCCGAACTGATTTTTCGCGGCGTGTCGAGCGACCCGGCATGGTCGAGTGAGCCGATTCTCGTTCTCGACGTGGGCGGCGGCAGCGCGGAATTTATTCAAGGCGAAGCCGGTAAGATTGAGCGGTTTCAGAGTCTGCCGCTCGGTGCCGTGCGCCTGACCGAGAGATTCGGCGAAGACTTCCCGGCGCTGGTTGTTTACCTGCGCGCGACTCTTTACAAGTTGCTGGCCGGCCTCGAGGTGCGCGGACGTAAGATGATCGGCACCGGCGGCACGGCGACGACGTTGGCGCGCATTCAATCCGGTAAGGTTGATCACGCGTCCATTTCCCAAGAGCAAATGCGCGCGTTGGTTGCCCGGCTCAACGCGCTGCCGCTGGCTGAGCGGAAGAAGGTGCCGGGTTTGCCGCCGGAACGCGCCGACATCATCGTGGCCGGTAGCGCGGTGTTCATGGTGGCGATGGAATTGCTCGGTGCCGTTGAACTGACTGTCAGCGTGCGCAATCTCCGGTACGGCGCGCTGCTGGTTTGAGCCTTGTCTTTACCGCGTCAACAGACCAAAATGCCGGTGAACTTCGACATGAACGGTGAAGCGACATCATCCCGGGTCGGCGCGTGGTGGCAATGGTACATCGAAGCGGCGGGCGAACGCGTGTTTCGTTTTTGCGGCGTGCTGCGCGAGTTGATCGCGTTCGCCGTGATCACGCTGGGCGTGACGTTGACGAAGTTCAACCGCTCACGGCGCGTCGTGCATCCCTTGATCTTGGATTACATCTGGCGTGCGGGTGTGCGCCTGCTGCCGATGGTGAGCTTCGCCGCCCTCGCCCTCGGACTCGTAATCATCGGGCAGACGGTGGCGCTGCTGACGCGTGTCGGCGCGCAGGAGTACATTGGCACCGTGATGGTGACGGTCGTCGTGCGCGAACTCGGCCCGTTGCTCACGGCGATTCTTGTGCTGGCGCGCTCGGGGACCTCCAATGCGGTCGAACTCGGCATGGCGCGGGCGCTGGGCGAGATCGAGGCGCTGGAATCGCTCGGCATCGACCCCATTCACTATTTGGTGATGCCGCGCGTGATCGGCTTGGCGGCGGCGGTGTTTTGTCTGACCACTTACTTGATCTTGATCGCCACGGGTTGCGGCTATCTGTTCGCTTTTTTGCAAGATGTGCCGCTGACGCCGTCGGCGTATTTCAACCAACTTGCCGAGGCGTTGCGTTGGCAGGATTTTGCGTTGTTGGCGCTGAAGACGACGATGTTCGGCGCGATCATCGCCGTGGTGAACTGCTATCAAGGACTGGCGCGCCCGCTGCGGATCGAGGACGTCTCGCGCGTCACGGCGCGCGCGGTGGTGCAAAGCGTGATCGGCTGTGTGCTGGTCGACGCATTGTTTCTCGTGGGATATTTATTTGTATGAACGGGGACGCGCTCATTGAACTTAATGGCGTGGACGTGCTCTGGGAAGGCGGCGCGTCCGTGTTGTTGCGCGACGTAGGCTGGCGCATCGAGCGTGGCGAATGTTGGGCGATCAGCGGCGCGCCGGCCAGCGGCAAGACGTCGTTACTGGCGACGGCGGCGAGCTTGAATCGTCCCGGCGCGGGTACACTGCGCGTGTTCGGCCACGATCTGGCCGAGGCGACGGAAGAGGAGCAGGTGAACTGGCGCCGTCGCATTGGGTTTGTGTTCGAGGACGGCGGGCGGCTGCTCAGTCAGTTGACCGTGGCGGAAAACGTTGCGCTGCCACTGAACTATCACGTGGATGAGATGGACGAAGCGCAAGTGAGCCGGCGGGTCGAGGAATTGTTGACGCGTTCGGAATTGCTCGGTTACGCCGGCACGATGCCGAGCCGGTTGGGTTGGCGCCTGCAGCAGCGCGCCGGTCTGGCCCGCGCGTTGGCGGTGCCGACCGACGTGCTGTTTCTCGACAATCCGCTGAGCGGTCTTGGTCCGCGCGACGCGCGCTGGTGGACGGAATACCTGCGCGAACTGCAGCGTGAGCGCACGGCGGGCGGCAAGGTGTTGACGATGGTGGCGACGTGCGATTCGTTCCATGGCTGGCTGGATTTGGCGACGCATTTTGCGGTGATTGATGGCGAGAAGCTTCGTTTTCTCGGCAGCCGCGAGCAAGTGCTCGCCGTCGATGAACCGCAGGTGCGCGAATTGATTTGAACAACAAGTGAGACTGCTATGGCACTGCAAGACCTGACACCGCAACTGCGCACGCGATTGCACCGCGTCGAGAAGATTGTCGGCCTGTTTGTGGCCGTCGCCACGTTTTTGTTGATCGCCGGCTTCGCGTACTATCTGTACCACACCGCCGCGCGTAAGGGTTGGTTTGTCGCGAAGTGCCCTTGCTTCACCTATGTTTCATCCGCCGAAGGACTGAAAGTCAAAGACCCGATTGTGCTCATGGGGTTCAGCGTCGGCGAGATAACCGAGATCACCGCCCAGCCACCGGGTTCGTACTACAAGGTGTTCGTCGCCTTTGAGGTCCAGCGTCCGTACTACGGTTACATCTGGACCGATTCAAAGGCCAAGATCACCTCCGCGGATTTTCTCGGCCGCCGGCAAATTGAAATCACGGCCGGTTACGATGGCCGGCCGACCATCCTCGAAAAGAACAATCGTGTGAGTGAGATTCTCGTTGGCGACAAACGGGTGCCGCTGGCGGAAGCTCCCAAAGGCGTGTTCCTCGCGCCCGACGAACGGCCGGCGCTGACCGAACGCGCTGAGAAACTCGTCAGTCAGATCGAGGCCGCGCTGCCGAACATTCTCACCAACGTCACCGTGATTACCGACAACCTCCGCGACCCGCACGGTTCGCTGGGAGAATGGATAATCCCGCCGAACATCAACACCCAGATCGTCGTACTCGCTACAAGCTTGGACCAGACATTGGAAAACCTCGCCGCCATCACCAGCAACCTCAACACCCAAGTCCAGACCAACGACCAGATGCTTGTCGAGATCTCCCGGCTCGTTGTGGATACCGACAACCTCGTGCAAGGCTTGAAGAAACAC
Organism: Verrucomicrobiia bacterium; assembly: GCA_041495285.1. Classification (GTDB taxonomy): domain Bacteria; phylum Verrucomicrobiota; class Verrucomicrobiia; order Palsa-1439; family Palsa-1439; genus JBGQCJ01. The sequence continues at coordinate 7,241 of JBGQCJ010000034.1, forward strand.
TGGCTGCTGCGCGGCATCTTCCAGAAGATGAACGCCACCAACGCCCCGCCGGCGAAACGGTAAGCCTCGGATTCCCCGTTCTCGTGACAGGCTCTCATCGCACCGCTTGAGCTGAGCCACCGCGAATGCCCGGCCTGCGCTTGCCCGTCCGGCATGGTGCTGCTAGACTGCGCGTTCATGGCGACACAAGCGTTTGCACAGGTTAGTAGGCTCGCCGCCACGTTCAAGGCCAACGAAGCCCGGTATCTCTCGCCGCAGTATCAGGAAGCCGAAGTCCGCAAGGATTTCATCGACAAACTCTTCATCGCGCTCGGCTGGGATGTGAACCATGACACCCAGACCAACCCCTACGAGCAGGAAGTCAAAGTCGAGCCGTCCGTTTCGGCTGCCGGGCAACGTCGCGCTGACTATGCGTTTCACCTCGCGCCGAACTTCCGGGACGTTCGCTTTTTCGTCGAGGCCAAGAAACCGCACGGCGACATCGCCACGAAAGAGAACTACTTCCAAACGATCCGGTACGGCTGGAACAGCGAAACACCGCTCGCTGTGCTCACCGACTTCGAGCAATTCCACGTGCTCGACTGCCGGTACAAGCCTGACGTAGATACGGCCCTCAACCGGTATGTGGCCCGGTATCACTACAGCGACTACACCAACCGCAAGAAGTTCGAGGAAATCTATTGGCTGTTCTCCCGGGAGGCTGTCGCCGATGGTTCACTGGAGAAGCGCGCCAAGGAACTTCCGAAGCCGCGCGGCAAGGCTGTGCAGCGCGGTTTGTTCGCGGGCGGCTGGCAGAGCATTGACGAATCCTTCCTGCAGGAACTCGACGAGTACCGGACCGATCTCGCGAAGGCGTTCAAGAACAAGAACCCGAAGCTCGACAGCGAACAGCTTACCGAAGCCACCCAACGCGCGCTCGACCGGCTCGTGTTCATCCGCTTCCTCGAAGACAAAGGCATCGAAGCCCAGCGGCTCGTGGACAAGTTTGGCGACAGAGGCACGCCATGGGAAGACTTCATCGCCACCAGCCGCCGGCTGGACGGCATCTACAACGGCATCGTTTTCAAAGACCACGCCATTCTCGACAAGCCCGGCTTTCGCGTGGACGACAACACCTTCGCGCACGTTTGCAAAAGGCTGGCGCACGTCAATTCGCCGTACGACTTCAACGCCATTCCGATTCACATCCTCGGCTCGATCTACGAACGCTTTCTCGGCAAGGTCATCGTCGCCACCGACAAACGTGTCCGCGTCGAGGAGAAACCCGAAGTCCGCAAAGCTGGCGGCGTCTATTACACACCCGAATACATCGTCCGATACATCGTCGAGAACACCGTTGGCAAGCTCATTGACGGTAAGACGCCCGACCAGATTGCCGAAATGCGCTTCGCCGACATCGCCTGCGGCAGTGGCTCATTCCTGCTCGGCGTGTACGATTTGCTGCTGACATACCACGGCAACTACTACAACCAGAACCCCGGCAAGGCGAAGAAGGGTGAATGCATCGAACGCGACGGCAAACTCTACCTCTCGCTCCGCAAGAAACGCGACATCCTGCTCGCCAACATCTACGGCGTGGACATTGACGCCCAAGCCGTCGAAGTCTGCCAACTCTCACTCTACCTCAAACTGCTCAAAGACGAAACGACCGTCACCGCGCACCAATACTTGCTCGACTTCGAGCAACAAGCACTGTTGCCGCCGCTCAACAAGAACATCGTTTGCGGTAACTCCCTCATCGGCAGAGATATTGTTGAAGGCCAACTCTTCGCCAGCGATGACGAACGCAAACTCAACCCGATGGACTTCGAGGATGCGTTCCCGCACATCTTCGGTCGCAAGCCGGGAATGGTGCGAGAAGAAGGAGACGAATACGCCGTGGCACGTAGCATCGGTCGCGAAGGTGGACATCGAGTGCATCCATCGCCTCTCGTGGAAACGCAAGGCTTTGACGCCATTGTCGGCAATCCGCCGTACCGGATGCTGCAGCCGCACAACACAACAGCGAACGTCCTCTCGTATTTGCGCAATCACTACGTGGCCGCCGAGTTCAAGATTGATTTGTTTCATTTGTTTTTGCAGCGTGCGGCCTCGTTGCTGAAGGACGGCGGTTGCCTCAGTTACATTGTCCCCACCACGATTCTTAACAACGTGTACGCAGAAACACTCCGTGGATGGTTGATGGATCAATGCCGCATTGAGCAAATCGCGGTCGCGCGTGGTCGTGTTTTCGCTGACGCTGATGTGCATACTTCCGTGCTGGTATTTCGTCGAGACGCGGTGCAGGCAAAGCGAGAAGATCAGGAAGTGTTGACGACGGACCAACTCGCCCCGGAATTCGCAGCGGCTCCGGTATTTAGCTCCCGCACTCGACAGGCAACCTTTGCCTCGTTGCCCGGTCACGTTTGGAACATCTTGGTCAATGACAAGAACTCCGCGCTGATTCGCCGCCTGACGACAGACTGCGAACCACTGGAGAAAGTCGCTACGATCAACCGTGGCTTGATTACCGGCGACCGTGACAAGTACTTCGCCAAGACGAAGAAGACCGCACAGCATGTTCCGATTTTGGCCGGTAGCGATGTTCATCGTTATCAGACAAAGCGCCCTTCGGAGTTCGTTCTATTCAAACGTCCGAAGACAGCCGGCGGCTGCTGGGATGAGGAGGTGCATTTCGCGCCGCACAAACTCGTCGTTCGTCAAATCTGCGAAGAACCGACCGCCAGCATTCTGCGCTCTCCGCTCGCCGTGACCGGCAATATATTCACCGTGAAAGCCGACAGCATCGAAACCGAACTCTCCTTGCTGGGCATTCTCAACTCGCGGCTCACCGGCTTCTTCTGGCGCACGATGTTTGCCGATTTCAAAACCTCGTTTCCACAGGTAACTATTTTCAGTCTCGCGCAAGTTCCCATCCGCAGACTGAATCTCACTGATCCGGGCGAGAAGTCAGCGCACGACGCGGTGGTGGCGAAGGTGGAGGCGATGTTGGCGGCGAAGAAGGAGTTGGCGAAGGCGAAGACGGACAAGGACCAGACCTACTACGAGCAGAAGTGCGCCGCCCTCGACCGCCAAATCGACAAGCTCGTCTACGAGTTGTACGGGCTGACGGAAGAAGAGATTCGGATTGTCGAGGGGGATACATCGAGGCGCTCAGCATGACAGCTTATGGTTTACATCGCGAATGGCTGACACGATGAAATCCAAACCTTGGCTGCCGTATGTCGCTCCAATAGCGATCTACATGGCATTTCTGCTCGTGCAGTCGCCCAATAATCTACTCTGGATTTACCCGGTTAAGACCATTGCCGTCTCTGTCGTGCTGTGGTTTTTTCGCAAACACTACACGGAACTGCGGCTGAACTTTTCATTCCTCGCCATTGCGGTCGGACTCGTCGCGATTGCGATTTGGATCGCCCTCGATCCGTTCTATCCGAAGTTGAGTAGCGGCCCACCGTTTGACGCTACCGGGCAGTGGGTCTTCATCGCGTTTCGCGGCGGCGGCGCGGTCGTGGTGGTGCCGCTGATGGAGGAATTGTTCTGGCGCGCGTTTCTGATCCGGTGGCTCGTCAACGAAGATTTCAAGAGCGTACCGGTCGGGACGTTTACTTGGGCGTCGTTCGCGATCACGGTGGTGCTATTCGGGGCGGAGCACAACGAATGGCTGGCCGGGTTGATCTGCGGCGCGCTGTACAATTGGCTCTACTACCGGCGCAAAGACGTCTTCTCGTGCGTCGTCGCGCACGCGGTCAGCAATGCCGCGCTTGCGGCGTGGGTGCTGGCGCGCGGTGACTGGAAATTCTGGTGAAACCCGGTTAGACTGCACTTGGAGGTACGCCATGGGAATACCGACCAAACTCATCGAGTTCCTCGACCAAAACAAAGTCCGGTACGAAGTCCTCCATCATCCCGAGGCGTTCACCGCGCAGGAACTAGCCGCCATCGAGCACGTGAAGGGCAAGTATCACGCGAAGGTCGTCATGGTGATGGCCGAGGGCGACAAGCTGATGGCTGTGTTGCCGGCTGATCATCGGGTGGACTTGGAGAAACTCAATAAGACCACCGGCAAACGCACCGCGCTTGCCACGGAAGCCGACTTCAAGGCGCTGTTTCCCGACTGCGCGGTCGGCACGATGCCGCCGTTTGGCGATCTTTACAGCGTCGCCACCTACGTCGACCGGAGCCTTACCGAGGACGAGTTCATCGTGTTCGAGGCCGGCACGCACACCGACGCGATCAAGATGAACTATGGTGATTACGTGCGCCTCGCCAAACCGAAAGTGGCAGACTTCGCGGTCAAAATGCATTGAGCATGGAACGCCAGCCGCGCATTGCCGTGCTCGGGCCGTCGCAGACGGACGCGCCAACGCTCGCCCTTGCCGAACTCGTCGGCAGCGAGATTGCCGGACGCGGAGCGATCCTGATTTGCGGCGGACTTGGCGGTGTGATGGAAGCGGCTGCCCGGGGCGCGAAGCGTGCCGGCGGTCTGACGATCGGCATCACGCCCGGCACTGATGCGCGCGAAGTGAACCAATATATTGACGTGCCGGTGGTGACGGGCCTCGGCGAAGCGCGAAACGTCTTGGTCGTGCGGTCATCGAACGCGGTGATCGCGATTGCCGGTTCGTACGGCACACTTAGCGAGATCGCCTTTGCGCTGAAGCTGGGCGTGCCGGTGGTTGGGCTGAGCACTTGGCAGTTGCGCACGCCCGACGGCAGCGCGCCGCCGATCATCGCCGCCGGGTCGGCGCCGGAGGCTGTCGAAAAAGCATTGAAGGCGATCCACACATGACACGAATGAGTCTTGATGATTTGTTGAGCGATGAGTCGGTACGCCGGCGGGAGTTTCCGGTGTGCGAGAAGAAGATTTTTCTGGCTCATGCCGGAGTCAGTCCGTTGCCCCGGCGCGTGACGGAGGCGATGACGCGGTATGTGGAGGCGGCCGGCCGCGACAATCAGGAAGACGTGTTGCCCGACCGGATCGTGAGCGAGACCCGGCAGTTGTCGGCGCGATTGCTCGAGGCGCGTGAGGAGGAAATTGCGTTTGTCGGTTCGACCTCGATGGGGTTGGCGATGGTGGCGGCGGGGTTGCCGTGGGAGCGGGGCGACAATGTGGTGTGTTACCGGGACGATTATCCGGCCAACGTGTATCCGTGGATGGATCTGGTTTCGCGCGGCGTTGAAACGCGGTTTGTCGAGCCCCGGCAATTTGGCAACGTGACGGTGGAGGACGTCGCGCGTGTCGTCAACGAGAAGACGCGGCTGGTATCGCTGGCCAGCGCGCATTTTCAGTCCGGGTGGCGGTTGGATGTGGACGCCATGGGCCAGTTTTTGAAGGAGCGCGGGATTTTATTTTGTTTGGATGGCATCCAGACGCTGGGCGGGTTGCGTACCGGCATGCGGTTCGTCGATTTTGCGGCGGCGGACGCGCACAAATGGTTGCTTGGTCCGTTGGGCGTGGCGATTTTGTATGTGCGCCGGGAGCATTTCGAGCGATTGCATCCGCCATTGGTCGGTTGGCACAGTGCCGCGTGTCCGGACTACGTGGCGCAGGAGGGATTGAGGTTTTGGCCGGACGCACGCCGGTACGAGCCCGGCAGTTTGAATCTGGTGGGCATCGTGGGGTTGCGGGCGGCGTTGGAATTGATTTTGGAATTTGGAGTCGAGGCGGTCGAGGAGCGCGTGCTGGCGTTGGCGCGTCGGGTGATCGCTGAAGCTTCGCGCAAGGGACATGCGGCGGTCGGCCCGGACGAAGGAAAGGGCGTGTCCGGCATTGTGTCGCTGGGTCCGGCGGGGCGACCCGCACCGGAGTTGCATGCGAAGCTTACGGAGGCGAACATCGCGACCTCGCTGCGGCGTCTGCGCGATGGCACGTCGTGCCTGCGGGTCTCGGCGCATTTCTACAATCGCGACGACGAAATTGACCAATTGACGGCGCGGTTGTAGAGTTGTGGTGGCGATGGGTAACGGCGAACCAGCGAAGGTTTTATATGTTGACAGCGCGAAGGGAGCTTTGTTAGCGTCGCCAACACTTCTGGAGGAAGTGACTGGAGCAACGCGGGTCTCGCCGGATGGTGTGCGGGAACAAATCGCAAGAAACTGCTGACAACCCAAGACGGAGGCAACAGAAATGAGAAAGTTCTTCAAAACCAAGCTGGGCGGGTTCACGCTGATCGAACTGCTGGTGGTCATTGCGATCATCGCGATTCTGGCGGGCATGCTCCTGCCGGCGTTGAACGCGGCCCGCGAAAAGGCGCGCCGTACCCAGTGCCTGAACAACCTGAAACAAATCGGACTGGGAATCGCGATGTATGCTGACACCAGCGGCGATAGGACCCCGTTCCAATTCGCGCCATTCGACAGCGAAGCGAGTGGGTCCTTCGCTCTCTTGAGCAACACTGTCAACAGCACGGCCATATTTGTCTGCCCCAGTTCCAGCAGTCAGAAAAGGGCCTCGGACTTTTCGTCAGCCAACTTCAAAGCGGCAGCTCATGAAAATATCAGCTACAACTATGTTACCGGCGTGGTCTGGCAAGCTGATGCCGACCAAGTGCTCGTGTCAGACCGCGGAGCGGGTGGACCCGCTGCGGCTCCGGATGCTGCCGTTGGGAAAACTTGGGATACACTTCCCGGCAACTCGCCTCACAAGGATTCGGGCGGCAACGTCCTGTACAATGACGGGCACGTTGAGTGGAAGACCAAGGTGCCGAACAGCGTGACCAACATCGCTGACGTCAACACGAAGTGGTTCAACAACTAAGACTGGATCCGTATTTGGCAAAACCCCGGCACCTGCTGCCGGGGTTTTGCATTTCGGGAAAGAACCCGGTACGGTGGCGACAATGAAAGACGGCATTCCGCGCAAAACAGTGTATCGGCTCAGCGTATATTTGCGCTGCCTCGAACAGTTCGGCGAGAACGGCGTGCAGACCGTTTCCAGTCAGGCGCTCGCCCAAGCGGCCGGTGTGAAGCCCACCCAACTCCGCAAAGACCTGACCTTCTTCGGGCACTTCGGCACCCGCGGATTGGGCTACGATGTTCACACACTGCACGACCGGATCGCCGAAGTGCTGGGGCGGAAACACCTCCAACCGGTTGTGCTCGTTGGCGTCGGCCACCTCGGCTCAGCGCTGCTGGCTTACAAAGGATTCGAGAAGGAAAGCTTCGAGATCGTGGCCGGGTTCGATGTCGATGTGAAACGCAAGCGGCGCAAAACCTATGACCAACCGATCCTGCCGCTCGACAAACTCGAAAGCTTCGTGCGCCCGCGCAAGATTCGCATGGGCATCGTCACCGTACCGCCGTCCGCCGCTCAGGACGTGACCAATCGTCTCGTGGCCGCCGGAGTGAACGCCATCCTGAACTTCGCGCCGGTGGTTCTCCACGTGCCCAACAACGTTGTCGTCAGCAACGTCAACCTCGCCATCGAACTGGAAAACCTCAGCTACTTCCGCTCGCTCGCCGAAAGCTGAGGCTTGCTCGCCGAAGGCGAAGGCTGCGAAAACCACACCCAGTCGCCCTGCTGCTGATCTTGCCGGGGCGGCTGGTCCTTCGTCCACGCGATCTGGCCGCCGTCGTCCGTCTCGTTCCAGCCGATGGAGTAGAGCACAAACTGGTCGCCACTGATTCGCCGGTACCGTAGCGGCTGACCGTCAATCACATCAAGCGGCACACGCGCCAGAAACTCCGGCACGAGCGCGTCCAACGTGTCTGGCAATTGCCCGTACTCGAGCCGGTAACGCTCCAATGCGCAGGCGACAACAACCTCTTGTACTGTCGTTTGAGACCAAGCGGCTCTGCTTGTCGTCGCACTTATCGCGGGCATCAGCAGTCCGCCAAGGAAGTTGTACGGGCCCGGTCGCATGATCTTGTTTTCGAATTGAAGCGCTGCCACGCTCGCCGCCTTCGGGCTTACACGCTGATGTTCGAAGTCCATCGTCGGCAGCATTGTCTCCGCGTAGAACCGGTCCAGACGCAGTTGGTTCTGATAAATCCAGCCCGCCGGCGCGGCGCGGAAAAGGAGGGGGGCCGCGGGTTGATTCTCCACGAACAATTTGAACAATCCGGCCCGCTCGGCCGGTTTCTCAATAAGCTCACGCATCATGAGGTATTCAAGGATGCGCTCGCCTCTTAAGGCTTTGGCGAAGCTGCCGAACTGATTGATGTTCTCGAAGCTCGCTTGGAGAGCGCTTAGATGGTGGTCGTTCCACCGGTGCGCGCCCAATCCCTCCCAGACCGGTTGGGTAGCAAGGTTAATCATCGCGACCTTAACGAGGAACGAGATTAGCAGCGGCTCATCCTTGATCTTGTCCGCCAAGCGCAGGCACATCTGCACGTCGTCAAGTGCCGCATCTGTCTGGCCCGCTGACAATTCTGTTAGAGCGCGGAGGTGGTAGATTCTTGCGAAATTGCGCAGAGGGCTGAGATGTGGCAGTAGCGCGGCATAAGTGTCCTCGTAACGAACCGGGAAGCGACAGTACGGACGTTCACTGGCCTCACTGATTTGGCGGAGAATGGGGTCGTACTTCGATAATGCTGCGAGCAGGTCGGTGTTCGTGAACCATGTTCGCCATGCGTCCAAGTCCTCGACGTGTCCTTCATGCCACCCTCCATAAAAGCTCGACGAAGTTGGCAACTTGAAGGCGTTCCACAACACGGCATTCGTTACCGATTTCGGGAACAGCTCAGCGAATAGCGGGATGGCGGCGAAGTTCTGATCTTCTGGCACGGGCGGCGGAATGATGGACGACCACTCGAAGCTGTCGCCCCTCGCTTCGCGCTCGCGTCGGTACTTCACCCACGCGTGTCTGCCGCGCCAATTTTCCTCAGCGTAAAACAGCGCCACGAGCGTGACGATACAGGCGAGGATAAACAGCGACCAGCGAACGAGTTTTTTCAGCACGTCAGGTTTCCTGAATGTTGAGAATGAGTTCGCTTCGCGGGCCGGGCTTCATCTGCGGGTGTCGCGGTGTCGTTTCCGGCAGGGTCAGTTCGGCCAGCAAACGTCGGTGTTCGGCAAACGCAACAGCAATGTCGGTTGCCGCCGGCGATGTTCGCTTGGCCGTTTCGTGTGCCGGTAAGCGTACGGTGAAATTCAATGCGATGATCACCAGCCAAACGGCGGCCAGAGCCGCCCACGCGACCGGCGATGGCCACAGCCACTCGCGCCACCACGGTTGGCGAGACGGAACGCCACCGGCGACCAACAACTCCCGTCGCCACTCCGGCGGAATGGAATGCAACGGTTGCTTGCTCAAGAATTGCTCAAACTCGTCCATGGTTCTTGATCTCTTCGTAAAGTGGACGCAGCCGGTCGCGCAATTTGTCTATCCCGTACCGGTACCGGCTGGCCGCGGTGTTCGGTGGAATCTCCAGCGCTCCGGCAATCGCGTCGAAGGTCATGCCTTCCCACAGTTTCAGGTGTACGACGGCCCGCTGCTCGGCCGGCAACTCCGCCAGAACTTCAGCAAGCCCTTGCCGAAACGCGACCTCATCAGGATCGCCGCTCGACGCAAACAACGTGTCGGATTCGGCGGCAAGCTGCTCGTAGCTTTTCTGGCGCGTCGTGCGGCGGCGCATCAGGTCAATGGCCTGATTGTGTGCGAGTCGAATCAGAAACGCACGCGGCTCAGCCACGCCGTCCAGAAGTCCGGGACGCTGCGCCAGCTTCAGAAAAACTTCCTGCAACACGTCGTGTGTATCCGCTTCGTGTCGCGTGAAGTTCAGCAGAAACGCAAACAGGGCCTGTGCGTGGTTGTCGTAAAGCCGTTGCAGATCGAGCGGCGCGGCCATCTCTGTAGGACTGACGCTGCGGTCAGCCGGATTTGTCTACGCTAACTGCGTTTCACGCGGGTGCCGTCGTTGTCGGCGACGAGGACGTGCGTTTCGGCGCGGATTTTGTCCCGGGCAAACACACCGGCCATCGCTTCGGCGACGACTTTTTCCTTCTGCTCGGTGAGGCACATGATGCCGGAGCCGGAGCCGCTGAGCCAACCGCCGAGTGCACCGGCCTCGACACCTTTGGCGATCACTTCGTCAAGCTGCGGGATGAGCTTCTTCCGGTAGGGTTGGTGGAGCTTGTCATCGAACAATCCGCGGAGCAGGGAAAAATCACCGGTGGCGAACACCGACGTCATGAGTGCGACGCGATTCATGTTCTCGACAGCATCGCGGAGCGGGACCAGTTTCGGCAGCAATGCGCGCGCTTTCTCAGTGGAAACCTCAAAATCCGGTACGCAGATGACGAACTTCAGCGCGGCCGGGACATTGAACCGCCGGTAGCGTACCGCACCGTTGATGACCGCCGATACAACGAAACCGCCGAACAAGGCCGGCGCGGCGTTGTCGGGATGATGTTCCAGTTCGGTGACGAGATCAAGCAGCTCAGTGTCGCCGAGGGGACGACCGTTCAGTTCGTTGAGTGCGTACACGATACCCAGCCGGACGGTCACGCTCGAACCGAGACCGCAGGACACCGGTACGTCGCCTTTGACTTCGATTTGCAGTCCGTGCGGTTTGACTTTGCTGCGTTGGAAGAATGCATCCGTCGCTTCGCGCGCCATCGCGTTGGCCACTGCGGAAGTCTTCTGGTTGTCCACGCGCTCGACCGTGACGCCGTCGGACTCGCGGATGGAAATGTGGTTGTGCAGTTTGAGCGCGATGCCGAGCGTGTCGAAGCCAGGTCCGATGTTGGCGGTGGTGCCGGGCACGCGAACGGTGACGGAAGGTTTCCTCATTGGCGTGGCGATATTGCATGTGGCATCTGGTCAAGTCAACCCCGACTTGTCGGGGCGGGCGCGTTTTCAGTATTCTCGCCGGTAACGCTGGAGCGACTGTTCAGGTTGCGGGAGCGCGGCTGGTCGCGCTTCCTCTCACCTTGCCTTTGCGAGCTGGCAAGACAACGATGCCGGAGTCGAATCTAAATGCCATGCGTCGCGGTTTCATCTGACTTGTCGCAATAGGCTTGCTGTTGGTCGGGGGTTGTGACAGTCCACGGATGATCTAGTTGGTGCGAACCGCGCTGGAAGACAATCTGCCTGACGAACGGCGCGACGATTGTGATGATGCTGTTCACGTACGGAATCGGCAACGGGCTGACCGCCAAGAGGTGTTGTATCCAGTGGTCAAACTGGCGGCGGGCCGTTACCGGGAATTGAACGGCGGCGCGGTGGTGCTGGGGCTTCTTTGCCTCATTTATTACGTCTTCGGGCTGCCGCACTAGCGACTTTCTCACGGGCAGTTTTGTCCCTGCCAATTCTGCGAAATTCCCTTCTTTGAGACTGGTCTGGTGGCGTTTTCAGCGGTCTTAACCTGCGTCCGCAATCGCTGGTTCTGGCTGGGGTCTGGCATAAGCACTGCTATTTGGAGACCGAGGCGTTCAGGCGTTGATAGCGGTGAGTCATGAAAGCGGAACAAGCCAAACCAGCGGTGTACCGGATCCTGATCGTGGACGACGACGCAGCCATCCGCGATCTTCTCTCCGAGCTGCTGCAAGCGCCGAATCGCAGCATTGAAGCGCGCGACACGCCTCGGGCGGCGTTGGAATTTCTCCAGCACAACCCGGTCGATCTCGCGTTTCTGGATTTGATCATGCCGGGCATGAACGGGAACGAACTGGCGAAGAAGGTCAAGGAGCTTTATCCGCGCACGCACATCGTCATCTGCACCGGCCATCTCACGGACGCCTCAGTGACGGAAGCCCACGCCATCCCGGTGGATCATCTCATGGAAAAACCGCTGGACCTCGGCGAATTGCTGGAGCTGGCCGACACCTACAGCAAGGAATGACATGGACACACTTTTGGCGGCGCTGACTTCAGGGTTGGCCGTGGCACAGACTGCGCGGGGTGCGCAGAGAACCCTGTCCACGGCAGGTCAGCGTCCGCCCGTTTTTGCGATCGCCGTACACTGCCACAAAACCGCACTCGTGCAGGCCATCTGCGCGCCACGGGTTGAGGGTCGTCTGTTCGATCCCCCCAACGCCATCAAGGTCGGCGCCTCCTCCGACCTCGAACGGATTGTATCACTCAACCCGTGCGCGCGGCCCCTGCGCGTCTCTCGCTGAGACCAACTCTCTTGCCCGCCGCTTGCATTCCCGGCGTGCATCCATCATATTGGCGGTGCCAAACCACCTGCTTTCCCGGGGGCGAAACGGATTCGACTTTGTGGAGTGGGCGTGAGCGGCATGCCGAGGTTGTCCGGAGGCCTCGTTAAACACCGGGCAAACACATAACTGCGAACGAAGAGCTCGCACTCGCGGCTTAATTGACCGCGACGTCCGCCCAGCGACACCGCTAGCTGGAACGGACGACATCAGCGGTTAGTCTGCCGGTTGGGTCTGCGGGCCGGCGGGCGAAACTTTACATGCAGGCTGGCGCGGCGCGTGGCCTGTCTCTCGGCAGCGCGTCGGGCGAGATCTAAAGAGAGAATAAGCATGTAGTCACTCGCGTGTGCTTTGCAGAGGACGTGGGTTCAACTCCCACCGCCTCCACCATAACTATTTGAATTACAAATAGTTATACCAATCTGGGATGTGGGTACGCGCCCCACCGCCCGTGGGGGTCTGAGCCATAGGCATGTAACATTGACGATGAAGCACTTACGACCGTTTGTCTTCGAAAGATTGCCGAGCTTTCCACAAAACTGTACCAGTTTGTAGCAGTTGATGGGGTAGCGGATGTTCGATCGCCGCCGCGTTTCCAGGAGCGGGCTTTATGGGAAGAAACCCCGTGTGGTCAAAAAACTCGTCCTTGCTGAATTTCCTCGGGTAACATCGCGGCGAGGAACATCCCCATGCCTTGGAAACGAATGCTGGCTTACATCACCGGCAGCGTCAACGAAGATCTGTTACGCAGAATTGAGTACCTGCTCAAGGAGAACCGCGTTCTGCGACACCAAATCGACAAGCGCATTCTGCTAACAGACCACGAGCGACGAACCCTTGCCGAGAGAGCCGTGGCCCTTGGGAAACTCATGGCGGACACGGTCACCATCGTCAGCCCGCGGACGATCCTCAAATGACACCGCCGATTGGTGGCCAAGAAGTTTGACGGTTCTCGGTTTCGCAAGCGCCATGGCCGACCACCCACCAAAGCCGCACTCCCCGAATCTGAATGCGTTTGCGGAACGGTTCGTGAAATCCGTCAAGACGGAAGGCTTGGAGCAGTTCGTTCTCTTCGGTGAGAACTCCTTGCGACATGTGATCCGGGAGTACTTGGCGCATTACCATGCCGAACGCAATCATCAGGGGATTGAGAATGTGGTTCCGTTTCCCGACCGACGGCTGGAGGCACGGAACGGGACGATCATAAAGGCGGAGCGGTTGGGTGGATTGCTCAACTTCTACCACCGTCAAGCGCCTGAAAGAGGCCACCAAGCAATGCTCGTTGCTCGACGGCATTCCGCCGCCGTTGAGTTTGCCGGTCTCTCGCCTACAGACTGGATGCTTGTGTGAGCTATGCCAGTCTCCTTGACCACTACCCGTGATCAGGTCATTCAGTGCGGCTCGGATGCAGATGAGTTATTTGACCACACGGGCTCCGCGGGCACGCGCAAAACACGAACTCTCTGGGACATCAACCTACTTGTTGGAATTCCCTTCTCCCGCTGTCTTGCTGTGTTCTTGGGTGAGTTCCCTGCCCTTGACCGCACGCCAGAAACGCTTGTTCAGACTGCCTCCTCACCTTGACCACCATAACCGCATCTGATCAGTCAGTGTTTATGGATTGTGGATGAATTATTTGACCATACGGGAGCGCCTCGGTGGGTTGCTCAACTTCTACCACCGCCAAGCCGCCTGAAGAAGGTTAAGGCGCGGCTGTGTGATTCGCCAGTTGCATCGCGATCATGTCACCTTGCGTCTAGTCATGCCTCCCTTGAGGGCCCTGACAATCTTTCACTGAATCGAAACGGCGTTTATGCCAGTCATCAAACGCGCCGGTTGTTTTGGTATCGCTGATCAAATCTCGATCACCAAAGTCAGATGAGTATTTTGACCTCACGGGGTCCCGAAGCGCGCAAACAGTCGAACCCTAGGCTGAAGTGCTAGCTCCTTTTTGTCCCGGCCCGTAATAATTCGGTAACAAAACGATGTGATCCTTCCGAAGTGGGTGAGCGGAGCATGGTGGTGCCGTAGCTTCGCAGCATCGCCGCTGTCCCGCCATGCAGCTCACGAAGGATAACAGCCGATTGCCTGCGGAAGCAGGGAATGGAGGAAGCGCCATGATCATCAGAAACAAACTTCTTGGGATCGCGTTTTACTGCCTTGTTGCCGCCATTTTCGTCGCGCCAACTGTCTTTGCAGATAACACAACGCGGGCTTGGACCAACAGAAACGAGAGTGTAGCGGTCACCAGCAATAACTTTTGGACCGTGGGGAATTGGACTGGGGGCGGATCACTTGGTTACGACTACTACTGGATTACGAACAGCACTCCGGTGGACAGGACGAACTGTGCCTACGTAGCCTCCGGCACCCAAGCCAATACACGCTTCGTCATTCTTACCAACTCCGTGGGTGGACTCAACAAGGTTTACATCAGCAACGGCGGGTCAATGAACTTGTCCCAGGCTAACAAGACGGTCATTGGTTCCAACGGTCTTTTCGAAATCGCTGGCTACCTAATTGTCTACGACACCGCGACAATCAGCTTGCAGAGTGGCGGCACACTGTTCGTGAACGGCGGGTCGATCAATGAGTCCGGCAGTGCTTGGAACATGGCGTTCAGCGGAACGTTCATTGGCAATAGCGCCACGAACGCACCCAACGGCAGTGGCAATGGGTTCCTTGTGCAATCCAACGGGCTTCTGCGTGCCAGCGGCAACATTTTCTACTTCAATACCGGCGCGGCTACGACTTACGGCGGACTCAGTATCACTAACGGCGGCACGTTGGAGGTCGACTCGGGCGCGACATTTATTCTCAATCGTACTACTTGGACTACCCCGTGGACGAACACGGGCACGATTTTCATAAACGGCGGCACGCTCGCCACTTACAGCAGCGGGAGCGCGAACACGGCTCTCACCAACTACAACACCGGCGCGATTAGCGGGTCCGGCACGATCCTCTGCAACGTGATCAGTAGGGGCAGCATCAACCCCGGTGGCGTTGGTTCGATCGGCAACCCGCTGTATCTCGGCGCTAATCTGATTTTGAGCAACAATCCCACCATCAATTTCGACCTAAGCGGCACAGATACAACCGAAGGCGGCGGGATCAATGACGAGGTGAAGGTTACAAGCACTGTGACGCTGAATGCCGCTACGACGATCAACGCGACACTTAGCTCTCAGCCCGCCGGCAGTGTTTCATATACGCTCATGACCTACGCAGGCACAGCGGGAACGACCAACTTCACTGTGGGCACAATCACGCCGACTCCCGTGAGTTCCAGCCTCAGTACGAACAACAGTAAACTCGTGCTGAATCTGACGTACGGAGTCGTCCACACGATCACCGCCACCGCCGGATCAAACGGCTCCATCTCGCCCAGTGGGGCGGTCCAGGTCTTCGACAGCAGCAACCAGACCTTCTCAGTCACGGCGAACCAAGCTTATCACGTCGATGACGTACTCGTGGACTCGGTCTCCGTCGGAGCGGTCAGCAGCTACACTTTCACCAACGTCACCACCGATCACACCATCAGTGCCACCTTTGCCATCAATGCCAACACCCACACCATCACTGCCTCCGCAGGTTCAAACGGCTCGATCTCGCCGAGCGGCGCGGTCTTGGTCGACGACGCCAGTAACCAAACCTTCAACGTCACGGGGGCATCGTGCTACCACGTGGCGGATGTGCTGGTTGACAGCAGTTCCGTCGGAGCGGTCAGCAGCTACACTTTCACCAACGTCACCGCCGATCACACCATCTCCGCATCCTTCGCCATCAACACGTACACCATCACCGCCAGCGCGGACGCGAACGGTACAATCACTCCGAGTGGCGGGGTGAGCGTCAACTGCGGCAGCAACCAGGGCTTCACCATTACGCCCAACCCCTGCTACCAAGTCGCCAACGTGCTTGTGGACTCGGTCTCCGTCGGAGCAGTCAGCAGCTACACCTTCACCAATGTCACCGCCGCCCACACTATCAGCGCCTCCTTCGCCGGCATCCCGTACACCATCACCGCCAGCGCGGGCACGGGCGGTACGATCAGTCCGAGCGGCGCGGTAAGTGTCAATTGTGGCAATAACACGAACTTCACCATCACTCCAAACTCGGGTTCCGGCACCTGGGACGTGTTGGTTGACAGCAGTTCCGTCGGTCCGGTCAGCAGTTACACGTTCACCAACGTCACCGCCGCTCATACCATCAACGCCTCCTTCACGATATATGATACGTGGACATTCACGCCGGCAGCCGGTACGACAATCACCAACATTTTCGGGAGCGCCGGAGCGACCAACTGGAGTTTGGGGCACTGCGCGGGCAATGGAGAGACGGGGTTTATCACCAACAACACCCCGGCGACTGCCATGAACGTGCTCATACGCAGCAACGGGCTTTACACGATCGGCAATCAAGGCGGGATCGTGATCAGCAATAGTACCGGTGCGGGCGGCGGAATCAACAGGCTGATGGTAAGCAATAGTTCCACGTTGAACTTCGACAACTTGGTGATTGGCAGCAATGGGGTTGTCGAGGTTGACGGAAGCGGAACCCTCACGGTCAACAACACGATGACGTTGAACTCGGGCGGGACACTGGCGATCATCGGCGGCAGTAAGACTGGCGGCACCAACACTTTCCAGAACAATGGTTTGATTTCGATGCAGAACGGTACACTTGGAGGACGCGCCCCAATCAACCGTGGCACTCTGAGCGGATACGGCACGATCAGCGTTTCTGCAGGGATCGATAACAACGGCGGGACTCTTGCGGTCACAGGCGGGAGCATGAACGTAACAAACATCTCGGGCGCCCTCGTGATTACGAACGGAACGGTCTTGGTGAACAGTGGCACCTTGATCCCCACCCTCGATTGGGGTTTTGGCGGCGCTATGACTCTTGATTCAGGCTCGGTCTGTGGCTCCACTTCGATTGGTGGGGGTGGCAGTCGCTCATTCCACCTGCTCTCCGGGGGGCAAATCATCGCCAATTCGGGGGTCTCTTACATCGACACCACCAATGCTGCGAATTTCGGTGGGATGACCATCGACTCCGGCGGCACGTTGCAGGTCAACTCAGGCGCGACGTTTGTATTCGCCCGAAGCACCACCGGTTGGACCGGTGGAGCGCCCTACGGGACCAACTCGGGCACGATCTTCATGAACGGCGGCACGTTCACGACGTACGAAATGGGCACCAATAATACCGGCAGGGGCATCGTGAGCACGTCCACCGGCGCGATCAAAGGCATTGGCACAATCAAGTGCAACCTGATCAGCGCCGGCAGTCTCAGCCCCGGCAGTTCAGCCGGCAGCCTGACCGTCGACGGAAACCTGACGCTCCGGCCCAGTTCCGCCCTGCCATTCGAACTTGGCGGATACACGCCGGGCACGCAGCACGACCTGATCATCGTGACCAAAGCGGCAGCCTTCGATGGCATGCTGACTGTGCAATTCATCAACGGCTTTGAAGGCACTGTTACAAACGGTGCCAGTTTCACGGTGCTCACGGCCAACTCCATTAGCGGAGCTTTTACCAACGTCGCCAACGGTGGGACGCTTCAAACGCTCGACGGAATGGGAACGTTTACCGTCAGTTACAGCGGCTCCAGCCTTGTCCTCAGTGGACTCGTCCTGTCCAATGCCACTCACATCATCTCTGCCTCCGCTGGCAACAACGGCTCAATCTCGCCCAGCGGTGCGGTCGTCGTCACAAACGGCAACGACCAGCCTTTCACTATCACTGCCGACGCGTGCTACCACGTGGCTGACGTACTGGTAGACAGCCTCTCGGTTGGCCCGGTCAGCAGTTACACCTTCACCAATGTCACTACGGCCCACACCATCAGCGCCTCGTTTGCTACCGACACCTACACCATTACCGCCTCCGCGGGTGCACATGGCTCAATCAATCCGACCGGCGGAGTGAGTGTCAATTGCGGCAGCAATCAGGACTTCGCTATCACGGCTGACATTGGTCATCACATCGCTGACGTACTGGTGGACAGCCTCTCAGTCGGCCCGGTCAGCAGCTACACCATCACCAACGTCACCGCCACCCACACCATCAGCGCTTCCTTCGCGATTGACACGTTCACCATTACCGCCAGCGCCGGGACCAACGGCGCAATCAGTCCGAACGGCGCCGTGAGCGTCGGCTACGGCAACGATCAGGGTTTCACCATCTCGCCGGATGCGTGTTACCACATCGTCGACGTGCTCGTTGACTCGATGTCGATCGGGCCGGTCAGCAGCTACACCTTTACCAATGTCACTGCCGGCCACACCATCGACGCCTCCTTTGCGATTGACACGTTCACCATTACCGCCAGCGCTGGAACCAACGGCGCGATCAGCCCGAACGGTGTCGTGAGCGTCAATTGCGGCACCAACCAGGACTTCATCATCACAGCGGGGCCCGGTTATCCCATCGTGGACGTGCTCGTGGACTCGGTGTCCGTTGGCCCCATCAGCAGCTACACCTTTACCAACGTCACCGCCAGCCACACCATTGACGCCTCGTTCGCGACGAATCTGTTCCAGGTCTTGTCGATCAAGCGTGAAGGGGGCGATGTGCGGGTGACTTGGGCGACGGTCGGCGGTCACGACTACGTCGTGCAGACCAACGCTCCGCCTCCGGGCGGCAGCTACACCAACAACTTCAGCGATCTTACGACCATCTCAGTGCCGGGCATTGGGGAATCCACGACCAACTATCTCGATGTCGGCGCTGCCACCAATAGCCCGAGCCGTTATTATCGACTTCGCTTGGTCCAGTGACGTTAGGGTCAGAGCGGCTACCGCTCGAAGGGATTATTATCGTTGAGACGGATTCGCAGTCACCAACGTGTTCAACACGGTGTACCCGCTTGCTACCAACACCGGTGGAGCCATAACCGAAACCAACAACTGGAGACCGTCACTGCCCGGTAAGAACACACCTTGGTTCCAGTTTCAACTTGTACGACTATCGCTGACGACATAGATAGGCAGTGAACACTCAAATGAAATTCAGAACAATCCTTATCACCGCTTTGCTGTCACTGGGTCTCATGAGGGCCAAGGGTGAAGTTATCATCCAATACTTTGAAACCGACTGGGATGAAATCTACCGCCGCATTCCAGAACTGGGCGAGATCGGCTACGACGGCATTTGGCTTCCGCCGCCAGTCAAGTCGCCACAGGCGTACGTTAGCTCCAATGCCGTAAACATCGGTTACGCCCTTTATGACCGATTTGACCTCGGTGACATCCCGCAGCGCGGCTCGCTTCGGACTCAGTACGGCACACGGGGTTCCCTCCGCAATCTGGTGGACAACCTTCATTACAGCGACATCAAGGTTTACCCTGACATCGTCATCAACCACAACAGCCTCTTCACGACGATGCCCGGCATGCAGATCAATGACTTCCACGTCTGGCAGGACGGCACCCAGCCGGGCGGCTGGAGGCTTGCGCCGCGCATGACCGATTACGACAGCATCAACAATGGCTGCGGTTACACGTTCCAGGAAGACTTAGCAGGCCTGTTTGACATCGTAACCGAGCCTGACCTTCGCTTCCAGCAGGGCCACTCAACACCGTGCGGCTCATGCCTCTCATGCTTCTCTCCCGAACCCGCGCCGTACATCCGTCATCCGGGTCAATTCGACAAATATCCGTGGTATTCGGGCGATCCCAGTACGTACACCAATGAAAACGTTCGGGAGATGCTCATGCGCTGGCTCGACTGGCTCGGCTTCGCAATGGACTACGACGGATGCCGCGTCGACGCCGCCAAACACGTCGTGTGTGATTTTTACGGCACGACCAACGAATTTCACAAGTTCAACCACACTCTTCAATGGAACTTCAAGTATCGCCGCGGATACCAAACCACTAACGAGATGGCGGATTTGTACGCAAACGACATCCGTCGTACGGATGCGCTGATCTTCTGCGAGACCGCCACCGGGAGCACCGGGATGTTGGACTACTGGCGCAACGGCGGCAACAAGATGCGCTTCCTTGACTTCCCGCTCAAGAACAACTACATCGGTGGCTTTAACCCAGGGGACGGAGAACCATCCACAGCGGCTTTCAACGGAGATCTGTCCAAACTGCCCACAGATTTGCCGAGTGCCAGTCCCGCCGGTCTGACTCCTACTGAGGGTGTCACGTTCAGCCAGAGCCACGATAATCTAGCGCCAGCCAAGTCGGAGCTAGCCCTTGCCTATATACTCACCCACGCTGGCGTGCCGATCGTCTATTTCACCGGCAACAACATTGATCCCAACAATCTTGATTGCGCAAAAGTAAACCCACCGGGAAAGACATGGCTTTACGCCGGCAACAGGGCTGCCCTCGGCGATTTCAACGGAAGAATCACAAACCTCGTTTATATCAACAACCAGTTTGCGCGTGGTAAGGAGCAGAATTGGTGGCGCGATTCTGACTTCTACGCCTTGGAGCGGTTCGATGATTTGAACGGCAACGGCGTCAATGATCCAGGGGAGACCCTTCTCCTTGTTGCACTCAACGACTCCGGCTCCGCCCAGACCCGCGCCAATTCAGCCAGTTACTCTGGCTTCCCAAGCGGAACCGTGCTGCACGATTACAGCGGAAACGCCAGTGACGTGACCGTCCCCGCCAGCGGTAACTTAAGCATCACCGTTCCCGTTGTCACCAATAACCAGGGCTGGGTCTGCTACGCCCCCTATACCGCCAGCGGCCCCGCCAGCGGCGAGCCAATCCGCTTCTCGCCAGCCAGCACAATGACGTGGATCGTGCCGGGAGGCGTTTATGCAACCAACATAACCCGTCAAATTCCGCGCATCACCACCGACAGCGTAAATATTGATGTCTACTACACCAGCCCGCCGGGCGGCTCAGTGACCAACGTCATGATCAAATGGGGTCAGGGCCTCAATCTTGGCGTAGCGCCCTGCACTGCCAAGAGCGTTGTCAGCAACGGCTTCGCGCAGACCACGCGGATTGGCTCCACCAACAACTGGCGGCTGGTGGCCAATGTGACTGGGGTGCCCGAAGGACTCCACACCATTCAAGCGCGTTGCTTCAACTCACGCCCAGCCGGGTACGCAGCGATCTACCAAACTTTCTACAAGACCATTTATGTGGATCGG
This sequence comes from Verrucomicrobiia bacterium, assembly GCA_041495285.1. GTDB lineage: Bacteria > Verrucomicrobiota > Verrucomicrobiia > Palsa-1439 > Palsa-1439 > JBGQCJ01. The sequence goes on from JBGQCJ010000034.1 coordinate 28,474, forward strand.
CACGGACCCGACCTTAGCATCCAAACGCTAGCAAATGGGGGCACCGTCAATGGCGAAGCGGTGGCGATCATCAAGAATCCCGACAAGACCGCCACCAACATCATGGTGAGCACTGACGGAGGCGTTTCTTATAAACCTGCCACGGAAATCATGAAGGGCCTCTGGAAATGCAGCCTCTCGGGTTTGAGCTACGGCTCTCACAGCTTGATCGTGCACGCTGAAGAATATGATTGGGGCAATCCGCGCCAGAAGATTAATGAAAGTACCGCCACTTCCAGCTTCTTCTGTGATACGAGTGGCCCGGCGATTGCACTCAATTATGCCGAGGGGCAGACGAACTACCTCCCGTTCTTCCGCACTTACATTACCGTTGCTACAAACATCGACGCCAGCAAGGTCACGCTCTACTGGGACGGCTACCAGCTAACGGGGCTAACCGGCACCGGCACCGTCAAGCATGTCTTCGACGGCAGCTACACATCCGGTGGCGTTTCGAACCGGCTCTCCGGCGCGTTTTGCAACGGCCCGCACTTCTTCGAGGCTGTTGTGGCCAACAACAATCAGACAAACAAGTGTACGCGACTCGTGTACTTCAACTTGTACGGCCAGAACCTCACCGATAGCGATGGTGACGGATTGCCCGATGATGTCGAGTTGCCGGGGTTCGCCGGCGGCACTCAGCCGCCATCCACAAACAATGCGACGTTCCCCGGTGACATCGGCAATGGTGCTGTCAACTCGCTTGGCTGGGGTGACGGAATCCCGAATTACGGTGAGACTTGGACGCGCACTAACCCGTGGCGTGAAGACACTTGGTGCAACGGTATTTGGGACGGCGACAAAGCCTGGAACAACGATGGATTCAGCAGTCTGTGTAAAGTCCGCCAGGGATTCCTGCTGTATCACGACCCATTCCACTACAACGTGTACAGCGCTAATCATCCGCCAACCTGCTCCAACACCATCTATGTGGCGGGCACATTCAACGGGTGGAACCCCGCAGCCAACCCCATGCACCTTGTCAGCGACTACGTGTGGCAACTCGACACGAACTTCACGAGCCAATCGGGCGTGCAGTTCAAATTCGCCGCCAACGGCACTTGGGACGCCAACTGGGGCGATAACGACCAGATTCAGTTCACTCCACCAATGGCAAGTACCGCCGAGTCTTTCGCTGTAACCAACATTGTGGTTAACGGCACACTCAACGGCGGCTACCGCTTCACCTTCAACGAGCAGACTTGGGCATACAGCCTGCAATCGCTCTCGGTCGACAGCGTTGGCGACGATATCCCCGACGCGTGGCGGGCGCAGTACTTCCCCGACCAGCCCCCAGGCAATTCAAACGGCACGATGACCAACAGCCAGTCCTGCGCCACGTGCGATCCTGACGGCGACGGCATGTCCAATTTGCAGGAATATCTCGCAGGCACCGTGCCGACCAACAGTGCATCGGCGTTTCGCGTCACCGCCGTCACACGAGAGGGCACCGGCAGCAACGACATTCGTGTCACTTGGGCGACAGCGGGTGGAAGAACCAATCAGGTGCAAGCTGCAGCCGGCGCGGCGGGCAGCAGCTACACCAACAACTTCACCAACCTCGGCCCGCAAATTATCATCCCCGGTAGCGGCGATGTCATCACCAACTATGTCGACGACGGCGGTGGAACGAGCGAACCCGCCCGCTACTACCGCGTGCGGCGGGTGCCGTAGGCGGGCGTCGAGCGGATCGTTCTCAGGATTCTGCTCGGAGCCGACCATGTCGCCTGGGAGCAGAAGTGTGCTGCTTTACCCAATTCGTCGAACTCTCCAAATCCAACCAAGTAGAATTTTGTGAGAGGCAGACCAAAGGCATTGTTACGCCTGACAACGATTGAACAACAGAAACTGGAGTTGATCGCCCGCCGCCCCAAGACTGATCAGCGTACTGTTCTGCGAGCCCGCATCGTTTTGGCGTGCGCGACCGGTGTCGACAACCAGCAAGTGGCCGATCATTTGGACGTGTGCGCCGTTACGGTTGGCAAGTGGCGAGCGCGTTTTGTGCAGGACGGATTCGCCCAGAACCCGGCCTCAAGATCCGTTTGTCAGGCCTGCCAATTGCCCGAAAGTGACCAAAAGCTTTGATCACACACCAGAACACCTTACCAGCTTGACGCCGTTGCACGGTCTAATATTATAGTCAATGTCTGCTTGCTTGCCTCCATCGTTTGTGTGTCGGCCTGCTGGTTCTTCCAGTGGCAGCTGCCCGCTTTGCCAGCGCCCAAACCAATGTTGAGCAAACAGATCATGGTGTTGTTGTCAAGATTGGACAGGCAGAAGTTGAAGTGGCGACGGCAACGGCGGGTGCGTTCCGCTTAAGCGTCTCCTACGATGGCAAACCGCAGGCCCACCGGAGCATCTTCTTGGCCGATTCGGTGAACCAATCCATCGTCCGGGGGAATGTGATTCATGAAGGAAAACTCGTCGGCGTGTCGACCGCGGTTGGCGAGTTGCTGATCGACCCGGTGGATGGCGAGTGGACGCTACATGACAGCCAAGGCGGGGTCATTATTCCCCTCTCTAAAATCGGCGAAGAGATAAAGGACCATGCGGGAAAACCGACGGTTGTCCTCGAAGTGGGAAGGAAAATGGACAAGCCGAACACCCTCTACGGCAGCGGCAACGGCGTCGACTGCCTACAGCAAGAGCAAGGCCGCAGCCGGGTGGGCAATGGTGTCGCGGTTGTTCCTCATTACTGGTCCGACTCCGGCTATGCCGCGCTGGCGGTTAGCGGCGACGACAACGCGCCGGCCAGTTGGAGTACCTCGAACCGGCAAGATCATCTGACTTGGAGCTTTGAGGGCTCTTCCGCGGATCTCTATCTCATGCCCGCAGTGACGCTGTATGACGCCGCCGCTGCCTACGCAGAATTGAGCGGCCATCCGGCTGTCCCGCCGCGATGGACGTTCGGCTATCTCCAGAGCCGTTGGGGCTGGCGTGATCGCGCCTACATTGAAGACACGCTGAAACAGTTCACCGATCGAATGCTGCCGGTCGACGCGTTCATTTTCGATTTTGAGTGGTACACCACGCAGCCTGATTACCGGCTGGCGGCGGCGGGAGAGACGAATTTCTCGGATTTCGGATGGAATCCCCTGCTGTTCCCCGAGCCGGCCGCGCAGTTGGCGGATTACAAGGCCCAAGGCGTGCGCGTTGTGGGAATCCGCAAACCTCGCATGGGCAACAGCGAAACCTTGAAGATGATTCGCGCCAAAGGCTGGGATCTGCCGCAGGCCGGAGGAATTGACGCGCGAGGTTTGAATTTCCAGAACCCCGACGCGCGTGCGTGGTACGCCCAGCAGCTCGGCAAGCTCATAGACGCGGGCATCGCTGGATGGTGGGACGACGAAGGCGAAGTCACCTTCACCACGTATTACTACTGGAACCAGTCCCAGTCCGACGCGTTGGCCCAGTTCCGGCCGGGGGCTCGTTCGTGGACGATTACTCGCGCATTCCAGCCGGGCCTGCAGCGATTCGCCACCGCCTCCTGGACAGGGGACATCAACGCGGACTGGTGCGAGTTGGCCGATACGCCAACCCACCTGTTGAACTGGAGCCTGGCCGGCATGTGCTATGGCGCGTGCGACATTGGGGGATTCAGAGGAGAGGACTCGCCTGAATTGCTTACTCGCTGGATGGAAGTGGGCACATTTCTTCCGGTCATGCGATCGCACTCGAATCGAAGGGTCCAACCGCGCTTCCCCTGGCTCTACGGTGCTGATGCCGAAGTTGCCATTCGCAAGGCACTGGAGCTTCGTTATCGCCTGATTCCGATGTACTACAGCCTGGCTCACGAAGCATACAAAACAGGCGCTCCGCTGATGCGGCCGTTGCTCATGGAATTTCCCAGCGATCCGAATGTCGCCTATCTCACCAGCCAGTGGTTGATCGGCCGCGGTCTGATGGCGGCACCGGTGCTGGAAAGCGGCGGTCAACGTTCCGTGTATCTGCCCGACGACACTTGGTATCTCTTCGAGAGCAACACCAAGCTCGCCGGCCATCGCAACATAAATGTAACCGCCGCACTGGATGAAGTCCCCGTCTATGTTCGCGCCGGCACGATTCTTCCGCTCGCGCCCATCCTGCAGCACACAGACCAACTGCCCGGCGGCCCGCTGGAATTGCAGATCTATCCTGGCAGAAACGCCAGTTTCACACTGGTGGAAGACGATGGACTGACCACCGCGTACCTCAAGGGTCAAGTTCGCTGCACCACTTTCACTTGGGACGATGTCAAGCGGCGTCTGAGATGGAAGATCGAAGGTCACTACGCTGGCAAAGACATCTTCAAGAGCATGAAGGTGAAGGTTTTTGATTCGAAGCCGAAACTGCTCGACGGTTCTCTCGCATCCGACGGGGCTTTGAGGATTCCCAATTAGCTCGACTCTTGCCGTTTGCTGGAAGAGAAAATCAAACGATGTTCACGATTTGGTCGCGGCAGGGGCGGTGGTGGCGGACAACTCTTTGCTCTGATGAAAATGGGAAGCGCAGCCGGCGGCGATCCACCGAGCAGTGAACACGGCTTTGATTGTTTAGCTACCCGGTTACTCAACCACACGGCTGCGCTTCGATTGCTAGGCTACGGCGATGCGCAGCCGCCTGCGCCGCAGCCCGTAACCCCAAGCGATCAATCCAAACGCGAACAAGTTCGCGGGCTCGGGAATCACCAGGGCGTTAAACGGCTGATCCGTCACGTGCGGGTTCGAACCGGTCGGCACAAAATCCAGCTGGGCCTGATCCGAATTGGGGCCCGTGCCCACGGGCAGGGTAAATACTGATGAGTTGCCGTAGTAGGTCGCCGCGCCCAAGGTCGGGGCATTGAAGAAGCGCACGACGATATCGGTGCCCACCAAGCTGGGGTCGTACTGCAACGGAAACACATCCAGCAGCCCCTGGTCCGGATTGCTCGGCAGACCATAGCCCACGTGAAGCCAGCTGTTCGTGGGGTCGCCGAAAGACAGCAGCGTGTTGTTGCCCGTCGGATTCCCGTACTGATCGGGCGCGTTGACCGTATTGCCGGCCCCGAGCAGAATCACCTGCACCAGATCGCCGGAGGTCGTGTTGCCCAGCAGCGGTGTAAACGCATCGCTATTCAGCAGCGCCTCGGTGTTGTACAGGTCCAGGTTGATCAGCGTGGCGGCGCAGGGAAAGACAACTCCCCCGCAGGCTGTGAAAACAGCGATGAGGAGAAGGTAGATGCGTCTCATGTTATGGCCCTTGCAGTTGCGGTACGGTAGTGTACGGCACCGTGTTTGTCCAAGTGATGTTCCCTGCGTGACCGCTAAAGGTCGAGCGCTGAATCAGAAACGCTTCCCCGGGTTGGAGTTTTCGAGTGGTGACGGTACCGTCCGAGTTGTACCACCGATGATCTGTGATGTTGCTGTTGTACCAGATCCTCGTCTCGAACAGTTGCGTCACCGGGTTGAAGAACAACAGGTTGTCGGACCGGCTCAGACTGATGCCGCCCAGGAATCCGCTGGCCACCAATCCGCTCCCGTCACCCCCGCCGGTGGCGTTCAACGCAATCGAGGTCGGGAACGTGGAACTGGCGACCGTATAACCGTTGGTGCCTTGCACCACTTGGATCTCGTTGGCCGTCGGCACAAACCCCACGATGCGCAGCGTCTGGGCGCCTTGACCCTCACGGATCGTAATCGCCAAGCCTTTATTTGGATCCAGCAACACGCCATTCGACGGCGCGTTATTGCCGTGGTGTATCCAGCCGTTGTCCCCCGTCGCCAGCCAGTAGGTGGCACCGGGGACTTGACTGTTCTGATCCCAGATGTCCACGGTCGTCGCAGTGCTTTCCGAACTGCCCTGCGGCAACTGATTGGTACCGAGGACGCTCAACAGGGTGTTGGTGCCCGGCAGCATGGACAGTGACACATAGTTGGCGCCCTCCACCAGATGCAGTGTGTGCACTCCCGCGATCTCCGGTGTGGCCACATCGTTGGTGTGGCCGGCAATGGTCACGCGGTAGAACCGCTGGGTGATGGTCGCCGCACTGACGTCATCCTCGACGCCGCTGGCGGCGCCTTGTGGAGCTTCATTCGACAGCGGGCGCGTCCAGGCAACGCCATTGCTGAACGGTCCGGTGGTGTAGTACACGTCATAGAGCCGCTGCGCCGTCGTCCCGTCCTGCTTGCTGTTCCAGTCGACGGTCACGAGGCCGGCCGGGGTCACTGAGATGTTCGCGATCTTCAAACGATCGCCCACCGTGTTCGTCGGATCCACGCCCGCCAGATAGTTCTGCAGCAGCGTCATGCCGTTGGCGCCGGAGTCACTCGAAGGCTTCGAGCTTGAATACCCGTGCGCCGTCTTCCAGCTATCCGGCACGCCCGCCGCATCGCCGGTCAAAACCCGGACCGTCGTGGAGGCCGTCCCCTGACACCCGTTGCCATCCGTCACCGTGACGGTGTAGGTGTAATCACTGTAGGGCGACGAGGCTCCCGTCACACTAGCAATTGTCGGATTCTGCGCCGCTGAACTGAAACCGCCGGGCCCGCTCCAAGAGTAACTGGTGGCCGTGGCCGAGCTGGAGTTCAACGCCAAGGCCTGACCATTGGCGATCGTGTAGTGGCCACTGTAGAACGGCGCGCCATTGCCTGCCGTCACCGCCGGCAACGAATTGTAGTTGACCGTCACATCCGCCGTGGACGGCGTGCAGGTGCCGTTGCTGATCGTCCAGCGCAACACGTAGGTGCCGTACGCATCCACCGTTGCCGTCGAACTGCCGGAGGAACCGTCGCCGAAGCTCACATTGCCCGGCCCGCTGACTTTGCCCCAAGCCCCGCTGCCCACGCTCGCGCTGTTCCCGCCCAGCGATCCCGAGGTCAATCCGCACACGTTCAGTGGACTCGAACTGATGCTCGCCGTGGTCGGCGGCGAGTCCACCGTCAAGCTGGCTGCACTGGAGGTCACGCTGCCGCAGGAGTTGCTAATGACCACGTCGTAACTGCCGGCCGCGGCCGGGTTGACCGTCAGTGTCGCGGTGGTCGCGCCCGAAATGCCGCTGCCGTTGGACAACGGCTTCTGCCCGAGGTCGCCGCTCCAGCCTGAGGTGTAGTTGCCGGCGTTATCATCTGTGGCACCATAGCTGATGTTGTTCCAGAACACATCCTTATCCGACCCGCTGCCCGCGTAGTAATTGAACAGCCGCACCTTGTCGATAGCGTCGCCGGCGGTCCCTGTCAATGTGCCGGTGATCACGGTTGTGGATCCGCCGATAGGCGTGATCGATACCGAGTAGGTGTCTATGCCTGTGAGCATGAGGACAATATGCAGGCCGTTGTAGGTAAAGGGAACTCCTGTATCCCGGTCACTGATGGAGTCATTGATCCGGTAATTGGTTTCGCCGTCGTGGAAGTAGAACTCGAACCGGTTGTTGGCGTGGCCATTGTTCTGCAGGCCGAACCCCACCGATCCTCCGTTCCATATGTTGATGTGCTGCATGTCGATAGCGAAGGTCTGGCCAACAGTCAACGCGCTGCCCAATAGACGGAGCGCGTCCGTCGTCGCGGCATTCGGCTGGTTCATGGCCCACGCCTGACCGCCGGTGTTGATGTTGGGGGAGGACCACACGCCATGCGTGCCGCCGTTGTCGTTGAACGTCCAGGCACTGCCCCAGCCGGAGCCGCGCTGGCGCCACGCGTAGTTGCCTGTGCCGAGCGCGGGAGTGGCGCTGGCCGACACCGTCAAGTTCGCACTGGAACCGCTGCACACCGGCGTGGCCTGCGGTTGGACGGTGATCGATGGCGGCGAGTTCACCGTCACTGTCACCACGGAGGAATCAGCGGCGGAGCAAGTGCCACTGGTGACATGTGCGCGGAACTTCGTCGTCTGCGTCAGATTGGCCGTGGTGTAACTGGCCGTCGTGCCGCCGCTGCCACCGACAACGCTGCCCCAAG
>JBGQCJ010000035.1:0-36133 GCA_041495285.1 Verrucomicrobiia bacterium
CGCTGCACAACGAGGAGGAAATCAAACGCAAAGACATCCGCATCGGCGACACGGTCATCATCGAGAAAGCCGGTCAGGTCATCCCGGCCGTCGTCGGTGTCGTGAAAGAGAAACGTACCGGCAAAGAGAAGATTTTCAAGATGCCGACGAAGTGCCCGGTTTGCGGCGGCCCGGTGCACCGCGATCCCGAATTCGTCGCGTGGCGGTGCGAGAACATCGCCTGCCCCGCGCAACTCAAGCGTACCATCGGCCACTTCGCTTCGCGCGCCGCGATGGACATCGAAGGCATGGGCGAAGTGCTCGTCAACCAACTCGTGGACAACAAACTCGTCCGCGATGTGGCCGACATTTACTCGTTGACCGTCGAACAACTCGCCGACCTCGAACGCATGGCCGAGAAATCCGCCACCAACGTCGTCAACACCATCGCCGAGAGCAAGAATCGCGAACTCTGGCGACTGATCCACGGACTCGGCATCCTGCATGTCGGCGAAGGCGGGGCGCGCAAGCTCGCCGACCACTTCCACGATCTCGACAAGCTCGCGTCGGCAAGCATCGAGGAATTGCAGCAAGCCGAAGACGTCGGCCCGGTCATGGCCGAGAGCATTCACGATTTCTTTCAAAATCCGCGCAACCAAGCTGTCATCGAGAAACTGCGTAAAGCCGGCGTACGAATGAAAGCGTCTCGTAGGAGCGGCCTCCCGGCCGCGACCGGCTCGTTCGCCGGTAAGACCGTCGTCGTCACCGGCACGCTGAAGAAATTCTCACGCGACGAAGCGAAGGAAGCACTGCGCAAGGCCGGCGCGACCGTTACCGACAGCGTCAGCAAGAAGACCGACTACCTCATCGTCGGCGAAGACGCCGGCTCAAAGCTCGACAAGGCCGGTAAGCTCGGACTGAAGACGCTGAGTGAGGTAGAGTTCGTAAAGATGCTCGGTCAGTGAGCTTCTTGTTTGCCTGAGAGCATCCGAATGATGTGCCGGGCTAGATGCTCTTTGATCTCATTATGACGGGGAACAGGCTGACAAACCTTCGTCTCGGGATTCTGATACCAATCGTGCCTCCCACCATGACGAATGAACACCGCGCCTGCCTGCTCGATCTTCTTGATCAGTTCCCGTCGCTTCACTTGAGCGGCATCTCGGCATGCCGACGCGCTGACGGAATCAGTCCGCCGGAAAGATCCTTGTGGAGATCGATGAGATGGTCCTTCAGATCGTCGAGGGACGTGCCTTGGGTCATGTAGTCTGGGAACTCGTCCAGATATCCCAGCCACATGTCGCCATCTTGCCAGTAAGTGAATCCAATCGTCGGCATTGCTAGGCTGGAAAGTAGTGGATGTTGCGCGCCGTTTCAACCAGTTTCGTCAGGTGGCCGGTGTGATCGGGAACTCCTCGAGATACAACTCCGTGGCCTCCTTCAGATTCGCGAGCGCCTCGGCAACCGTCTCGCCCTCTGTGGTCGTGCCCGTTTCGGGATTATAGGCAACGTAGCCACTCTTCGGGTCTGGCGTCAGGACGGCAGTGAGTGTCATGCCGCAATCTTACCGACGAGCGCGTGGAAGTCAACAGGCGCGAATGTCGCCGACGGCGTCAGCAAACCGTCGCGTTCCCGAATAGCTTCGTGGTAGAATTACGTCATGCCGACTTCCTCGTTAGATGCGGCGATTCAGTCGATCAACGCGGCGATGACGCCGGCGGTGTTGTTCACGGCGAGCGTGTTGTTACTGGAGACCGACCGCGAATGAATACGAATAGACGCGAATATTCGCGTGAATTTGCGTCCATTTGCGGTTAAGAAACTGCCATGTCTGACTGGCGACTGACTCCGCAGAACTCCGCGCTCGTCGTGATTGACGTGCAGGAGAAACTCATGAACGTCATGCCGCGACGTGCCGAAGCGCTCGCGGCCATGCAACGGCTCATCAAAGCTGCCGGCATTCTGAAAATTCCGACACTCGTGACCGCGCAATACGTCAAAGGGCTCGGTCCGGTATGCGCTGAGATCGCCGAGGCGACGCCCGGCATCAAGCCGATGGAGAAGATGGCGTTCTCGTGCTGCGGATCGGACGAGTTCATGCGGGCGGTCAAGGATCTGCGCCGGCAACGCATCATTTTTTGCGGCATCGAAGCGCACGTGTGCGTCCAGCAGACGGCGATTGATCTGATGAAGGATTATTTCGTTTACATTTGCGCCGACGCGATTTGCTCGCGGCACCGGCACGACCACAAGGTCGCCGTCGAACGCCTGCGCGATTGCGGCGCGGTCATCACGACAGTCGAGTCGGCGGTGTTCGAGCTCCTGCGCGAGGCCGGTACGGATCAGTTCAAGCAAGTCCTGCCGCTGTTCAAGTAGTGCTCTTACCGGGTTGTAAAGCCGGGCGAGTTAGTGCATGATGCTATTGCGGTTTGAGAGAATTGCGCGGGGAGGCGACCGTGGTCACACGGTGGAGATATTTCGGCGCGGCAATCTGGGTGGGGTTGGCCGGTATTTTGCCCATCGCGCTTTTTGCGGCACCGCCTCCGCCTCCTGATCTGAAGCTCGACATCTCCCTGCGTCTCGACAAATCCGAATTTGAAGTCGGCGAGGCCATCCCGCTCACCGTCGAGATCATCAACCACAGCGAGACCGAGTACGCCGTGCAGACCAGCACCGAGGAGACCGGGGCGCTCGACGGTCTGGTGTTTGCGGTGGCCGACCTTACCGGCAAAGCGCTGCCGATTCCGCGCACCCTGCCCAAGGCTGGCAACTGGATCGGCGCGTGGTACACGATCAAACGCCACGATAAACACGAGCGCAAACTGTTCCTCAATTACTGGATGATGCCGCCCGACCCCGGCCGCTACCGCGTTCAAGGTGCGTATAACGCGCAGTTCAACGGCACCGTCGACAAGGGGCAGCGCCTCGTTGTCCGGAGCGCGGCGATTGAGTTCGAGATTATTCCCACCACCGCGACGAAACTCGACGTGCGCATCTCCCGGCTCTCGGACCAAGCTGAGAAAGGCGACGCGCTTGCCGTGGACTTCCTCGGATTTACCGGCGTGTGGCAGGCCACCGACCCGTTGCTGGAAGCGTTGTACCACGAAGACCAAGCCATCCGCCGCCGCGCCGCCAACGCACTCAACTTTCTGCCCGACCCCAAAGCGGTGCTCGACGCTTGCCTCGCCAAGTTGAAGACGCGCGGGCCGAACGAAACGCTCGCCGAATGGTTGCACTTTCAAGGCGCGCCGGCGACGGCGTTGCTGCCGGTGTATCTGCGCAACGTGGACGCTGAAGACCCGGTAACGCGCGCCGGCGCCGTGGCGGGCCTGCGTTTCTGCCGCGACACAACGGAAGCCAAAGGCAAATATCACAACGCCATTCGCGCCGCCGTGATGGAAGTGCTGAGCGACCGTGACACGCGCGTCCGACTCGAAGCGCTGCAAACATTGGCCGCCGACGAAGACGCGCAAGCTGCCGCCGCGCTGCTGGCGGTGACCCGGAAGGATTCGACCGCCCGCGTGCGCCGGCAGGCCGCGCTCTGCCTCAACGATATGCGCGCCGAAGCGGTGATTCCCTACCTGCGCGAACTGTTGCTGGCGGATTACCGGTTGCGTCCGAATTTTGCCGCGCAACTGCGGGAGATCGGCTCGCCGCAAGCGCGCGGCGTTCTGCGCGATGGGTTGAAGTCTGCCAACGCGCAGGTGCGCGCCGAGTGCGCCAAGCAATTGTGGTTGCTCAAAGACGCCGCCGGCAAGCAGACGTTGGTGGAGGTCTTGCGGACCGGCAGCGCCGAGTCGCAAACCGACGTGGTGCGTTTCCTCGAAGACGTGGCCCGCGCGCAACCCAACAACGCCTCCCGCGCCGCCGATTCCACCGCCCGCACCTGGGCCGACTGGCTGGAGAAACAGCAATAGGCGGCGGCCGCCTACTTCCGCGCGAGAATTGACTGGATGACTTCCTCGGTCAACTCATGCCCCTCCAAGAACGGATATCCTTCCCAGCGGACGTATCCTTCCGGGTCGAGAATGACGCAGTGCGGAATGCCTTTGACCTCGAATTTCTTCGCCGTTCGTGACTGGGTGTCAATCGCGCTGAAGTACCGGAGTGCCGGTTTGTTGAAATTCCTGATCGTCTCCTCTGATTCGTCGGAGAGCCCGATCACGACGAGCTTGTCGCGAAATTTTTCATGAAACTTGTTCAGCTCGGGAACAGCCTTCCGGCACGGCCCGCACCATGTCGCCCAAAAATCAATCAGCACATATTTGCCCTTCAGGTCCGGCCGCGCGCTGATCCACTTCTCGACCACCAGATCGGGAGCCTTCTGGTTCAAATACGATTTCGCCCAGAGCTTCTTGTCCTCGGCACGTCCCGTTGTCACCAAGAAGATGACCGGCAGCAAGAATAGAATCCTCTTCATCGCCTCTCTCCTCCAGTTCAAGCATCAATGCCGGTGCCGTCCACCGACGCAGCCGCAACCGCCGGGACGGGCACAGGCTTGCGGGGCTGGTGAGGATGCCGACGCGTTCTGCGCGGCGAACACGGAAAGTTTCTTCGTCAGCTTCTTTGAGCCGCAATGCGGGCAGGCGGTGCCCCTCCAATTCGTGCCCGGCACGAGCAGCTCGAAATCCTTCTCACATTCTTCGCAACCAAATTCGTAAAGCGGCATCGCGCAATGATACTCCGGTTACTCAGTCCCGTCCAGAGACGGTACCAGTCCCGAATTCGGCTCGACCCGTTGCGCCTGGACTTGCTTGATCTTGTGGTTGCTGATTTCCTGATGAAACGGCACGCCCAGAATGCGCACGACGTAGCGCACCTTGATGGCAACCTGCTTGTTGACGAACTGCGCGACGCGGCCTTCGAGCAACTTCTGTGGGAGCGTGCGCCGCTCGGTGTCGGTGTACGTGATGTCGATGTTGTCCGGCACGAGTTCAATTCCGAGCCGCTGTGCATCATGCACCAAGTCCTGTTTCACCGCCGCGATCGAGGTCTCGTCCACAAAATCCAGCCGGTAATCGACCCGCTCGGTCAGATCGCTCTTCGACTTGACCATCGTGCCGAACTTCACACCGAGGTAGCCGAGGACGACCACCGCCACGATCAAAATGATTGCGCCTCTCATACCCCGGCCGCCTGCAACACTTTCTGGGCCGTCCGAAAGTGCATCTTCGCCACCTTCGCCAGCGCCTCGCGTCCGTGTTTGCCGACCAACTCCACCGCCGCGTCCTGCACCGCCTGCGACGCGCCCTTCGGCAACTCGACGCCAAACTCTTTGCCGAGCGCGCGCAACCGGCGCACGAATTCGTCGCGCGCGATGATCGAAGCCGCAGCGACCGCCAGATCGCTTTCGGCCTTGTGGCGTTGCACCAGTTTGATTTTCTTGCCGCGCTCCATCAATGCCCGCTCGATGATCTTCTTGTTGCCGAACTGGTCGGAGATTGCCTTTGGACTATCCACCTTGGCCAGCAAATTCTCAATCACGCGCGCGTGGCCCCAACCGAGGATGTCGTTGACGTTGCGCATCTTGAGGTGCAGTCGATTGTAAGCCTCCGGGCCGACCGGCACAACATTCCACACGCAGCCGGCTGTCCCGCGAATCTGCTTGGCCACGTCGGCAATCCGCGCGTCGCTCTTGATGAGCTTGCTGTCCTTGACCCCGATTTCCATCAAGCTCCGCGCCGCCGCTTCGTTCACAAACACACCGGCCACCACGAGCGGCCCGAAGAAATCGCCCTTGCCGCTTTCGTCCACACCGATGCGCGGCTCAAGCATCGTCGGATCAAGAATGTGTTCGTAACCGAGCTTTGCTTCGCCGAGCAATTGCGGTTCGAGATAGAACTGCACGAAGTCCGTCGTACCCTTCCCTTGAACGACCAGCTTGCCGCTGGTGTACACCGCCACGTTCACCTTCTCGCCCCGGTGCTCTGCGGCAAAGTGCGCGTACGGCAGATCGCGGAACATGAACCCGCGCGCCTCCAAGTCGCGCTTCAGTTGCGCAATCTTGTCAGCAGTCAGCGTGCATGTGTAGGATGTCCGCTCGGCCATGGCGACACGATTCCACACCGGCAACGCGCGGGTCAACGCTAAAACCCCTGTTGTGCGTGGGTCTCCCGACCCCGCACAACATTCGGCGCGGTCTGGAGACCGGCGCCGAACACAGATGGCGTTCCACCTCGATCTTATGCGGTGGTATCGCCGGCATCGCCGCGACTTGCCATGGCGGCGCACGCGTGACCCTTACCGGATCTGGGTCAGTGAGATTATGCTCCAACAAACGCGTGTCGAGGTCGTGCGCGACTATTACCGGCGTTGGCTGCGCGCGTTCCCGACCATCGAATCGCTCGCGCGCGCGCCGTACTCGCGCGTGCTGAAACTTTGGGAAGGTCTCGGCTACTACTCGCGCGCGAGGAATTTGCACCGGGCGGCGAAGCTTACCGGAAGTCGCGTCCCACGGACGGTCGAAGAACTGCGCAAACTTCCCGGCATTGGTCGCTACACCGCCGGGGCGATTGCGAGCATTGCATTTGACGAGCGCGCGCCGGTGGTGGACGGCAACGTCGCGCGCGTGTTCGCCCGGGTATTCGGCGTCGAGGACAAACATTGGGCCATCGCCGAGCAACTGCTGCCGGCAGAGAACTGCGGCGATTTCAATCAGGCATTGATGGAACTGGGCGCGCTCGTTTGCGTACCGGCGAATCCGCGTTGTGACGTTTGTCCGTTACATCGCGTTTGCGCGACGCGCGGCGATGCGTTTCCGGTACGCAAGCGACGCCGGACCCGACGCGTCACGCAAGACGTTTTGTTTGTCCGACGCAACGGTTCGATCTTGCTCCGGCAACGGCCCCGGACCGGTTTGCTGGCCGGGATGTGGGAGTTGCCGGCGGGCAAATCGTCCCGGCATCTGCTGACATTGCGGCACACGATTACGAATCGTCGGATTACGTTGCGGGTGTTTGCCGGCAAGACTTCCGAGGGGCGATGGTTCAGTCGCCGGCAACTCCGTCGCATCGCCATGCCGGCGGCGCAACGGCGGGCGCTGGAGCAAGTCGTTTCAGCGCAGCAGCAGGATCGGACTTTCGGTAACCTTCAGTAGCTGGGCGACGATGTCGCTGATCAGCGGCGTGGAAAGCTGCGCCCGGGTGCGCGGCGTCATGACGATCAGGTCGATCGGCGTTTTGCCGACGAAGTTCATCAGGTTGCGCATGCGTTTATCGGGGTCGGCGAAGAGCAGGACGTTGGTGTAGGCGGAATTCAGTTTGCTGACTTCGCGCAGTGAACTGTCGCTGGCGAGGGCGATCTGTTGGCTGTTCAACAGCGGGAAGATGTGGAGCATGCTGTTGAACTTCTGCACCCACGGCAAAACTTTCACCAACGACGTGACGCCGTTCGGACCCAATTCGACAAGCAACAGGATGTGTTTGAACCGCGGCCGCTTCCAGTCCTTCTCCTTGATCGAACGACCGCGCATGCAGAGCACAGAGCACGGCGCATTCTTGATGACGCGATCGATATGCCGGCCCGCCGACCACCAGGCCAAGCCGGTGCCGTTGTTGTTCGAGGCCATGCAAATGAGGTCCACCTGCTTGCTCTTGGCAAAGTCCAGAATGACCTCCGGCACGCTCTTGCTGTAGCGGTAAATTTTGGCGATGGGGACGCTGTGTTTCAGATGCGGCAGATCGGGCGCGTCGCGTTCGGCGGAAAAAAACTTGCTGAGTCGCGGGAAATCTTCGAGTCGTTCCGGCTCGTTGACCGAGGCCGGGTCCATCACGTGAACGAGGTAGAGTTTGCTGCCGAAGACTTGCGCGAGCGTGACGGCGTAGGGGAAAACGGAATTGGAGACGTGCGACAAATCCGATGGAATCAATATCTTCCCGAGCATCGTGCCTGCCTCTTAGTCCTCTCCGTGAAACGCCGATTGAATTTTATGTACCTCCCGGTCAGTTTGCAACTGGTTTTCGTCAGACCAACGGCAATTGCTCCCCGCCGTCGGCAATCGCGCAGGCGCGCAGGGCAGAAAAATGCTTGAGTAACGAGGCGGGCGCGCGGACCGGTTGTGCGCTGCCGAGCCGGGCTTTGAGTTGGAGCGCGTTGGCGAAGGCTTTGCCGTCTTTGTGATTGTTGAAGATGACGAAAATCTTTTTTGTCTGCGCGGCGACGTGATTGATCTTCGGAAGCAATTCGTCCAGCTCGGCGTCGGAATACAGATAGTCGTACCGGCCTCCGTACACGTCCTGCTTTTCGCGAAACCAGTTTCGGGCGTTGCGTCCGTGAAGCCGGTAATAGCCGGTCGGCGTGGTGGCAATCTCGGTCGCCGGCAAGCAATGATTCAATTGCGGCTGGTCAATGTTACAGAAGATCACGCCGAGCCGACGAAAAATTTCTGGATCATCCCACGAGTCGTGCCGGACTTCGACGGCGACCGGCCAGCCGGCGAAGCTGCCGGCAATGGCGGCCAGCCAGTCGCGGTTGGGCGCGTCGTTGCGAAACGACCACGGTAACTGGAAGAGAAGCGCGTCGAGCTTGCCGGCCTCGCGCAACGGTGCGAGCCCACGCGTGAACAAGTTGAACTCATCTTGTGCCCAACGTTGCGCCCGCTCGTGCGTGAAACGTTGCCATGCTTTCGCCAGAAATCGGAACTTTGGTCGGTCGGCCAAGTTTTTCACCCAGTTCTCCGTCGCGCGCGGCGACGGGGGCCGGTAGAAGGAACTGTCCACCTCGATGCAATCGAGATACTCGGCGATCGTTCGTAGACGTGTCGCTGTCTTGCCGCGCGGGTAGACGACGTTCTCCCAGTCCGGAAAGCTCCAGCCCGCGGTGCCCACAAAAACTCGTGCCGGTGTCGTCATCGTCGGGAGAATACTACCGCGAAGCGGCGCGCGCAACGGCAACCGGCACGGGAAGCTGCGGGCCGCGAATTTTTTTGACTTTGCGGGGTGCTGCTGACAGAGTTTGAATCCGTTCACCGCCCGAGGGAGGCGTTGGAGCGGGCGTGACAGGATCGATGGAAACATCAGGAACAGAGCAATCAGCCGGCGCAACATTGGAGGAGGCATCGGTTTCCGATTCGCCAGCCAAGACGATGCTGTGGTCGCCCATCGGTTTGCGCTATCATCTGGCGATCCTGCTGACGCTGGGCACGATCATTTTGCTCACCTACGCCAACTCGTTCACCACGGGCTTTGCGCTGGACAACAAGTTCATCATCCTCGAAGACCCGCGCCTGCGCGACGCGAATCGCCCCAACGTGAACCTGATTTTCTCGCAGGATTATTGGTGGCCGAAAGCGGTCAGCGGGTTGTACCGGCCGCTGACCACGCTGTCATACCTGGTCAATTACGCGGTTCTCGGCAACAAGGATCACGTCGCGGGATATCACTGGATCAATTTTTTCCTGCATTGGGCGAACGCAGGGTTGGTGTACTTCATGGTGCTGGTGTTGATGGACAAGTTGTGGCCGGCGTTTTTCACGGCAGCCTTGTTTGCCACGCATCCGGTCGCCACGGAGTCGGTCACCAATATCATCGGACGCGCGGATTTGTTCAGCACGTTTTTTGTGCTTGCCGGGTTTCTGCTCTACGTGAAGAGCACGACCTCGACCGGCTGGCGCAAAGTGCCGTGGTTGCTGGCTCTCACGGTGTCCACAACGGTCGGCGTGTTTTGCAAGGAAAGCGCTGTGGTGGTGCTGGGCGTGATGGGGCTTTACGATTTCACCTACCGGATGCAGCGCAAGCATCCCAACTGGCTGGCGAATTTCATCGCCAATTTTTGGGGGTTCGCCACCAAGGGGTACGTGGCGTTGGTGCCGCCGTTTGTCGCGCTGGGGTACGTGCGCTCGCAAGTCTTCGAGAAACTGCGCCCGCCGGAGCTGCCGTGGGTGGACAATCCGTTGGCGATTCCCGGCACGGACTTCTGGACGCAGCGGATCACCGCCATCAAGGTCATTGGCCGGTATTTCTGGCTGCTGGTGTGGCCGCAAACGCTGTCCTGCGATTATTCCTACAACGAGATTCCGTTGGTGAACTGGCAGTTCAGCCATTGGGAGGATTGGAAGGCGATCATCGCGCTGGTGGCGGTCATCACCGTGCTGCTCGTGGCGATTCGCAACTATCATCGCAACAAAGCGGTGTTCTTTTTCGTCATGTTTTTCTTCGGAACGTTTTTGCCCACCGCCAATATCCTGAAAATCATCGGCAGCATCATGGCCGAACGTTTCATGTACACGCCCTCCATCGGTTTTGCCGGCTGCGTGATGATTGCCGTCTATGCCATTTGTCGCCGCTTCATCCCGCGGCTGGATGTGTCCACTTGGGCGCAAAAAATCTGGTTGCAAGTCGTGGCCCGCTCGGCACTCAGCCTGATCGTCATCGCCTACGGCGCGCGCGCGTTCGTCCGCAATTTCGACTGGCAGGATGACGAGCGACTTTGGTCGCAAGCGGTGCTGGTTTGTCCGGATAGTTTCAAGACGCACAAGTCGCTCGCCTTCGCCTTGTACGAGAAAGATCCCTTGCCCGAGAACAAGGAACTGGATCGCATTATCGAAGAAGGCGAGAAGGCCCTCGCCGTCACCGACAAGACCCAGATCGTCCTGCTGCATCTCGGCGCGTACTACCGGATGAAAGGCGACGCGCTTGCCCAACGCGCGCCCGACGGCAGCCGCATCCCCACCGCCTTGAGCATGCCGTGGTATCAGAAATCCGCCGATGCGCTCGCCCGCGCTGTGCCGCTGGACCGCGAATTCAACGAAGACAACCACCGCAAGGAACTCAAACGCGGCCGCAAACCCGAGCAGATTCAAGACATTGGCAACCACGAAATCTACTGGAATCTCGGCTTGTCCTACATGCGACTCGCCCAGTATCAAAACGCGCTCGACGCCTACCTCTACATGCGCCACCTCGCGCCGACCAATCCCGATTCGTACCTGAGCATCGCCTCCGTTTACCTTTCCTCCGGTCACGCCGAAGAAGCGGTGAACGCGCTCCTGCAAGCCTTGCTCCTCGACAGCTCGCGCGTCGAAGCGTTGCGGTTGCTCGTTGACGTCTACCGGCAAATCGACAAGGAAGGCTGCGCCGTCGTCTTTGCGCAAGGTCAGCCCCGGCTCAACGCCGACTGCGCGCTCGTGCGCGACAACATCTGCGCCGCCTACTACGGCCTGACCCAAGTGTTCCTCGAAACCAAACAATACGCGCTCGCCGTGCAAACCAAACAGAACGCCCTTCAGAACTACCACTGTTCACCTGAGCCGTTCAACCAACTGATCCCCGACGCACCAGCCAACTCGAATCTTAAGAAATGAAAACGATCCTCTGCGGTCTCATGGCCGCCCTTCTCACATTCACTCACGCGGCTCAATCCTCCGGCGAAGACCAGCCGGCCGCGCCCGCTCCGCCGGCGGCTCCCACGTTGTCGCTGCAAGATTGCATGTACCTCGCGCTCAAACAGAATCCGGCCGTTCTGAAGGCGCAGGAGGAATTGCGGCGCACCCGCGGCCTGATCGTCGAAGCGCGCGCACCCGCGCTCCCGCAGCTCACCGCCAACGGCTCGTACCGGCGCATCGAGAAACGATTCATCGACTCTTTCCCCGGCTCGGGGACCGGGCCGACGCCCAACCAGCAGGAGCCGTGGAGCGCCACGGTGGAACTCTCGCAACTCGTTTACGCCGGCGGCCGCGTCCGCGCCGCGTGGCGCGCCGCCAGACTCACCGACCAAATCGCCGCGCTCGATTTCCAGCGCGTCGTCGCCGAGACGATCCTCAACGTCCGCACCGCGTTCTACCAAATCCTGCTCAACAAATCGCTCGTCGCCGTCCGCCAGCAATCGGTGAAACTTCTCGAAGAACAATTGCAGGACGCCCAGCACCGCTTCGACGCCGGCGCCGTCCCGCGCTTCAATGTTCTGCGCGCCGAAGTCGAACTGGCCAACGCCAAGCCTCCACTCATCCGCGCGCAAAACGATCTGCGTCTCTCCCGCGAGGCGCTCGTGAAACTTCTGGCGATTGATTCGCCCAAGCAGCAACGGCAGGATTTCACGCCAATCACCTTTACCGGCGAACTGACCTACGAACACCGGTCTTGGAGTCTGGACGATGCTCTCACGCAAGCGCTCGCCCACCGGCCCGAGTACCAACAGGCGGAGAAACAGGTCCGCCTCACCCGCGAAGGCGTCAAGGTCGCCGCATCGGGCTACAAGCCGGAGGTCAAGGTTTTCGGCGACTACGGCATCGCCGACACAACGTTCGGCACGCAGGTTGACCAAACCAAGAACGGTTGGACCGCCGGCGCGACCGCCACGTGGGCGCTCTTCGACGGCATGCTCACTCACGGCCAAGTCACACAAGCCCGCGCCAGATTCAACGAAGCCGAGTTGGACTACGCCGACGAACGCCGCAGCGTCGAACTGGAAGTCCGGCAGGCCTACTCCGCTTACCTTCAGGCTCTCGAACTCATCGAAGCCTCGAAGAAAACCGTCGAGCAAGGCGAAGAAAGTTTGCGACTCGCGGAAGCCCGGTTCCGCGCCGGCACCGGCACGCAACTCGACGTGCTCAGCGCGCAAACGGCGCTCACCGACGCCCGCTCCAACGAAATCCAGTCGTTGCACGATTACAACGTCGCCATCGCCACCCTCGAACGCGTCACCGGCCTGACCGTGAAAATGTCCGACTGATCCCATGCAATGGGAAACGTACGCCCCGCTCAGCCAGCTCGATTTCATCACGCACGCCTTCACGATTCGCACCGCGGCCAACACGAAGACGGACCGTTTCCAAGATCACATTCTGAATTCGCTCGGCTTTGATCCTGCTCATCACGTCTCCGCGCAGCAAACTCATGGCAACGGCGTCGCGCTGGTCGAGACCGCCGAGCCCGGCGGCGTTTCCGCTGTGGACGCACTTGCAACACGCACCGCGAATCTCCCTCTCGTCATCCGCTGCGCCGACTGCGCGGCCGTGTTCATCGTCGATCGCGGCACGCACGCCATCGCTCTCGTCCATTCCGGCAAAGCGGGCACGGAACGAAATATCGTCGGCAACGCCGTGATGACGATGCAACGAAACTTCGGCACCCATCCGCCTGACTGCCTGGCGTTGATCAGCCCGTCCATCGGCCCGTGCCATTACGAAATAAACATCTGGTCGGACATCGAACAGCAGTTGCAGGAGGCCGGCGTCACCGACATTCACAACCCGCGCCTCTGCACCGCTTGTCATCTCGACCGGTACTTCTCCTACCGCACCGAAAAAGGAAAAACGGGCCGCATGCTCGCCGTGCTCGCGCTGAACCGATGACGCCGCCGCGCCGATTCGATCCGGCCGTGCCGGAGATGATGGATCGGACCGGCAACGATCCCGCCCTGCTGCGCGCCGATCTCACGGTGTTGGAAACCATCAACCGCCGGCTCGGCGGCATCGCCATCCCCCTCCGCTACTTGCCGGACTTTCGGCCACGCACGATTCTCGACCTCGGCACCGGCGCCGGCGACGTGCCGCGCGCCATCGCCCAGCGATTGAACGTGACGATTACCGCCGTGGACGGCAACCCGGAAATCCTCGCGATTGCGCGGGAGCGGTCAGCGAACTTTCCGCAGATTCGCTTCGAGCAACACAACCTGCTCGCCCTGCCCTACGCGCCCGGTAGCTTCGACGTCGTGCTGTGCGCGCTCGCGCTGCATCATTTTGCCGAGACCGATGCGATTGCAATCCTGCGGCGCATCCATGATATTGCGCGCGTCGGGTTCATCGTGAACGATCTGCGGAGGAATCGCGTGGCGATTGGACTGAGTAAACTCATGGCTCGCACCATCATCACCAATCCCATCGCTCGCTTCGACGCGCCAGCCTCCTGCGAACGCGCCTTCACCGCCCCCGAACTCCACGCGATGGCCGAGCGTGCCGGTATGACAAACTTCCAGATTCGCCGGCACGTGTTCTTTCGCATGGCGTTGGTCGGACGGAAATGAATTGCGAGAATTCCATCGTCATCCACGCGCCGCTGGAGAAAATTTTCCAGACCACGTCGAACCTCGAACTCTGGCCGAAGCTGCTGCCGCATTACCGGTGGATTCGCGTTGTGAAACGCGACGGCAACTCGCTCGTCGTCAACATGGCCGCCCGGCGCGGCTGGTTGCCGATCCAATGGACCTCACGCTTCGAAGTGGTCTCGGCACCACCCGAGCTGCGCTTCCATCATCTTAAGGCGTTCACCAAAGGTATGAACGTGAAGTGGACGTTCGCGCAAACCGACGACGGCGTGCGGGTGCGGATCACGCACCAGTTGGATCGTTGGTATGCCGGTTTGCTCGCGCGTCATTTCATTGAACCGGTCGCCTCCCGCACGCTGGCCGCGTTCAAGTCGCACCTGGAGGGTGTAGTAGCCGCTGTCCCCAGCGGCACGCCTTCCCTTGCGGCTGAGGACAGCCGCTACTACAACGAAACGAAATCATGAAACGCGTCGTCATCACCGGCTTCGGCGCGATTACGGCGATCGGCACCGGCAAGGACGGCCTGTGGCAAGGAATTCTGCGTGGCGAGTCCGGCATCCGACGCATCACGAGGTTCGATCCGGGAGCGTTCGACTCGCAGGTAGCCGGCGAGGTGACCGACTTCGATCCGCTCGCGCACTTTTCCGCCCGGCGGTTGAAGCGGTTGGATCGTTTCGCGCAATTCTCGCTCGTCGCGGCCAAGATGGCCTTGGAAGACGCGGCGTTAAAACCTTCGCCGGACATGGGCGTGTGCACCGGTACGGCGCTGGGCGGCGTCGCGTTGGCCGAACATCAGCACGAGCTTTTTCTCCGGCAGGGTTTGCGCGCGGTGAATCCGTCGCTGGCAATGCTGGTGTTTGGCGGCTCCGGCGGCTCGCACATCTCGATTGAATTCGGTCTCACCGGCCCCGGCAACACCAACTCCAACAGTTGCGGCTCCGGCGCCATTGCGTTGGGGGAAGCAATGCGCCTCATTCGCGACGGCCGCGCGACGGCGATGATTGCCGGGGCGGCCGAGGCACCGCTCGCGCCGCTTTCGTTTGGCGCGTTCGACACGCTGCACGCAATGAGCAAAGGTATCTGTCGGCCATTCGACGCGGCGCGCGATGGATTTGTGATGGGTGAAGGCGCGGCCATGTTTGTCCTGGAAGAATTCGAGCACGCCCGCGCCCGCAGTGCGCACCTCTCCGCCGAGTTGCTCGGCTACGCCTGCAACAACGATGCGTATCACATGCTCGCGCCACGACCGGATGCCTCGGTCGCCGCGCGCTGCATCCGGGAAGCGTTGACGGATGCGCGCGTCGGGCCGGAGCAGATCGGGTACATCAACGCGCACGCCACCGGGACGCCGCTGGGCGACAGCGCCGAGACGCTGGCCATCAAACAAGTCTTCGGCGATCGCGCGTACAAGATTCCGGTCAGCTCAACCAAACCGTTTCATGCGCATCCGCTCGGTGCGTCCGGCGCAATCGAGGCGGCGATTTGTTGTCTCGCGTTGGAACATGATTACCTGCCGCCGACGTTGAATCTGAGTGTGGCCGGTGCCGATTGCGATCTCGATTACGTTCCGAACATCGGCCGGCACACACACGTGGATTACATTTTGTCCAACAGCTTCGGCTTCGGCGGCATCAACGCCGCGATTGTTCTTGCTCGCTGTGAATGAGTTCGATGTGATTGTCGTGGGCGGCGGGCCGGCAGGGTCGGCGGCAGCCACTTTCTGCGCGCAACGCGGTTTGCGCGTGGCGTTGTTCGAGCACAAAAAATTTCCGCGCCACAAAGTCTGTGGCGATCTGATCAATCCCAACTGCTGGCCGGTGCTGGAGCGGCTGGGTGCCGCTGAGAAGATTCGCGCCTTACCGCGGCACGACATCACCGGCGCGGTGTTTACGACGCCGCGCGGCGCCGTGGCCGAAGTGAAAATGAACGCGCGCGCCATCCGTCGCAGTCTGTTCGATTTGGCTCTGCTCGACCACGCCAAGGCTTGCGGCGTGACCGTCTTTGAAGGCGAATCCGCAGTCAATATCACGGCAACGCGCGAAGTGCTGACGCGCGAACGCCGATACGTAGCACTACGATGTATCATCGGCGCGGATGGACGGCACTCGATGGTTGCAAAAAAGACCGGGCTGGCGCGGGACGTGACCGGACGCAACGGGCCCATCGCGTTTCAAGCGCACTTTCGCGCGCCGGCCACGATGGATGACCGGGTGCAACTGCATTTGTTTCCCGGCGGCTACTGTGGCGTGGTGCGTGTGGACGCGGAGCGCGTGAACCTCTGCATCGTGACCAACCGCGAAGGCGCGCGGTGGCATGATGATTGCGAGAAGTTGTTTGCGCGGACGGTTTGCCAGAACCCGCAGTTCCGGTCAATCGGGATTGTGCCGGAGCCGCTCGAACCGCTGCAGAGCGCGCATCCATTGCGCGCGGCAATGAATTGTCCGGCCCGCGACGGCGTGTTGCTGGTCGGCGACGCGCTGTCTGTGACCGAACCGTTCACGGGACAGGGCATTTTCTTTGCGTTGCGTACCGGTGAACTGGCGGCGCGCGCGATCTGTACCGGTGAGGATTTTGCGTCGGCGGTGAAGTCGTTGTATCGCGCGCGCGGGCGAACCAACGAATTGCTGCGGCGGCTGATGTACCGGCCGCGAATGGCGGCGGCGGTGATTGGCGCGCTGCGACGTTGGCCGGCCGCGGTGCGTTGGCTGGCCCGCAACGTGACCGGAGATTAGGCCGGCACGTTCTGGCGACGGCTCAGAACTTCGCGCACTTTGCGCGCGAGGGAATCCGGTCGGTATGGCTTTTGGAGGAATTCGATGGTGGGATCGTTGGTGCCGCGTTGTTGAACCGCATCTTCGGTGTAGCCGGAGGTGAAAAGGACTTTGGTGTTGGGATGGATGGCCCGCAGTTTGTCGGCCAGTTCCCGGCCGCCCATCTGCGGCATCACGACATCGGTGAGCAGCAAATCAACATCGTGCTCGCCGTGTTGCTGGGCCAGACGCAGGGCTTCGTCGCCGTTGGCCGCTTCGAGCACGGTGTAACCCAATTCGCGCAGCACTGACGAACTGAGTTCGCGCACGACGGACTCGTCTTCCACGAGCAGGATGGTCTCGGTGCCGCGCGGCATGTCGTCGCGTTCGGTCACCGGCGTGACCGGTTCGACTGCGGCGCGGACGCGCGGCAGATAAATCTTGAACGCCGAGCCTTTGCCCAACTCCGTGTCCACGACGATGTGACCGCCGGACTGTTTGACGATGGCGAAGCAGGTGGCCAAGCCGAGGCCGGTGCCCTTGCCCTGCCCTTTGGTGGTGAAGAACGGTTCGAAGATGTGGGCTTTGATTTGTTCCGTCATACCGGTGCCGGTGTCGCGCACGGCCAGCAGCACGTAGTCGCCCGGCGCAACGTCCGTGTGTCGGCGCGCGTATTCCTGATCGAGCGTGACGTTGGCCGTCTCGATCGCGAGCTTGCCGCCGGCAGGCATCGCGTCGCGGGCGTTGACGACGAGGTTCATGATGACCTGCTCGATCTGGCCGGGGTCGGCCTTGACGCGTCCGCCTTCGGCGCGCAACGCGGTTTGCAGTTCAATGTCCTCACCGATCAGGCGGCGCAACATTTTCTCGATGTCGCCCACGACGCTGTCCAAATCCAGCACTTTGGGTTGGACGACTTGTTTGCGGCTGAACGTCAGCAATTGTCGCGTCAGCGAAGCGGCGCGGTTACCGGCTTTGTGAATCTCCTCGACGGAGCGCCGGTGGGGATCGTCTTCCGGCAGGCGACGCAGCAGCAGTTCGCTGTAGCCGGTGATGGCCGTCAGCACGTTGTTGAAATCGTGGGCGACGCCTCCGGCCAGCCGCCCGACGGCCTCCATTTTTTGAGCCTGCCGGAGTTGTTCTTCGAGTTGTTTGCGTTCCGTGGTGTCGCGGGCGATGCCGAACACGCCCAGGACTTTGCCGTCCTGCATCTGCGGCGTCACGGTCAATTCCACCGTCACGCGCTGGTCGTTCTTGGCACGGACGCGCAACTCGAACGTCGGCGGTTTCTCGCCGTTCATGACGCGTGCGAACATCTCCATCGCCAGCGGGAAATCGTCCCGGTGCACGAGCGGGCCGAACGGTTTGCCGATCCATTCGGTTTGCGACCAGCCGGTGATCGTCTCGAAGGCAGGATTGAGCGAGGTGAACACGCCGTCCGGCGAAATGGTGAAGATGGCGTCGCGCGCCGTTTCTACGATGCTGCGGTTGCGTTCCTCGGATTGGCGCAGCGCTTCCTCCGCCTGTTTGCGCTCGGTGACGTCGGTGACGGTGCCGACGTAGCCGATGAGTCTGCCGTCTTCGGTGCGCATCGGGGCCGCTTGCGTTTCGACCCAATGGGTTTGGTCTGGCGACGACTGCACGCGGTACTCCAGATGGTAGTCCCCGCCTTCGGTGACGAAACTGAACCAAGTGCTCAACACCCGCTGGCGATCGTCGGCGTGCACGCGCTTGGCCCAGCCTTCGCCCATGGATTCCATCAACGTGATTCCGAAAATCTGGCGGGACCGGGCATTGAGGTACGTCACGTGACCTTCCGTATCGGTCATGAACACGCCGAGCGGCGAGTGGGCGCTGAGCGCCCGGAACAATCCTTCACTTTCACGCAACGATTGCAGCGTCTGCCGATGTTCCGTCTCGCGCTGCCGCAGCGATTCGGCCATCTGGTCAATCGCGCGGGCGATTTGCACGAATTCCACCGGGCCACTGGTCAAGCCGGTACGGGCGGCCAGTTCGCCCCTGGTGAGTTGTTGCGTCGCGGCTAGAAGCGGGTCGAGCCGGCGACGGATGAAAGTTTCCACGGCGGCGTGGGTGATCACCAGCATGAAGATCGTGACCGCTGCGATCAGCAGCAGATTGCGCAGAACGATCCGGTTGGCCTCCGCAAAGGCGACGGACGTCGGGATGCCGACGCACACATACGCGCCGGCACTTTCCCCGTTGCCATACAATGGAGTGAACGCATAGAGCCGGCGGACGCCGTCGCTCCCGGCGCTTTCGGTGACGCCTTCGGCTCGCTGCTGGAGAACCTCCTTGATCATCGGCGACTCCGGCAGCGCGCGCCCAATCCATTTTTCCGGATCGGGTTGACGGACGAGGATCGTGCCCCGGCGGTCAATCACGGTGAGCGTCGAACCTGGCGGCAATTCCGCGTGGGCGGCGAACTGATTCAGCCAATCCAAATCCAGCGCCACGAACAGAATCACGTGCAGCTTGCCGGCGGCGTCCAAGACCGGATACGCGAAGTGAACCGATGGTTTGCCGGTCACCTGTCCGACCCGGTATTCCCCGATGGCAAAGTCACGTGTTTCGACAGCTCGTTGAAAAAAAGCGCGTTCGGCCACGTTGATGCGCGCGCCCAGGGGCACCGCGCTGCAAAATAGTTCGCCGTCGGGGCGGACGATGCCGATGTTGGCGTAGCGCGGATTGTGGGCCAGCAACCCGGCCAGCTCCGCGTGACACGCGGTCGTACCGGCGTTCCACACTTCGGGTTTCTTCGACAGTCGGACCAGCAGTTGATGCGCTTCGTTGATCAAATCGTTCTGGCGGGCGGCCGCGTGGCGGGCCAGACGGAGAGCATCGCGGTGCGCATCGGCCGCGGCATCCCGGTGAAATTCCATCGCCGTGTAGAGTGACAAGCCCAACGCCGGGATGATGGCAAGAAGCACCAGCAATAGCAGCCGGCAGCGAAGACTGGAGAAGAACGATGCGCGCCAGCGACTCGCGCCGCCGGCGTGGCCGGCACTCGTGTTCTCGTTATTCGCGTTCATAGGTCGGCTGACGCGTCTCGCCCCGGTTCCCGTCCATTTTATATATGCAAGTGCTGTGCCCAAGGGGGGACGCCGGCTGTGTGCGCCGACGGTGCCGAACAGAATTGTACGGCAGGCTGATTTGCGCGTGAAAAGGGGCATTCTCTCCTTGCGCCGCGTCATCGTGGCACTACAATCCCGGCAGCATGACCAGCCAACGAAACAATCGCGCGGTGTTTCTGGATCGCGACGGGACGATCATGGAGGATTCCAACTACGTGGGCGAGGTGAAGCGCGTGGTGTTGATCTTCAGCGCCGTCACCGCATTGAAACGCTTGCGTGATGCCGGCTACAAACTGTTCATCATCACCAATCAATCCGGCGTTGGCCGCGGCTATTTCACGCGCGAGGCCGTCGAGCAGATTCACGCGCACCTCGATGAGCAATTCGGCAAAGCCGGTGTTCGATTCGACGGCTACTACGTCTGCCCGCACCATCCCGAGGACAACTGCGAGTGCCGGAAACCGAAGCCGAAGTTTCTCCTCGAAGCCGCCCGCGAGTACGGCCTCGACCTCGCCCAATGTTTCATGATCGGCGACCGCGCCAGCGACATCGGTGCCGGCACGAATGCCGGCGCGAAAACCATTCTCGTGCTCACCGGCGCCGGACGCGAAACGTTGGCGAAGAATGAAACGAAACCCGATCACGTGGCCAGCGACATTGCCGGAGCGGCGGACTGGATTCTGGAGCAGAAGCGATGAAGCTGACCGGGTCAACCTTGCTCTGCGCCGCGCTTCTATCGGGCGCGACGTTGCTGGCGCAGACGAACTCCGCGCCGCCGGGCGCGACGAACGAGACGGCCCGGGTGATCAAACGCGCGTTTCGCGACTACACATTCGTCCTGTTGACGAAACCCGATGAACCGTGGCAGACCTCGTGGAACGATGCCGGCCAAATGGGCGTTCTCTCCAACCCGAGCAACAACGCCGTCATCACCTGTCAGTTCCTGAAGTTTCCCGTGGACCCGGCGCTGCAAGAGGCCGTGGGCCATCGCGATGAATTCATGGATGCCGCCTTGCGCAAGTACTGCGCGACCGTGTTCGCGCTGAGTAAAGACCCCGATCTCGCCTCGCAGCCGGTCAACATTGTGAGCCGCACACTCGGCGATCACTATTTCCGGTACTGTCCGATTCTGGGGCGCGACCGCAACGGACGGCGCGAGGGTTTCTTTTACATCATGCTGCGCGGCCCGGCCAACCGCCCAGACTTTACCGGCGACTCGCTGATCCTGACCATCGGTTTTCCCGAACTGATCGCGCCCGAAGACCAGCGCCGGGCGCTCAAAACTTTTGACATCCTGCTGCAAAACATTAGTTTCTACTGAGCCACATGAACGAACTTCGCGATACCGACCGGATCGCCCTGCAAAAACTCCTCGGCGACGACGACCCGCACGTGCTCGATCTTCTCGAAGAGAGATTTTCGCAGATGGGCGCACCCGGCCTGGCGTTTCTGGAAACGATGGCCGGCGGAGCTGACGTCACGGCGGCTCGCGGCGCCACCCGAATCCTGCAAACCATCCGGCAGCGAAACGCCTGGGACGCGTTTGCCCGATTCTGCGCCACTTGCGGCAGCCAGTTTGATCTGGAAACCGCCTGCTGGCTGTTGGCGCAAACCCGGTATCCCGAACTGGACGAGAAACCCTATCACGCGCGACTCGACCAGATGGCGCGCGAGTTGAGAGAGCGCCTCACGAGCCGCGAAACGCCCCGCGCCACCATCGAAGTCTGCAGCCGGTACCTGTTCCGCACGCTCGGGTTCACCGGCAACCGCAAGGACTACTACGATCCCGACAATTCCTACCTCAACCGCGTGCTGGATCGCCGGCTGGGAATTCCCATTTCGCTCGGTGCGCTCTACCTGCTCGTCGGCAAACGCCTCAATCTCCCGCTGGTCGGCATCGGCATGCCCGGCCACTTTCTGCTGAAATGGCAATCGGCGGCCACCGAGTTCCTTGTCGACGCCTTCAACGAGGGACAGATACCCGACGAACAAGACTGCCGGCAAATCTGCGAAAGCTCGGGCCACGCCTTCACCCCGGCCACGCTTGCCCCGGTCACTTCGCGCCAAATTCTGCTGCGCATGTGCCACAACCTCCACGCCATTTACGCCGACACCGACCCGCCACGCGCCGAACAATTCGGCCGCTCCGTCGCGCAGCTCTCGCACCATTGAGACGCCGAAGAAAGCCGGCTCTAAACGGATCAACGGTCGAGGTTCTGGCAGAAAATTCCCGGTCACGCTTCCGCGTCCTGCTTTTCTGCAAGGGGCGGCGAAACTCCACGTTCCCCAAAACCGATGCAAGCACTTTTTGGTTTTCTGAGCGAATCGCCGCGCAGTCGTACCGGCAGACGTACCGGCAATCAATCGCGGACTTGCCCCTACCGGCACGCGTTGGCATACTCGCAGCCATGCCAACGCTGGAGTTGAAGCCGACGCATAAGGCTGTCGTTGCTTATTACGCAGCCCTTGCCAAATTCGAAAAGCTCGGTGTCAAACACGAGGGCGCTGTGTCTTCGGCTTTCGAAGACCTACTCGTACACCGTGCGCGGCTGGCCGACCGCGTTCTGATTCCCAAGTACGCCCTCAAGCTCAAGGGCGCGAAAACGATCTTCCCGGATGCCGCCGTCGTGGACTCTCTCAGCCAAGTTCTCCGGTATGGCCTGTGGGAAGCGAAGGACACCGACGACGACCTTGAAAAGGAAATCAAAGCGAAGTTCAAAGCCGGCTACCCGCGCGACAACATCCTCTTTCAAGAGCCACGGCGCGCCATCCTTTATCAAGACAAAGAACGCCTCTTCGTTGCGGACCTCACGAAGCCTGACGACCTCGTCCACATTCTTGAACTCTTCTTCACGTGGCGGCCACAGGCATTTGACGTTTGGGAGAAAGCCATCGAGGAATTCAAGGTTCGGATGCCGGAACTGGGCGCGAGTTTCGGCAACCTCATTCGCAAGGAGCGCCAGACCAATGCGCAGTACGAAGCGGCCTTTGATGGATTCCTGCGTCTCTGCCGCGCCTCGCTGAATCCAAATCTTGCCGAAAGCGCCGTCGAGGAGATGATTATTCAGCACCTTCTTACCGAGCGCATCTTTCGGAAGATTTTCGACATCGGCGATTTCATGCAGCGCAACGTTATCGCTGTTGAAATCGAGAAAGTGATCAAGGCGCTCACCGCCCGAAAGTTCACACGCGATGATTTCACCAAGCCACTCGACCATTTCTACATTGCGATTGAGCAAGCTGCTGAAACAATCACCGACTTCAGCGAGAAGCAGAAGTTTCTCAACACCGTTTACGAGCGGTTCTTCCAAGGCTTCTGTGTGAAGGTGGCCGACACGCACGGCATCGTGTACACACCGCAGCCACTCGTGGATTTCATGGCAGCCAGCGTCGAACACGTCCTCAAGACCGAATTCAAATCATCGCTGGCCGACAAGAACGTTCACATCCTCGACCCGTTTACCGGCACCGGCAATTTCATCGTGAACATCATGCGGCGCATTCCTAGGAGTGCGCTGCAACACAAATACCGGGACGAACTGCACTGCAATGAAGTGATGCTCATGCCCTACTATGTGGCGTCCATGAACATCGAGCACGCCTTCTGGGAAGCGATTGGACAATACGAAGCGTTTCCCGGTATCTGCCTTGTGGACACGTTTGAGACCGCGGAAAAAGACCAAACTGAACTGTTCACCTTTAACGAGCCGAATACTGACCGCGTAAAACGTCAGCGGGGAGCGCCAATCAGGGTCATCATTGCAAATCCGCCATACAACGCCGGCCAGCTTGACGAAAATGACAACAACAAGAACCGGAAGTATCCCGAAATTGACCGGCGAGTGAAGAGCACGTACAGCACGGACTCCGAGGCAACCCTCGTTCGGAAACTGAGTGATCCGTATGTGAAGGCTATTCGGTTCGCCAGCGACCGCATTGGTGACGCCGGTATCGTGTGCTACGTGAACAACGATAGCTTCGTTGCGGAAAATACTTTCGATGGGATGCGCAAGCACCTCGCGCGAGACTTTGATCTTATCTACGTGCTTGAGCTTGGTGGAAATGTGCGCAAAAACCCGAAGCTGTCCGGCACTACACACAATGTGTTTGGCATCCAAGTTGGCGTCAGCATTAATTTGTTCGTCCGTCTCGCGCGTGCCAACGGGACGAATCGTGCAGCCAAGATTTTCTACCACGCCGTGCCTGTCAATTGGCGGCGTGGACAAAAATACAACTTTCTCGACAATGTTGTTTCCATCACAGGCGTAAAATGGCGGACGCTTAAGCCGGATAAGAAGCACAATTGGCTGACAAACAAGACTGATACTGAGTTCGCAGAGTTCATTCCAGTCGGCAGCAAGGACGCGAAGGCCACCGGCGGCACTGGTTTTTTGACGGTCTTTCGCACGTACTCACTTGGGGTTTCGACTAACCGCGACTCCGTCGTTTACGACTTCGACGCGAAGCGACTGGCGAAACGCGTCGAGCAATTCGCCGACGACTACAATGCCGAGGTCCAACGGTGGCAGAATAAGGCCCGTCCGCCAAAAGACCCCGCTCTGCTTCCTAAGTACGTCGATGACTTCGTCAATTACGAAAGTGTGAAATGGAGCGAGACACTGAAGCGGCATCTTGTAGAGCAAGCCGAAGCGGAGTTCTCTTCCAAGCGTATTCGTGAATCGTTGTATCGCCCATTCACCAAGATGGTTCTTTACCATGCTCCGCTATTTGTGGATCGACCGGGCGCGTTCAATGGAGTTTTTCCCACGGCCAAAGCGCGAAGTGAGAACATTTTGCTCGCTCTCAATCTCTCGCCGGAACGCCCGTTCTGTTGCCTTACCTGTAAGCAGATACCATCCAAAGACGTGGCGGGAGGATTCGGCTCACCAAGCTATTGCTTTCCCCTCTATACCTACACGGAGGACGGCAAGCACCGGCGGGACAACATTCCACCTTCGGCACTGGTGCATTTTCAGAACCACTACGAAGACGATGCAATTACGCGGCCGGATATTTTCCACTACGTTTATGCGCTTCTTCATCATCCCGATTACCGCGCCCGGTACGCCGAGAATCTTAAGCGCGAACTGCCGCGCATTCCGTTGGCCGGCAAGTCCGCCGATTTCCACGTCTTCGCCAAGGCCGGTAAGAAGCTGGCCGAGTTGCACGTCAATTACGAGCAGCAGAAAGAATATCCGCTGAAGCGCGTCGAGAACGACGAGACGAAACTCAACTGGCGCGTGGAAGCGATGAAACTCAACGACGAGCGCGACACTCTCTACTACAACGATCACTTCACACTGACCGGTATTCCGCGCGAAGTCTTCGACTACCGGCTCGGCAACCGTTCCGCGTTGGAATGGGTGATTGATCAATACCGCGTTCAGAAAGACGACCACGACAACATCACCAGCGACCCGAACCGCAAAGACGATGAAGAATACATCGTGCGTCTTATCGGCCAAGTCGTCACGGTGAGCGTGGAAACGATGAAAACCGTCAAGTCGCTGCCGTCGATCAGCTAGGAATCCGGTCGCGTAAACCCTAGGCATTTCTATGCTTGACAGACATGCCGACCCCGAGCGACATTAGCGTGCCCACAGGATGAAAACCACCAAGATCGTTATTGAGCCAGGCGTCACGTTGAGTGTGAACATTCAGTTCATGCCAGCGGGTAGGTATCAGTCTTTCGAGGTCATTTACGCAAGTCCACACAAAGAGGAACAGCACGAAGATTCGGGCGTGCTGCCACCTCTGACAATTGCCGATCAGTTAGTCTCGCCGCCGGCCGCGATAGTTCTTTCGTCCTAAATTCCTTTGGCCGTAACGTCCTGCCAGTGGCCGTGCAACCGTGCTTCGACTTTCAGGACCGGAGATTGCCTACGAGTCTGTTCCTGCACCAATAGCGGCACTGCATTCTGAACCTGTTGCACAAGCTGGTTGATCACTTCCTGAGGGATTCGGGCTTGTTCCAAACCGGGAGGCAAAGACACGCCAAGATTGATATTGATGTTTACCTGAGCGGGCGCTTGCCGCACACGCTTTATCTTGAGCTTTCCGCAGAATGCCCACGTCAACGGCATTGACTCGACCATTGCGATAAGGATTTCTTTCTCCAACTCGTCTTGGTCGGCTGTCATCAATGAATCGATGTCAACGGGCACACGCATTTCCATTGCCCGTTCGTACTCCTCAAACAGTTGCCAGATGCAATTCTCGAGATCGGCATCAGGCCGAGTGATGGGAAGTCCGAGTTCTTCTGCCTCTGTTCTCCCGATCGCATGCCCGTGGCTGTATGTCTTTTCCGCCAGAGACTCAACAATCAGATTGATCCGTTGTTCTTCTAGCGGCTTTTTGTGATAGCCGAGTAATTTACGCGCGACCCTGCGGATGTGCGAATGGGTGCGATATATAGATCCAAGTACCCACGGTGTGAGTTTCTCGGCAAGGATGCGTACATTCTCTGCGATGGCTGTCTGATCGCCGAGCCCCGCCTTTTCCCGGAGAAACGCAATGTAGGACATCACATCCTCAACACGGATTTCCTCTTGAACAGCAGTGCCGCCTTCCTGAGTGATTCGACTCAGCGCCGGGTCCACCGGGCCAAGTTCAGCCTTACGAGTCATAACAATTTCATCGCAACCAAGCGCGATCAAAGTCGCGGCACTGTGGGCACGGTAAGGTATGAGGACACCTAGCTTTTTGCAATGCTCACGCAGCATGCCGACAACGCGCCAAGGGACTTCGACGCTGCCGCCGCGACTGTAAAGGTAAAGGTCGATCTTATCAGTCTCACCGATTTGACGTACATGGTCGTACATCGGCCTGACAGCATCCTCTCCGATATTAGCTGCAGCACCTTGGCGGTCGCTGCAGATGTACGTGAGGACACGAGAACCTCGGAGTTTTTCTATTCGACTGATTATCTCGGTGCGTTCGTTCCTAGCCACTTCAAACCTCCTGTCGGTAGCAATGCAAAACTTGCATGTGAGCACCAAACTAGAGGCCGGCGAATATGGCGGTCAAGCATGTTTTCGGTAAGGCGTAGAGAGAACCGGGGTGGACTCCCGGCTCACGGTCACAGGGAGAAAAAAAGAGAGGCCGGTATCCGTCCTCTCTTCTTTGGTTTGATGTTCGGAATTTCTACGCGGTGAACGGGCGATCCGCTGGTAACTGGCCACGTGAAACGTGGTAAAAATTCGCGCCTGTGCCGGCTCGATCGGCGTTAGGTCATGTCACGGAAGCTGCGCGTCTTGCTTCAGGCGTTTCCACTTCGACTCCGGACAGCGTTCGACGTGGCCGTCGAGGAACAGCACGCCGCGGGTGCCGTCGGCAGACGCGGTCGCCTCATACAGCACGACGGTTTCCGCCGGTTTGTCGAAGTCCGCGCGTTTCTTGCCGGAGAGTGCGGGATTCGGTTGGTACGGCTTTTTTGTTTCCGGTTGGACAAACACCTCCTTGCTGGAAACGTAGAGCACGAGTTCCTCTTGCGCGGTGCGAGCGTCGTCGAACAGCGGCAACACTTTGCGTTCGCGCTCGTAGGTCAGCAACGCCGTGCCGAGCTTGCGCAGGTTGGTGAGCGAGGCGCTGTTGATTTCCTGAACCCGTTTCTCGTCCTCCGTCGCCATCGCCGATTCGCTGCCGGTCGTTTCGAAATCGAAGTTGAACGGCCGAATGTCATTGAAGCTGCCGGTCAGACGCAGGTTCAAGAGCGAAAGAGCGAGCGAGGTTTGCGCGGTCGGCTTTTCCGCTTCGGGCATCTGGCCGCCGCGCATCAACTGTTGGAGAGCGGCCGGGTCCGTCGCCTTCGCCGGCGCGTGATAGGCGATCAAGTAGGTTTCACCGCCGATGGTCACGGTCTGTCCCTTCGTGTAATAAACGCCGCCGCCCGCCATGCCACCCAACATCGCCGAGTAAATCGCGCTGACACCCCCGGCGCTGGACGCGACCGGGCCGACGTTGACGTGCCGCCATTCGTCATTGAGGTCTTTCATCTTTAACGCCAGCGGCACGGTCTTGCCGGACAACAATTCCGCAAAGCTCGTCACGTCGCCAAAGCTGTTTGCCGCCAACGCCCACGCCGCGAGAACGCCCGCCACTTGGATTCTCACGATTGCTTTCATTTGTTTTCCTCCTCGCTATTGATCTGCGGGTTCGTCGTTCGCGCCCGGCGTCCCGCCGCCCCAATCGTCGTCGTCGCCACCGGTATCGGCGCGTTCTTCGTAAATGTGGAACTGGACACGGCGAAACGCGTCCAACGAGGACGTGACCCGGCCGCAGTTCTCGCTCGCGCCGACGAGCGACTGGTCGTCGAGTTTTTCCAGCGCCAGCGTGAAGCGGCTGCCGTCGAGGAAATAAGCGCGCGCGTCGTTGGCTTGCCGTCGGGCCTGCTCGGCCTTCTGCCCGGCCAACTCGATCTGCGCCACGCGTTCGAGCGGGATTTTCATGCCGGCAAAGGAGGTGGCGAAGGCAATCTCGTTGTTGGCGATGCCAGTCAGGTTGCCGGACACCTTGTCGTTGTTGGCGAAGCGGACAAGGTCCTCGGCCGGCGCGCTGGCCGCTGTTGCCTCCGCATCGGTGTCGAGCTTGCCATCCCATGACGTGACGGAGATGTTACTGACGCGGAGTTGTCCTTGTCCCTGCGCAAAAAACATGATGCCGGTGCCTTTGCCCGCGAACTCGCCGGGATCAGTCCATTGTTTCACGAGGTTGCCGTTGACGAACAGCGCGATGGTTTTCTTCGGCTTGTTCACGCGCACGGAGATGTGTCCCTTCGTCTTGCGCTGGAAATCCGGTACGTCGGCGTTGGTGCCGAGTTGATTGAATCCGCGCTGGGGCCGGGAGCGTTGCAGATAGATGTTGGAATAGTTGAACTGCATCATGTAGCCGCCCGCGTTGTAGAGTTGGCGCAGGTCGTCAATGTAAAACGCGAACTGCATGGACAGTTGGCCGAGCCACGCGACATCGAACTCGATGTTGGCCACGTCCGGTAGTTTCACGTCGCGGGCGACGCTGCCGTTTTGCCGCCCATACAGCGCGCCTTTCCGGTACGTCCACGCACCGCGGTTGCCTTCCTGCGTCCAACCATCCAGGCCAGTCGGCCCGATGAAGACCACTTCGGGATTGCTGGAGGTGCCGAACGTGATGCGCTGAATCATCGGGCGCTTTACCGACAACGTGCCGGCGTACCACGTATTCAACACCAGCGCCTTGTCGTTTAATGACACGATGTCGCCGGCCAGACGATCGCCGTTGGTCAACTCTACGACCGTGCGGTGCGCCGTGCGCGACGTGCGCGGCGGTCGCGGCGATAACTGCAATTCAACGATGTTCGCAAGATCGAATCCTACCGGCTCTTTCACGTCGGAGCGCCGCCAACGCAAGCCGGTGCCCGGCACGACGGTCATCACCGTTCCGTGCAGACTGTCGCCATTGCGAAACTTCAACACGTCGCCGTCTTGCGGCGCGGCGGCGGCCGGCGATGATGATTTGACGCTGCCGCCGGCGGGCGCGGGCACGTTGATCCGGGACGCCCGTCCCGTTGAACTGCCGGCGTCCGGCGTCACCGGAAGTTCAGCCCAAAGTTGCGGCGCACCCAACAGCGTACCGGCTCCGAGCACGACGGCGATGATTCGTCTCATGGTGTATGTCCTTTCCTCATCTCTCATAAATCGGCAGAAAACGATAGTTCAATGCGAGCGACAGCAACGCGGCGCTGGTCGAGAACGTGCGGCCCTGATTGCCGTCCCAGCTTCCATCGTCATTTTGCGCGGCGACGAGCCGGCGGGTGTTGACCGCGTTCCAATCCGCCCACGCCTTCGGGTCGGCCTGAAAAAACGCCTGCGCTGCGTAGTACTCGTGATAGAAGGGATACTGCGCTTGGTCGAACGGATCGCGCCGCAGAAAACGCAACGCCGACTTGTACGCGGACGAATCCTTTTGGCGCGACAGCGCCATCACCAGCACACCGATGGATGTGCGTGTGTTGTTGGAATCGCCCGGCCCCGTGTAACCGATCCCGCCGTCGCCGCCCTGACAGTCGAGGTAGAACCGCAACCCTTTGCGGATCGCTTCATCCGGCACGGCGAGGCCCGCGTTGCGCGCGGCGAACAATGCCACCATCTGCGCGCCCGACACCGTTGTGTCCGCGTCCTGACTCTCGGGCGAGTACCGCCACGCGCCCGCTCCGTTTTGTGATTGCGAATACAAAATCAGGTCCACCGCCTTCTTCAACGCGGGACCGATCCGCGCATCGTCCACTGCGCCGTACGCTTCGGCCAACGCCAACGTCGCAAACCCGTGATGATACATGGACGAACCGACGTAGCCGGTGCGCGAGTCAGCCCGGCGCAGAATGAAATCGAGACCTTTCTTGATCGGTATGCTGTACGTGCCAGTATTCGGATCATCGCCGTGCGCCAACATCGCCAGCACCGCGAGACCGACCACGCCCGGCTCGCCGCCCTGCCCTTCCATCCAGTTTCCGTCTTTCGATTGCGACGTCACAAGAAATTTTAAACCTTTTACATATGCTGTCTCAACCTCGACCGGCACCGGGTCTTCCGTCCGCGAAAAAAATTCCTGTGCGCCGACACACGTCCAAGCCGCGCCGGCCAGACACAAAATCAAAATGGCCGTCCGGGTTCTCATTTCAACTGCTCCACGGCGTCGAAATACGATTCGAGCGCGTCGCGAAACTCAGCCGGTAACGTTGCGTCGCCGCGTCCGCCGGCTTTCTTCACGTTGCGAGCTTCCGGTGTCGAACCGATGCCGGGCCCGTGCGCGCCCGGCACATTCCCTTCAACAGTGCCGCCTTGCAAACTGCCGCTGCCCGCGTTACCGGCACCGAGACCGAGCAATTGCATCAACGCGGCCATCTGGCCGGCGCCCGCACCGCTGCCCGCGCCTTGACACGCGGAGGACAGCAACTCAATCACCTCGGTTTGCGCGCCGACGGTCTCGGTGTCGGTCTGCGGTTTGTACAACAATTGCGCCGCCTCGCCCATCACCGTGTCCACGCGCTCCAGCAACGGCGCAATCTGCGGAGAATCGTACTGGTCGGAAATGTCGCGAATCTGGCTCGCGAGCGCGTCCTGAATCCGCCCCAGTTTCTCCGCGCCGTCGTGATACGTCGGCAGCGTCTCCTTGCGTTCCTCCAGAAACCGCGTCCCTTCGCGCAAGCCTTCCTCCTGCTGACGAAGGCGCGCGAGTTTCAGCATCAACTCGATCGCCTCCGGCGACAACTGCCCTTGGCCGCTGCCGCCGGCGTTGCTGTCGGACTTCTTTCCGAGAAGATCGGCCCAGGCGAGCAATTGTTTCGACCACTTGCCGGTCTCGTCAATGGCCGCCGCGGAGCGATTGTCCCCCACCAAACCGGCCAGCTTCTCCAACTCGTCCACCACGCGCGTCTTTTCCATGTCCGCGTGCACATCCTCGTATTTCTCCTGACGCGCCCGCTTCACAAAACTGCCGAGGTCGTCCCGGATGTACTGCACCTTCTTCTGCGTCTGCGACTGCTTCTGCTGCAGCGTGCCGAGTTTGGTCTTCAACGCCGCCGGCAATTGCTCGGCGCTCAGGCCGGCAGATTCCGGCAACATCTGCTGCAGCGTCCCGCCAATCTCCGTCTCCGCTCCTGCCGCCTGACGCAACCGGTTCACAAAGTTGCTCGCCTGCAACATATCGTTCGCTTCGTTCAACTGTTTCAGCGCCTGCATCAACCGTTCGAGCACTTCCTTCTGCTGGGCCAACGCCTCCGCCAGCCGCTGCGCCCGTTTCGCGGCGTCGCGTTGCGCCTGACCGAGCGACTGACCGACCTGCGGCATCAACTCCGACGGCAAAGGCCGGATCGTTTCCAGCAACTTGGCCCACTCGCGCAACACGGATTCCGGGATCGACTTGTTGCGCAGCGCTTCCTTAATCAGCCTCATCAAATCTTCCTGCAACCGGCGCAACTGCTCGGCGTTGGCCTGCTCGCCGTGTTGCTGCTCCGCCAGTCGTTCCGCTGTCTCGCGCGACGCCAACTCTTCCGGCGAGAGTTCATGCAACTGCTGGTTCGTTTCGTGCGCCGATTCTTCCGCGCGGGCTATCTCTTCGAGCCGCTCCAGCAGCCGGTCGAACTCCTTCTGCAACAGCGCCGCGTGCTGGGCGCGGTCGAGCACGTAAATTTTGTAGGCGAGCGACTGCGATGGTTCGCGGTCGGGATAATAATCCACTGCCGTCGCGTGAATCGTCACCATTTGCGGCCCGATGTTCATCACTTGCGGCGCGAAACGAAATTTCCCGGTCAGTTGCTTCTTCTGCGGCTCGCCTTCGGCAACAATCGCGCTGCCGTGTACCGGGGTTTCACTCGCTGCCGCTCCACGCTCCTCCGCTTCACGACCGGCCTCGCCCTCCCACGCGATGCCGAGTTGCTTTACGCCAAAATCGTCGTCGGCCACCAACTCGATTTCGAGTACTTCATCCTCCAGCATCGCGACGACCGACGGCAGCTTCCGGCAATCCGCCAGCGCCGCTTGATCCTTCTTGGCGACGAGCTTTAACACGAACGGATTCTTGCCGCGCAGCCCCAGCGTGTCCTGCCACTCCAACGTCACCCGCCCGCTCTCCGTCACCGCGAACGGCGGCGCCGCAAATTCGTCCTCGCGGATGGTCAACGCCTCCGGTTCGTTCGTCCGTAGCGTCGCTTCGCGCAACGCCCGGCTCACCTGTCCCGCGAGCGCAAGCCGGCTCCCTTCGACAACTTCCGCCGTGCCGTTGCGCACATCGAGCGTGGCCAGCGCATAGCCAAGATACTTCGGGTACTCCACCTCCGCGCGAAGCTGGGTCAACTCGGGCCGAAACGTCGGCACGACACGGATGCGTGCGCGCGCATCGCCGATGCGCAACGAAAAAATGCCGGGACGCATCTGCCCCGGTACGTGAAACAGAAAACTACCGGCCTCGATCGGCGCTTGCAGCGGCGATTGATTCGCAAACCGGCCACGGGCGCGACCCGGCAACCACCGTGATGCTCCCTGCACGTGACCGCTGACCTCGAACTCTTCGCCGTACGGCACGATTTGTTGGGACGCAAGCCGGTCGAGTTGCACGAGCGTGTAACGCGGCACCGCCGCCAACGGTCGCAGCCAGCGCTGCCACGCGTTCACGCCCGCCGCCGGTAACACGATGAACACGGCCAGCAACACGCCGCCCAATCCGAGGACGACGAGGCCGGTCTTGCGCGTGTCGCGCGTCGGCACCGCCTGCTGAAAATCCAGCGCCGTCGCTTCGGCGGCGACCTGTTGCATTGCGGCGCGGCACAAGGCCGGCGAGACGTTGGGCGGACGATGCTCCTCGTCGGCCAACTCGACGATGCCGAGTAGCCGGTCACCGAGTCGCGGGAATCGCGCCTGCACCATGCCGGCCATCGCGCGCGTGTCGCGTCGCCGCCAGACCCAGCGCCGTCCCCAAAACGCCGCGAACGCCGCCACGCTGATTGTCCCGGCCACCGTCAACACCAAACGCAGCCACGTCGGCGTGTCCCAAACCCGGTCGGAAACGAACAAGAGAAAATACGCCGCCAGCAGTCCGGCCGCCGCGCCGAGCACTGCGAACGCTGTTTCGACGAGGCGCAACCGGCGCGCGAATCCGTCGAGTTGCCGGCGCACGGACTCCGGCAGGTCGAGTTGCAGATGTTGGATTCGACCGTTCATACCAGCCCCGCCATCTTGCGCCCAATCCAATACACCGCCAGCAGGGTCACAATCAAGCCGCCCCATACCGGATGACACCACAACCGTACTCGTTGTTCCGCCGGCTCTTTCTCCGGCAACGCCGAGATGCGCGCGACGAATGCCGGTAACTTGTCGAGGCTGCCGAATTCGCCTTGCGTAATCTGCGCGATCTCCTGCAACACGTCGGAGCGCGCGGGCCGGCCGATCTCCTCGCGTTGACCGCCGCCGACGAGCAACTCGCTCTGGAGTTCGCGCCCGGCATCTTCGCAGACGACCTTGATCGCGTACGCGCCGGTCTGTTCCGGCACGAAGCGGCCCTCGAACACACCCCAGCCGCCGGCCAGCGGTGTGAGCGCGAGTTGCTCGGCGCGTTTGCCCGGCGAAACTATCTCGGCGTGGACGGTGCCGCGTTCGAGCGGAAGACCGGCGGCGTTGAAAACGGTCGCGTGCACGAAGACGGTCTCGCCGCGTTGGGGCCGGTCGGGATTGAAGAACACCCGGATGCCTTTGTCCTGCGCGAGGTGGCGTTGGTACGACATCCAGCGCACGACTTGTCCCCAGAACCGGTAGTGATACACGTCCTCAACGCCGCGCCGCCAGCGCCACGCTGAGTCGGTGCCCATGAACAGCACTTTGCCGTTACCTTGTTGCCGGGTGACGAGCAGCGGGACGCGTCCCCATTGATTGCGCCGCTCCGCGTGCACGGCGAGCACTTCGGCGCCGGGCCGGCTCTTCTCGACCGCCGCGTGCCAGTAGAATCCATCCAACCGGCGCCAGAGTTGCGCGTTCTGATCTTCGCTGGCGGCCAACATCGTCAGCAGATGACCGCGTCCACTCTGCGTCAGCGCCAGCGCGGACGGCGTGGACGAGCTGTAACCCTCCGGCCTGTTTTCCTCGAGCACGACCGGCAACAGGCTCTCCAGCGGACTGTTGATAAAACTCAGTTCCCGGCCGCGTCGGCCCGGCAAGAAGACGAGCCCACTGCCCTGTTGCTCGACCAGACCTTTCAACCGCTCGGCGTCGGCGAGCGACAGTTCACCCGAACCGATGCCGATGTCGCCGAGAAACACCACGTCGTACGGCGTGAGCGCTTCCTTCGAATCGGGAAACGCCGGGAGGTAATCGCGCCCGCTGGCCGGCTCCATGCCGGGATGCAACAGCAGACATTTCACGTCCACGCCGGGATCGCGCATCAACGCGTTGCGAAGGAAGCGATACTCCCAGCGCGGCAACGAATCCACCACGAGCACCTTCAACAACTCGCGCCGGATCGAAACCTGAAACGTCTGCGCGTTGTTATCGTCGCGCAACTCGTCCTTCTCGACCGGTAACTTCAACAGCAACGT
Organism: Verrucomicrobiia bacterium; assembly: GCA_041495285.1. Classification (GTDB taxonomy): domain Bacteria; phylum Verrucomicrobiota; class Verrucomicrobiia; order Palsa-1439; family Palsa-1439; genus JBGQCJ01. The sequence goes on from JBGQCJ010000035.1 coordinate 34,860, forward strand.
CGAAACCCCCTCGCGTTGCGGCGACCACACAATCGCGTCCTGCAACTGACCGAGAGCCGGCAGGCTCACTTCCTTCGTCGCCTCGACGCCGTCCGGACCTTGCAGCGTGACGGTCGTACGCACGTCGCGCGGCAAATGACTGCTGATCGTGAACGGGATGAAAACCTGCTCGCCGAACAACCCGTACGCCGGCGCCGCGACCCGCGTGAGCTCGATGTCCGGTAAAAACTTCTCGTTGCCCACTGCCACCGTGAACACCGGCACGTTCGCCAACCGCAGCTTCGTTGCAGCCGAGACCGGCGACTTGCCCGCCGTCCAGTCGCCGTCCGAGAGCAGCAACACCGCGCGCACGTTCCGGTGCCGCGCGAGCGCGTCATCGAGCGCCTGATTGATGTCGGTGCCGCCTTCGGCGCCGGCATTCGTCGTGGCCGGCGAGAAATCAACGACGGAAATCTTGTACTGGCCCGCCAGCGGTTTCCAGAACTCTGTGTCGCGCTGCGCCCGCAACCACTCGGCGCGGCTGAGCAAAAGGGTCTCGCCGGTCAACACGTCTTTCGTGTCCATGCTGCGCGATGCGTCACAGAGCACGATGACTTCCGGTTGGTCTTCCGTGTGCGACCGGCGCAACCATTCCGGCCGCCACAACGTGAACACGCCGAGCGCGATCACCAGCCAGCGCAACCCTTCGAGGCCGGTCAGAAGTTTGCGCGGACCGTTCCGTTTCCACGTCAGCCAGCACAACCACGAACCCGACACGAGAACGCCGAGGCTGAGTACGAGCACCGGAAGCGAAAGCGCAAAGCTCCACCGGCCCATCAGCGCACCTCCGTTTCGACCAACTCGCGCGTCTCGACCGCTGCCGGGGTTCGAGTCGCCATCGTTTGCGGCGGCGCGCGCCCCGGTAACGCCAGCCACGCCTCTGCGAGCAGGAACAACAACATCGCCAGCACAAACGTCCGCCACAATTCGCTCTGCAACTTGCCGGCGTCGGCCGATGGCTGCTCGAACATCGTCAGCGGGACCGGTCCGAACGACGAGCGCACCGTTGCCTCGTCAACGATTTCCCCAGCATCCTCCGTGGGCGGACGATTCAGCGCGACGACTCGGTTGCCGATTTGATAGACACCCGCCTGTCCTTCTCCACCATCGAGCCGCGTCCATGTGTCCCCGCTCATCCGTAGTTCCTTGTCGCCGACGAACAGATTCACCGCGAGCGAAAGACGTTGGCCGCCGCTTGCGATCATCCGTTGCCGCATCGGCACCAGCACCGTGCC
>JBGQCJ010000036.1:0-35555 GCA_041495285.1 Verrucomicrobiia bacterium
CCGCGTGGGCGATCTTCACGGGGTTTGGCTTCGTTGACGGTTAGGGCGCGACCATCCACTTCCTTGCCGTTAAGATCGGCAATGGCCTTGGTGGCTTCTTCCTGTGAGCCCATGGTCACGAACGCGAACCCGCGGGACTTGTTGGTGAACTTGTCCATGATGAGTTCGCATGTGCTGACGTTGCCCGCCTGCTTGAACAGGTCGAGGATGTCGCCTTCGGTAGTGTTAAACGACAGGTTTCCGACGAATAGCTTGGTAGCCATTAGTGATGTTTCTTTCTGCTGCGATTAGGAGGTCTCAGTGACTGTTCTCGAACGATTCGAGTTTAGGATTATCACCGAGCTGCGAGGCCTGACTGACAATCTACCAATCTCACTGCAACTGCTTCTATCTGCGAGCGCCGTGACCATACTGTATCCGGCCACAATAGCAACAACTATTATTTGCCGAAATTGAGCCCGCCAGCTACGCTCCCGGCATGACTGCATTCCCGGTTGGCCCGGAAAAAGCCACCCAACTTGCCCAGCGCATGGCCGCTCTCGGCGTCCGCGAAGCGGACCTAGACGAAACATTTGTCCGGTCGGGCGGCCACGGCGGCCAAAACGTCAACAAAACCGCCACCTGCGTGATGTTGCTTCATCGTCCGACCGGCCTGCGCGTTAAATGTCAGGCGACCCGCCAACAAGGACTCAACCGCTTCCTCGCCCGCCGCCTGTTGCTCGACAAGATCGAATCTCTCAAGAAAGGCCACGTCGATGCCGAACGTGCCCGCGTTGAAAAGATTCGCCGCCAGAAACGCCGTCGCAGCCGCCGCTCCAAACAACGAATGCTTGCCGATAAAGCGCATCACAGCGACAAGAAACGCTTGCGCGGTGCGATTCCGGCAGACTAGGACAACGTGCCCAACCGCTCGGCGGCTTGTTCCCAATCTGCCGTCGTGCGCGCGAGATCTTCGGTGACAGCGCTCAACTCGCGATTCACCGTCACGGCGCGACCGGGTTTCTGGTAGGTCTCGGGATTCTCCAACTCGGCGGTGAACTCCTTCTGCAATAGCTCCAGTCGGGCGATTTCCTTCTCCAGTTCGCGCACGGTGTGCTGCTGCACCTGCCGTTCGCGCGAACGCGCCTGGCGCGCTTCGGCTTCAAACCGTTTCTGCTCGCGCCGGTTCGGGCGCGGACCCTCGGCGGTAACGGTGGGCGTTGCCGGCTTGCTAGCGCCAGCGGTAAGCGCTGCCTGCGCGGACGTGGCAGCGGATTTCTCGAGGTAGTATTGGTAGTCGCCGTGGTAAAATGTGAGCTTGCCGGCATCCACGTGTAGGACGTGCCGGGCCAATTTACGGATGAAATAGACATCGTGGCTGATGAAGATCAGCGTGCCTTCGTAATGTTCCAGCGCGTGAATCAACGCGTCGATGCTTGCCATATCGAGATGCGTCGTCGGCTCGTCCATCAACAACAGGTTCGGCGGATCGAGCAACAGCTTCACCAACGCCAACCGGCTTTTCTCGCCGCCACTCAGCACGCCGACCGACTTGAACACATCGTCGCCGCGAAACAGAAACGAACCGAGCACGGTGCGAACCATTTGCTCCGACAACCGTTGCGGTGTGTCGAGCGCTTCTTCGACCACGGTGCGCTCGGCTTGCAACATCTCCACTCGGTACTGCGCGTAGTAACCGACCTTCGTATTCAAGCCGAGGTCGCGCTGGCCCGACTGGACCGGCAACACACTCGCCAAAATCTTCAGCAGCGTTGACTTGCCGGCACCGTTCGGGCCGACCAACACGATGCGCTGGCCGCGTTCGACCTCGAAGTTCATGCCGCGATACACAACGGTCTCACCGTACGCGTGGTGAATGTCCTTGAGGGTGATGACGCGCTGTCCGCTGCGCGCGGGTTGCGGAAAGCGGAACTTGATTGAACGCCCTTCCGCGACCGGCGCTTCGATCTTGTCCATGCGTTCGATCTGTTTAAGTTTCGCCTGCGCCTGCGAGGCTTTGCTGGCCTTGGCGCGAAACCGGTCGGCAAATTCCTGCAACCGTTGGATGTCGCGCTGTTGGTTCTTGTACGCCGCCAGATGCTGTTCCGCCTGTGCCGCGCGCTGGACAAGATATTCGTCGTAGTTGCCCCGATACCGGAGCAGACGGCTCTGCCGGACGTCCACAATGCTGCTGACCAGTTGATTCAAGAACTCGCGGTCGTGCGAGATAAGCACGATGGCACCGGGATAAGTCTTCAAATATTCCTGAAACCACCGGAGCGCTTCCAAGTCGAGATGGTTCGTCGGTTCGTCGAGCAGCAGCAGGTCCGGCTCCTGCACAAGCAACCGGGCCAGATACGCCCGCATCACCCACCCACCGCTCATCGCCTTCAACGGACGATCAAAATCCCGTTCACGAAACGCGAGGCCGCTCAGAATCTTCTTCGCCTTCGGCTCGAGTTCGTGGCCGAGGAAGTCGGCTTCTTTCAGGGGAATCGACGTGGCCAACTCCAACACTGTCTCTTCGCCGACCGGCGCCGTTTCCTGCGGCAGATGGCCGAGTGTCGCGTTGCGTTCGATCGTCACCTCACCGGCATCCGGTGTATCGTGACCGAGAACAAGCGAGAACAGCGTGGACTTACCGGTGCCGTTCGGCCCGACCAGCCCGACCCGGTCGCCGCGGTTGACCTGCAGCGACGCGTCTTCAAAGAGCACGCGCGCGCCAAACGCCTTCGTCATTTCTGAAATCGTCAACATGGGAAGTCGCGTAAGCTAGCGGCAGTTGGACGGCGGGGCAAGTTCCGATTGACCTTCGCCGTCCGGGCTCACATGCTAGTGCCGGCAATGACGATATTGGACTGGCTTCTGCAAAAATACCCGGACACGCCGAAGAAGCGCGCCAAACAATGGATCTTGGCCGGTCGGGTCAGTGTGAACGGCGTCGTCATCCGCCGACCGCAGGAAGTCATACCGGATCCGCGCGCCAAGGTGGAGTTGTTGGATCGAAACGCCACCACGCTCGAGTGCGGGCCGACCGGCCTGCCGATTCATCCCCGCGTCACCCTGCTCCACCTCGACGCCGCGCTCGCCGTCGTCAACAAAGCCCCCAGCCTGCTCTCCGTGCCGGCGGAGAACTACGAATTGTCCGCGCTCACCATCCTCACCGATTTTCTGGCCGGCAAGCTTCGCGCAGTTCGCACCGCGCATTCCATCCCCCCGGCCTATCGCAACCTGAAAGCGTTGCCGGTGCACCGGCTCGACCAGTACACGAGCGGCGTGTTTTGCATGGCGATGAATCCGACGGCCCGGCAACAGCTCATCGACCAATTGAGCGCGCACACCATGCAACGTCAATACGTGGCTTACGTCGAAGGCCGGCCACCATCACCCCGGGGCACGTGGCGAAACTGGCTGAAACTCAGCGACGACGAACTCCGGCAGTTCGTCATTCCGAGAGCCGAGACCGATGCGTTGGAAGCAATCACGAACTATGAAGTGATTGCGGAATATCCACAGGCTGGTGTGACCAAGCTGCGACTCCGGCTCGAGACCGGCCGTCGCCATCAAATCCGCGTGCAGGCCGCGCATGCCGGTGTGCCATTGGTGGGCGACCGTGTCTACAATCCACAAGGACGCATTGAGTTTGACCGGCAAGCCCTGCACGCCGAAACCCTGACCCTTGAACATCCGGACACCAGTGTTCGGATAACCTGGACGGCGGAACTGCCCAAAGACCTCCGGCAACTGGAAGCCGGACTGCGCCGATGAAAGTGATAGTCGTCGGCGGAGGCGCAGCGGGTTTCATGGCTGCCATCACCGCCGCCGAAGCCGGCGCGGACGTGACGATTCTAGAGAAGAGCCGTGAATTCCTCGGCAAAGTTCGCATCTCCGGCGGCGGACGCTGCAACGTCACGCACGCCTGCTTCGACCCGCGTGAGTTTGCTACCCGATTCCCCCGCGGCGAACGCGAGTTGATCGGCCCGTTCCAGCGTTTCGGTGCGCGCGAAACTGTCGAGTGGTTCGGGTCGCACGGCGTGAAACTCAAGACCGAAGAAGACGGGCGCATGTTCCCGGTCACCGACTCGTCGCAGACGATCATTGATTGCCTCGTCGCCGCAGCGAAGGCGGCCGGTGTGAAGCTGGTGACGGGTTGCGGGGTAACCGAGGTCGAGCCGGGATTCAAACTGAAATTGTCCACGGGCGAGGCGTTGGAATGCGGCCGGCTACTACTGGCGACCGGCGGCTGTCGCACCGACGCTGGTGGAAAGCTCCCAGTGTCGCTCGGGCACACGCTTGAACCACCGGTGCCGTCGCTCTTCACGTTTCACATCGACGCACCGTGGCTACGCGAACTAGCCGGCATCTCAGTCGAGTCCGTGGAAGTCGCGGCGGCCGGGTTGCGTGAACGCGGTGCGTTGTTGGTGACGCATACCGGACTGAGCGGCCCGGCAATACTGCGCCTGTCGGCGTGGGGCGCACGCGAATTGCACGCGCTCGACTACCGGTTTCCGCTGCTCGTGAACTGGCTGCCGACCGTGGACGTGCCGGCGGAGTTGGAGAAGAAGCGACGGGCACACGGTGCGAAGCTCATCGTCAGCACACCGTTGCTGCCGGCCAGATTGTGGGAGCGGTTGGTTGACGCGCCCGAGTTGCGTTGGTCGAAGCTGTCGCGGGCCGACCAACACCGGCTTGTTCAGCGTTTGACGCGCATGGAATTGCCCGTCACCGGTAAGAGCTTAAACAAGGATGAGTTTGTCACGTGTGGCGGCGTGCGGTTGCGCGAAGTGAATTTCAAAACGATGGAGAGCCGAATTTGTCCGGGACTCTACCTTGCCGGCGAGTTGCTCGACATTGACGGGGTTACCGGCGGCTTTAACTTCCAAGCCGCGTGGACGACCGGCTGGCTGGCCGGCCGCGCGATGGCGTCGTAGCCCACCGAAGCTTGGCCGGTGTGGAGCGTGGATTGTCGCGGCGCTCTTCAGGGCTTGGACGGATGACTTCGTCGGCAATGGCTGCGTAAACGCCGGCAGCTTTACCGGCTTCGAAAGATTTCTTCACGCGCCGATCTTCGCCGGAGTGAAATGTGAGAATTGCGACGCGACCACCGGGATTCAGGCAGGCCGGCAAGTTACGCAGAAACGTATCGAGCGCAGAGAACTCCTCGTTCACCGCGATGCGTAGCGCTTGAAATACGCGACGAACGGAATTGTCGCGTTCCTCGTCGAGAATGCTGCGCGGTAAGGCACGGTGGATGGCTTCGTGGAGATGGCGCGTGGTGGCGAACATCTTGCCGGCCAGAATACCGGCCAGCAACTCGGCATGCGGTTCGTCCGCGTTCTCGGTAAGCAAGCCGGCCAGCTTGCCGGGCTCGATTTTCTGGAGCAACGCCGACACTGGCTGCCCGCGCGACGGGTTCATGCGCATGTCGAGCGGCCCATCGAACTTCATCGAGAAACCGCGACCGGGATCGTCGAGTTGCATCGAGGAAACGCCAAGGTCGGCCAGTATTACGTCCGCGCCGGTGAGTTGTTCGGCGGCAAGTATCTTGAGCAGACCGGCAAAGTTGCTGCGGTGCGCCACGAAACCTTCCATGGCGAGACGGTCGGCAGTCTTTGGCAGTTCAATAGGATCAACATCGAGGCCGATGAGTCGTCCACCCGGTAACACGCGCTTCAAAATCTCTGTCGCGTGTCCACCATAGCCGAGTGTGCAATCCACCGCGACTTCACCGGGCTGTGGATTGAGCACTGCGAGAATCTCCGCGACCATGATTGACCGGTGCGTTCCCGCAGGAGTCTTACCGGACGCGAGCACCTTCGCGACGGTTTCGGCGTATCGTGCCGGGTCGCGTTCTTTGTACTTCTCCTCGAACCGGCGCGGATTCTTCCCAGCATACCGGGGTCGACGCCGGTGCGGCGTTGCTGGATCAGTACCAGCCAATGGGAGCTTCGTTGAGGTTGATGTGGACTTGCTTGGTTTCGAGGAATTCGTCGATGCCGTGCAAGGAAAGTTCCCGGCCTTGGCCGCTTTGTTTGTAGCCGCCCCACGGACTTTCGACGTAGCAGGGTTGCATCGTGTTGACCCAAACGATGCCGGCGCGGAGGGCTTTGACCATGCGGAGGCACTTGAAGATATCGCGCGACCAGACGGCGGCGGCGAGGCCGTAGGGCGTGTCGTTGGCGATCTTCATCGCGTCGGCTTCGTCCTTGAACGGGATGCACGCGACGACCGGGCCGAAGACTTCTTCCTTGGCGATGCGCGTGGTGTTGTCGGTGTCGAAGATCGTCGGCTCGACGAAGTAACCTTTCTTCAGACCTTTAGGGCGACCGCCACCGGCCACGAGCTTCGCTTCTTTCTTGCCGATTGCGATGTAACTGGTGACTTTCTCGTAATGTTCCTCGCTGATGACCGGGCCCATCTTCGTGTCGCGCTTCATCGGGTCGCCGAGTTTGATGCGCTTGGTCTTTTCCTTCATCAGGTCGAGGAACTTCTTGTAGATGTCCTTCTGCACCAGAACGCGCGAGCCAGCACTGCAGACCTCGCCTTGGTTGATGAACACGCCGAAGAGCGCTCCGTCGGTCGCGGCGTTGAGGTCGGCATCGGCAAAGAAGATATTGGGCGATTTGCCGCCGAGTTCGAGCGAGACTTTCTTCAGGTTCGAGTTCGCGACGCCGCGCAGGATGTGCCGGCCGGTGTCCGCGCCGCCGGTAAAGGCAACCTTGTCCACCTGCATGGATTCGACAAGCGCCTTGCCGGCTTCGGCTGCGCCGGTGACGACGTTGAGAATACCGGCGGGAAGTTCCGGGATGTTCTTCTGGACGAGCTTGGCGAATTCGAGTGATGTGAGCGGTGTTTGCTCAGCGGGTTTGAGGATGACGGCGCAACCGGCGGCGAGCGATGGGCCGAGTTTCCACGCGGCCATGAGCAGCGGATAATTCCACGGGACGATGAGCGCCGCGACGCCGACCGGCTCGCGCAGTGTGAAGTTGAGGGCGTTGTCCGGCACGTTGAGCGTCTCGCCGTGGACTTTCGTGGCAAGGCCGCCGAAATATTCGAGGCAGGTGGCCACGTCGTTCATGTCGAATTCGCTTTCGACGATGGGCTTGCCGGCGTTGAGGGTTTCCAGTTCGGCGAGCATCGCGGCGTTTTCGCGGACGAGGTTGGCCATCTTGAAGAGCACCCGGCCCCGCGCCATTGCATTGGAAGAGTCGCGCCAGTTGGTGGTGTCGAACGCCGCGCGCGCGGCGGCCACGGCCTTGTCCACGTCCTTCTTACCCGCTTCGGGGACAACGGCAATGGCCTCGCCGGTGGCCGGGTTGATAATTTCGCGGGTGCCGGCCGCGCCGACAAATTCGTTGTTCACATACATTTGCCGCCCTGACCCCTCGGCGTCTCGCGGACTCGGCTTGTAGGTTTTCATAGCTCGCCTCCGTCTGCCCCGTATTAAGCCACGGATTCACACCGATTTCCACGGAGAAATGATCTGCGCCGGCCGATGATCCTGAGCAACGTCGTCTTGCCGCAGACCGCCACCGGCATCTGCGACCCGCCAACTACGGACTACTGATACTTCCTGACTCCTGATGCAATCGAAGGGAAGTTAGACCGGATTCCCCGCTGTTTCTGGGCGATTCTGCCCAGACGGGAAATGGAAGCACAAGATGGCAAGTTTGACACTTCTGGTCGTGTCGTCTTTGAGATGAAACTCGAAATTGTACCAGCCGTCGGCTTTCTTGCTGTGATACTTTACGAAACATGGGTGCTTGGCAGTTTCGGATTCAATTTGCTGCAACACAGGTTTGACTTCCTTATTCGGCACGAAGCAGACGACGGCGGCTTTGGAATCTCGCCAAGTTAGATAACCAAGTATTTGATCAATTGTTGCGTAGAACGCACGGATGCCTTTCCAAAACTTGCACTCCGCAACGAAGACGTTCTTACCATCATGCCGAATCATTATGTCGGTTTTGCCGGTTCTGTTGAAGGTTTCACCCGTGACGCTATGGAAATGAGGAGACAGTAAAGTCACAAAATGATCCCGCAATCCTTCTTCGTCCTTATCCGCGTAGACCTTCGGATGTCGCTCCATCGAAACTCCACCACCGTGAACCATCTGTAGAATCTGCTCGTAGATGGAGTCTTCAATTACCCACTCCGTGGCCGGGAACGAACTCGACGCGGTCGACTTTACCACAACCTTCTTAAGAATAATGGGAACAGTGCTCACCGTCGATGTGTCAGACGGTCGAAGAACGGGCGCGCCGAGAGAAGCGAGTTGGTCTTTCTGCCTCTGATACCAAGCTCTCTTTGCCTGAACAATCTGCTTTGCTTGGCGTTCCAACTCTTGGTTAAAAACGATCACCTCGTTCCGCAGTTGATTCCAGTTGATGGAAATATTGGTGAGAATCTTGTTTGCTTCGCGTTTGATTTCCTCGAGGTCATTCCGCCAGTTGATAATCTCAAGCTCTAGAAAGCCGCCCTCAACTGTGCCATTGTTCATGCCGAAGATTCTCCCGCCTGAAGCAGCGCACTGAAATAGGATTTCGTTACCAGAATACGGCACGTGATAAACGATCACTTGCACGGGATAACTCTTTCCAGAGCGTCCATCAAAGCCACGCGGCCATTGGTTGGCGGGAATCATCTTTTGGTAATCGGACACTCTGGGATGCTCAATGTCGAGGACCAGCGGCTCGATACTCCAGCGACCGACAAGATATGCGACGTACTCCGCTTCGTCCGTACCTAGTAGTTTCTCGCTATCCTCTCCTTCGACCTCCGTTCGCATGTTGTCGATAACGTCTCGCGACGCGTCAGCAAACAGCCGTTCTTGAAAGAGATGCATCGTTCGGAAGTATGCCAGAGCAAGCCGGTAGGGCAAGCCTGCCGCTCCCACAATTACGAACTCAGTTTGTTGTACTTCGAGTAGGGATACCAGTACGGCTTGATCTCGGCCTTGTAATCGAGGTGAACGTGCTTGGTCTCGCGGAATTCGTCGAGACCTTCTTCGCCGAGTTCGCGGCTGTGGCCGGTCTGGCGCATACCGCCGAACGGGCCGGCATCGTTGTCGGACAGCGGGTCGTTGATCCAGAACGTGCCGGCGGTGATGCGGTCCATCGCCTTCATCGCCCATTCCATGTTGTTCGTGTAAATGTTTGCGCCGAGGCCGTACTGGCTGTCGTTGGCGAGTTCGATGGCGTGGTCAATGTCTTTGACGCGCATGATGGGCAGGATCGGGCCGAACGTCTCGCTCTGGACAAGGCGCATCTTCTGTTTCACGTTCACGACGACGGTCGGCTCGTAGAAGAACCCTTTGTGATGCTTCGGCGACCGTTGCCCGCCGCACAGGACCTTCGCGCCATCGCGGACGGCCTCGGTGACGCGGGCGTGGACGTCTTGCAGTTGCCGGAGATTGATCAGTGGGCCGAGGTCGGTGTCGGGGTCGAGACCGTTGCCGAGTTTGAGCGACTTGGTGAATTTGACGACGCGTTTGGTGAATTCGTCGGCGATGTCGTTGAAAACGTAGATGCGCTTGGCGCTGGTGCAGACCTGGCCGGTATTGAGGAAGGCCGCCCACGCGCAGGCGCGGCTGGCGATGTCGAGGTCGGCGTCGCTGCAGACGATGAACGGGTCGTTGCCGCCGAGTTCACCGTGGAACTTCTTCACTTGCGCGGCGCAGAGTTGGCCGACGCGTTTGCCGGTCTCGACGGAGCCGGTAATGGCGATGAGGTCGGTGCCGGGATGCTTTACCAATGCTTCGCCAATTTCCTCGCCGTAGCCGGTGACGATGTTGAGGACACCGGCCGGTAAGTGCGCAGCAAAGATGTCGGCGATGTTCAGAAGTGAAAGCGGCGTTTCTTCGCTCGGCTTGAGAATCACCGTGTTACCGGCCATCAAGGCTGGGGCGACCTTCCAGACCATCAGCAGCAGCGGGTAATTCCACGGGATGATGCCGACGACGACGCCGTAGGGTTCTTTGATGGTGAAATTGACTTGATGATGAAACGTCGGTGGGAGCGAGCTGCCGCGGGAGTTGCGGCCGACTTCGGCGTAGTATTGAAAGCAGGCGGCGACCCATTCGACTTCGTCGCGGTTCTCGCACCACGGCTTGCCGCCTTCTTGCGTCATGAGCGTGGCGAGTTCTTTTTGGCGGACGCGCAGGTCGCCGGCGATGCGGTGCAACATTTGCGCTTTTTCGAGAGCCGGTACCCAGCGCCATTCGTTGAAGGCCTGCCGGGCCGCGCGCACAGCGAGATCGGCGTCGGCGGCAGTGCCGCGGGGAACGTGGTCGAGAACTTCTTCCGTGGCGGGATTAATGACGGGGATTTTCTTGCGGTCGGATCTCAGCCATTTGCCTCCGACCCATTGGTGTCTCATGGCTCAGTCTCCCTTGCCGTCTTTGCCTTCCTTCGCTTCCTTTTCCTTCGCCGCCCTTTCCCGCGCATCCTTGTCCAATTGCTTGTCAATTTCTTTGAGCGTCTCGCCCAGTTTTTCGAGCATCTGATCGAGCAACTCGTAGCTGATGTTGAGCGCGGGCTCGATGCGGATCGTGCGCGCGCTGAGCAACGTGCCGGCGACGAGCACCCCTCGCTTGAAGAGACCGGCGGCGACGCGGTAGCCGATGAACCGGTCGGAAAACTCCAAGCCGATGAGCAGGCCCTTGCCGCGCACGAACTTCAAGAACTCGGGATAGAGCGCCTGGAGCGCGCGCAACCGCTTCATCAGATACTCGCCCTTTTCGGCGGCTTGCTGCGCGAGATTCTCCTCCAACATCACATTGATGGCCGCGATGCCGGCGGCGCAGGCGAGCGGATTACCGCCGAACGTCGAGCTGTGCAGAAATGGATTGTCTTCGAGCACTTTCCAGATCTTCGGCGTGCTCATGAATGCGCTGAGCGGCATCACGCCACCGCCGAGTGCCTTACCGAGACAAAGAATGTCCGGCACAACGTTCCAATGTTCACAGGCAAACGTCCGTCCACAACGGCCCATGCCGGTCTGCACTTCGTCGAGAATGAGCAGCACGTTGTACTCGTCGCACAATTGCCGGACGCGTGGCAGATAGTCGTCCGGCGGGACGACCGCACCGGCTTCGCCTTGGACCGGTTCGAGGATGATGGCGGCGATGTCTTCGCCAAGGTCAGTGAGCTTTTTGAGTTCGCGTTCCAAATCCTTGACGTCGCCGTAGTCCACGAAATAAACGTCGGAGAGCAGCGGTTGGAATGGTTTCCGGTAAACAGCGCGACCCATGACCGAGAGCGAGCCCATGGATTTTCCGTGAAAGCCGCCGGTGGTGGAGATGAAGCCGGTCTTCTTCGTGTAGAGTCGCGCCAGCTTCAGCGCGCCTTCGACGGCATCGGTGCCGTTGCTGATGAAGAAACATTCCTGCAACTCGCCGGGGGCGAGTTCGCCGAGAAGCTCCGCAAGGAAGCCGCGTAACGGGTCGAGCAACTCCTGCGAGGAGAGCGGCATGCGGTCCAGTTGGGCTTTGACGGCCGCGACAATCTTGGGATGACGGATGCCCATGTTGTACACACCGAAGCCGCCGAGACAATCAATGAACTTGCGGCCCATGATGTCTTCGATGATCGAGCCTTGGCCGGTCCACTCGATAGCCGCGAAATCCTCCGCTTCAGCGACGGATTTCCGGTAGTGAAGAAAGCCACGGTTGAAATAGTCGTCAAAATTCTCAAGCGTGTGCTTGATGATTTGGTCCTTCTCGTCGCGGTCGAGGCGCTTGCCGCCCGAGACGGTTTCGAGGTAATCCGCGGACTTGCGAACCAACTCCTCGCGCGTGGTAACCCGTTGCGGCTCCGCCGGAGGTAAGCCAGCCCCTTCACGAGCCAAAGGGGCGGTTTTGGCTTGTGATTCGGCTTTTTCTTTGACTTGCTCAGACATGGCTCAGTTCCTTACTGCGGGGCACGAATAGCATACCACAGGGCCTACCGCCGGGCTAGAAACTTTTATAAGTTACTGAAGATTAGGTTGTTGCGATGGAACTACGGAAGGGCAAGCACGCCAGTCAAGCCGGTTAGCCGGTGCGCTCATTTCCCGGTGTTTTGCAGCGTCAGGATGCCGGGTCTATCAATAGAAATAGGCCAACCCGACTCCCACTGTGACCTGGCTGTCACGGCCGTCAAAGGCCGTGTCAACTGATGAATGGTCCCAGCGCAGTTCAGGTGCGATCCGCAATTGGGGCATCGGCTTGATGTTTACCGTCAGCGTCAAGCTGACCAATTCCTGACCAACCTGCGCACCGAACGGGAAGATGGTGGTATCGGAGAAAAATGGCGCAGAAGCCGGCGCGCCGAATGTGCGTGCTCCATCCTTGTCCCGCAGATAATCAGCACGCCCCGCAATATTCCATTTCTCCGAAGGTTCGTAAACGAGCCAGAGGCCAGTCGCCCACCATTCGGCCGTATTTAAGCTAGGGTCGACTCCGTCCTCAATACCGTAGTCGAGCTGGACGGTGGCTTGGAATTGCTTGTTGAAATGATGCGTGACAACGACGTCGGCGCCCCGTCGCCAGTCGCCGTTGGGGTGATTACCGGGCGTCGTGGTCAGAGCGGCGGCGGCTGAGTTATCGAGTTGTTCGGGCCCGCCGTAACCGATTAAGCTCACGCTGGTGTTATCATTGGGTGTGTAGCCCACTCGACCCATGAAGGATTTCGATGAGTTGTTGTCTTTAACATCGTCCCAACCATTGTTGACCAAAAAGTTGACTTCCCATTGATCATTGATCTTGTAGCCCAACTGCACCCCGGTGTGAGTGAATGGCTCGACGAAGGTCCATTGCAGACCGCCCGACCAGTTATAGTTTTGCTCCGTCTCGGTCAACTCATAACCCATCGGCGTCGCATACTTGCCGAACATGACCTTGAGGCCGTTGCCGACCGGAACATTGAACTGCACATACGCCTGTTCGAGATCGCCCTGATTCCCCACGCTGAGTCCATAAGCCTGCGTGAACGCTGCATCCTGACCAAGGATCAGCTCTGCGTAGTAACCTGCTTGCCAGTCGAAGGCGTTGTAGTCCACCGGCTTGGTAAGGATGAGCACGAACTTATTGGCCATGAACTCGTCGTGGAGTGTGTCGAACCCGCGGCCGGTGTTCTGGCGGTTGCCTGTGACCATGTCCGCCGGCGGTGAGTTGAAATTGTAGAAATAAGACGCCGAGACGAACCCGCTCATCTGCGTCTGGCCGAGAAACTTCAGCGTCTCCTCGGGAATGCTGGACTTCGCAACGTACACGTCCTGCGTGCTGCTGCCTTCCAAAAGCTCCAGACGCCGGCGAAGTTCCTTGTTCTCCTTCTCCAAGCGGTCAAGTCGCTCCGAGTCGGACATTTTCTGCTCGTCGGCGCGCGCAAAGGGCGCCGCAAAAACCCAGCTCACTGCCAAACACAACCCAAACGTTCTGCACCTGCGCATTTGTGCATGCATACGCTTCTCCTTTTTGGTTGGTGGTCTCGCCTAGTGAGCGAATAATTCTCCGTAGCGCGTTTGTCAAGCATGTTCGTTCCGTCATCGACAGAATTTTTTTATAGCACTGCGGACGCGTTCTGGTATCTTCTCATCGCTGCACAGGAGAAGCGACGCAAAGCGAGCCGATTGAGGTCAAAGCGACAATGCCCGTGGCGAATGGCACAGCAGCGATCGAGGTTGAAAATCTGGTCCGGCGTTTTGGCGACATGCTGGCGCTCGACCATGTCAGCGTGACGATCCACAAGGGCGAATTCTTCTCCCTGCTGGGCCCGTCCGGTTGCGGCAAGACCACTCTGTTGCGGATCATCGGCGGACTCGACATTGCCGACGAGGGCGTCGTCCGCATCGACGGCACCGACGCACGCGCGATCCCGGCTCATCGGCGGCCCGTCAACACCGTCTTCCAGTCCTACGCGCTGTTCCCGCACTTGACCGTGCGCGACAACGTCGCGTTCGGTCTGCGCATGAAGAAGGTGCCCAAACCCGAAATCGAAGACCGCGTCAAACGCGTCCTCGACATGGTCGAGATCCCCAAGCTCGTAGATCGCAAGCCGGCACAGCTTTCCGGCGGGCAGAAACAACGCGTGGCACTCGCGCGCGCCATCGTCAACGAACCCAGCGTGCTGCTGCTCGATGAACCACTCGGCGCGCTCGACCTCAAGTTGCGCAAACAACTACAAATCGAACTGCTCAACATCCAACGGCGCGTCGGTATCACGTTCATCTACGTCACGCACGATCAGGAAGAGGCGCTGGTGATGAGCGACCGCATCGCCGTCATGCGCGCCGGCAAGATCGAGCAGATGGGCGAAGCCGAAGCTCTCTACGAACATCCGCGCACCCGGTACGTCAGCCAGTTTCTCGGCTCGTGCAATCTGTTCGACGCCACCGTCCGTCAACGCAGCAATACCGGCGCGGTGGTGGACACTCCGGCCGGCCAGTTGCGGGTGGAATCCGGCAACCTGCCCGACCGGGACAAGTTCACGCTGGCCATCCGGCCCGAGAAAGTTTCGCTCTGCGCCCCCGGTGAATGCGAGGGAGAAAACCGCGTCAAGGTCAAGGTCGAGCAACTCATCTACATCGGCTCGGAGACGCATTACGTCCTGCGCGCCGGTCAGCAGACGTTGACCGCCGAGGCGATGAACGTGAAAATCGGCTCGCAAGGATTCGACATCGGCGCGGACGCGGTTGCGTATTTGCCGGCGGCGGGATTGCTTGTACTGGATGACTGATGGCCAACGACCGCAAAGGCGAAGTTCGATTCGGAGAGCAACTGACCCGGGGCGGGCAAGTGTGGCGGTCGATCACAACGAGCGGGCCCGGCATCTTCTGGGTGACGTTCTTCCTGCTGCTGCCGTTGATCTGGATCGGGGTGATCAGTTTCTTGACGCGTACCGAGGTGGGCGGCTTCGAGAGACCGTTCACGTTCGATAACTACACGCGCTTTGCCGGTTGGGGGTTTTTCGGTTACGACCTACTTTATCCGCAGATCATCCTGCGCAGTCTCGTGCTGGGAGCCGGTACGGCGATTCTCTGCATGGTGTGCGCGTTGCCGCTGGCGTTTTTCATCGCGGGATTGCCGGGGCGGTACAAGAACCTCGCCTTGACGCTCGTGTTGATTCCGTTCTGGACGAATCTGTTGATTCGCACGTACGCGTGGGAGATTTTGCTCGCGCCCGAAAGTCCCATCACGCGGTTGGCAGCAGCGCTTCATTTTGTGGGTCCCGGCGAGCCGCTCTATCCGAGTGCGATGGCCATTTACCTTGGGATGATTTGCGACTATCTGCCGTTCATCGTCCTGCCGTTGTATTCGTCGGTCGAGAAACTCGACTGGAGCATCGCTGAGGCGGCCAGCGACTTGGGCGCGGATGGGCCGCGGGTGTTCTGGCACGCGATTTTGCCACAGGTGACGCCGGGATTGGTGGCCGGCGTCGTGTTGGTGTTCATACCGGCGACGGGACAATTCGTAATTCCCGATCTGCTCGGCGGGGCGAAGACGGTAATGCTCGGCAACGCGATTCAGCAGCAGTTCCTGCAAAGTCGGGACTGGCCGTTCGGATCGGCGATTGCCTTTATCGGCATGGGCGTGGTGCTGGTCGGGTTGTGGGCGTACGCCCGGTACGCAGGTGAGAAGGGTGGTGACCTGCTGTGAGGCGCGTCTCGCTGCCACTGTGGTTGCTCTCGATATTTCTGTACGTGTTCATGTATGCGCCGATTGTGGTGGTGATTATTTTCTCGTTCAACTCGGCGCGTCACGGCGGGCCGTGGATGGGCTTCACGACGGAGTGGTACGCGAAACTGCTCGACAGCCCGGACAAAATCTCGGCGACGAAGAACACTCTCATCTTGGCGTTCGCGAGTACGATCGTGGCGACGGCGCTGGGCACGGGACTGGGTTACGGGTTGAGCCGGTACTGGTTTCCCGGCAAGAAACTGTTCTCGTTGGCGATGTACATCCCGGTGATGATTCCGGATATCGTAATGGCGGTGGCGATGCTGGCGTTTTTCAATCTGCTCGCCCAATTTCTGTCGTGGTTGAACATGGGGCTGGTGACGATGATCATTGCGCACATCACGTTTCAGATTCCGTTCGTGGCGATCGTGGTGCGTTCCCGGCTGGCGGGCATGGACCCGGCCATCGAAGAGGCGGCGCACGATCTGGGCGCGGACACGTGGCGCACCTTCTGGAGTGTGACGTTCCCATTGATGGTGCCGGGTGTGCTCGCGGGGGCGATGCTCGCTTTTACGTTGAGCCTCGACGATTTTGTTGTTAGCTTCTTCACCACAGGACCAGGAGCAACCACATTGCCGATTCTTATCTACTCTTCGGTCAAGCGCGGCATCACGCCGGACATCAACGCGCTGTCCACGTTGATCGTGCTGGCATCCGTTGTGGGAACGATCGGGATCACTGTCTTGCAGCAGCCCAGTAAAAAAACAGGAGGCTAGCCATGTTGAAACGTCTCGTCATCATCGCCACGACCGTGTTGTTCGTTACCTCGGCGTGGGCCGAAAAGAACAAGCTCAACGTCTACATTTGGAGCGAGTACATCGATCCAAAGATCATCGAACAGTTCGCCAAGGAGAACGACTGCAAGGTCACGGTCGATCTCTACGAAGACAACGAGAGCATGATGGCCAAGCTTCAAGGCGGTGGCACATCGCTCTACGACATCTGCGTGCCGTCCGACTACATCATCCCGGCCTTGATCAAGAACGGCCTGCTCGCGCCGTTACGCAAAGAAAACATTCCCAACATGAAGAACATTGACCCGAAATTTGCGAACCGCGAGTACGACCCCGGCAACAAGTATACCGCGCCGTATCAATGGGGCACGGTCGGCCTTTATGTCCGCAAAAAAACCGGCGAGACGATTGACGAAACGTGGGGCATCATCTTCGATCCCAAGAAATCGATCGGCTCATTCCTCATGATTGACGACGCCCGCGCCGCCGTCGGCGCTGCGCTGAAATACAAAGGGTACAGCCTCAACACCACCGACAAGAAACAAATGAAGGAAGCCCGCGATCTGCTCATCGACGCCAAGAAACGATCGCTCGGCTTCGAAGGCGGCGTCGGCATCAAGAACAAAGTTCTCGCCAAAGTCTGCCGCGTCGGCATGGTCTACAACGGCGACGCTGTCCGCGGTATGAAGGAAGACAGCGAAACCTACTTCTTCGCCCCGCGCGAAGGCACCGAAATCTGGCTCGACAACATGGCCATCCCGGCCAAGGCCCCCAACCACGACATGGCCGAGAAGTTCGTCAACTACATCCTCGACGCCAAAATCGGCGCGCAGCTTTCGAACTTCAACCAGTACGCCACGCCCAATGCCGCGGCGAAGGAGTTCATCACCCCAGCGGACCTGAAGAACGCGGCGATCTATCCGACCGATGAACAGATGAAGGTGTTGGAGTTTGTCAGAGACCTTGGCTCCAAGACCGGCTGGTACGACGAACTCTGGACCTCGATCAAATCGAAGTAATTCCCGGTGCTGGCGCAACTTGAGAGCTGTAGCGGCGGTCTATGACCGCCGACGCACCAAACTGCGCCATTATCTGATTTCCGATCCTAACCCCTCTCCGCCATGCCGGGAGAGGGCTTGCCACGTTTCACGTGGTCAGGGTGAGGGGGCGTAATTCTACTCGTCACCGCTTGCACTGCACCAACGTCGTCTACCCTTCCCCGTGAGAATCAGATCAACGCCCCCATCGCTTCGCACAGGACGCTCGCTTGATGATTTTACCCATCTAAGAATGCGATTGAGACATGCCCGCTTATCTCGCTGGAGTTGATGCTGCCAGATTCGAATGACCGTCCAGCCCCGCGACCTCAACCTGCGAAAATTGCGTTGGTCGCGCCGTCGATTCGCTCGAAGCTTGTCTCGCCAAAACTTCGAGAGCTTGTGTTCCCAAGATGACAGTCGCCAGCCGTGCCAGAAATCGCCGTCCACGAAAACGGCGACGCGCACTTTCGGAAAGACGATGTCGGGACAACCGGGAAGCGAGTGAACGTGACAGCGGAAGCGAACTCCTTTTGCCCGAAGCTCCCGTTGCACAATTTTTTCCAGCGAGCCGTCCTTCAACTTTACGCTCTTCATCGCACGCGAGCGCTGTTCCAGCGTGAGGTGGTCAGGCATTGGGCGATTTCTGCTTCTTCAATCTCAAAGCCGATTGACGATTTCTTCAAGCTTATCGAGTTTTTGGCTTACCTTGAGATATTCGTCATAGGCTTCCTGTGCCCCCTTGATCAGCGTGTCGTAGTGAATGATACGGCTGCCCGGCGAAACAGCAGCCATAGAACTCTTGAGTCGCTCAGGATTGTCTTTCTCCTCGTCAATCGGTTTGCCAATGACAAAAATAACCTCAATGTTCGGATCTGTTACGTTTTGGGCTAGCAGAATCTTCTTCAGCTTATCAACATAGAATTGCCCCTGTTCTTGCAATTCCAAGAGCTTCATCTTACGCCCCGCCTTTTTCAGTTCGACAAGGATGTGCTCGCCGGCGTAGGTGCGGTATGCAATGTCGACCCGGCCCAGCTTCTCCTTTTCCGAAAGGTCAGCGACGATGACGCCCTCCTCTTTCAAACGTGACTCCATAATCTCGCTACCTGTTGCGCGCTCCCACGCCGCATCAAGCAGCCAGAGGTGGTTGAACAAATATTTTTGGAGCACCTTCTCCTTCTGGTCTTCATCCACTATCGTCTGAAAATCTTTGATCGCCTCAAGACGCGACTTGACGATGTCTCGATAAAGAGAAGCTTCGAGCGCATCCCGGTCCGCAAGGAGGGATAGAATGGTTTCCAAATTGTCCACACCCTGAGCGAACTCATCTGTGGAACCCCGAAGCTTCATTCGCTCAAACGCAAAGATTGCATGTCGATACATGAGTCGGCGATCCTCATCCTTATCGATTGGCAGCGCGCTGATCTTAGCTACGAGCGTTTCAGCGCTGTTTTGGAATCCTTTAGGTAACCCACTAAGCCATTGAGCGAGGGCAGGATTCTCCTCTTTCGCTTTTGCAACCTCGTGCTTTTTGCGCCACTCGTTCCAACGGGACTCCACCTGATTGAGTCTTTCTTTCAAGAAATCAATGAGTGCCACGTAACGCGGGTCATCCTCTTGTATCCGTTGGCGGTCGCTCGTTGCGATGTCCGGCTTGTCGTCAACATCAAGGAAGTCCGCCTCAATCTGGCCGGTGATGTATTTCGTGTAGAGCCGTCCATCGTTGAGCTTGTCGAGAATGTTTTCGTGGAAGAGTCGCCCTCGTGCGAACACTACGATACCGTTGAGGTTTCCGGCGTCATCGCTGTCCAGTTGCTTGGGAAACCGAGCAGTTCCGATCCAACCTTTGACTTTCCATGATTCATCCCAATCGTTAAAACGCGGGGACAGAGACTCCTTCTCCTTCAGTCCGGTTGCCACTTGCAGGTCGGGCTCATCATTTCCGAAAAACCAAACAAACTGCGCGACCGCGAGATCGCCCCGGTCGGCAGCCGTAATCTGAACCCCGTTGATCTTGACCTCGAAACCATGGATCTGCCCGATGATTGAAAACCTCCTAGCCAGCCGCTTTCGCAGGGCGACAACACCTTTGCCTAACCGCTGCCTTTTTATCTCTTTTAGCGTGATTAGAGTTCCGGCACGGATTGTTAGCTTTTCTGGAGAAAGAGAATCAGGCGTATAACACGTTTCCTGTGCGGCGACGGATGCGCGAATTCCCGCGGCTGTCATCACCAAGCCATGCAAGTCGCCATCCTTTGCGGATTGAACCTCAATGGTCTCGGCAATGGAGAAAAGTGAGAGCTTGCCGAGTCCCTTGCTCCCCATCACAGGCCGACCCTTGGCGGTGACTTTACCGTGTTCACCGCCGTGCTCGCGGCGACGATAACCGACACGCAGATATTTCGCATTCACATCGGAGACGGTCATCCCTATTCCGTCGTCCTCAATTTCGATCCACCTGTTATCGGCATCAACTCGAATCTCGACCTTTGTGGCATCGGCATCCCAAGCGTTGGCGACCGCTTCCGTCAAAACCGCTGCGACGTTGCTGTAGAGGTTGATTCCTAGATGGTCGAGCACGTTGAGATCGACCGTCATTTTGTATGGCGACTTAGGCATGGTACTCCAAGTGTTTGCAGATTGAGTGACCGACGGCTTCACCCAACCGCACTGGCACTGCGTTGCCGATCAGACGGCCAATCGTCTTGAAAGCGTATTCGTCATCAGGTCTGGCGAACGCATAGCTGCGCGGAAATGATTGTAAGGTCGCCCCTTCTCGCAGCGAGATCGCGCGATCTTGTTCAGGATGTCCGAAGCGGCCGTTTCCAAAGCCGAAGAACTGCGTCGTGACGGTGGGCGATGGTTTACTCCACTCCATCCGGCCATAGACACTGGGGTAAGTCTTGCCGGTCTTGCTGCGATGGCACACAGCTACGAGTTCGTCCGGCCAATCTCGCCATGTACCGCCGGGCTTCGAGCTGCGAATCCGCAACAAATTGGTTTCCGACAGCGAACTGGTCCGATGAAGCGGATCGGTGGCGGAGATTCCGCCGGCTTTCAACGCCGGTAACTTACCGATTGCCGACTTCACAGTCAGGTACTTAGCCTCAGTATGCGTCTTCGGGATTATCGAGATTTCACCGAGCAACGAAGCGAAGAGAACGAGCCGCGTGCGTTGTTGCGGAATGCCGTAGTCCGGACAATAAACCTCGTGCGCTGAGACGTGGTATCCCAAATCCACGAGTTTGTCGTGGAAATCAGTGTAGACCTCGTGCCTCTTCAGTTCCGGCACGTTCTCCATGCTGACTACGTCCGGCATGAGTCCACGCACGATACGCCCGAACTCATAGAGAAGTCCCCACTTGTCGTGATCGCTGGCCGTTGCTCCTTGCGTGTATTTCGAGAACGGGGTACACGGGGCGCACCCGACGAGCACTCTCCAACAATTGGGTGGATAGAGAGTGGCGAGTTCCTTTCCCGTCACACTCGCGACACTCTTCTTCTTGAAAACCGCCGGAGGGTTGTTGTGCTCGTAGGGATAGCGACAAGCTTTGTCAACGTCGTAACCGGCAACCACTTCGATGCCGGCGTCAAGCAAGCCGCGCGTGAGCCCGCCGGCACCACAAAACAGATCGACGGCAACGATACGTTTCAATCGCGTTGCCTCCTTGGTGACCTTGCCGCCTTCCCGGCCGTTCATCTGTCACAGTGTAAGCAGTCCACCCTTCACCGTCAAGCTACCGCCCTAGAGACAGCGACTTCGCACTCGGTCAACTTGGTACTGGCCTCCGTAGCGCCGGCAGTCTTTGAACTCGGTGCTGAGAGACTGCTCGCCGATGTTCCCGGCTTGCGAATCGCATTGCCCTCCGTCATCATCCCGACGGGAGAGAACTGATGCCTCAGAACCTGACCGCCGCAAAAAAAGAATCCGCGTACGTCCTCGACCTTATCGGCAAGAAGACGCTCACAGCCGAAGAGCGTCAGCGCGTCATCAAGGAGTCGGTCCAGTATTGGATCGATCATGTCAACGAGGGCTTTCTCCAATACCGCAAATCCGTCAGCACCGACTACACCGCCGTCGAATGGTCCGACGAAGGCGCGTGCTTCAAAGACATCAACGGCAAGGAGTTCATCGACATGCTCGGTGGCTTCGGCATCTACGTCACCGGCCACCGCCATCCGAAAGTCCTGAAAGCCGTCCTCGACCAGCTCAACCGGCAGGCCATTCATTCGCAGGAACTCATTGATCCGCTGCGCACCTACCTCGCCCGTCTCGTCGCGCTCATCACGCCCGGCGACTTGCAATTCGCGTTCCTCACCAACTCCGGCACGGAATCCATCGAGGGCTGCCTCAAGATGGCCATCGCCACCACCGGTCGCCACAAATTCATCGGCTGCATTGGCGGCTTCCACGGCAAAAGCATGGGCTCGCTCGGCGGCACCTCGAAAGCATTCTTCCGCGAACCATTCCTGCCATTACTCAACTGGTCACATGTTCCCTTCGGCGACAAAGATGCACTCAAGATGATCATGGAGTCGTGCGATTTCTCCGGCGACCGCGTGGCCGCCGTTGTGATCGAACCAATCCAAGGCGAAGGCGGCATCAATGTCGCCCCGCCCGGCTACCTCGCCGCCGCGCGCGAGCTTTGCGACAAGTTCGGCGCGATGCTCGTGTTCGACGAAATCCAATGCGGCATGGGACGCTCCGGCAAGATGTTCGCCTGCGAACACGATGGCGTCGTGCCGGATCTGATGGCGCTCGGCAAAGGGTTCGGTGGCGGCGTCATGCCCATCGGCGCGACCGTCGGCACGCCGAAAACGTGGCAGAAATACATTGAGAACCCATTCCTGCACACGACGACCTTCGGCGGCAACCCGGTCTGCTGCGCCGCCGCCATCGCCACCATCAACGTCCTGCTCGAAGAAGATTTGCCCAAGCAAGCCGGTGAGAAAGGCGACTACCTGCTCAAACACATCAACGACCTTGCGAAGAAATACCCGAAAGTCCTCTGCCTCTGCCGGGGCCGCGGCCTGATGCTCGGCATGGAGTTCGCCGACAACGATCTCGGCTACGAAGTCGCGAAGCATCTTTTCGCCCGGCAAATCCTCATCTCCGGCACCTACATCAACGCCCGCGTCCTGCGCATCGAGCCGCCCCTCGTCATCCCGCAAGCCCAACTCGATCGTTTCCTCGAGGCGCTCGAAGACTCACTGCGGCAAGTCTACAAAGACCACCGGCTCTAGTGTCGTGCAGATCGTTTGTCCCAACTGCGGCGAGGAATACGACTTGTCCTTCGATCCCAGCGAAGGCCACGCGCAATTCGTCGTGGACTGTGAAATCTGTTGTCGCCCGATGACCGTCACAACCCGCGTTCACGACGGTGAAATCGAGATCGTGGACGTGACGCCGGCTTGAACCATGCGCCCCATCGAACAAGCCTGCTTCTGGCTCGCATCCCGGCCACACACGCCGAGCCCGCCGCTGGAGAGCAACGTCGAGGCGGACGTTGCCGTCATCGGCGCGGGGTTTACGGGGCTTTGGACGGCGCACTTTCTCCGGCAACTGAACCCGAAGCTGGAGATCGTCGTCGTCGAACAAGGCGTGACCGGCTACGGCGGCAGCGGACGCAATGCAGGCATCGTCAGCACCTGCCTCGACCACTCGCATGCGCTCGCCGCCGAACATTTCGGTCGCGAGGAAGCTGGGCGACTCGCGCAGCTTGGTCGGCTAAACATCGACGAACTCGCCGCATTTGCGACCGACTGCGATTTCGAGCACACCGGCCAGCTTCACGTGGCGCTCACGCCCGCGCAAGTCGAGACCTGCCGGCAAATGACCGACGGCCACTTTTTGGCCGCGGACGAAACTCGCGCCGAACTGAACTCTCCACTTTACCTCGGCGGCGCGTTCGTGCCGGGCGGCGGCATCATCAACCCGATCAAACTTGTGGACAAGTTGCGACACGGCGTGGAACTGTTCGAGCATACACGCGTGTTGCGCATCGAAGGCGGACTCGTGACGACCGAGCGCGGGAGCGTTACGGCGCGCAAGATCATCCTCGCAACGGACGCGTATTCGCATCACCTGTTCCCGCAACTCTTGCGGCGGTTCATTCCGCTCTACGACTACATCCTCGTCAGCGAATCGCTCACCGGCGCGCAACACACCGCCATCGGCTGGCGCAACCGGCAGGGCGTGACTGATGGGCGAGCGTTCTTCAATTATTACCGGCTCACCGCTGACAATCGGATTCTCTGGGGCACGAGCGAGGCGATGTACTATCCGCCGAATCGCGTGGATGAATCGTGCGACCACTCGGAGCGGCATTACACA
Organism: Verrucomicrobiia bacterium; assembly: GCA_041495285.1. Classification (GTDB taxonomy): domain Bacteria; phylum Verrucomicrobiota; class Verrucomicrobiia; order Palsa-1439; family Palsa-1439; genus JBGQCJ01. The sequence goes on from JBGQCJ010000036.1 coordinate 23,800, forward strand.
GCGCTGCGCGAGAGTTTCCAACGCCACTTCCCGCAGTTGGCGGATTTGAAGTGGGACTACGCGTGGGGCGGGCCGATTGCTTCGACGACGCGGCTCACACCTTTTTTCGGCGCGACAGGTAATGTGTTGTACGCGCTAGGTTACACCGGCCACGGCATCGGCAGCACGCGCCTGGCGGGAAAAATCCTCGCGCACATGGCTCTGACGAAGCCGAGCGAGTTGTTGAATCTCGCGATGGTGCAATGCAAGCCGTTTCCCTATCCGCCTGAACCGTTGCGCCGGATTGCTGTGAACGCCGTGACCAACTCACTGCGTCGTGTGGACGCGGGCGGGAAACCAAGTATGTTGCTGCGCGTGTTGGACGCGTTGGGCATCGGATTTTCAAGTTGATATGAAAGGTCGCGGCACTGCCGAGAATCCACCGAATCGCTTCGAGCATTCCGTCTACGAGCGCGATGCCGATTGGGATGAGCCGGACGACCCCGCGCCAAAGACGCAGTTCTATCGCGACGCAAGCGCTTCGATCATCACGCACAACGACAGTCCCGATGTCGGTTTCGACGCCAGCGTCAATCCTTATCGCGGCTGCGAGCACGGCTGCATCTATTGTTATGCGCGGCCGTATCACGAGTATCTCGGTTTCTCGTCGGGCTTGGATTTCGAGACGAAAATCGTGGTGAAGGAGAACGCGCCGGAGTTGCTGCGCCGCGAGTTATCGTCGCCGAAATGGAAACCGCAGGTGCTCGCCATGAGCGGCGTGACTGATCCGTACCAACCCATCGAGCGCCGGCTGAAACTGACGCGGGGCTGTCTTGAAGTGCTCACCGAGTTCCGCAATCCAGTCGCCATCGTGACAAAGAATTATCTCGTCACGCGCGACATTGATCTGCTCGCTGACCTCGCGCGGGACAACGCATCGGCGGTATTTGTCTCCGTCACAACCTTGGATGCCGATCTCGCGCGCGTAATGGAGCCGCGCACGGCGCAGCCGGCGGCGAGGTTGCGCGCGATTGCGGAACTCACAAAGGCGGGCGTGCCGACAGGCGTGATGGTCGCGCCCGTGATTCCGGGGCTGACGGATCACGAGTTGCCCGCGATTGTGACGGCAGCGACGGAAGCGGGCGCGCAGTTCGCGGGGATGGTTACTGTACGATTGCCTTACGCCGTCAAAGATCTGTTCGAGCGGTGGCTTGACCAGCATTTCCCGGAACGCAAGGCGAAGGTGTTGGCGCAGGTGCGGGCGATTCGCGGCGGGAAGTTGAACGAATCGGAATTTGGGAAGCGCATGAGAGGGGAAGGAATTTTTGCGGAGCAAATGGCGAAGATGTTTGACGTGGCGTGTCGCAAAGCCGGCGTCGACGGGCGCGGACCACGTCTCTCGACCGCGGCGTTTCGGAAACCGAGCGGGAAGCAGATGGAGCTGTTCGGGTGAAAATGGTGGAGGCGGTGGGAGTTGAAACCCCTCCCGATGTGTCTATATACGTGCCGGTGCGGGTTTATGCAAACGTCAAGCGCACAAAACCGCAACCAAACACCTCTGAACTGCTACAAACTGCTACAACTTGAGTCGAATGCGAAGAGGTTGCCGAGAATCGCATGCACTTTCACCAATGCCAATTAACCATTTGGGTGGTAAGTTCGTGTCCTCCCTGCGGAGCCAATTCGATCAAAATACGAACTTATTTTCCCCTCCTGTGAGACCCTTGTCACTAACGACTAGAGGGTTGAGTGTACACTTGTTCTCAGGCGTGGGCAGTTTTGAATCAGGCGCCCGACCGCGCCGCAATGCTATGGCACGAGCCGCACGCGGTAGAACCGTGACGGACCGTTGGTTGCGCCGCCGAAGTCGATCTGGTTCGTGATGATGCTGGTTCCAAGCGCCGGCAGAATCAATTGGGGCGGAATATCCATGTAGTTGTTCGTGTAGCCACCGTTCGCACCGCTCGAGTATTGCAGCATGTTGGTGGTGCCGCCGCCGCCCATCCACGTGACGATGACATCGTCGGCTGCCAGTTGCACCGAGATGATATGCAGCAACGAGGCGCTGTTGGTCGGGTCGCTATCGGCAAGGTACTCCTGCAGGTTGCTCATGCCATCGCCGTCGGCATCGCAGGACGCACAAGACTTGGCGTCGGTGGTTGTGCCGTCGCCATCGAAGTATTGCCGGCGCCACCAATCCGGAATCGTATCGCCGACGGAATCATAGTTGCCGTACGTGACCAGTAGCGTGTCGGTGCCGGCCGCGTTGTTTAGCGGCCCTTGAACGTGGACGCGTCCGGTAGTCGGGTCGTACGCAGGGGCGCCGATGTAGGTGCCGTTGATGAACGCCGCGACCGTGTTCGTGTCAGTGGCGGCCGGGATGCGCAGGTAGATGTCAATGTTGAGCGCTCCGGTCGTGAGCTTGTTGATGTCGGCACGGGCTTGGAACGCTCCCTCGCTCACCGTGACGTTGAAGCGCTGGTTCCGGTAGGACAAGTTGTTGAACTTGAGGTTCGACCAGCCATCCGGCAGTTTCGGCGCGAACGCGCAGGTGTTGTTGGTCAGCGGTTTGTAGTCCAGGAACATCATCATCTCGTCCACCAACGTGGAGTGCGATTCCCAAGTATTAGGCCAGGCAGTTTGGAGCCAGAAGCCAGCGTATTTCTGTTCGTTGGAGTTGACGGCGATTTGCTCACCCGCCAGCCCCATTGGGCCGAGTTTGGCGATGATCTTGTCGAGCATCATCTTATTGGTGTTGATCATCAGCTTGCCGCCGACGTAATCCTGCCAGCGTGCGAAGTACTCGCCATACCATGCGGAGGCCAGCGTCCACGGGCCGCCGTTCCAGTAGGTGTCAAGCTCGCCGCCGATCTTGTGATTGTAACGGTGCACAAGACCGTCCACGTCTCCGCTATGTTCGACTAGGTCGTCCATGAAGCCGCCGGCAAATTGACGGCCCGAAATCCACTCGACCATGTTGGTCATTAGTGGATTGTTCGGCGTGATCACTTCAAACGGCATGACCATGCCGAGATGGCTGATGTCCGAAGGCTCTAACCGCTGGTTGATGCGGTTGGTGATGCCGCCTGTGATGTCAGTTGCTCTGGACCTAAACTCCGTTGCCCACGAGCTACTGCCAACGTAGTCGGCGATGTTGGCGGCGTCCCGCAGGCCGCGTACGACGGTAGCATTGGAGTACAGGTGTTCGCTGGTTTTGTCCTCCCAGACGTTCCACGACCACATCAGGTGTGTGTCGGAATCATAGTGCAGTAATAGATAATCATTGGTGGTGTCCCCGCTGCTGGCGCGGGCGGTGGTGTAGGCCATGTCCCAATTGTTCGACAAAAACGCGCCGTCGCCGGTCGCGAGGTAATGGTAATACATCCCCCATGGGACGACGGCGGTCTCGTCCACTTGAGGGTTGCGCCAGACAACTTTCCCGTCCGTGGTGTATTTCTGGTAGAAGTAACCGGCGCCCCACGCTTCGGCGGGCCGGTCGGCATTCTTGAGCCAGTTGAAGAACGCCGCGGATTCGCTCGGGTGGCCTGTTCGATCAAAGGTAACTGCGGCATACACGCCATCGCGCGGCCAGACATACGGGTAGGCGCCGTTGTGCATACCGGCGATGATGGCCCCGCCGGCCGCATCGCATTGCAGCTTGCTGACAATCAGTGAGCGTTTGAACAACCGGTCGTAGGCGGGATCCGGGAAGTTCACTGTCACGCCTCCGTTCACCCAGTTTGACCACCAAGTTTCCGTGGTCGTCTGCACGTTGGCCATGTTGTTGGTGTAGAACCAAGTGATCATCGGCCGGCCCCAGTATGCGTGCGTGCCGGTGGCGCTGGCGGAGGCTTCCCATGAGCCAACGGTCATCACATCCATCTCAACGGTCTGGTTGGCGGGAATGGTGATCATCTTGGCGATCCAGCCTTCGTTGTTGTCCGCAGAGGTGTAGTCACGCCAACTGACGTCGGCGGGTGAGCCGGCGCCGGTCACGGCGTTGGTGACCAACTTCATGACCGTGGCGAAATACACGGAGTTGCTCTTCGCCCAGTTGGGGCGCGAGAAGTCGGGGTTGTACTCCGTATCCGAGGTGCCGCCGTAGCCATTGGGACCACACCAGGAGCCGGTCGCCAACCGGCCGACGTTGTCGCCCGCGATCATGGCGTTGTAGGTAACCCCATTTGTCGTGCCTTCCCAAGACATCACATCATAAGCGTTGTCGCCCTTGATGTTGAAGTTGGCGTCCCAATAGAAGTACATCGTCTTGTCGGCGCCTGCGTTATTGGTGAGCAGGAACCGTTTGACATGCACCGCGCTGTTGGTGCGACAATTCGTGCCGGGGCAGTCGGTGATGATGGGAAGCGAGTTGATGGACGGGACGAAGTCGTACTGCTGAACTGTGATATTGTTGTAACCGGCTGCATTCAATCGATTGGACGTAAGGACCACATCCGAGTCGTCAGCAGTCCAGCGTTGGCCGACGTCCGTGTAATTGGTGCCGGTTTCGTTCTTGAGCCAGTACATGTTGTTTGTCCCACCGGCGGAGACGAGGATACCGCCCATGGCTCCGAGGAGGTTCATCTCGCCATTGGCTTCCGCGTCGTGCCCGCAGCCGAACGGCCATTGCGGACCTTGGGCGGCGTAGTAGCCCTCGTTGGCGGTCGAGCCACCGCTGCGCTGGCCGATGCTCGGGAACAGGATGTCGTAGAGCGTGCCGTTCTGATCAAGCATCACGGTGATGTGCCCATTGCCCACGACAGCTTCCTCCTTCAAATAATGGATATTCGCTGGAGAACTCGGATAGCCGCCGGCACCGGGCCACGGGAACATATTGACACCGTAAATGAAATTGTTCCCGTCGTTGGAGTCGAGGTTCAACGTTAGCGCATCGGCCGTGGAATGGCTCAACCCTGTGGCCGTGGTGGCCGTGGAACTGAGGATATAGTACTCCACAATTGTACCGTTGGGCATAGCCGGGATCGTTGCTGTGTAGGCTGTGCCTGAGCCGGTCGCTTCGACGAACTGACTGGTGGTCCAATGGTTCGTGGTATAGCGCACATAGATATGTTCTTGCGACGACTTTGCCGCGCTGAGCGTGATGGAGACCGTGACCGAATCGTTCGAGTGTGGCGATCCAGGGTACACGCCGCTGAACATCACCGACACTGGCTTGGTGGGCGTCCGCAGCACGGTGATCGTGGCGTTGGCATTGAGTGTCGGTTCCATCACGCGGAACGAGTAATAGAATCCGTTCGAGACGGTGATCGAAGCATTGGTGCTGCCGGACCAAGCGAGCGTGGTCATGCCGTCGATGTTGACGCTGCCCGCCGAATTCAGTCCCCAATTCTTGCACCAGTCACAATTGGCGCGGAGTTTGAACTGATAGGTGCCACTCGTAATGTCGCCGCCGGAAGCAGCCACATAAATAGTGTTCGTGTACCAATTGCCCGGCGTTCCCGGCGGATAAACCCTGCCGAGGAACCAAGGAGACGCACAGCCAGCCCATCCATTCCAAGTGCCGGGGATGTCCAAGCCTTGGACGACTGGTGGTGATGTTGTCCAAGCGCAAGCCGATGGCGACGATTCCGCTGAGACGCCTGACGAGTTGCTTGCGATCACCGTGTAGCAAAATTGAGAACTCCACGAGAGACCGGTGTCTGAATAGGTGGTAGACGAGGTGGTTGCAATCTGCAAACCGTCCCGACGAATTATGTAAGACGTCGCCCCACTTGGGGCCGCCCAACTCACGTCGATCTCATTTGAGCAGTAGACCCCTGTGGCCACTACATTCGTCGGCGTGGCGGGTGGGCCGAGCGAATCGAAAACCCCGTTACAGTTCTCGTCGTGGATCGCCGCGACGGACACGGCAACAAACTCGTTGGCGTCCAAGTTGCCATCGCCGTTGCCGGCCGGTATCTGACGTGCTGCCGCCAGTGCTCCACTATCCGCCGTGGCGAATGGCGCATAGGCGACGTACAGGGTGCTCGGCACGCTCCCAAACACTTGAGTCAGATCCAGCGTGCCTTCCACAACGCCGGCCGTCGTCGATGCCGCCGCGACGAGCGCGGCCGCACCACCGTTGTTCCAAGTGAGGTAGTTATTGCTGGCCTCATCGGCGATCCACGGCTTGCTGCTCCAAGCGACGGCCACTTGGCCCGCCTTGGCCCAAGGGGCAGCCGTCAGCGCACTGGTCGCATCCGTGACAAACACGAAGCTATCGTACGGGCCGCCCGAATTACCCGCCGCCGGAGCGGCCACATACAACGTGGTGCCGCGGACCATCGCGTACAGATTGGTGCCGCCTCTGGAAGCAATCACGTAGCCCGGAGAGTCCGCCACGCCGTCGAGGGTAATGCACGAAGCAGAATACGTTGTGGCGCACGCCGCTGGCGACGATTGGGCCGATGCGCCTGACGAGTTGGTCGCAATCACCGTGTAGCAATACTGAGTGCTCGGCGAGAGGCCAGTATTTGAATAGGTGGTGGAAGTGGTGGTCCCGACCTGTGAACCGCCCCGCAGAACGAAGTAAGATGTAGCGCCGCTCGAGGCCGACCAACTCACATTAATTTGGTTCGTTGCTACGGCTGTCGCCGTGACGTTTTGCGGCACGTCCGGCGGTGGTGGCGCGCCGGACCAGTCAACGTGAACGACCTGCTGTGTGCCGTTGTCCGGAATCTTGATGGCGAGCTTGCCTCCGGTGGTCATCACCCAGCCTTGCACCGAGTTTGTAAGGGTGCCGGAGTCAGCTACTTGCGATACACTTAAACCATTCAACGTAACCGCCTGAACGTTCTGCGGATTGTAGACGTAGATGTAGTAGTTGGTGCGTCCGGGGTTGTAATTTCCCTGGCGCGCGCCGATCGTGAAGTCCCAACTGCTGCTGCCCCGCACGCTCGTGAATGTGGTCTGGACGCGGCCGGTCGAGTTGGTGAAGTCCCACCCCTCACCGGCATCTTCATAGAGGGTGAAGACTGAGTTGCTGGAGGGCCAACAGTTGAGGTCGAGAGAGCCCGGTGTGAACTGGTTCATGTACTGCATGGATGGTCCCATCGGGATAATCGCGCCCGATCGCACAAAAAGCGGTAGCGTGCCGAGTGGCGCGTTGACCGTCACGGTTTGGCCGCCGCTGTAGCTGACCCCGTTTGTCGGATAATAATACCACACGACGTTCGGACCCCCCGGTAGGTAGACCGAGCGGGTAGTTGCGCCTTGAGTATAGACTGGTGCCGCTAGCAGGTAGTCGCCGACCATGAAATCGTTGTCGTTTTGCGAGAACGTGTTGGAATCGCCCATGAAATGGAAGATGGTTGGCGTGTTCATCGGCTCCCCATCGATCGTCGAGGTGTAGGCCAACGTGTAGAGATACGGCATGAGCTTATAGCGGAATTTGATGCTGTTCCGCATGTAGTCCTTGTAAGGGCTGGAGAAGTTGTAAGGCTCCCTATTGCTGGTACCCTTCCCCGCGTGATTGCGGCATTGCGGCAGCAGGACGGCCCACTCCATGAACCGCGTCATGGTTTCGTTGTCTGGACTTCCCGCAAATCCCCCAATGTCATGGCCAAAATAGGCCTGACCCGAAATCATCACGCTCACGCCCAATCCGATGTCCCACTGGAGATTGCCCCAACCACCTTGGGTGTCGCCGCTCCAGCCACACGCATAGCGCTGAATGCCGGGAAATCCTGACCGGCTCAGCACGTATGGTCGCTTGGTCGGATATTGTGCGCGAAAGGTGTCAAACATGAACGATTCCTGCCGCAATGCCCAGTAGTTATGTTCGTTCACAAATTGTCTGCGCGTATCGGTGTTGCTGGAGCCATACCGGCCGTCTTCCGAGAAGAGTGCGTTCGGGGGGAATGCGCTGGGGGGTTCGGGTTCGGTCAAATCGTTCCAGATGCCCGCAAACGGATACTGGGTATAAAAACTCATGATCTTGCCTTTCCACCAATTTCTGGCGGCAGTGCTCGTGTAATCAATCCAAGAGACCGTTCCAAAGTAGATAGAGGCCGCGAGAGTCGAGTTATCGTTATTCCTGACAAAATACCCCGAACTGTTGGCTGTCGAATAGAATGGGTCGCCGGTTTGCAGCCAAGGGTCGATCAACGGAACAACCTTCACCCCTTTGGCTGCGCAATACGAAATCATTCCTGCTGGATCCGGATAATTCGAGTTGATCGTCAACTGGTGGAGCGTGCCATCCCCGTAATTACCGTCATGGTTTATGTCGAAATAATCGAGGTCGAGGAAGATGACGTCGAGGGGGATATCATTGTTAACGCAGCCATCGGCAACGGACTGGAGCCATGATTGGTTGTCGTAAGTAAACCGTGATTGCTCATACCCCAAGGCCCATTTCGGGAGCATGGTCGGTCGTCCGGTCAACTCCGTATAGCGGTCGAGCACGCCCGCCATCGTGTGACTTGCTCCGCCACCGAAGAAAAAATAGTCCAGCTCTCCGTCATTGGCTTCAAAGGAATACCGGTTAGACGTCTGTGTGCCCAACCTGAAAAGAGGGGTGGCCGGGTTTTGAAACAAAAGGCCATACGCGAACGCGGGATTGCCACCGGCCGCGCTGTCAACACCGTAGAAGAACGGGAAGTTCATGTACATCGGGTTTTGATACTGACCCCAGCCGTAGGTGTTTATGTTGTAACACTGCAGATCGTGGCCACGTCGGTTTAATGTTCCTGCGTATTCGCCGAACCCCAAGTACGCCTCGCCTGTCGGCGCCACTTTAATGCACTTGAACTTGGGAGAACCGCCGCTGGAGTCGAACTGCATTTGATCCTCTTGCAGAAGGAAAAAACCGGTCTTGTCCTTAAAATGAACCTTGAACGGGGTCTTGGTGATCGATAGATCGAGTTGTGAAGTTTGAATCAAATAGTTGGTGCTTTGATCGGTGAACGTAGCGGCCAGAGACGGCCAACTGCTCTGCGGTTTGGCGATCATGGGTTCTTCCTTGCTGATGAGCGCCGAATAATGGAAGCGCACCCGCACAACATCCGGCGCAATCGGCGTGACGGCCACGACGCCGCCACTGTTCAACCAGAACATCGCAGTCGTGTTTCCGTTGGTCGCATCAACCGAGAGCGTCACATTGGTGACGTTCCCGACAGCTTGGAGAGCGGCGCGAGCGGAATGCGTCGCGAATATTAGTGTGCTGGACAGCAGCAGAAACCGCGCTGCACGTTGGTGGAAGGAGCTATCTTTATGTATCATGGCAATCCCCGCAGGTTCAGGCTTAGTAAGCTAGTCAACTTCCAATGGCAGAAGTTCCGCCTGTTGTAATACTGAATCGTAACAAATCATGGCCGAGGACAGGGCATCGTGACCCCACTGTGGCGAGGTTGAGGGTGAAATTCTTTCGATGGTCGCCCCTTCGTGGAAGCGTGGAATCGGTGGAATTGGCTTCCACGCTTCCGCCACCGCCATTCCGTGGGCGGGTGTGGCTGGCAGCGATTCGCTCACTTTTCATCGCACTGACCTTCCTAAGCACAACAGAACATTGGCATCACTTTGTTACCCGATTATTACGGCTGGAAGATTTCCTAGGGCGTGCCAGCCGTAACGAACCTGACAGGGGCGACTTCCTCAGTCTGATAACATGAAAGGACAAAGCGCAGATACCGTCTTGGACGCCAAGTCGTGTACGTTGAAGTGGCCGCAGCTTTCTTTCCTGGTAATCAACGTCGCCATTGCTGTCGAGTTGGTGGCGCAGGACACGGTTTTTCTCCGGCAGGTACTCGATTCTGCGTAACAGGTCTTCGTTGACGCTACCGGTGATAGATGCGAGCAGTTGTTTCCATGGCAGGGGATGGTTCCTCGCGGCCAGACTACACGAGGCAATCGCGCATGGAGGAGTTTCCTGACCACGCACCTACTCTTTAGCGCAGAGTAGCTGCGTCAACCTGCGAAAATCCTCGAAAATCACGGCACGCGGCGAACGCGGTAGAAAGCCGGCGGGTTGGTGGCGGCGCCGAAGTCGGTTTGGTTGGCAAACGAGCCGGCGGTGATGGTGAGCGGGCCGACGCTGCTCCACGAAACCCCGGGGCCAAGCACGTTGCTGCGCTGAAGTTGGTTGGTCTGGTTTGGGCACGTCGTCCAGGTGATCGCGAGGTCAGAACCGATGATGCTGATTTTCGTGATGCGAAAAGCCGAGGTGGGGTCGGTCGGGTCTGTGCCGGTCAGGTATTCCTGCAAGTTGTTCATGCCGTCGCCGTCCGGATCGCACAGCGTGCACGAGCCGGGAACGTTCGTCGTTGAGCCATCGCCGCCAAAGTACAACGCGCGCCACCAATTCGGGATGCCGTCGCCGACGCTGTCGAAGTTGGCGTTGGTGCGGCGGAAGTAGTTGAAGAACGCGTCATATTGGTAACCGCTGCCGGCGTTGCGGTTGTAGAGCGCGAAGCTGTCGATGGTGGAGCCGGCCGTGCCATTGAGCGTGCCGGTGATAATGGTGGAGGTGTTGTTCTCTAGTCGCGTGACGTGCAGCGAGTAGGTGTTGGTGCCGGTCAGCGTGAACTCCAGTTCCAGCGCTTCTGAGGAGTAGCCGACGCCGGTATCACGACGGCCCGCGCTGTCGACGGCATAATAGTCATTGCTGCCGCCCAAGAAGAAGAACTCGAAGCGGGCGCCGGTATTGTAGTTGTTGACGGTATTGGTGGTGTTGCCGTTGCGCAGGGCAATGCCCACGGAACTGCCGGTGTTGATCCAGCCGTTGTCCATGCGCCAGAGCAAAGATTGCCCGATGGTGAGCGACGTGTTGAGCGCGCGGTAGGCGACGGCGTTGCCGCCGGAGTTGGCGAACAGTCCGAACGCCTCTCCGCAGCTATCAATGGTGATGCCGGTGCTCCAGCCGTTGCTCACAGAAGTTCCCAAAAGGAATCCACCGGTGGCCGTCTGGATCAACTGCCATGGGCCAAAGCCCGTGCCACCGTTGCTGCCGTTGGTCCAGCCACCGCCATAGGCGGGTTCGCTGGCCCGGTCGTAGGCGATAACGTTGTTAGTGGCCGGAGTGGTAGCGCTGGCGACGTTCGAGGTCGCTACACCGACCTGGTTAGTCGCGACAACTTCGTAGAAATATGTCGTGCCGCCCGCGAGCGGGCAATCGTTGTAGCCGGTGACATTGGAGGCGAGGGAGGCAACCATAGACCACGGGCCAGCGGCCGATGGTGCGCGCAGGATGAGGAAGGCAAGTTCGTTCGACGAATTATCCTGCCACTTCAGCGCGATTTGGTTTTCGAAGACGTTGGTGGCCGTAAGATTACTCGGTGCAGCCAGCGACGAGTCGAAAACCAACGGGTTAGTACCGGCGAGAAATTCTTGAAGGTTGGACAAACCATCGCCATCGGGGTCGTCGCCAGCCCGCGATTGATCGGCAGCCTGGCCGGTCGGGTGGTTGAAGTAGCCGAGCATCCACCAATCCGGGATGCCGTCGCCGTCGGCATCGAGGTCCGCAATCTTGCGGACTTGGATACCGGCGGCGCGCGCATTGTCAACCAGTGACGAGAACAAGATCTCCAATTGCGCGTCGCTAACCGCGTTCGTGAAGACTTTGGTGACAGCAAGATTCATCCCGCCCGCGGCGGCGTAGATATCGAAGTTGGTGAGTATTGCGGTGCCGTTGATCAACACGTTGAATAACCGGCTCCCTGAGGACGAGAGGTATGTCTCGGCGAAATATAGCGTTACAGCATACGTACCCCCCGAGGTGAAACCCGGGATCGTGTAGCTCAACGCCCCGTAGCGCTCGTTGTTGAAAAGCGCGGTAGGCG
>JBGQCJ010000037.1:0-34812 GCA_041495285.1 Verrucomicrobiia bacterium
ATCAACCGCGATTGCCCGCGCAACGCGGCAATGCGGCGGCTCACGGTGCGCGCATTCACCAGTGCCAGCAGTCGGAAGAAGCTCAACGCATTCATGGCGAGCCGGTCGTCACCTCCCCCTGCTCTTCCTCGCGCGTCAATGTGAGGAACGCGTCCTCCAACGCCCCACCGCCTCCGCTGGCTTCGTGCAACTCATCCATCGTGCCCACCGCGATGAGCCGTCCGTGGTTCAGGATGCCGATGCGATCCGCCAGTTCCTCGGCGACTTGCAGCGTGTGCGTGGACAGAAACACGGTCACGCCCGCGCGCGAACGCGCCTTCAGCACATCTTTCACCACGCGCGCGCTGCGCGGGTCGAGACCAACCATGGGTTCGTCAATAATAATGACCTGCGGATTGTGCAACAGCGCGGAGGCGATCACCAACCGTTGCCGGGTGCCGTGCGAAAGGTTCTCGATGAGTTGCGAGCGCGTTTCATCCAGATCGAAAAGGTCGAACAGTTCCTCGCTGGCGCGTCGCGCCTCGGCCGGCTTCATGCCGTAGAGCTCGCCGACAAATGCCATGAACTCTGCCGGCATCAGCTTGTCGTAGAGAAACGGGAAATCCGGCACGTAGCTCATCAACTTGCGCGCCGCGATAGGGTCTTTCTGGATGTCGTGACCGCCGATCAAGGCGCGGCCGGACGTTGGCTTGAGCAAGCCGGTCAGCAACCGGATCGTCGTCGTCTTGCCGGCGGCGTTCGGCCCGAGGAACGCAAAAAACTCGCCCTGCGCGATGTTGAGGTTTAAGTCGCGGACGGCGGTCAGCGCGCCGTATGATTTGGTCAGGTGCTCGGTGCGAATCATGGCCGGGCTGACCTCTGTGTTCGATCCGAGCGCGTGTCGGGATCGTCGCCATTGGTGCCGCTGGCCTTTTCCAAATAGTAATCTTCCATCCGCAACCCGATCGAAGTTTCCACCAGCAGAATGTCACCGGCTTCGTCCACCCACACGCGGGCCCACATCATATCGTCCAGCTTCGACTCGATGCGGTAGGCCGCCACGGTGCCGTCCCCGATCGTGAGACGAGTGCGGCTCGTGGTCGTGACCGGCAAGTTCTGCGGATTCGACGAAGCGCGCGTCGTACCGGCTACGCCCAGAAAATTGAGATTGGGCAGGCCCGGCCATCCCAACATTTTGGCCAGCCCGGCGCCTTGGAGTTGGTTCAAATCGTATGTACGGTCTTCCTCCACATCGGCCGTCGTCAGTTTCACGTCAACCTTCCCGGTCTTCTTGTCGCCGTGAACGCGCACCCGGTCCTCTCCAATATGTGACCCGAGATCGAATCGTTGGATTTCGTAGTTGGAATCGAAAATGCCTTCGCCCTTCAGTCGCAGGCGCGATGGGTCCCCGAAGACGGAGAGCATGATCGCCAGTTCGCTCTTTACCCGGTAGGCCTGCGGCTTCTGCGCCGTCGGCGATTCCTGCGTTGTGTCGGCGACGGTTACCGGCGTGATTTCCACATTGAAGTGGCCGATGCGCGTGTCGCCGTAGTAAACGCTCAGGTGTGCGGGTTCGGGATTGCTGAAGATTTTGTCAAGCACCCGGCGGCTGGGCACGGTGTCCATGGACAGCGGCTTGGGGAAAAATTCCAGCCGCACCAGTGACGCCATTGTCACCAGCCAAAACGTGACCACGAATCCCGCGAATACCCTGCCGACCATGAACACCTCGCCTTTGACCCGATCTGTCTTCTACGGAATGACCAGTTCCTGCCCGATTCTCAGTTGATCTTTGCCGGGCAGGGTCGTCTGGTTCGCTTGATAAATTTTCTCCCACGCCGACCGCGATCCATAGTACCGGAGCGCGAGCGCCTGTAATGTGTCGCCCTTTTGCACGACGTGCGTTTTTGCTTTCTGGCTGGCCGGGCCCGCATCGCTCGCAGGTGCTGGAGGCGGGCTCTGGGCCGGCCTCTCCAATTCGGCGACCCGCGCTTTCAGCGCGGCATTTTCTTGCAGCAACGCCGCGTTTTCGCTCTGCAACTGCGCCAGGTCGGACGAGTCGCTGACCGGCGCGTGCGGCAACTTGGCGGCGAACGAGAGTTTTGACCGTTGCATGAAGTCTTCCACCAATTGACGCTTGTCGGAGTTGGGCTCCAACTCCAGAAAGCTTCGATAATGGTAAATCGCCGCAATCGGGTCACCCAGTTTGTCATCGTAGAGCAGCCCCAGCTCAAAATGCGCATTCGCCAGATTCGGGTTCGCCTCCAACGCCTTCCGGTAAAACACCGCCGCGTTTTGATAGTCGCGCATTTCCGAGAATTTGCGGGCTTTCTGAAAGTACGCATTCCGATCGGGGTCTGCGTCTGTGGAAGATGTTGATTGGCTGCAGCCTACGGCGAGCAGGAAACCGGTGCCGAGGACGACCCACACGCGTCGGTCGAGCCAACCCACACATATTCCCGGCCGTTGCCTCGTCAAAACATTCTCCATTTCGGTGACGGGGAGGATCGTCGCAGAAATTTTAACACAGCAAGGCCAAAAAACAAGGGCGCGGGGCGCGATTTCCGGGCCAGTTTTTGCGGCTTGACGCTCAGGAATGCGCCCCTATAAGATGCGCCCAACGATTTTCGAGGAGAAACGTCGTACCAAAAAAAGGGGGGTGAACGCTATGGCAGAAGCTTATTGCGTGAAGTGCAAGGCGAAGAAGGAGATGGCCAACGCACAGGAAGTCACCATGAAAAACGGTCGTCCCGCGATGCAGGGGGTATGCCCCGATTGCGGAACAAAGCTGTTTCGGATCATGGGCGTCAAAAAGTAACGGATCCGGTAGTTTGACGGTTTCACCCCCTCGCCGGCCAAGAGGCTTGCGGGGGTGGTTTTTATTCACGAGCCTCCGGGCTTGGAAAGCAACTGGAACAATGCAAACATGAGCAAGTCGAAAGAAGAACTGGCATACGTGCTGATCAACCCGTACACGATCTACAAATCGCGCACGGGCGGCGTCATCTCGCGGCTCTTCACCCGCACGGCGCTGGACCTCGTCGTGGCCCGGATGTTCGCGCCCAGCCGGGAACTCGTCGAGCAATACGCGCAAGTTGTGATTTCCGAAAGAGACCCGCAGAACCGCAAGATCCAAGAGCTGATCCGCCAGTACATCCTCGACAATTATTCTCCCGACCCAAAGACCGGCCAGCGTCGTCGCGTGATGATGCTCGTCTTCCGCGGCGAAGACGCTGTCAACAAAGTGCGCCAACTCGCCGTCGGCAGTTTCCAACCCGAAAAAGCCACCGCCGGCGAAACCATCCGTGACACCTATGGTGACTACATCGTTGGCCCAGACGGTCAGGTGAAGTATTTCGAGCCGGCCGTGCTCGCCGCACCCACGCCCGAAGAAGCCGAGGCCAAACTCAAACTCTGGGCCAAACACTCCGAAACCGACGGCGGCCTCCTCGACAACATCGTTGCCTTTCCAAAAAGCGCGAAGGTCGAACAAACCCTCGTTCTTTTGAAGCCCGACAACTTCCGTTTCCCCAGCGCGCGCCCCGGCAACATCGTGGACATGCTCTCACGCACCGGCCTTTACATCATCGCCATCAAAGTTCATCGCATGAGCGTCGCCGAAGCCAATCAATTCTACGGCCCCGTCCGCGACGTGCTCCGCGAAAAACTCCGCGACATCTCCGGTCAGCGCGCCCGCATCGCCGCCGAAAAGGAATTCGGCTTCGGCCTGACTCCCGACACCGAAAAGAGACTCGGCGAACTCATGGGGCCGCTGTTTGCTGGTCAACAATTCAACCAGATCGTCCAATTCATGACCGGCCGTCATCCCGAGCAAACGTCACCGGCCGTCGCCAAAGAACCCGGCCTCGAGAAAATCGTCGCCGTCGTTTATCAAGGCCCGGACGCCGTCAACAAAATTCGCGGCGTGCTCGGCCCGACCGATCCCCGCAAAGCGCCGCCCGGCACCATTCGCCGCGAACTCGGCCAGGACATCATGGTCAACGCCGCCCACGCCAGCGATTCGGCGGACAATGCCAAGCGCGAAATGGAAATCATCAAAATCCGCGAGAACAATTTGAAGCCTCTTGTCGAAGAATTCTACAATTGCAAGCTGTGACTCTCTGATATCTTAAATCTCAAATCTGAAATCCAAAGGGCAACTTACCATGCAACAACTCGCACAACGCGCCACCACTCTCACCCCTTCCCTGACTCTGGCCATTGATGCCAAAGCCAAAAAACTGAAAGCCGACGGCGTCGACGTTTGCGGCTTCGGCGCCGGCGAACCCGACTTCGACACGCCGCAACACATCAAAGATGCCGCCGCGAAAGCGTTGGCCGATGGATTCACGAAATACACGCCGTCTTCCGGCATCCCTGAACTGCGCGCCGCCATTGCCGAAAAGCTTAAAACGGACAACGGCCTCACCTACAAACCGTCGCAGGTCATCGTCAACTGCGGCGCCAAGCACTCTTGCTACAACGTCGTGCTCGCGACCTGCCAGGCGGGCGACGAAGTCATCATCCCGGCCCCTTACTGGCTCAGCTATCCGGAAATGGCCAAACTCGCCGACGCAACCCCGGTCATCGTCGAAACCAGCGAGGCCAACGGGTTCAAGTTCACGCCCGATCAATTCCGCGACGCGATGACCCCGGCCACCAAGCTCATCATCATCAACTCACCCGGCAATCCAACAGGCTCGGTGTACACCCGCGACGAACTGCAAGCGCTCGCCGAAGTCGCCCTCGAAGAAGGCATCCTGATGCTCTCCGACGAGATTTACGAGAAGATCGTGTACGACGGCACCGAACACGCCAGCCTCGCATCACTCGGCAAGGAAATTTACGACTACACAATCACGGTCAATGGCTTCAGCAAAGCCTACGCGATGACCGGCTGGCGACTCGGCTACGTCGCCGCACCGGAAGCGATCGCCGCCGCGATTGATTCCATTCAGTCCCACTCGACTTCCAACCCGACGAGCTTCGCGCAGAAGGGCGCACTTGCCGGGCTGAAAGGCGATCAATCCTTCATCGGCGAGATGGTCAAGGCGTTCGCCGAACGCCGCGAGTACATGTACAACAAACTCACCAGCATCCCGGGCATCACCTGTGTGAAACCGATGGGCGCATTCTACATGCTGCCGAACATTTCCAGCTTCGGTCTGACGTCGTCGGACTTCTGCAGCAAGCTGCTCGACGACCAAAAAGTCGCCGCCGTACCGGGCATTGCGTTCGGCTCGGACGCGCACATCCGGTTGAGCTACGCGTCCTCAATGGAGAACATCACCAAGGGCCTCGACCGCCTCGAAGCGTATTGCAAATCGCTGTAGGCCGCGTGACCTCACGCGACGCCCGCTGAGGTCAGCGGGCCTACAACATCCTCATGAAAATCGCCCTCATCGGCCTGCCACAGACCGGGAAGAAAACCGTCTTCTCGCTCCTGACCGGCATCGCGCACGATCAATTGCTCGCTCGCGGCACCGAGTATCACGTTGGCAACGTCAAAGTCGCCGACCCGCGCGTGGACAAACTCTCGGCGATGTACAACCCGAAAAAGACCAAGTACGCCGAGATTGAATGCACGCTCGCCCCGGCCCCACCGCACGAACTCAAACCGCGCGAACAATGGCTGAACAAGCTCAAAGACATGGATGCGCTTTGTCACGTCGTCCGCGCCTTTGAAAACCCGTCTGTGTTTCACGCCTCCGGCAGCGTGGACGCGCTCCGCGACATTGACGCGATGAATCTCGAACTCACCATCAGCGACCTGAGCCTCATCGAAACGCGTCTCAACCGCATCGCGCAGGATCAGAAAAAGAAATTTGAGCAAGAGCGCGCCGACGAAGCCGCGTTGCTGGAACGTCTCAAGCCCCACCTCGAAGCCGGTAAGTCGCTGCGCGAATACCCGTGGCACGAAGGCGAAGAGAAACGTGTCCGGTCACTCCAATTCCTCACACTCAAGGGTCTCGTCACCGCGCTCAACTGCGGCGAATCGAACTACCCCAACCCCGAACTCGTTCAAGCCGCTGGAGGGACGCGCTCCGTCGCGTCCGTCTGCGATCTGTGCGCCAAGCTGGAACTCGAAGTTTCACAGATCGAAGACCCGAAGGAACGCGCCGAATTTCTGTCCGCACTCGGCATTCAGGAACCGGCCATCCACGTTCTCACGCGTTTGCTCTACAAAGCGCTGGGTTACATCAGCTTCTTCACCACCGGCGAAGACGAAGTCCGCGCGTGGACGATCCGGCACGGCGCAACCGCCGTAGATGCCGCGCACGCGATTCACTCCGATCTCGCTCGCGGCTTCATCCGCGCCGAAGTGATGAAGTATGGTGAACTCGTTGCAGCCGGCGATACCGGCTTGCCCGCCGAAGCCTTGGCGAAGGCGGGGCATGCTGCCGAAGTGAAGCTCAAAGAAACCGGCAAGCTCTTGTTGAAGGGCAAAGACTACATCGTCGAAGACGGCGACATCGTCCACATCCGCCACAGCGGTTAGTGGACACGTCGGCGCGTAGCTCGTACAATAGGTAGCATGAGCAAAGAAGTTCACGGCACGTCCATTCCTCGTGAATGGCTGGAAGAGTTTGAGGTTGCCGCCAAGCGTCCGTTACCGCTGCGGTGGCGCTACGCGTTCATTCACACCTACAAGCCCGTGCTGGATGACGCCTCGTTCCGCGCGTTCGACACGATGGAGGACTACCGGCGCTGGTGCGAAGAGAATTTGCCCGACTGGCTCGGCTATGCCCGCGTTTGAATACCGGCAAGCCGAGGAAGTCCGCGACGCTTTCCGGCGTCACCGCGTGCGCTATCTGTTCCTCGGCAAATCAGGAGCGATCTTGCTCGGTTTCCCTGACACGACCCAGGACGCGGACTTGTATGTCGAAAAACAACCCGCGAACTGCAGAGCATTGGTCATCGCATTGCGTGAACTGGGCTTTACGCTCACCGACGCCCTCGCCGCCGACATCGAGCGCGGCAAAGACTTTGTGCAACTCAAGAACGGCCCGTTTGATCTCGATCTGGTCTTCGCCCCCGACGGGATTGAACGCTTTGATGATGCCTGGACACGGCGCGTCGAAGTGGAAGGCTTTCCCGTTTGTCATATTGACGACATCATCGCCAGCAAAGCCGCGACCAACCGCGTGAAAGATCGTGAGTCTCTACCGCGTCTGCGATCGTTCCGCGAATACTGGCTGCAGCATCACAAACGCTGACGGCGACATCATCCACATCCGCCACAGCGGATAGCTCAGGAAGAAGCTTGACGTCCCTATCAGTCACCGGATAGCCTGCGCCCTAGGCGTGAGCAAATTCAACTAACTGCGGGTCGCACTCGCAGACCAACGGGAGAAGTGTCATGGCTATGCTCAATCGTGCGGGGTTGTTTCTAACTGTTCTGGTCGCGGTTATCTTTCTTGGGGCGACGCCTCCCGGCCTTCAGGCCGCCACCATCACTGTCAACAGCACCGCCGACAGCGGAGGCGGCTCGCTGCGTGATGCGTTGGCCACTGCGGCCAATGGCGACACGATTGACGCCCCCAGCATCTCCGGCACGATTACGCTGCTAACCGGCGAACTACTGGTGACCAACAGCGTGACCATCCTCGGCCCCGGTGCCAATCAACTCGCCGTGGACGGCAACGCCGCCAGCCGCGTGTTCCACATCGGCTCCGGCACGACCGTCACCATCGCCGGCCTGACCATCACCAACGGCTTGGTCACCACTTCTTTTCCAGCCGATGTCGGTGGTGGCATTTGGAACGACCATGCGACGCTGACGGTTTACAACTGCAACATCAGCGGCAACTCCGGCAGCGCCGCCGGCGGCGGCATCTTCAACGACGGTCGTGTCGACAGCGCGACGCTGACAGTAAGCAACTGCACGCTCAGCGGCAACTCGGCCGGCTACGGCGGCGGCCTCTTCAGCGCCGGTGAAAATGCCGGCAGCGCGACGCTGACGCTGAGGACCAGCACCCTCAGCGGTAACTTGGCTCGCTTCAACGGCGGCGGCCTCTTCAACTACGGTAACGCAGGCACCGCGACGCTGACGGTAGTTGCCAGCACCCTGAGCGACAACTCGGCCACCCTCCTCGGCGGCGGCCTCTTCAACAACGGTGTAAGTGCCGGCAGCGCGACGGTGAAAATCGGGAGCACCATCCTGAATGTGGGCGGTGGTTCGGGCGCAAACATTTACAATAATGCCGGTACGATCACCTCGGACGGCTACAACCTCAGCAGCGATGCCGGCGTCGTCAATGTCGCCGGTGGCACCGGCGACTTAAATGCTACCGGCGACCAGACCAACACTCCTCCGCAGCTCGGCCCGTTGCAGGACAACGGCGGCCCGACGTTCACCCACGCGCCGTTGTGCGGCAGCCCGGCCATCGACGCCGGCACGAACTTCACCGGCTCCGCCACCGACCAGCGCGGCTTGCCCCGGACGTTCGACGATCCCGGCATCGCCAACGCCACCGGCGGCGACGGCACCGACATCGGCGCGGTTGAGGTCCAAACAGCTTGCTTGCCGCCCTGCCCGACCTGCGATCGGGACACGAATGGCGTGCCGGTCGAAGTCGTGGTTGACCAGAACGTGACGGTGAACTTCAATACGAAGCCGCCGACCTACAGCGGGGATCCGGCGTTGTCGCCGTACTTCACGTTCGACACCAACGGGCCGACGGCCGACATGTGGAGGGCCATCTTCGACGTCGGTGGCAAGGCGCTGTTGATCACCAGCAACGCCACCATCACGACAACCCCGGTGCCCAAAAACAGCAACAACCACCGTGCCCCCGGCATCGAGATCCGTTCCACCTGCTCGCTGACCGTGGATCCCGGCAGCAAGATTCTCGTGCAGTCGGAGAGTCGCCAGGCGGGCGACATCCTGATTCAGGTGGACGGCAACGTCACCGTCAATGGCACCGTTTCCAACGTCGTGAACGGCACCCGTGGTCGGCCCGGCACGATCACCATCGTGACCGATTGCGGCAACATCGTCACCGGCCCGCAAGGGCGGATCGTCACCTACGGTCAGGACTACGGCGGCAGCGACATCAACGTTGCCGCCTGTGACTCCGGCGACATCACGATCAACGGTCTGGTGGATGCCAGCTACAAGGGCCTGTCGGCCTCCACGATCAACATCGCCTCGTTTGGCGGCAACGTGACCATCATCGGCACCAACCGCTTTGGTACCGAGGTGGTCGCCGGCACGTTGCGCACGGTGACCAGCGGCGTTAGCGTCCGGTCACGGCGTGATCCGTTACCCGGCACGATCAAGATCCAAGCATTCAATGACATTGTAGTGCAAGGCAGCACGTTGCTGAGCAAGAAGTATCCGAACTACGGCGCGGTGGCCATCAAGACGGCGTCCAATGGCTCGAAAGGCGGGCTGATCGAGGCCCGGGCCATCAATGGCTTGCTCACGGCGATTGACCGTGCGTTTGACGATGCCAACCGGTTCAATTCGGCGGCCCGAATTGATCTGCAGTGCTCCCTTAGTCTGTCTTTGTTCGTAAGCGGCTCAATCGACGACGGGGCGACCGATAACAACAAGGCGGTGGTAAGCACTCAAGGCGGCGATACCGGCCAGGGTGGCACCAACAGCCTGAGGTCGTTCAACGATGTCATCGGCGTCACCTCGGGTGCTCAAGTGTTGGCCGACTTCACGGGCCGACCCGGCTCGGTCGGCGCCAATCTGTTGACCGGGTGCACCGGAGTGTTTATGCCCGGCACGGTGTCGCCGCCGGATCTGAATCCGGGCGACGATGCCGGCGTGTGCGGTGGCGGCCCTGACCCGCTGTTTATGGATTGCAGCGAACTGGTGCCGTAACTGGAGACGACATTTGGCCATGCCGCGGAAGTGAAGCTCAAGGAAACCGGCAAGCTCCTGCTCAAAGGCAAAGACTACCTCGTCGAAGACGGCGACATCGTCCACATCCGCCGCAGCGGGTAGCGGGATCTTCTACTTGAACTGCATCTTCAGCGGCGCACCTTTAACTTGGTAGCCGGACTGAAGTTCGAAGCCATCGGCGGTTTCGGTGTGGACGAATGGCTGACCGGTCGCCGGATCGGGATGCGTCTGTAGTGCGCCCGGCCCCTGTTGCGCGATTGCAAGTCCGGCCACCACCATTGCCCGGTTGACCTCCGCGCTCTGCACTTTAACTATAACCGAATCGTAAGCGGGCAACAGTGCCTTGGCGACCGGATTCGATGCCTCAATTTCCTCGGCACGCTTCCTCCATGCTTCGTATTCCTCTGTCGATGAGGACGCCAAAACTTTCGCCAAATCTCTCTCCAAATCGGCGACTTGCTTTATCTCGGCTAGCAGTGTGGCTCGATCCACGCTAGGAGGATTTGTGCCCATCACATCAGTTAACTCGGAGAAAGCCTTCTCGGCTTCGGCTGCGTGCTCCGATGCCAGTTTCGCGGTGGACCGTTCAACCATGTCTGCCTCTTGTTTCATCGCGCGACTCGGCTCTTGCTCGTAAAACGGGTCCTCCAAGGCCGCAGCTAGTCGTTGGCCCTCAACGCCACGAAATGCACCGATGTTTTGTGTTACGTAAGACGACGCTATGTTTTGGAGCGCCATGTCCGCATAATTGCCGACGATTGCAGTATGCGAGATGTTTTGGCCAAGTCGCAAAACCGCCAATGTATCGTCCATTGCGCCGGTCACGTCATTCGAACGGCAATGCGCGGCGTTCCAAATCGCAGTCCGCGCGATGGCTCGTGCTATGCTGAGATGAGGTAACAAGGTGTCGAACGTCATCGGTTCAATGCCCCAATCGCAGTTTGTCACCGTCGTTGCATGGTGCATCAAGCTGCAAATCGGGCGAATCTTCCCGCAAAGCTCAGCCTCAACGGAGGCATCAACGTTTGTTTGCCAACCACGAACCAGTTCTTTTTGCTCCTTCGACAATGCATCGAACAGTGCAAATGCCTGCCGGTAGAACGTTGCCGCGTTCGTCTTTGCCGAATCATCCGGCTGGCTGGCCGTTTCCTCAGCGGAGAAATTGTCAGACGGCGGAAACGCGGGGGCGACATCCCGGGTGTGAGGCTTTGCTGGTTCGATCTTCGTCAGCTCTTGAACGGGCGACGACGAAGTTTCGCGAAAAACAAACCACCCAAGGAGAATCAGCAGGGATAGAGCGATCGCTCCCCACACAGCGTAACGCTTGATTTCGCCTTGAGACTGATTCATCGAAGGCTTCCCTGCCGGGATTATGCCAGAGCTTGCCGGTGACGGTCAACGGGCGCCTGCGAATGTTTCGCGCCAAGCGGCGGGCGAGAAGAGGCCACGGTGGTGGTAGAAAATCATCTGCGCCAGCGACCGGAACGCAGAGCTACCGAGAGCGAGATTGAGAAGCGCGTTGGGCACGCCGAGGTTCATGCCGAAACGAAGCAACCGTTTCCAAAAGAATGCCGGTACTTCGTCGCTCAAAGCCCGGTACGGTTGCGGGCCGCCGTCGAGCAGGTAATCAGAAATCATCTGACCGGCACGCCTACCAAAATGGAGTGCGGTGTGAATGCCACCAGCCGTGAGCGGTGAGACAAGTCCGGCTGCGTCACCGACCAGCAAAACATCGTCGCAACCAAGCGGTCGGACCGGGCCGCCAACTGGAATCAATCCGCCGCGTCGGCCAACGATTCGCGCCCGGCGAAAGTCGAATACATCTTCGAGTCCGGTAACGAATCGTTCCAGTTCCGGCTTCCCGCGCCGTTGGCAGGCAAGTCCGATCTGAGTAATCTCCACCCCCGGTACGACCCAGCCGATGTAACCGGGCGCGAGCTGTGAATCGAGGAAACAGTGAATCTTGTCTTCGTTCACGCCCCGCACGCCTTCATACTCGACTTCGACGCCGATCAGACAGGAGCGATTCATACCGAGGTTGAAGTCGCGCGCGACGCGCGACTGCACGCCGTCGGCACCGACGAGGAACCGGCAGGTCAGTTCCGCCGATTCCAACCAAAACTTGTCGCGCACGCGTGTCGCGGCTTGAAATGGCTCGCCGGTCAGAATTTTCGCTCCCGCCTCGCGCGTTTCGTCGGCGAACCAGCGCATCAGCGCCGGTACGTCGGTGGCGAGAAAGTAGTAGCCCGGTGAACGCAAATCCACGAATGTCTTCGACGGCGAATACAGTCGGACTCCATGAATCTTCCTCGTGAATTCCTCCGGCACGTCCCACAGGTCGGCGACTTCCTTGACCAAGATGCCGGTGGTGTGCGGCGACTCACCGGGTTCTGATTTGCGATCCAAGACGGCG
This sequence comes from Verrucomicrobiia bacterium, assembly GCA_041495285.1. GTDB lineage: Bacteria > Verrucomicrobiota > Verrucomicrobiia > Palsa-1439 > Palsa-1439 > JBGQCJ01. Next base: position 12,249 of record JBGQCJ010000037.1, read on the forward strand.
GTCGAGATTCCTCGCGTCGCCAGCACCCGCGCGCAGGCCAGCCCGGCAAATCCGGCTCCGGCCACGGCCACTTCAAAATGACGCCTCTCGTCAGTCCACATAATGTGCAAAGTTGCTGTTGCTTGTCCGGATTCGGTTGGTATTATCCCTGCGCGATTTGACCCACGGAACCCTGGAACAGTTCAACCACCACCGGTAAAAGTCATGGCAAAGATTTCGATTCAGAACGGCAGACTCATCGTCCCCTACACCCCGGCCATTCCCTTCATCCGCGGCGACGGCACCGGGCCCGACATCTGGGCCGCATCGGTGCGCGTGTTCGATGCGGCAGTGCAGAACGCCTACGGCGGTAACCGCAAGATCTCGTGGCTCGAAGTCTATGCCGGTGAGACGGCGTTTCAAAAGTTCAGCAATTGGTTACCGGACGAAACGGTTGCCGCGTTCAAGGAGTATCTCGTTGGCATCAAGGGGCCGCTGACCACGCCGGTCGGCGGTGGCATCCGCTCGCTCAACGTCGCGCTCCGCCAGATGCTCGACCTGTACGTCTGCCTGCGCCCGGTACGCTGGTTTCACGGCGTCCCCTCGCCCGTCAAACGCCCGGAGAAGGTGAACATGGTGATCTTTCGCGAAAACACCGAGGACATCTACGCCGGCATCGAATGGCAGGCCGGCACGCCCGAAGCGAAGAAAGTCATCGAGTTTCTCCAAAAAGAAATGGGCGTGAAGAAAATCCGCTTCCCCGAAACCAGCGGCATCGGCATCAAACCCGTTTCCCAGGAAGGCACCGAACGTCTCGTTCGCGCCGCGATCAAGTACGCCATTGATAACAAACGCAAAAGCGTCACGCTCGTCCACAAGGGCAACATCATGAAGTTCACCGAAGGGGCGTTCCGCGACTGGGGATTCGCGCTCGCGAAGAAAGAATTCGGCGGCACCGACCTCGACGGCGGCCCGTGGGTCAAACTTCCGCAAGGCGTCGTCGTCAAAGATGCCATCGCCGACATCACGCTCCAGCAAGTGCTCACCCGCCCCGAGGAATTCGACGTCATCGCCACGCTCAACTTGAATGGCGATTACCTCAGCGACGCGCTCGCCGCGCAAGTTGGCGGCATCGGCATCGCCCCCGGCGGCAACATCAACTACATCACCGGCCACGCCATCTTCGAAGCCACGCACGGCACCGCGCCGAAGTACGCCAATCAGGACAAGGTCAACCCCGGCAGCGTGATTCTGTCCGGCGAAATGATGTTCCGCTACATGGGCTGGACCGAAGCCGCCGACCTCATCGTCAAAGGGATGGACGGCGCCATCAACGCCAAGACCGTCACCTACGACTTCGCGCGTCTGATGGAAGGCGCGCAAGAGGTGCGCTGCAGCCAGTTTGGAGATGAAATCATCAAACACATGTAGGGCGGAGCGATCAGCCGTCGGCTCTCTCGGATAGCCGGTCAGAAAGCTGAAAGCTGATAGCCGAAAGCCAATAGCTGCCGTTCCCAAATGCAGCCGGTTCGGCAACGCGGTGATTGCGAAGATGCAACTACTGGGGCGTGCGGACGGATGCGGAGACTGTTCGCCAAGTGAGATCTCCACGGCGATCGAACGCGATTGATTCCATTCTCTGTGCAATTCCCCACACCGGCCAGCGGCCCGGCTCCCTTCGCGCTTGCGATTTCCAGTGGCACACTCCAGGATACATCGGTATCCGATGTATGAGCGCGCCGCTTCACCAACTGAAGAAAGGACTCACGACCTTGATCGTTCTCGACGCGCTGAAGGATGGTGAGCTGTACGGCTACGGCCTGCGCCGCGAGGCGTTCGAGCGCACGAAGGGCGTCTTTGGATTCAGTGAAGGTGCGCTGTATCCCCTGCTCCACTCGCTGGAAGGCAAACGTCTGGTCAAGACTCAACAGCGCAAGGTCGCGGGACGCTGGCGCACCTACTATCGTATCACGCCCAAGGGCCGGCACACTCTCACTCATTTCCATCGGGAATGGCAATCTCTCCTTACGTCATTGGAGGCGATCCTCCAGCGGCGACGACGCGCTCGCTGATGCATCGGTATCCGATGTATCATTGCTTGAGTTTGCCAAACGACCACGGAGACAGCGGCGAGCCAACGCCCAGACTGAGGTCATTCGTCAATACATCGGTATCCGATGTATGATGCGGCACACGAGGACAAGGAGACGGCGAGAGAGACAGGCGCGCCTTGACAAGTGAACGGGCAACGGAGTACAGCTTGCCGCCATGACCATCACCTACGACTTCGCCCGCCTCATGGACGGCGCCACCGAAGTCAAATGCAGCCAATTCGGCGACGCGGTGATTGCGAAGATGTAGGCTGCACGTTCCGACCTCCTTCCAATTATGAGTCTCAGCTTAACTACGGAACAGCAGTCCGTCGTGGACCATCAGCTACCGGGTCACGGTCGTGTATTGGCCGGCCCGGGAGTAGGTAAGAGCACCACGGCTGCAGCACTTGCAGAGAACCTCCTAAGCCGAGGAGAGCCGCATCCCAAGGTTCGGTTCGTCACTTTTACTAGGGCTGCAACAAAGGAGCTGGCCAAGAAACTCTCTGAAGATAACTCGGTGACTCTTGAGCCGCCGAGCACGATCCATTCTTTCGCAATTTCGACGTTACTACGGAATTCTGGATGCGCGTCCTTCCCTTCCCCACTGCGCATACCAGACAAATTCGAATACAGGAATCTCATCAGGCCGCACTTGGCTCGCATGACAGGTGTAGGACTGATCAAGTTCGATAAGTTAGTGGAGGAAATGGCAGCTAACTGGGAGTCGCTCGTTCCAGATCAGAAGCCCGGCGTCACTCCCGAAGAACGTGCCCGTTTCGTTGGCGCGTGGACCGAACATCGCCGGCTCTTTGGGTACACGTTGTTGGATGAACTGCCAGATTTGATGCGCTGCGCCCTCCGCGACCACGAAGATCTGAAAGGGATCGATTACAACCTCTTAATCATTGATGAATACCAAGACCTCAACGCCTGCGAATTGGAGATTCTTCGGCGACTAGCGAAGCTCGGCGTTTCCGTACTGGCGATTGGAGATGATGATCAATCGATCTACTCTTTTCGGAAAGCACATCCTGCAGGCATTCGTCGGTTTCTCGAGGATTTTGCGACCGACCACGATTACAAACTAACTATCTGTCACAGGTCTCCACGACAGATACTAGGCTGGGCTTCGCACGTAATCGAGGGAGACACCGAACGTGAACAACGGAACCCTCCAACGCTCCCAGAAACCGCCCCCGAAGGTGTTGCCGCGCTACTTGCCTTTAGAGGCGAAGTCAGCGAGGCAAGAGGTGTGGCTGATTTGATCATGTGGTTGAAGAATACGAGGCGTATACCATTCTCGAAGATACTGGTTCTTTCTCGCACGGACAGGGCCGGTACATTCACCAAGCCGATAAAGGATGAATTGAAGTCTCGAAACGTTCCGGTTTCGGATCCAAGTGCTGTTCAGAGTCTGCTTGCTGAAAACTCGAATCGTCGTCTCCTTGCGACGCTTCGTCTCCTAGCTAATGCTAACGATTCGCTTGCTTGGTGGACTCTGACGAGCACTCAAGGTCGGCTCGGAGAGAAATTCGTCGCCCACATTTCGGAGTTAGCAAAGGCAAGGCACTCAACGTGGGGAGAAACGTTCGTTGCTGAAGCGAGAACCAGTTTCTTGAATGCGCCATCGATCGCGCGTACACCTGCCGCCAATCTCTGGCAAGAGATGTCTGCATTCATCGAGCATACAGAACTTCCGGTTGACACGGATGGATTCGATTGGGGTAATTGGATTGTGGAGCGGGTGAACGGCAATCAACTGCCATCTTGCACCGATGAGCTTAAGCAACTGCTCATTCAAGTTGATGGTGCGACTGAAAAGAAGAACGACTTGGGCTTGTTTCTTTCGCAAGTGGAACCGATCGGGAAAGACTTAGCCATGGCGCACAGTGAGGGCGTCCGCTTTATGACAATGGTGGGTTCCAAGGGATTGACGGTCGAGGCCACAATCATCGTCGGTGTTGAAAACGATCTGATTCCCCGTCCAGATCAAGATTTGTCTGAAGAACGCCGTCTGCTTTATGTAGCTATGACGCGACCGCGTGAGTGCCTATTTCTTACGTGGGCCGCGAAACGGAAAGGCCCCGCCGCCAGATCTGGAAGAGCCAATGTGGGTCGTCGCCAACCCAGCGAGTTTCTTCGAGGTGGTCCGCTTGAATCGCAAGATGGCGTTTCGTACATCGCAAGTCTGAGCACCTAGAATCACATTATGCCGACACTGAATGTCAAACCAGCGCATCACCGCATCCGGCAAGAATGAAGCAATGAGAAGGAGCCGGGCCGCGCCTACTGTTTCAAATACTTCTCGATCACAGACACCGTGTCTTCGAGGGTCTGAAGGCTTTGGTTGGTTTGGTCGTTGTCGCGTTTTGACATCGCGATCATGACCGCCTTCATCTCGGATTCGATCCGGTCGCGTGCGTCGCGGACATCGGCGGGGAGCTGGGTGCCCTGACCGGCCTGCTTTCTCTCCAATTGAGCCAATTTGTTTTTTGCCTGCGCGGCACGAACCACCGCCTTGCTGTATCGTTGGGAAAGCTCCATCTGGGCAGCAACGTCTGGCGGAAGTGCCGGCCGCGAAACGTTGCGCGGAGGAGGAGTTCGAGCGGGAACCGGAGTTTGTTGCGGCGCCGGCTTCGGGGGCGCTGGTGTGGTTGCCGGATTAGGCGTTACCGCGGTCGCTGCGACGGCTCTCTTCAGCACTACCGGGGGCGGGACGTATGTGGTCGAAACCGGCTGGGACGAATCTGGCACTGCCGGCGTGAAACCTTCGAAGGAATCGAGATACGTCTCTTTGACGACCCGAGGATACGGATGCTGTCTGTCTGCCGGACAGATTTTGTCTTCCGTCTTGCGGACCAGCCCGGTTGGCACCTGATCGCTGGTCCACACCTTGACGACGAGGCTGCAATCTTTGTCTGGAGACGAAGCTTCGAATAAGTATGAAACGGACTGCCACCGGGTCGCGATTCTCTTGCCATTGATCTCGAGCGTCTCTTCGCCGGATTCTGTCGGGCCGGAAGCAGGCGTAATCATGTTCGGATGATAGCCGCCGGGGACAAGCGCGACGGCGGCCGTCGTCGTGGTGGTTCGACGCATTCGGGAAGCGGCAGCTTGAGACATTCCGGCGGCGCTTCCTTTGCCACGCGGGGCCGCAGTTGTTTCGGCGCTGGATTGCGCCGGGGCGGCGGCAGGCGTGGCGGGCTGAGCGTATTTTGCCGGGTAGGCGATTTCCGTATCGCGAGACGGGAGCGCCGTACCGGACCGATTGTATGAGGTTTCGGTGAACCAGAGTTGGGCTTGTTCATCATTGATGGACTTCAGCAGATAGGCATGATGATATTCGACCGCACCGGGAACGAGACGATCGCTGTCGGGCCGGGCCAGCTGCCAGATGCGATCTGCATAAGAGACCTTCGCGCCGGGCGCGAATTTCTTCCAAGCGACGTACTCAGGAAAATCGACGAGCGTCGGGGCGGGTTCTTCGGCCGTCTCCGGATTGTCCAGCGCCTCCTTCAGATACCGGAGCTCGTCTCTGTAAATGAGGTTGGGCTTTTTTGCCGCCATTTTTTTGGCAGCGTCCAAAACCTCGTCTTCGTCGCTGGTTGATACCAACTCCTTATAGGCAGCATCCACTTCGGCCGGGGTCTTGAGTTTCTCGTTGAAGATCAGAGCAGCCCGCACGTATCCGGTAGCGTTCTTCCGTGCCAGAATGTCTTCAAACGTGCTGAAAGGCACGCCTCGCGTCGCGCCGATGGCCTTTGGGTCCATCACATCGCCGCTGGTCATGCGTTTTTTCGCGGTGCGGACCAAGCGCGCAGTCTCCAACAGTTCCTTTTCGCCAAACGCGATCTTGAGCCGGTCGTACATCATGGCAGCAAAGGCCCATTTATTGGGCGCTAAGGAGCGATACTCCCGGACATACTGACCCTTCAACAAATAGAGCAAATAGCGGCGGTCGTCATCCTTCGTGGCTAGGACTTCCAGCGCCACCTCGGGATTGCGGTACACGCCGATGACGCCCTCCGGCATCGGCACGTCGTCATCGTCCACTTGCGACCCACCGGGGCCGCGCTTGAGCGGTGGAGGTACTGTGACCACCAAGTTTCCGCTCGCCTCTTTGGGCGCGTCCATGACTTTTTTCGCGGCGTCATAGACAAGCTGCTTCCCCAACAATTCGACCATCGCATTGTAAATCGCGCCCGCCTCTTCCCCCGGAAGCTTGCCAAACCGGTGATAGAGACAGCTTCCATACGTTTCCGGTTTGTCGCAACCGGTGGGGACGCGCTGGACGTGGTCAAACTCCCACCAGTCGCGCTCGAGGACGTAGGCTTTGTATTCTTTCGGGTTGGCGTCGATGGCCACCAACATTGACCTTACCCATCCCATCATATCCGACCCCCCAACTCCTTTTCGCGCGGCGTTCACCAAGTCTTCGAACTCCGGTCCCGCCGATTTCCGGATGCCTTCGTCCATCTGTACCCCGACACCCCCCAAGTCCGCCATACCGTGTGAAAGCACCACCGTCAAAGAATAGACGTCCTTTTGCCGCAACAAATCCGAGAATCGCTGCTGCGCCTCGGCCGCGCCGGGCTTGTCGGGGTAGGTCTCCCAGAATTTCGCGCGCGCCTCCGCAATCTGCTGGTTGAATTCCAAAATCTGTTGTCTGAGTTGATCCCTTGCCCCGGACCACATCCGCTCGGACGACTCGCGCTGAGAGCGCTCGATGGGGCTTTCAAAAAGACCACCAAAGGTGGACACCGCAAAAACGAACACCGCGAAGAGCATCGCTGCAAATATCTTGGTTGCGTTCATGATCGTCTCCTTAGCTGAGTGACGGTCTGCGACTCGCGCTATTTAGTCTAGCGATACGGGCGATTGCCAACAAGCGCGGAATAACGACGGAGTCCAGTTCGGAGTTGAGCCGGTCACCAAACCGTTTAGTATTGCGCCCATGAAACTGCAACCGCTCATGACGTTGCGCGCGGATCTTGAACCTCCGATTGTCATCGGCGCGGTCCCGAATGGGATGCGGACAATCACCAACGTTACCGGTGGCAGTTTCGACGGGCCGCGCCTGCGCGGAAAGATTCTTCCTGGCGGCGGGGACTGGTTTCTGGTTGACGGCGAAGGCGTGGGGCGACTCGACGTTCGGCTCGCGCTCGAAACGGCGGACGGCGCGCGCATCTACGTGCAGTACTACGGCGTGGGCGTGATCAATGAGAAAGTTAAGGTGGCCTTGGAGACAGGCGGCGCCACCGAGTTCGGCGACACGTATTTTATGACGCAACTACATTTTGAAACCGGTGACCCTCGCTACAGTTGGCTCAATCGAGTGCTGGCCGTGGCCGAGGGCCGGTTGCGTCCCGGTGGCGTCGAGTACCGGGTCTTTGAGTTGGTGAACGGATAGATGTCCGCTGAGATTCGCAAACTGAAAGCCGAGGCGCAGCGACTGGAGCCGGTGGTGTACATGGGCAAGAGCGGATTGACGCCGGCTGTGCTGCAGAGCATCGAGCAGGCGTTGACGGCGCGAGAACTGATCAAGATTCGCCTCGACCACGACCGGGATGAACGCGACGTCTTGGCCGGTCAGGTTGCCGAGGCGACCGGCGCAGCGTTGATCATGCAAGTCGGCAAGGTCGCGGTATTTTACCGGCCGAAACCGCCGGCAACAGTTTAACCTTTGTAGTGGTGAAACATGCCGGCCAGCAGGATGATTTCGGGATGAGCGGCCGAGAGCTTGGGCAACACCAAACTGATGCGCGAGCGATAGGCCGCCAGCTTTTCCCGCAGGGGTCCGAGATCGTCCACCTTGTCCCAGTGGAGGTTCTTGAGATCCAGAACCAGACGGCTTCTGCTGCGCGCCAACGAATCGTGGATTCGCTGACCCAATCCTTCCGCATGGGCGGCGGAGAGCGCGCCTTCGAGACGCAGCCACACCTGCTGCTTGGCGTGTTGGAGTTCGACCCGAATGGAGAGTTCAGGGATCGAGAGTTTGTCCGGAATTTCCTCCCAGAGGTGGAAACCCTTCCAGCTCTTGCTCGGCAACCGGTAGGCCGTGCGCATCAACTTGGGATGCTGGAAAAGATCGAGCTTCAATGTCACCGCCGTCCACAGCGCGGCACCGACGGCCAGCACGGACTGGAACCGTTGAGCGAACGCGGGGCGACCCAGCGCCTCGTGCAGACGTTGCTCCAGTTCCCCGATCCAGCGCCGTACCGTGGCGTTGGGACCGAGCAGCCGGCCCGCGAGGAATACCGGAGTCGCACACCGCAAGTCTCTGGCGTAAACCTCCGCCTTCGCGCGCAGGAGCGGATTCGACGAGTTCTTGAGTTTCTGGTAGCCCAGCAACCGCGATTCGAGGACGCGAAAGATGCTCGGGCCGAGCCGCTGAAAATCCTGCTCGAAACACCATTGCTGCAGGCCCTCAATCTCCGAGGCTGACAGCGTCGGATGTTTCATCGTCGTGGTGAAGCCGTCGGCGCAACGATACAGCCGGTCGGGATGTTGCACGTACTCCTCGTGCATCAGCTTCTCCCGCCGGACGCGCTCATTAAACGGCGTGCCGGGCACAGGACCATAAATCAGATACTGTCCCAACGCCGGCTTGAGCTTCATCAGCCCGTCAAACTCCTGCGCGACGACCTCCGGGGTTTGGTAATCAAACCCGACAATCATCGAAGTCAGGATCGTGATGCCGTGCTCGCGAAACTCCGTGAGGATTTCTTCGATCGGCCGTCCTTGCTGTTTGGCGTAACCGGAGCGCGTGCCTTCGTACCCGATCCAGAAACCGTCAATGCCCATCTCCAGAATCTCCTCCACTGCGTACTGGCTGATCGCTTTGACGCTGGAGAACGCGAAGATCGACAAGGTTTTGCCGCTCTTCATCACGGCTTCGCGGAACTGCATCGCGCGTTTTTTGTTGAGCAGAAAGTCTTCGTCGATGATCAGGAACACGAGGCTCGGGTCCATGTCCAGGTAACGCTCGATGACGGCGAAGATGTCCTTGCCGTCGGGCAGCAGCTTGATGTGTTTGCGCTTGAAGAAATGCGAGGTGCAGCAGAAATCGCAACCGTTGGGACAGCCCAGCCCGGCGAAAATCTTGCCGGTGCCCGACACCCTCCAGCCGAACACCTTCAAATGGCTCACGATCAGCGGGTGCTTGTACGGCATCGGGATTTCCGGCTCGCCCAGCAACCGGCGCATGAATGCGACGCCTTCTTCCCGGCAAATGTAGTCCGCGTACGGCTTGAGTTCCTCGTCGGTCAGCACGGTACCGTAACCGCCGAGGATGATCTTGGTGTTCGGCGCGTGTTCGCGGATCAAGGCAACCATGTCCTTCACCTTGTGGAAAATCGCCATCAGAAAGGAAATGCCGACATAGTCGTAGCCCTTCTTCAATTCGCGGATGAACTCACGTTTCGACGGATACTGCAGCACCACGGTGGGCGCATCGAGGTTCTCGGCGATGTACTCGATGGAAAACTGGATGTTCACCGTGCGCGGACTGAAGATGCCCTGGGCGCGCGTCACCTGCCGGTACAACAACTCATAACCGACCGACGTCGCGTCGCCGTATTTCGGCCCCATCGGTCGGCACACAGTCGTCAAAAGAACTTTCTTGGACATAGTTCACACACCTCTTCCGGGTTTTGGTCAAGATGTCGTCGCTCCGCTGCGACTCGAACTAGGTGGGTCGGAGTACTGCAACTTGGCTGATTCCAGTAGACGCCCAAACGAGCGGAAAGTCAAAGACTCATTTTGCAGCCCGAGCACCGCTCGCGCACTTTGTCGCTAAGCACTCTCTTGGCAGCGTGACCGACACGCGATAGAATGCCTGCCGTGCCAACACACATCGAGAAGCTTTCCCGTATCACCGCAGCCGGTAACAAACCGAAACTCATTGACGAAGTTATTGGGCGCGTGAACTCGAAGACCGAGGCAGTCAGCATCGCGCACATGCGGAGTCCGTCCGGCTGGGTTGAACCCGGTCAGACGCCGGAGTTTGATGAATACACATACGTTCTCAAGGGCGCGCTGCGCGCGAAACACAAAGGCGGCGAGATCGAAGTCCGCGCGGGTCAGGCGGTCATCACGCACAAAGGCGAATGGGTTCAATACAGCACGCCCGTTCCCGACGGGGCCGAGTACATCGCGGTCTGCGTACCGGCATTCTCACCGGACACGGTTCACCGTGATTAAGACAGTCATATATTTTGCCGGCGCGCTCGCGGTGGCGTCCGTTCTTCACGCGGAGACGAAGGATGCCGGAAAGGATACCGGAGTCGAGAAGGAGATTCGCCGGCTCATTGCCGAGCTTGGCGCGCAGAAGTATGTAACGCGTGAGGCCTCGCAGAAGCAGCTCTTGCAGCTCGGTGATAAGACTTACGAGGCGGTGCTCGACCTGAGCGTTCGCACGTACGCGACGACGAAAGACCCTGAGGTCAAGAACCGGCTGCGTTCCGTGATGGCGAGCCTGGTCGCGTCGAAGATTTTCGATCAGCCGCGCGGCTATCTCGGCGTTCAGATTGCCCAAAGGACAGACAACGACGGGCCGGACGGATTTTCCGGCGGGATTGCCGTGCTGAATGCGTTCGAGGACGGCGTTGCCGCCAAGGCCGGCATTCAGGCGGGAGACGTCATTCTCAAGATTGGTGACCTCGATCTTGTGAAGACACCGTCGACTTTGGAGTTCATCAATTATGTCCAATCGAAGCGTCCCGGCGACAAGGTGAAGCTCGTGGTGCGGCGCGGTGAGAGCGTGACGACGAATGAGATTGCGCTCGGCGCGTTGCCGAAGGATATTCAGGCGGATCTTTATGGCGACGACGCGCGGAAGGAGTTTTTCAAGAAGTGGCTCGACGAGCAATTGAACGCGTTGCGTCCGAAGGACAAACAATAAGACGCGTATCGAGGAACCAGAATATGCCAACCCTGATCGAGAAGCCGACGCGTTTCACCGCTCTCGGAAAAGAGAAACAGCCGAAGATCATCGACGAATACGTCGGGGGAGAAACCTCGCAGACCGACGCCGTCAGCATCGCGCACATGAAGAGTCCGCCGGGCTGGGTCGAGCCCGGGCAGACACCGGAGTTCGACGTGTACAACTACGTCTTGAAAGGCGCGTTGCAAGTGAAACACAAAGGTGGCGTCATCGACGTGAACGCCGGTCAAGCCCTCATCGCGCACAAGAATGAATGGGTTCAGTACAGCACCCCCGGGCCTGAAGGCGCTGAGTACATCGCGGTCTGCCTACCGGCTTTTTCACCTCAAACCGTCCACCGCGACTGAGTCGCGAACCTTTCGTTCGGCTCAGTAATTGAAACTGCTGTGGCCGATGAACTCGCGCAGGATCGAAGTCGGCGGCACGAGGTGATCGGAAATGCCGAGGAAGCTGGACAGGAACGCTTGCATGCGCCGCGCCTCCGCGTATTGCGGATGGTGCGGTTTGATTTCGGCCAGCAGCGGTTCGACAAACGGCTTGAGGACCGCCAGTTCGTAATCCAGCGCGGAGTTGAACGCGATATCGGCCTCGTGTTGAAAAGGAAAAATCCATTTCTTCTCGCCGCGTCGCACGCTGGGCCACATGTTTAGAGTAACCAGCGCGGGGTTACCGCGGAAATTGTTGTCCCGCACCATCCGGCGCAAGAGACGGTTGTCGGTCGTGGAAATACGATTGTTCGAATCCAGGTTCAACTGCGTCAGGGCGCTGACGTAGATCCTGAACTTGTGCATGGGCGGTACCGACTGGGTCAGACGCGGATTCAGGCCGTGAATGCCTTCGACCAACACGATCTGATCGGGTTCGATGCGCAGCTTCTGGCCACGATACTCCCGGCAGCCTTTCTCGAAATTGAAGCTCGGCAGTTCCACCTCTTCGCCCTTGTCCAACCGGGCTAGGTGCTCGTTGAACAGCGGGAGATCAACCGTCTCGATGTTCTCGAAATCGGGCTTGCCGGTCTCGTCCAGTGGCGTCTGCTCGCGGTTGACGAAATAGTTGTCCACCGAGATCGTGACCGGGCGGAGGCCGTTGACGCGCAACTGGACGGCGAGGCGTTTGGCGAAGGTGGTCTTGCCGGAGGACGATGGCCCGGCGATCAGCGCCCACTTGATTTGGTCCCGGTGCTGATAGATGTGATCGGCGATCCGCGCAATCTTTTTCTCGTGGAACGCTTCGGCGATCTTGATGAAGTCGCCGATTTCCTTGTTGGCGATGATTTCGTTGAGCCGGCCCACGGTGCTGACACCGAGGATGCGCCCCCATTCCTTGTGTTCCTGGAAAATCTGGAACAACTGTGGCTGCGGCTCGAACGGCGGCAACTCTTTCGGGTTCTCCTGCGCCGGCACCTGCAACACAAAGCCCGGCGGATACGAAATCAGACGGAACATCGACAGAGCTCCCGTGCTCAGCGCCAACGGGCCGTGTGACAAGTCGGAGAAATTCTCACACCAGTACGTCGCAATCTTCGGGGGATTGCGAAAGCGCAACAGGTTGTACTTGTCCCATTGCTTTTCCTGCTCGAACCGGCGCAGGGCCTCGGTAAAGGCGATCTTGCGCCGTTCGATGGTCACGTCGCGCTCGACGGTGGCGCGCATTTGGCGGTCGATGCTCTGCAATTGCTCGTCGGCGATGCCGGCTTTGCCGTTGGTCTCGAAGCTGCAGAAAAAGCCCGTGCCGAGCGAGTGCTGCACCGCGAAACGCACGTCCGGGAACAGTTCCTTGACCGCTTTGGCCAGCAGGAAGCACATTGAGCGGTAATAGATTTGGAAGCCGTGCGGGTCGCCGCGCGTCAGCAGCGTGACATTGCTGTCCACCTCCACCGGGTACGAGAGCGAGACCGCGTCGTTGTTGACGAGCGCGCCGAGGTACTCGAGTCCCTCCGGCGACCGATGCTGCGGAAGAATGTCACGGACGGGCGTACCGGCTGCGCAGCGAACCTGCGCGCCGCCGTCCAACGTGACGGTGATGGTGTTGTCGGTTATGTTCACTCGAATCTCGCCGGCTCCACTTATACACAGCTTGGCCCGGACAGGGAAATTCTTTTTGCCGATCACGCACTGCTGTTTTGCTTGATGTTTCCTGCCGGGGAACTTAACGTCCTCAGAACAATTGGTTCGCCCCGACGGAGAAATCTCAATGAGCAAGACGATATCCGAGCAATTCATTCGCCACATTCCCAAAACCGATCTGCACGTGCACCTGGATGGTTCGCTGCGCATCCCGACGTTGATTGAATTGGCGAAACGACAGAAGGTGAAACTGCCGTCGGACACCGAAGACGGACTGCGCCGGCTCGTGTTCAAAGACCAGTACGCGAACCTGCCGGAATACTTGAAGGGATTCGCCTACACCTGCGCGGTGATGCAGGACGCCGAGAGTCTCGAACGCATCGCCTTCGAATTGGCGGAGGACAATCTCGCGGAAGGCGTGCGCTACATCGAGGTCCGGTACGCGCCGCAATTGCACATCAATGACCGGCTCAACATGGAAGAAGTCGTCCGGTCGGTCTGCCGGGGACTCGAACGCGCGCAGAAGCGGCACAATCAATCGAAGCCGGTACGCTCGGGCGCCGATGTTCCGTTTCATTTCGGCATCATCGTGTGCGCGTTGCGCTTTCTCATGCCGCAGATGTCGCACTACTACCGGCGACTGTTCGAGATGTTTCCCTACGCAACACCGAAACAAGTCTGCTCCGCCGCCTCGATGGAACTGGCGCGCGCCGCGGTTGATCTCGCACACGACAAAGGGTTGCCGGTCGTCGGCTTCGATCTAGCCGGCGCTGAAGCCGGTTACCCTGCCGACGATCACAGCGCGGCGTTCCAGTACGCGCACTCCAACTTCATTCGCAAAACCGTCCACGCCGGCGAAGCATACGGCCCGGAATCCATCTTTCAGGCGATCACGAAATGTTACACCAACCGCATCGGCCACGGCACGTGGCTGTTCGCGCACGAGATGATTCAGAATCCGAACATACCGGACCCGAAGGCGTACACGCATCACCTCGCCGAGTACATCGCCAGCCAGCGCATTACGATTGAAGTTTGCCTCACCAGCAACGCGCAGACCTTGCAGAAGATGCGTGATCTCTCCCGGCATCCGTTGCGCCAAATGCTCGACCACGAGTTGTCAGTCTCCATCTGCACGGACAACCGGCTGATGTCGAACACTTCCGTCACCAACGAACTTCGCATCGCCATCGACAAATCGAAAATGACCGCGCGCGAATTGCGCAACGTCGTCATTGCCGGCTTCAAGGGCAGTTTCTTCCCCGGCAGCTACAAAGAGAAACGCCAGTTCGTGCGGCAGGTCATCGACCGCTATGAAACGCTCACTCAGCAAACCAAAGGATAATTCCATGGTTAACAAGGTCATCTCATTTCACTACACGCTCACGGATTCCGCCGGCAAGACGCTGGACTCCTCCGCCGGCAGCGAGCCGCTGACTTTTTTGGAGGGCGTCGGGCAAATCATCCCCGGTCTGGAGACGCACGTGATCGCCATGAAAGTTGGCGAGAAGAAAAACGTCACCATCCCGTCCAAGGACGCCTACGGTGAGAAAGACCCGGCCAACGTCGTCGAGGTGCCGCTGGAGAAGATGCCGGCCAAGGAGATCAAGGTCGGCGATCAGTTTCGGGCGGGGCGCGATGATCATTCGCCGGTCGTCACCGCAACGAAAGTTACCGAGACGCACGTGACGCTCGACGGTAATCATCCGCTCGCCGGGAAGGATTTGACCTTCACGGTCGAGGTCACCGAGATTCGCGACGCCACGCAGGAAGAAATCACGCACGGCCACGCGCACGGGCCGGGCGGCCATCATCATTGACCGGCATCACCGCCGGCGCCGGACGCAGGAACTGTTGTTGATTTATCTGCGTTCAGCGAGCACAATGCGTCTTGCAACCGAATGAAAGGAATCTCGCATGGATAAACCTCTTGGCCTTGCTCTTCTGGTTGTCGGAATCGTGTTGATTGTCTGGGGCGTCAGCGCCTCGCACTCTGTCAGTTCGCAGTTCTCACAATTCTTCACGGGTTCGCCCACTGACAAATCAATCTGGCTCATCATCGGCGGCGCCCTGTGCGCCGTGGTCGGTTTGTTCTCCACATTCTTGAGCCGACGCTGATCCGCCGTCATCACCATAACAACGCCCAACAAAGGAGAAGCAACATGGAACAGGCTGCCTTGATATTCTTCGGACTTATAATCGTGGCCATTGTGAACCTGCTGGGGTTCCGTCAGGTCGTGAAGACCTTGTTGGAAACCAGAGGCAAGAGCTGAGCCGCAGCGTACCGGCTTCGGCGGCACGAGCACGGGATGGATGAAACCGGTCAGGAGACCGGTGCATCCTATCGGTTGAAATCCGTGCCGGCATACAACCCGCAATCATTAAGGAGAAAAGTTATGAGCTACAGACGAATTCTTTCCACCATGCTCGCCAGTCTTGCCGTCGCCGGCCCGCTCCTCGCGGCCGACGTGTACAACCTCGACCCTGCCCACACCGACGTGGCGTTCTCTATCGACCACCTCGTCATCAACACCGTGCAAGGCCGGTTCAAGGAAGTCACCGGCTCCGTCACCCTCGATGACAAGAACAACGTTACCGAAGCGAAGGCGACCATCCAAACCAAGAGCATTGATACCGGCATCGAGAAGCGCGACAACCACCTTCGCAGCGCCGATTTCTTCGATGTCGAAAAGTTTCCGACCCTGACGTTCGAGGCGAAGAAAATCGTTGAGCAAGGCGGAGAGAAAGCGCTCTCCGGCACGCTGACGATGCATGGCGTATCGAAGGAGATTGCACTTCCATTCACGATCAAGGGGCCGGTCAAAGACCCACTGAAACGCGGCACGAGCGTGATCGGAATTCACGCCCACACCAAGCTCAATCGCAAAGACTTCGGCCTGACTTGGAACAAGATTATCGAAGCCGGCGGCCTCGCCGTCGGTGAAGAAGTGGAGATCACCATCAACGCCGAGGCCGTCAAGAAGTAGCCGCGGAACTCCGGCAGCCCTCGGCGCATCCAACCGCAGAGAGGGAATGTATGATCACTCTGCGACCCGCTGACCAACGCGGCCATGCCAACCACGGCTGGCTGGACACGTGGCACACATTTTCATTTGCCGACTACTACGACCCCGAGCACATGAGTTTCCGCTCGCTGCGCGTGATCAACGACGACCGTGTCGCAGGCGGCGGTGGCTTCGGCACCCATCCGCACCGCGACATGGAAATCGTTACCTACGTGCTCGACGGCGCGCTCGAACACAAAGACAGCATGGGCACCGGCTCCGTCATCCGCGCCGGTGACGCCCAGTACATGGGCGCTGGCACCGGCGTCACGCACAGCGAGTTCAATCATTCGCCAACCGCGCCGGTCCATCTCCTGCAAATCTGGATTCTGCCGGAACGCAAACGACTGAAACCGGCCTACGATCAAGTCACGCTCTCGCCTGCCGACAAGCGCGGCAAGCTGCATCGTGTTCCCCTGCCCATCCGGCAGGACGTCACGCTGTACGCCTCCGTGCTCGCACCGGGCGAGAAAGTCACGCACACACTCGCGCCGAACCGGCACGCTTGGCTGCACGTCGCGCGCGGTGCCGTGTCACTGAACGGTCACGCACTCAAGACCGGCGACGGTGCCGCCGTCAGCAAGGAGAAGCTTCTCGAAATCAGCGCGTCGCAGGAATCCGAGTTCTTGCTTTTCGACTTGGCCTGACGCGACGATCCGCGATAGATAGAGGGAGCGTTCTATGCCTGAAGAAACCAATTTTTCCGAGAGGTACTCCAAGGGAGAAGCGCCGTGGGATTCGGGAACGCCGAGCGAAGAGTTGCTGCGCGTGCTGAACGACGGAAAGCTGACCGGAAAAGCTGTGCTGGAGATTGGTTGTGGCACCGGTACGAACGCCATTGAACTCGCGCGGCGCGGATTCCAAGTCACGGCAGTGGATTATGTCGAACAACCGATCCGCGATGCGCGTGAGAAAGCCCGGCAAGCCAAGGTGCAGGTAAACTTCCGCGTCGCCGACGTGTTGCAGGATGATCTCGGCGGGCCGTATGACATACTTTTCGACCGCGGCGTGTACCATTGCCTTCGCGAAGTCGACCTGAAGAAGTTTCAGGAAGTTCTGACGCGCGTCACTCGCGCCGGTAGTTGGTGGCTCAGTCTGGCCGGTAACGCCAAGGAAGAAATGGACCCGGGCCCGCCCGTCGTGCACGAACATGAACTCCGCGCGGAGCTTGGGCCGTTGTTTGACATCGTGGAACTGCGCGAGTTCCGGTTTGACAGGAACAAGAGCGACTTCCGTCCCCTCGGCTGGTCCATTTTGATGCGGCGAAAGTAGAACCTCTGAATTCCCATGCGCAAGTTGCCGCGCTCCTTCTACGACCGGGACACGATCGTCGTCGCGCGGGAACTCCTCGGAAAGCTGCTCGTGCACGGTAAACGCATCGGCCGCATCGTCGAAGTCGAAGCGTACCTCGGCCCCCACGATCTCGCTGCACACTCATCCCGGGGACTGACCGAGCGCACGAAAACGATGTTCGGCCCGCCCGGCCATGCGTACGTGTACATGATCTACGGGATGTACCACTGCATGAACGTCGTGACCCAGCGCGAAGGCCACGCGTCCGCCGTGTTGCTGCGCGCCATCGAGCCGGTACGAAACGTTACCGGCCGCACCCAAGGCCCGGGTCTGCTCTGCCGCGCCATGCACATTGATAAGCGCCTCAACGCCCACGATCTTCTCAGCGACGGTTTCTTCATCGCGGCACCGCTGAAGGCCGCACCGGTAACCATCGTCAAACGTCCGCGCGTCGGCGTGGACTATGCCGGGCACTGGGCCAAGCGGCACTTGCGGTTCTATATCAAAGACAATCCGTTTGTCTCATGCCCGTAGTCCGACACGAGTTGCCCCCGCCACGATACTCCGCACCTGAAGTGAGCAAACGCCATGATCGCTTCTTCGGGAAATGTTCAATTGCTGGACACAAAGCTCAGCACATGTCACGCACCACATGTTCGGAAGATCAAACAGAAGACACGTGTCGTTCCACGGTCCTCGGATCGGTCGAATTAATCGAAGCAAAATTATCCTTCTTGTTAGTTCCCTGACTTCAAAGAGTTTACTCACGTGGCGTACCGTCTTTTCGGCAGTTGCGTTGGTTGCCTCGAAATGATGGCATGACAACTGCGCGCAATTACTCCGTGGTTAGGGTAGTCTTGCGAGGCAGTAAATACTTGGCTGGCGTGGAGAGGAGTCTTAAATGAAGAAACATATTCTGAAACTGCGGCGAAGAATCAAAAATGAACTAGGCGGCAGTCTTGTCGAGTACGCGCTGATTCTAGCTTTAATCGGCGTAGCTGCACTCAGTGTGCTCAGAGGTGTTGGCAAGAACGTGAACACCAAACTGGGATCGGTGAATTCGAACTTGAGTGCTAGTGGTCGTGGCGGTAATGGCGGTGGTAACAATGGTGGCGGTGGCCGTGGCGGCAACCACTAACTCGTTTACCCGAAGAGACACAAAAAACGGTTTTGGCTGACTGTAACTATGCCGTTTCGCTCAACACGAGCACCCGGTACTTCTTTGCGGCGAATCTGTAACCGGTCTTCTTCTTATTCACGCGCAGTTTGCCGTCTGACCACGTGAAATTCGTGAGCGAATACGCGTCGCGCTCGTAATCGAAGCTCTCGCCGTCGTCTTCGTATAGATAACCGCTCGTCTTCTTGCCGGGGTAAACGTCGAGAATGATTTCGTCTGTCTTCTGCCCGGTATGCTCGATGGGTCTCGTCATCGGGAGAATCGAACCGGCACGCACGAACAGCGGCAGTGTATCCAGCGGCGCCCGCGCAGTGACGTATTGCCCGCCGGCGTGTTTCTGCTTCGTCCAGTAATCGTACCATTCGTTACCCGCCGGCAGGTACACCGCACGTTGCCCAGCGCCGGGCTTGATGACCGGCGCAACGAGTAGTGCCGGGCCGAGTAAGAACTGATCGTCCACCGCGTAGCCGTGCGGATCGTTCGGAAATTCCCAGAACAGCGGTCGCATGATGGGCGTACCGGCTTGCGTGGCTTCCCGAAACAGATTGTAGAAATACGGTAGCAGTTGGTAGCGCAAACTGATGTATTTGCGGCACACGTCCTCGACTTCTTTGCCGAACGTCCACGGCTCTTGCGCGCGCGTGCCCATTGCCGAGTGATTGCGGAAAAACGGGAAGAACGCGCCGGCCTGTGTCCAGCGCGCGAGCAACTCGCCGGTGCAATTGCGGCTGAATCCGCCGACGTCCGGCCCGCAGAACGCGACGCCGGACAGGCTCAGGTTGAGACATTCGGGAATGCTCCCGGCAAATTGCTCCCACAAACTCTGGTTGTCGCCCGTCCAGACCATTGAGTAACGCTGAATGCCGGCGTAGGCCGCGCGCGTGATGAGAAAGGGCCGTTCGTTGGGTCGCAGCGTCCGCAACGCTTCGTGGCAGGTGCGAGTCATATTGAAGCCATAAACGTTGTGAGCGCGGGCGTGGGTCGCCTTCTGGCCATCGTAGTCGTGAGGAATGTCGAGCGGCATCGTGCCGCCGGGATGATTCCAGACGGCGGGCTCGTTCATGTCGTTCCAGATACCGGCGACGCCGGTGGCGAGGAAATCCTTGTGCAACCCGCTCCACCATTCCCGGACGCGCGGGTTGGTGAAATCCGGGAAGACACACTCACCGGGCCAGACGTTGCCCGTGAACCAGCCGCTGCCGTCTGCTTTCTTCAGGAACATCCCCTTCTGTTTGCCGTCGCGGCACACGGCGTAGCCGTCGTCGTTCTTCACGCCGGGATCGATGATCGTGACGACCTTAAAGCCCATCTTCGCGAGCTTGGCCACCAACGCCCGCGGCTTCGGGAACGTTTTCGGATTCCAGGTGAAAACCCGGAAACCGTCCATGTAATCGATGTCGCAGTAGAGCACGTCGCACGGGATCTTGCGGCGGCGGAACTGGCGGGCGACATCGAGAAGTTCGTCGGCGGAAAGATAGCTCCACCGGCATTGGTGGTAGCCCAGCGCCCAACGCGGCGGCAGCCACATGCGACCGGTCAGTTCGGTGTAGGTGCGGACAACCTCCTTCACGTCGCCGGCAAAGAAGTAGTAATCGATCTCCCCGGCATCGGCTTCGAGGAAGTACCGGCTCTCGTCGCCGTGACCGAGATTGAAGAATGTCCGGTGCGTATTGTCCCAGAAGATGCCGTAGCCGCGCGTCGAAATCAGGAATGGAATCGAGACGTAGATTTCGCCGTGGAGATAAGTGTGACCGAGACTGTCGGTGTTCCAGAAGCCGAACGACTGGCCGCGCTTGTTCATCTGCCCGGTCTTCTCACCGCAACCGAAAAACATCTCGTCCTTCGCTAACTCCCGGTATGTCCGGCATTTCGCATCTTCCCACCCCATCCCACGCGCGTCGGCCCGGCTCAGGATCGTACCGTCGGGCTTGGCGAACTCGATGCGCAACGGCGTTTTGGTGATGTTAACGCGGAGTTTCTTGGTCGCAATCGTGACAGTATTGCCGGCAGTCTTGACGTCGGTCTTCACTTTCGGCCATTTCGTCTTTGCGATGGCATACGAGAAATCCGGGCCGAAATCAGTCACTTGCGTTGCGCGGACGCGAATGATGGCGTCGCTCAACACTGCGACCCGCACCCGGCCGTGCTCGCACACGAAATCCAATGTGTTCTCGGTCTTCGCGACCGACTTGACGTTACCGACACTGGTGAATTTGCTGTCAGGCATGATTGGTTCCTATGTAAGGTGGTCGCGCATTGTGCCGAGTTCCCCGCCAAAATCAAGCGGTTTGCGACCGCTACCGTCAACGCGGTACTTGTAACCACGGCTCTGTGAGCCATGATGGGTTAAGTCAGCCGGCTGCAGTCTCGCGCCCTCCCGGCACATGCGTTGTCCGTCAATCCTGCGCCGGTTGTTCCGATCCGCTTCGCTTCACCGTACATTCGTTGTCCTTGAAGCGGATTTCGCCGTTCTCGAACTTCTGAATCCGCACGGCACCTTCGTCACCCGCCGGGCCCGCGTGCTTCGCGGGGCCAAGCGGATACCCGAGCACCCCCATGCCGCCCGCGCGCTGGTAGGCATCCCAGAACTCGCCCGAGAGAACAAAGGCTTCCGCGGTCCCGTCCCGGTGCATCACGCAGCTATCGGTCGCACCCTTGAAGGTTTGCACCCAGCCTTTCCTCTGGCGCCGGGCGAGCTTCGCGTTCAGCCCGTCGGCCCCGGCCTCTCCCAACGGCGCCGGGAAGCCGATGCCTTTCGGTCCGCGATGACGGCCAACCGCCTTGCGGATTGCTTCGTCGACACACATCTCCTCTCCGCGTTGCGCGAGGCCGATACAATCGGTTTCCGCGACGACGTCCCCGTTGCACGTGACCTTCTTGGTCCAGTCCTTGGCGCGGGGTTTGGTTTCGTCGTTGAGGTCCGGATTTTCCGGCCGGTTTGCGCGGCGCAGGCAGGTTTTGCCGATGCGGCGGGTGAGCGTGACCGGTTCGCCGCCGACCGTGAACCGCAGGGTCACAAACCGTTCGACGGTGCCGCAGTTCGATTCGAGCGCGGGCAGCGGGATATTCTCGCGTCCCGATCGCGTGGGGGCTAACGACCGCTTCAGGATCACCGTCAGTCCGTCGTCCCGTTTGTCCTCGACCACGAGCTCAACGTTCTCGGTCGTCACCCCGCCCTTGCCGCGGTCCCTGCGGTTCGATCCAAAGAACGGCTGGAGGATACGGTTGTTGAACGGGTTCCAGCCGTAGGGGCCGGACTGCGGGGCGAGGAAGCCGATGCCCGCGAGATCGAGCAGCCCCCTGAGCCGGTCGTCGTCGTCCGCGTTCTTCTCGCCGAGAGCGCGGGCGCGGTCCGCGATCTGTTCGGCGAGGGGGCGGTCCGTGTCGGGGTCCTCGAAACGCGCGCGGAGGCGGCGGTCGAGGGCGCGGTCCGCGAGCGCGCCCGCGGGGACCGGGTCGCACTCAACCTCCACTGCCACCCCCTCGTGGATCGTCCGCGCGGGCAGTTTGACGAGGTTCATGCACGCGACGTCGTCGTATTCGTGTTCGGCGCCCTCTACCGCGTCGAGCGGTCGTCCATGTACCCGGACACTCTTCGCGGGCCCGGTGGCGGCGAACTCGAAGACCAGCGCCCGCGCCTCGGGCTGCCCGTGGAACATCCCATCCGTTGCGCCGACCTCGAGGACCGACCGGTTCCCGTCTCGGGTGTAGCGCAGGGGCGTGGTCGCGAACTCGCCGCGAAGGTAGCCGGTGGTGTCGCGGTCGTCCTCGTAGAGCGAGGAGGATCCGGTCGCGCCGTCCCGGCCGGGATAGGCGCGGACCACGAGGGTGCGGACCTGTTCCGAGCCCGTGTGTTTCGAGACCGGCTGCATCGCGACCGGCACGCCGGCCCGGACGAACAGCGGAACCTCGTCGAGGTCGGCGCTGACGAGCAGGCGGTCGTCGCC
>JBGQCJ010000038.1:0-34243 GCA_041495285.1 Verrucomicrobiia bacterium
GACGGCGGCGGCGCGGCGACGGTGCCGGCTGGTTGGTACGACAGCGTGGCGGTTTCCAGCCCTTGCTGCAGAACGATCTTGGAGGGAGAGCGTTCGATGCGCATCAGCTTCACCGTCTCGTTGGGGACCGATTCGCCTTCAGCAAGGAAGTAGGGACGATTCTTCTCTTTATCTTGAATGATCGCCAAGAGGCCACCGCTGGTCGCCGTCTTGACCAGTCCGACGAACGTGTAGCGCGCGGAGAAAGGTGGCTGCGCGTCCGGTGTGGTATTGACTCCGGTAGCACCGAACGGAGCGCGATCAATAATCACCTGATACCGGGAAAAGTCTTGCGACTCGGTCGCGGCGCGGCTGGCGCAGACCGGTAGCGCACAGGCCGTTGCTGCGAGCAGGATGGCGTATCGTGCGGGCGTGTTCACGTGCTGGGATTCTCCGATTTGCTGGACAGGGCGCGGATTTGGATGTCGCAGCGCAGAATGCCGGTCGGTTGCTGCGTCACCTGAATTTGTTCCACGCTCATCAGGCCGGAACCCGTCTGTAGTTTGAACAGGAAATTCACCAGTGATTCAGACTTGGCTTCGATGGTGCATTGGACCGGTAACTCCCGATAGACGTCGCGCTCCACAACGGGCAACGGTCGCCGGGCGCTGATCACCACGCCGGAGGCGAGGCCGATTTCTTCGATTTGCTTGAGCACGTCGGAAGCCTGCTGGAAGCGTTGGGTCTGCTGTCCCAGGCCGTGGCGCAGCTTGTTGTACTCCCGCTGCCACTCGTCCTTGCGCTGAATGGTGGCTTGCCGGGCGGCCACTTCACGGCCCTGGTTGGCGAGGTTGCGCGACAGCGTTGACCAGTTCTTGATCAGCGGCGAAACGAGGAAGAAATTGCCTCCCCCTGCGAGCACCGTAATGGTCGCCACCAACAAGACCCGTTCTCGCTTATTTAGCGCCATCTGATCCTCCTTGTGTTCCCGGTGAAGATTTCAGAATACAGACAATCTCAAAGCGCGTCAAGCCGCCAGCCGCCGGGTCGCCCCGGATCTGGCCGGCCGATACCTTGGAGAAGAACGGCGATTTCTCCAGCTTGCCCTGAAAGTCATAGATGATGGTCGCCGCCGGCGCCTGGCCCCGGAGCGTGACCGTTTGGTCCTTTTTGAACACGAACTGATTCAATTTCAGGTTTTCGGGCATCAACACACTAATCTCCCGAAGCACCTCGAGGGCCGAATACCGGGTGTCGAGCTGCTTCTGCATGGCCAGCAGTGTACCGTGCAATTCCCGCGCCTGCGAGTATTCCCGTTGCAGTCTGAGACTTTCCCTCTCCAGATTTCGCAATTTTGCCTTGCGCACTTCCATCCACGAGAGAAACACGATCAAGGTCAGCAGATACACCACGCCCGCGGCAATCGCGCCCCGAATCAACCGCTGACGCGCCTGCGCGGCCTGCCGCTTCTGCCGCCACTGGTCGGGCAACAGGTTCAACTGCACTTTGGCCGCGCCGACCGCCGCCTGATCCAGACAAATGCTCAGGGCGGGCGATGGTGCCGAACCATTGGCTAAAAACTCCGCCTGCGGCTCGCACGCTGCCGCGATCTGCTGGGCCGTCGCGCGCAACTCTTCCGTCCAAGTCAGAAAAGTCGTGCGTCCCGTCCCGCCGTGCGGCACATCGGCTTCCACGGCGGCCAGCGTCCACTGCAATTCCTCGCGCAAGGCCGCATGCCCTTCCACGCTGTTCAACAACTCGGGCCCGCACACGACCGAACGCACCGCGACCGGCAGCCCGCGCGAATGCACGACCACGTTCATCGCCGTGGCCGTGAGCAGCACCAACGTGTTCAGCTTGTCATCGCGCGGCACCGATCCGCGCTCGATCAGCGTCCGCAACACCGCCAGCGCGTCCACGGTGACGATCTCCGGCTGCAGCCCGGCCGTCTCCAGCGCCTCCACGCGTTCATCCACCGCGTCCTTGCGGGCGATGGCCACCAACACGCGCGTCTGTCCATTCACGACTTCCAGCGGCTGGAAACTGTACACCGCCTCTTCGAGCGGCAGGGGCATCAAATTATCAATCTGCAAATCCAACATCTGCTTCAGCTCGCCCGGCTCGGTGGTCGGCAACGTCAGCGCGTGGCAGAAGACGTCTTCACAACCGATCGCCGTGACCACCCGGTGCTCGCGCGGATCAATCTGCTGCCGGAGCGTTTGCGCGGCGCTTTGCCAGCGCGCCTTCGCCTCCGGCACCTCTTCACCGGTTGGCAGGTTGGCCGCAGTTTGCTTCAACACATCCACTCCACCCGCGCCGGCTCGCGTGATCACCAGGTCCAGACTGGTCTCGCCGAAAAAGATCGCGGCGCACCCGCGCGGGCCGCGTAATTGCGTCAGGCGTCTGGGATGGAACGGATTTTTCACGAGCCGCCTCGCGTCTCCCGCCACGTCACGATCCTGGCGTCGCCGCCTTCGCGTTGGAGCACCGCGGTAATCGTGCGTTTCACGCCGCCGACCTGTCCGGTGGATTTGACGGTGAAAAACTGGGAGTTGACGGTCACCAGTTGACCGAGTTGCTGTTGTTGCTGGGGCGTCAGAGCGCCGATCATGGCGAAGAACTCAGCCGTGTTTTGGAACGGCAGGTCGTCTTCGGTGCCGAGAATGCCGTCGGCACCGTTGCGGCGGGTGACGGCGGCTTGCGCCTGCGATTCGCTGATGCCCAGCCACGCTTCCAGCACTTCAGCCGAGGCGGTGTTCACGTTGACCTGCCCCGACGAGAGCGTGGTGAAAAACCCTCCGAGACCGGGCCGGGCGTCCTCCTTGTCGGTGGCCGGCACGCCGTAGAAAATTTCCGGAGTCACGCCGCGAATCAACAGCAGCTCCTCGACGCGATCCAGCGGCGCGTTCTTGGCCCGGTACGGCGGCGAGAGGCTCATGTAGTAATCGCTCTCCGCACCGTTGAGCCGGTGTAAATCATCGGCGTCAATCCAGTCCAGAATGGAATCGGCAATCACATCGGCATCAAAGGGCTCGATCCCGATCACTTCCATCAACCGCGTGAGTTGCTCGGACGTGGCGCGGTTAATGGGCAGCTGGCTTTCTTCGTCGGTGATCTTCACATCGAACGTGCCCTCCCCCAGTTGATGAGCGACGTACAATTCGTTGGTGGCCCATTCCTGGTTGAGTGCGTCGTAGCCTCCTTTGGTCGTCGAGCGCTGGTCGAGGATCAACTGCATCCGCGCCACTTCAATGCCGGAGCGCGCCAGCATTTCCGCCTTCAACTGCTTGCGGCTGAACGAGGCGACCTGCGTCTCGACGTGCATTGTGAAAGCAAACCCGCTAATCAACAAGGACAAAACCATAATCACCCAGAGTACGACCATCAGGACGACGCCTTCGGTGCGTTGGAGTTGATTGGAGCGAATTGTGGGCCAGTTCATGGTTAATTGTTCATGCCGGGTATAGGCACCGCGCCTTGTGCCCCGCCGCCTTGCCCGGTGGTCGGAACGCCCGGGACGGCAAGCAGCGGCATCTGCCCGCCGTGCTCCTGCGCGTACAAGGCCGCCGGAATGTCAACTTGGCGTGTCACGGTGACCGGCGCCGTGCCGGCACTGCCGGCGCGGAACGTCACGGTGAATTCCAGGGCTGACGGCGTCCGCGTTTTCTCCTCCCAATGATCCACCCAGGTTGCGTTTTGCGGGTCGAGATAGCGCACGGTGAACCCGGTCACGTCCGCCGACAAAACATGAATCAAATTCTGCGTGTCCGCGTCCGGGTCTTCCAAGGCCGGGGCGTTGACGAGACCCAGAAACACGTTCCCGTCCTTGTCGTTCTCCAGCGAAAGTGTGACCCGACGCATCCCGGCCGCGATTCCTTCCCCGGGCGGCAGCAGCACGTCCGAAGCGGTGACGAAACTGACCGAGTCGCCGGCGGTATCCGAATGCGTGCCGGTGACGGCGTAGAGTTCCGGCTTCGCGCCGTAGAACACCGCCGACGTCGTCAATTCACTGAGCGTGTCGAGCACGATGCGCTGACGTTGAAAGGTGTCCGTGATTTGGGTGCCGCGTTTCCAGGCCGTCAACGCCGCGCTCCACGTGTTGTACACGGCGGTGATGATGACCGCCAGAATCGTCACCGCCAGCATGATCTCCAACAGCGTGAAGCCGCCGCGCTGGCGCATTCGTGCCCGGAATGTGTTCAAATTGCTCATCGCTGTTTGTCCGGCAGGTATCTGTATTCAACCACCGAATCGCTCGAAAGTTTCCCGCGTTCGTACCAGTAAACGGTGATCGTCTGTTGCCAAAGCCCTTCGGTATCGGTTTGATCGAACGTGCGCGTCCAGGAAAATCCGGGATGCTCGTCGGCGAAATTGCCCTCTTGATTGAGCGTGTTGGCCACTTCATCGGTGCGAAACTCGAAACTCTTGTTGGCCAGCATCGTCTCGGCGGTCGCGTAGTTCTGGATGCCGCGCGCCGCCGCGAGGCACCGGCCCAAGCCGTCAATGATGGCGAAAAGCCCGACGGCGAGAATCGTCGCCGCCAAAAGCACTTCGAGCAGCATGAAGCCGCTTTCGCTGCGCGCGTTCAAAGCTTCACCTCATACGCCGAAGCCCGCGCGGTGACCGGGTCAACCTCCACCGCGATCGCGGCGCCCTTCTCCGCGCCGCGAAACACGACGGTGATCGCGTCGCAGGTACCGTTGGGATAGAACACCGCTCCGACGGCCCCGCGTTGGCGCGCGGCGACCTCGTAGGTCTCGGCGGACACGAGCGTGACTTGCTTGGGCAACTCGATCACTTGCAGTACCTGCTCGCTCGGTTCGGTCGCGCCGCCGGTCGGAATCAATTGCGTGATCCAGAACGTCTGTTTGTCCAAGTCAACGTGGAGGATGGCCTTCTGTTGGCGCAAGACCGCTTCGACGCGCGCGTATTGGCAGGCAGTAGCAAACGAACGGCCCATCGCGGCCAGCAGCGACGAGTTGTACGAACGAACAAAACGCGGCATCGCCACCGCGAGGAGAATCGCCACGACAAAAAGGACGATGCTTAACTCGATGAGCGTGAACCCGCCGGGTCGAGTCCCACGGTTACTGCCAGTTGCCAATGTCGTCGTCACCGCCCTCGACCTTGTTCGGGCCGAACGAATACAGATCGTAGCTGAACGGCCGTTTCTCGCCCGGGAACTTGTACACATACGGATTGCCCCACGGGTCATTGCGCAGGGTGTTGGACTCAATGTAAGGCCCTTTCCAGCCGGTGGAGTTGGATGGCTGCGTGATGAGCGCCTGCAACCCCTGTTCGGTGTTCGGATACGCGCCGGTATCCAATTCAAACAGCCCTAGCGCGGTGCCGTAGGATTTGAGGTCGGCGCGGGCGGCATTGATGCGTGCCTCCTCCTGCCGGCCGCCAAACTTCACCACGACGATGGTCATCAAGATGCCGATAATCACCACCACCAGCATGATCTCGATGAGCGTGAAACCCGATTGCGAATGACGTTTCGTTTTGTTCATCTGTCTGCTCCTTCGCGTCAATGAATTCCCGACGTGATATCAAACACCGCCATCAGCACGCTGATGACGATCGAGCCGACCAGCAGCGCCATGAACACAATGATGGCCGGCTCCAGCACCGTCGTCATCACCTTCAGCGTGTAGCTCAACTCCTGTTCGTACGTGTCCGCAATGTTCTTCAACGCCGGCGCCACTTCGCCGCTTTCCTCGCCCACCGCGAGCATGTCAATCAACAGCGGCGGAAAGATTTTCCCCTGCGACAGCGGCTGTGAAATGCTCGTGCCGTCGGTGACGCGGGTGCGGGCCTCCCGGATTTCGCTGGCGATCAGCCGGTTGGTCATGATGTCCTCGACGATCTGCAGCGCGGTCAGCACCGGCACGCCGTTTTCCAGCAACGTGGCCAGGGTCCGGGCAAACTGCGCGAACGCGCTGGCGCGCAGGACCCGGCCGAAAATCGGCAGCCGCAGTTTCCATCCGTCAATGACCAGCCGGCCTTCCGGCGTGCGCGCCCGCTGCTTGTACAACAACACAAGGGCAATGATCAACAGCACCCCGACCCACCAGTACGATGTGACCGCACCGCTCAGACCGATCAAAATGCGCGTCGGCAACGGCATCGTGCGCCCCATCTCCTTGAACATCTGCGCAAAGCGCGGTACCATCACCGTCATGAAAAAAATGATCGTGCCCGCGCCGACGCCAACGATAATCAACGGATAAATGAGCGCACCGATGACTTTCTCGCGCACTTCGCCCACCTGCTCGTAATGTTTGGACAACCGCGCCAGCACTTCATCGAGTTGGCCGCTGGCTTCACCGGCCTTCACGAGGTTCACGTAAAACTTGGAAAACAATTTCGGATGCTTCGCCAGCGCCTCGGAAAGACTCTCGCCCTGCACGATGTCGTTGTTGAGCTGGGTGAGCACCGCCGAAAATTTTTGCTTCTGCGCCCGCCGTTGCAACGCCCCCAGCGCCTGACTCAGGCTCATGCCGGACCGCAGCAGGCTCGTCAATTGGTTGGTGAAAATCAACACGTCGCGTGAACTGATGCGGTTCCGGATGCTGCGCAACGAAACCGGCGACGGTTTGCGCGCTTGCGCGACGTCCACCGACAGCGGGAAGTAACCCATTTTCCCGAGCTGGGTCAGCGCCGTGCGCCGGTCGCCCGCGGGCATCGTGCCGGTGACGACTTCTCCGCCTTGCGTCTTGGCTTTATACTGGAAGGTGGGCATGGATCATTAGACAACGCCAGATGGCTATACGCTCAGATGCCTGCTAAGACCTCGTCCTCTTGCGTGACACGGGCGACTTCTTCGACGGTCGTCACTCCTGCTTTTACCTTCTCCCAACCGTCGTCACGTAGCGTCCTCATGCCACGCGCGCACGCCGCCTGTTTGATGCTGGATGACGACGCCCGCTCGATAATCAACGGTCGCATCGCCTCGCTCATGATGAGAATCTCGTAAATCCCGGAGCGCCCTTTAAACCCCGTGAACCGGCATTCATCACAACCCCGTCCTCGATAAAACTCCGCCCTGCCGATTTCCGCCGCCGGGAAACCGACCTCGCGCAGAAACTCTCGTTCGGGTCTGTACAGCTCTTTGCACGACTCGCAAATCGTGCGCACGAGACGTTGTGCGATCAGCGCTTCGACGGATGAACTTACGAGGAACGGTTCGATGCCCATGTCCAGCAACCGCGTGACGGCACCGGCCGCGTCGTTGGTGTGGAGCGTGGAAAATACAAGGTGGCCCGTTAACGCGGCCTGAATAGCGATCTTGGCGGTCTCAGTGTCGCGGATTTCACCCACCATGATCACGTCGGGATCCTGACGCAAGATGTGTCGCAGTCCGCTGGCAAACGTCAGCCCGATGTCGGGTTTCACATGAATCTGGTTCACACCGGGTAGTTCGTACTCGACTGGGTCTTCAATCGTGATGATGCGTTGATCGACGGAGTTGATCGTGCTCAAGAACGCATACAGCGACGTGGACTTGCCCGATCCAGTCGGCCCCGTGACGAGGATGATGCCGTGCGGCAGTTCGACAAGTTTGCGAATGAGCTTCTCGTCTGCCGGCCCCAACCCGAGTCGGTCCAAGCCGAGAAAAATGCTGCTGCGCGTCAGCAACCGCAAGCTGACGCTCTCGCCGTACGCGGTTGGGATCGTGGACACGCGCACATCGATCTCCTGCCCGCTGCTGCGCACGTTGATGCGACCGTCCTGCGGCAACCGGCGCTCCGCGATGTCCATGTTGGCCATGACTTTGATGCGCGAGATGATCGCCGCCTGAAACCGCTTCAATTGCGGCGGCACCGGCGTCTGGTGCAACACGCCGTCCACGCGGTACCGGATGCGCAAATCGTTTTCCATCGGCTCAAGGTGAATGTCCGTCGAACGCTCCTTGAACGCCTCCCAGATGATCTGGTTCACGAACTTGACCACGCTCGCTTCCTGATCTTCGTCTTCGAGGTCATCCTTCGTGATCGTTTCGGCCAAGTCGAGATCGAGCACGTTCTTCTGCATCAACTCATCCAGCGTATCGGCACCGACGCCGTAGTAGCGCTTCAACGCCTTCGCAATGTCGGCTTCCGTGCTGAGCACCATCTGCACGCGGCACCGTGCCACGAGCCGGACCGACTCGATCATCGCCAAATTGAATGGATCATTGCACGCGATCACCAACGTGCCGTCCAACGCGTGCATCGGCATCACATTGTATTGGAACACAACCTTGGTGGGAACTTTCACGCGAGCCGTCGCATCAATCTCGTGCTCCGCGATGCGCGTGAACGACAAATGCAAAACCTTCGCCAACTCTTGCAAAAGCTTTTCTTCGGTCACCGCGCCCGATTTAACGAGCTTGGCGACCAGCGACTCGCCCGGTGCGCGCGGTGTCGCCAGCAGCTCATCAATCTGCGCAGCCGCCAGCAAGCCCGTCGCCGCGAGCAACTCCCGTATATTGTGCGGCATCTGTTGCGTAACAGCCATCAGTCACCCTAGAGCATAAGAGAGGCCACCGGCACTGTCAAGAAAGGGGGACGGTGATGGTGATTGTGTGTTTTTCACTGTAGCGGCGCTCTGTGAGCGCCGATGCCGGGTAGGGCGCGATTGCCGCACACGACAGCGGCGTATCGTCAGACTCCGCTCCGCAGACTCGGCTTACCGGCAGTCTTGCCGGCGAAAGTTTGTCTCACGCTTGAATGATTCATGCGCTGCTGATAGGCTGCGCGCATTATGGCGTGGATCGAACAGACGAAAAAGGCGTCTGGGAAAAGCGGCGGCCCCCCAATACTATCTGCAGAACTTGACGGAAACATCTATCCGTACATTGCGGAGTTACCGGCGCTGCTCGGTGCGGCTGTGGACGCCTTATGGCGTTATCAACTCAGGTCTGACTGCTGTTTCCACTGCGGTGGGATCGGTCGGCCAGCCGTGAAGATTTCGCCACACATCTGCGCTCACGAGGCTGGCAATACAATCCCAAAACGCATCAATGGAGCATATCCTTAATTCCGCAAGATGAGCTTGTCCTTTACGAGTCCGCTGGCACGTATGGCACAACACCGCAACAAGGTGCCAAATCTGAGAGGCCAAACGTGACGCCAACTAATCCAGGAAATGGCAGAGCGCGTAAGGCTGTCTCCCACTGAATCAGATGGTAGCGAGCTTCAAAGAGGTCATCGCGGGTTAACGCTTCAGTCGTCAAATTCCGCAGCGGTAAGTTAGCACTACCATCCCCTGAATTGTTGGCGGAGTGTGAGTTCTTGGTAATGCAACTTTGGAATCTCTGACAAAAACCGGGAAGCCCTCTGGAATCCACCTGTGTCACCGCCGGTCATGCGAAACAGTGGATACGCCAAATACAACTCGTCCTTCGCGCGCGTGACCGCCACGTAGAACAGCCGGCGCTCTTCTTCTTCGCCTTCGAGATTGTCGAGCGACCGGGACAACGGAAACATCCCGTCGCACAAGCCGATCACGAACACCGCCTTCCACTCCTGCCCTTTCGCTTGATGTACCGTGCTGAGCCGCACAAACTCCTTGTCGTCGGCGCTAATCAAACTCGCGTCGTCCGCTTCGAGGTTCGTCAGCAACGCGAGCTGGCTCAGGAAATCATCCACCGTCTCAAACTGCATCCCGAACGCCGCGAGTTGATGCAAATCCTCTTCTCGCGCGCGTGCATTTGGGTATTTAACCTTGAGGTAACCGGAGTAGAAGCCCTCGATCACCTGCTCAATCATTTCTGCAGCCTTCTTCGATTCAAGCTTGCGCAACAGGTTCAGTGTCGCGGCAACCTTCTTCCACTCGTCGCGCGCCTTGGCCGGCATGACGTCGCTTGTGACCTGCAATGGTTTGCCTTCGGCAAGCGTCGGATGAAATCTCGCCCACAACTTGTCTGCCGTCTTCGCACCGATACCAGACATCAATTTAAGAATGCGCTTGAACGCCATTTCATCGTGCGGATTCACCGCAACCTTCAGGAAGCAACTCACGTCCTTGATGTGCGCCTGCTCGAAGAATCGCAACCCGCTCGTAATGACGTACGGGATGTTGCGTCGGGTCAATTCCATCTGCAGTTCCATCGAGTGATAATGCGCCCGGTATAGCACAGCGATCTCATTCAGCGGCACATCTTCATCGCGCAACTCCAGCAACCGTTGCGCGACAAACTGCGCCTGCTGATTGGCATCGGCGCACGCGATGAGCCACGGCTTCACGCCGCCCGAGCGTGCCGGCTGCAGGTTTTTGGCGAACTGATGGACGTTTGCCTTGATCGCGTCGTTGGCCAGCGTCAGGATGCTCGGCACGCTCCGGTAGTTGACCTCGATCTTGAACGTCCGCGCCGATGGATAACGCTCCGGGAAGCCGAGAATGTTCCGGTAATTCGCACCGCGCCACGAGTAAATGGACTGCGCGTCGTCACCAACGACCATTAGATTACGGTGCAAAATCGCGACGGCGTCAATCAAGTCGGCCTGAATCTTGTTCGTGTCCTGATACTCGTCCACGAGCACATGCAGGAATTGTTCGCGGTAATGCTCGGCAACTTCGCCGTGCTCCTGAAATAGCCGGAGAGCATTCACCAGCAAGTCGTCGTAGTCCATCGCGTTCGCCTTGAGCTTCCGCTCCCGGTACACCTCACGCAACGTCTTGATCGGCCCGGCAAGATGCGAGAAGTAATCGTACTGCTCCGCCAACACTTGCTCGACAGTACGCTCCGTGTTCACGACCAGCGAATAAATCTCTGCGAGCACGTCGCCCTTCGGGAAACGCTCCTCGCGCGTATCAATCTTTGCTTCGGTAATACAGGCATCGAGCATGTCCTTGGAGTCTTCCCGGTCGAGGATCGTGAAATCGTTGCCATAACCGAGCAGCTTCGCGTGCCGGCGCAACATCCGGTTGGCCACATGATGAAACGTGCCGCCCCAGATCGCCGAGATGTCAGTCGGCAACAAGCCTTCGACGCGCCGCAACATTTCACGCGCGGCTTTGTTGGTGAACGTCAGCAGCAGAATCCGGCCGGGCGGTACACCGTGTTCCACAAGCCACGCGACCCGGTACGTCAGCGTCCGCGTCTTGCCGGAACCGGCTCCGGCAATTACCAACATCGGCCCGTCGCCGGCCGTCACCGCGGCATATTGCTGCTCGTTTAACTCCTTGCGGTAGTCAATGTGCAGGTCCCGCGAGCCGTGCGCGGGATGAAGAATGTACTCTTGGGCCATCCGTGGATTACTTCCCCAACGCCAACGCGAACACAATCAACGCTGCCAGACTCAGAATCGTCACCAAGCCCGAAGGCATGAACTTCTTCGTCTTCGCAAACCGGATGCCCATTACGATTAGCAGCGCCGACGACAACGCGAGCGCAGCCTTCAATCCCATCCGCTCGCCGTGCCACACGTAAAATCCGCTCACGACCAACGCGATACCGAACGACAGTCCCGCCATCAATGACGGCGTACTCCGCGCCTTCCGGTATCCCATCAACCCGCCCGCCAACACGAGCAGTCCATAAATGATCGCCACCGCAGCCGTTGTTTGCATGCGCCCACCCTACCTGATGACCACGCAGATTGTCCAGCGGAGCGATTCCATGCCGGAGAAAATCACGTCTCCAACTGCTTCAAATCGATGCGTCCGTCGTACAGCGCCTTGCCGATGATGACACCGACGAGATTCGGACGTTCTTCGGCGACGCGTTGCAGTCGGCGAACGTCGTTGAGGTTGGAAACACCACCGGAGGCGATGACGTTGCAGTTCACAGCGGAGCACAAACCAGAAATCGCGAAGTAATTCGGGCCGGTCAACATGCCGTCGGTGGCGACGTCCGTGAAAATGATGTTCATCACTCCGCGGCGGTTGATTTGCTGCGCGAAGTCCACGGAAGAAATCTCGGTCTTCTCCGTCCAACCTTTCACCGCGACAAAACCGTCCCGAGCATCGATGCCGACGACAATCCGCGTCCCGAAATCCTCAATCAACGCGCTCACGAACTCCGGCGAGTCGCACGCTTTGGTGCCGATCACGACGCGCGTCACGCCCATCTCCAGCGCTTCCTCAATCTGCCTGCGCGTGCGCAGGCCGCCACCGAGTTGAATGGGAATTTGCACGGCACGCAGAATCGCGCGCACGCCGTCCCAATTACGCGGTTCGCCTTCAAATGCGCCGTCCAAATCCACCACGTGCAAATAGCGCGCGCCATCGTCCTCCCAGCGTTTCGCCACTGCCACTGGATCGTCGCTATACACCGTCTCCGTCTCGGCACGGCCCTGTTGCAGCCGCACGACTCTGCCGGCTTTGAGATCGATGGCCGGGAAGATCAGAAACGGTTTCATGGAAAAGGAGTCAGAAGTCAGGAGACAGGAGACAGAATGGCGGACGCGTAGCTGTTAAGCGGTCTGCTGACTTCGTCGAGTTGGTTGTAAAGGTCGTCGGTGTTGCCATATCCTAGGTCTGCGGCGAGGATCAAGTAGTAGCGGCATTCCTCCAGAGAGCCTTGCGCCATGTTCATGAAGCGGGCATTATCCGCGCGGCCCGTCTTCTTGAACCCTTCGGCAATATTGGCAGGCACGGACACAGTCGCCCGCCGCAACTGGCTAGTCAGGCCATAGGTTTCAGATTTCGGGAGATTCTCGGTGAAGCGGTAGATTACCAGGACGAGTTGATGCGCCTTCTGCCAGACGATCAAATCGCGAAATGTCTTTGCGGGCTCGCGATTCATGCTGTCTCCTGTCTTCTGTCTCCAGTCTTCTGCAGTTTGACAAAGTTCTCCAGCATCTTCAAGCCGACCGCTTGCGATTTCTCGGGGTGAAACTGCGTGGCGAACACGTTGCCGCTCCAGAGCATCGAGCAAAAGTTCACGCCGTAATCCGTCGTGGCACAAACGAACTTTTCGTTCTTCGGTTTGCAGTAATAGCTGTGTACGAAGTATACGTAGCTCCCCTCGTCCACTCCGGCGAGCAACGGGCAATTACGCTGTTTGATTTGCAGTTGATTCCAGCCCATGTGCGGCACCTTCAAACCGTTGGCGGCGAATCGCGGCACCGTTCCCTCAAAAATATTGAGACCCTTCACACCGGCCGCTTCTTCGCTCGATTCGAACAAGCCTTGAAACCCGAGACAAATTCCGAGAAACGGTCGCTTGCTGGCGACGAACTCGCGAATTGCTTCCGTCAAATCAAGTTTCTGCAGATTCTTCATGCAATCGCCGAACGCACCGACGCCCGGCAACACGAGCGCATCCGCTTTCCGCACGTCTTCGCGCGTGCTCACGATGCGCACGTCGGCACCAACCCGCGCCAGCGCCTTCTCGACGCTGCGCAAGTTTCCCATTCCGTAATCAACCAATGCAATCATGCCGGCAGAGTTTATATCACGGGAACGGCCGACGCGCCAGTAACCGACTCAGGGCGCGTGCCGGAGTCTTCACGAGCAGTTCGCGGAAGAATTCTTCGGTCGTCATCGCGCGCGGCTCGGTCAACCGCGTGTGCCAGACCTGCGCGATGATGGCAATCAGTGCCAGCGCGCCGTAGAGCGCGCTGAAGTGATTCCACTCGAAGCGCTGCCAACCATGCCGCCATCCCGCAAGTGCATCGAGCGCCACGCCCCACGCGACCGGCAGCAAGCCGAGCGTCAGCCCGTTGACGACGCTGAACAGCGCGAGAAAATGACTGCGTCCCGTTTCCGGCACAATGCTCATGGCGAGCCGCTGGTTGCCGACGTTGAGCGCCGCCAAGCCGAGCCCTGACGCCGATTGGATCAGCACGATGCTCCACCACGTCAACGGCATCAGCCCCGACGTCAACGCAACCCACGCGGCGAAGTGCAGACCCAGCGCCACATTCGCCAACGCGAGCACCGGACGGCTGCCGACACGATCCACGACGTGACGCAACCAAAGCAAACTTAACACGCCGGTGGTGGGCGTCAGCGAGCCAAAGAGCAGAATCTGCGTATCGGTGAGTTGAAATTCATCGCGGAGACACGGCACCCAAAACACGCCCGCACCGGCCAACGCACCAAAAATGATGACGTTGTACACGAGCAACCGGAAGAACGGCGGAAACAAGGCCATCTCCTTCCACGGCACGCGGCCCGCATCGCCGTTGGCGCGTGGCGGCGGCACGTCCGGAATCTGCCGCAAAAACAGCAAACTGATCAACGCCGCGACGAAGCTGGCGCAGAACACTGTTGCGAACACCGACTCAGTTTTCTCGCCGCGCAGATAACCCGCTGTCATCAGCAACGTCGCCACGGTCGCGACCGACCCACACATCTGGTCGCCCGACACGTACCGGCCACGCACCGACTCCGGTATCCACTGCGTGATCCATGGCAGGTAACCGCACTGCGAAACCCCGCGCGAAATGTTGTACGCGAAGAGCAAAAACAGCATCAGCGCCATCCGCGTCGGCGCGTCGATCTGCGCCGGCAAGAGAGGCACGAGCGCCATCCCGAGGATAAATACGCTCCGCAAACTCCAACCGCGCAGTACAAATGCCCGGTAGCCGATTTGCTCGACGAACCGCGCCGCCGGCAACTGCAGAATGTTCAGCAACGCCGGCAACGCCGCGACGATCCCGATAACCGTTCCTGACGCCGCCAGTCCCTTGAAATACACCAGCATCGGCGTCCCCAACACGATTGAGAATGATATCGTGTTGAAGATTTGAAACGCGTAGGCATTCCCCACCCCGGCCGGCATCCGAACCGTTACATCTTCCCTACTGTCATTCCGAGCTTGTCGAGGAATCTCTGTCTTTTGTCCGCTCAAAGCGCGAAAACGATACAAGCCTGTCCTCGCCCGCGCAACGTCAATCCAGAACCGGAAAAGCCCGCGAGCAAATTGCGTCCTTGAAGTTCGTCACGAGTGGCGAACAGACCGTGGTCGATGAGCACATCAATTGAGAAGCCTCGATCTCCTTGACTAGACTGGTTGCCATAAATCATTTCCAGATCGGAACCCACCCCTAACCCCTCCAAGGAGGGGAATCCGGAGCAAACTCCCCTCCCTGGAGGGGCCGGGGGTGGGTCGGGTGATGCTCGAAACCGGAAATTACTTTTGGCAACCGCTCTAACGTTTGGAGCGCTGACCCTGTTGATTTCTCGACAATTATCACCTTGGGAAAGCCAAACTCAGTTTGGCTTTCGCCGGACTGATATGCCGCGCTTAAGACCTCCCAACTCCCGCGTCCTGACCGGCTTCCAACCGAACTCAAGCTTTGACTTTTGCATCTGCGTATGGCCGAATGCTAATGTTCGGCGGAGGGAATTCGCCGCTGTAGTGTGTGACACACATCGAGTGCCGTTCACGAGAAACCCTGCCGGTAGGATCAAAGCACCGAGCCGGCGTTGAGAAGAGACCCTTCGACAAGCTCAGGGTGACAACCATTGGAAAACCACCTCGGTAAGGTCGTCGCCTCCTGAATACTGACTACTGACTTCTGAATCCTACTGTCAGGCTGCGTCTTTGGATTGCTTCTTGCGGATGATAGGCTCGCGCTTACCTTCGACGACGCCGCGGTTGATGGTGACTTCGGCGATGTCGTCGCGCGAGGGGATTTCGTACATCAAATCGAGCATCAGTTTTTCGAGCAGAGCGCGCAGGGCGCGGGCGCCGGTGCCCTTCTTCATCGCCGACTGCGCGAGTGCTTGGAGCGCGTCCTTGGTGAAGTTGAGGTGGACGCCTTCCATCGCAAAAAGTTTGCTGTACTGCTTGATCATCGCGTTCTTGGTCTCGGTAAGAATCGCGATGAGTTCCGGCTCGGTCAACTCGTTGAGAACGGAGACGACCGGCAACCGTCCGACGAATTCGGGAATCAATCCGTATTTCAGCAAGTCTTCCGGTTCGACATTTTCGACGACGGAAGCGCGCTGGCTCAAGTTAACCACATCGTCGGACTTGCCAAATCCCAGCGCGTGACCGCCGATGCGGCGCTGGACGATTTTCTCCAAACCAATGAACGCACCGCCGCAGATGAACAGAACGTGGTCGGTGTTGACTTGAATGTATTCCTGATGTGGATGCTTGCGGCCACCTTGCGGCGGGACGTTGCAGGTCGTGCCCTCCAAGATTTTCAAGAGCGCCTGTTGCACGCCTTCGCCCGAAACGTCCCGGGTGATACTCGGCGAATCGCTCTTGCGACCGATCTTGTCAATCTCGTCAATGTACACGATGCCGAGTTCGGCGCGTTTCACGTCATAGTCAGCATTCTGCAGCAGCCGCAGGACGATGTTCTCAACGTCTTCGCCGACATAGCCGGCTTCGGTCAGAGTCGTGGCGTCGGCAATGCAAAACGGCACATCGAGGATGCGAGCGAGCGTGCGCGCCAAAAGAGTCTTGCCGGAGCCGGTCGGGCCGATGAGCAGAATGTTGCTCTTTTCGATCTCGACGTCGCGATGCTGTTCGATGGTGACCTGCGTCTCGCTGGCCGTCTCGGCGTCGGCGGCGTCCTGCTGAATGCGCTTGTAATGATTGTGAACGGCGACCGCGATGGTTTTCTTCGCGCATTCCTGACCGACGACGTATTGGTCGAGCTGCCGCCTGATCTCGGCCGGCTTCGGAACATTCAGACGGAAACCGTTCTTGCGTGCCGGGTTGACGGCACCGCCGAGTTCCTTGTCGAGAATGCTTTTACAAACGGTGATGCAGTTGTCGCAGATGTAAACGCCCGGACCCGCAATGAGCTTGCGCACTTCCCCGTGGGTCTTCCCACAGAAACTGCACATCGTCAGGTTCGTTGGCCGGGCCACGGTAACACCTCAGGCGGCTTTGTCCTTGTCTGATTTCTTTTCGGTGTCGCGTCGGGATTTGACCACGTCGTCCACGAGTCCGTAATCACGCGCTTCGGCGGCGGACATGAAGAAGTCGCGGTCGGTGTCCTTGGCAATAATATCAACGGCTTTGCCGGTATGGAGTGCGATGATTTCGTTGAGCCGGTCGCGCATCCGCAAAATCTCTTTCGCTTGAATGCTGATGTCCGAGGCTTGGCCTTGCACGCCGCCCCATGGTTGATGAATCATGATGCGAGCGTTGGGCAGCGCGAAGCGTTTGGTTTTTGTACCGGCGGCGAGCAGCACCGCGCCCATGCTGGCCGCTTGGCCGACGCAGTACGTGGTGACATCGCATTTGACAAACTGGATCGTGTCGTAAATGGCAAGGCCGGAAGTGACCGAGCCGCCGGGCGAGTTGATGTAGAGATTGATGTCCTTGCCGGGGTCTTCGGATTGCAGGTAGAGCATCTGCGCGATGATGAGATTGGCGACGTTGTCATCAATCGGCGTGCCGATGAACACGATGCGATCCTTGAGCAGCCGCGAGTAAATGTCGTAGCCGCGTTCGCCGCGCCCGGTTTGTTCCACGACCATCGGCACTAGAATCTGCGCTTTTTCCATAATTGTTCCTCAATCTCTGTTCAGCAATTGTCCTGCCGCCATGGGCAAGCGTGCGGCGGCAGCTTCAACGCGGGCGGCAGTTACTTTTCCGTAACCGCCTCCACCTTAGCATTTGCCAAAAGGAAATCAAGCGTCTTGCCCACGAGGAGCTGCTCCTCAATCTCGCCGAGCCCGTCACGCTCGGCCAACTGCGCCTTCAATTTCTCGGGCGTTATCCGGTAGCGCTGTGCCAACTGCGCGATGCGCTGTTCGACCTCCGCCTCGTCCACTTTGATCTGTTCTTGCTGCGCAATTGCATCCAAAACGAAGGACGAGCGCAAGCGATCCTTGGCGTTCTGCGTGGCAAAGCCCAGAATCTCATCCTTCTTCTGTTCGAGCTGCTCTTTGCTCACGCCGCGCGTCGTATTTTCGCGCACCAAATCATAAACGATGCTGCGCGTTTCCTGCGCCACCAACGACTCCGGCAGCTCGAAGCTGGTCTTGCTGAGAAGATAGTCCACGATCTGACGGCGTACATCGGATTGAACTTGGT
This sequence comes from Verrucomicrobiia bacterium, assembly GCA_041495285.1. Classification (GTDB taxonomy): domain Bacteria; phylum Verrucomicrobiota; class Verrucomicrobiia; order Palsa-1439; family Palsa-1439; genus JBGQCJ01. The sequence goes on from JBGQCJ010000038.1 coordinate 17,921, forward strand.
TCTCCCGTTCAGCCGCGTGGCTCTTGCGAATCTCTTCCTTCAACTTCTCCAGAGTTTCAACGCCGACCTTCTTCGCAAACTCGTCGTTCAACTCCGGCAGCTTCTTCTCTTTGATGCCGGTCACCTCAACAAAGTATGTCGCCTTCTTACCGGCCAGCGGCTTCTGAGGAAAGTCGGCGGCAAAATCGATCAACACTTGGCGCTTCTCACCGGCTTGCGCGCCAAGAAGCTGGTCGCAAAAGCCCGGCAGGAACGAGTCGGAAGAAACGAGCACCCAGAAATCTTTGTTCTCACCGAGCGTCTTGGCGTCGGGTGCAAGCTCGGCAATCGGTTTGCCGTCGGCGACGCCGGTATAGTTGATCACGGCGAAATCTCCGGTACGCAGCCCGCGACCTTCGACCGCGACGAATTCGGCTTGTTGGTCACGCAGCGATTCGAGAGTCTGCTCGATCTCTTGCGGCTGCACCGGCACTTCCTTTCTCTTCAGGGAAATCCCCTTGTAGTCCGGCACCTTGAATTCCGGTGCCGTGTCCACGGCGGCGGTATAAATCAACGGACGACCGGGTTGATAGTTCACCGACTCAATTTGCGGATAGCCGACGACGCGCAATTTCTGTTCGGTCAGCGCTTGCCGGTACGTATCGGGAATGATCCGCTTGCGCAGTTCTTCATCGATTTCGTGCGCGTACCGCTTCTCGACCATCGGCTCAGGCGCTTTACCGGGCCGAAAGCCGGGAATGTTGGCCACTTTCCGAAATTCCTGCAGAATCTCCGCGCGCGCGCCGGCCACGCGTTCGGCTTCCACTTCCACGCGCACCTTCTTGCGGCAGGGCGCGGCATTTTCGACCGTGACAGTCATTGGGGCGCTAACCGTATAGAAAACGCTCAGATGCCGTCAAGCGTGCAGTCTTGAGTTTGAAAGCGCAAAAAGGTGATCGAGTCGCATCTTTGAGACAAAAATGGCCACCGATCAGGCTTCGTTTGGACTTTTCGAGGTCTTTTGCGGGACAAAACGACCGATTCAAGGGTTGGCACCGCCACTGCTATTTAGCGACTTACCCTATACCACACCATACCTCGTCGAAGGCGCTTCTCCACGCCACCGACACTGAAAGGCCGAGACCCCAAAGCTCGGCCTTTCGCCTTTTACGGGAAGGGCTACCGTCCGCCCTGTCCTGCCAAGTAGTTCTGTTGCGCCGGCGCCGAAGTGCTTTCCACATCCAAGTACACCTTGCGTTCATCCGCGTTGTAGCCGAGCAACTCGGCATACCGGCCCCAGCGCACAATCGTGCGGAACATCGTCTGCGGCTTCTCCGTCGGCAACCAGACCGCCAGTTCCTCCAACATCAAATCCTCGTCCAACTGGAATTTCTCCTGCCCGCGCAAATCCTCGATGACTTTCTCAAACAACTTCAGCTTGCGCAATTGCTCGTTGAGCATCCGCTTCCGCTCGTTCACCTTCGCCTCCAGATACCGTTTGCCGAGCGGCGCCAGCACCACGGTATGCTTCGGCGTCTCCGCGAACTCCAGTAACTCCGCCGCCTTGACCAACGCCAGCACTTTGCCGAACTCCTTGCCTATCTCCACCGACAAATCAAAAATATCCGTCGATCCGCCCGCCGCCGCGACGCGCTCCAACAATCCAGTCATTTCACCCGGACTGACATTCGGCAACGGTTCAATACGATCCGATCGCGGCGCCGCGACCGCCGGCGTCGGCACCGCCGTCACAACCGGTTCATCAGGAATCAGCGCGTTGGTCAGGATGTCGTGAATGCGATCCGCGATGGCGATGAAGGCGGGGGCCCGGTAATCGCGCGGATAGGGCAACGGATTGTCCAGAACCTTCCGAATCTGGCCGGGGTTCGAGCCCAGCACCACGATGCGCGTCGCCAGAAAAACGGCTTCATTGATGTTATGCGTGACCACCAAAACGCTGTTCGGATCGGTCGTGGCGTCCTGCCACAGATTCACCAATTCGACCCGCAGGTTCTCCGCCGTCAACACGTCGAGTCCGCTGAACGGCTCGTCCATGCACAACAACTCCGGCTGCGCCACCAACGCCCGCGCGATGCCGACGCGCTGCTTCATCCCGCCGGACAATTCCTTGGGATACGCCTCTTCGAACCCTTCCAAACCGACGCGGTCAATGGCGCGCGTAATCAACTCCGGGCGCTTCTGCGGCTCGAACGCGCGACCGTTCAATCCCATCGCCACGTTCTCGGCCACCGTCAGCCACGGGTACAACGCAAAATTCTGAAACACCATCGAGATGGCCGGACTCAACCCGTGCAACGGTTGGTCATGCACGAGCACCTCGCCGCTGGTTGGCTCGATCAGCCCGGCCAAAATCCGCATCAACGTGGACTTACCGCAGCCGCTTGGCCCGAGGAGCGCGGTGATGTGGTCACGGCGCACTTCGAGGTTGATGTTGTCGAGCACCTTCAACTCCCGGCCGCCGGGCGGACGGAAGGTCTTGCTCACGTTGCGCAACTCGCAGATGATGTCGTTCTGATTCGCCATTATTTAGTCAGGGCAAATTTGTCCTCCGCCACCCGGTACAACCGTTGCCAGAAAAGCCGGTTCACGCCCACCACCGCCACGCACATTGCCAACACACACGCCGCCAGCATCGCAAAGTTCTTGTGATACGTCGCGATGCTAATCGTCGCGCCCAACCCTTTCGCCGTCAACGTCTCTTTTCCAAAGGTCACATACTCGGCAACGATGCTCGCATTCCACGCGCCGCCCGCCGCCGTCACCCAGCCGGTCACCAGGGACGGAAAAATGCCGGGCAGGATCAACCGCTTCCATCGTTCCAGCCACCCCATCCGGTACACCACCGCCACCTCGCGCAAATCCTGCGGAATCGCCATCGCGCCCGCAATCACGTTGAACAGAATATACCACTGCGTACCGAGCAACATCAGCATCACCGCCCCATAATTGATCGTCACGCCCAGCGCATGCAACACGAGCAACGCCAGCGGATAAATCATCGGCGCGGGAAACGAAGCCATGACCTGAATCACCGGCTGAAACACGCGCGACAACTTCGGATTCAACCCAATCGCCACCCCCACCGGCACCGTCCACAACGTACCGAGCACCACCGCCAGCGTCACGCGCACAAACGTCAACAACGTTAACTCACCGACATGCACCCACGCGTGAGCGCTCAGGGTCGAGAGCAATTTCACGATACTGATCGCACCCCACCCCACACCCACCACGGCGGCCACCGCGACCGGCCACCCGAAAATCCTCCTCCATGAAATCGAATGATCAGCCGCGACCACCAAGGGCACCGCGGGCACCGCGCCTGCCACCGGCGCCAATCGCGGTTGACCCAGCGCCACCAGCGGCGCCCACAACCGCGCGTCCATCCAACGCAGCACCCGTGATCGCTGCAGAAGTTCCAGCACCAGCGAACCGGAGGATGGCCGGGACGCCTCCGTCTCTTCGAGTTTGAACTTCTGCGACCACGCCACAATCGGCCGCCAAAAAAGCTGATCCACCGCCACGATCATAATCACCATCGCCACCACGCCGTAGATCATCGCCGGCCCGTTGCCTTCGTTGATCGCCACGCTCATATACGAGCCGATGCCCGGCAACCGAAAATCCTTGTCGCCGAGCGTGAACGCCTCGCACACCGTCAGAAAAAACCAGCCGCCGGCCATGCTCATCATCGAGTTCCACACTAGCCCGACCGCTGCGCTCGGCAACTCCAGCTCCAAGAACCGTTGCCACGCGCTGAGCCGGTACACTCGCGCAGCATCGTTCAACTCCTGCGGAATCGAACGCAACGAATGATAAAAGCTGAACGTCATGTTCCACGCCTGCCCCGTGAAGATCATCAACACGCAGGCCAATTCCAACCCAATGTTGCTGTGCGGAAACAATGCCACCAACGCCAGCACCAAACCCGGCAAGAACCCGAGCACCGGTATGCTCTGCAAAATGTCCAGCAGCGGCACCATCACCGTACCAGCCCGGCGGTTGTAGGCAGCGATCCGTCCGTACGCGAGGGTGAAGATGAACGAAAGCGCGTAGGCGGCAAATCCCCGGAACAAACTCAGCAACGTGTAGCGCGGCAACGCCCGCGGACTCAGATCAATCTCCATCACAGGCCGCAGGACGCCTGTCCATTCCGACCCGACTGATATCAAGCCGTACACCAGCGCGCCCAATGCCGCGAACACCACCACGTCCACGGCACTGAACATCCGCGACAACCTGATACTGGATTTGAACAAGCTCACGGTCGATGCGCCTTGGAGAAGAACAACGCAGCTACAACAAAGTTCCGCGCAGAATCATGGCTGCGATGAGGAAATAGATCACCAGCCCGGTGACGTCCACCAGCGTTGCGACAAACGGAGCTGAAGATGCGGCCGGGTCAAATCCCAGTCGCCGCAATAAGAACGGCAACATCGATCCGGCCAGTGTGCCCCACAGAACAATACCGACCAGCGCCACGCTCACCGTCGTCGCCACCAGCAGCCAATGCGGACCGTAGATGTCCGAGAACAGCGACCAGCCGGAGATGCGCACAAACCCGATGCTTCCGAGAATGCCACCCAGACACAAGCCGGCCATCACTTCGCGCCGCATCACCCGCCACCAATCCCGCAGCGTCACCTCGCCGAGCGCCATGGCCCGGATGATCAACGTCGACGCTTGCGAACCTGAGTTGCCGCCGCTGGAAATAATCAGCGGCACGAACAACGCCAGCACCACGGCGCGCGCGATCTCATGCTCGAAGAATCCCATCGCCGTCGCCGTGAACAATTCGCCCACGAACAAAATCACCAGCCAGCCGGCCCTCTTCCGCACCATCTTGTGCAACGCGATGCGCATGTATGGCTCGTCCAACGCCTCGGTGCCACCCATCTTCTGAATGTCGTCGGTCGCCTGCTTTTCCGCCACATCGAGCACGTCGTCCACGGTGACAATCCCAACAAGCTTGCCGGCCGAGTCCACGACCGGCAACGTGGTGCGGTCATACTTCCGAAATGCCTCGACTGCCGCCTCCTGCGAATCGGTGACCTTCAGCGCGTAAAACTCCTGATTGCGGATGTCGCGCACCGTGTGTGCCAGTGGCCGCAGGAGAAATTCCCGGATGCGCACGTCGTCAATCAACTTCCCCTGCTCATCCACGACGTAGAGCACGTTCAACGTCTCGCTGTCGCGGCCGTGCTGGCGCACGTGATCAAGCACCTGATGTACCGTCCATTCGTCGCGCACGGCAACGAAATCCGGCGTCATCAACCGTCCAATACTGCCTTCGGGATAACCGAGCAGCGACTGCGCCGTCGCGCGCTCGGCCGGGGAGAGGAGATTCAGCAGTTGCGTGACCGCCGCGCTCGGCAACTCTTCCAACAACGCCGTGCGGTCGTCCGGCGTCATCTCGTTGAGGATCTTGACCGCATCCTCCTGCCCCAACGCGTGCAGCAAACACTTCTGCGCCTCCACGTCGAGATACTCAAACACGTCCGCAGCCACCGCTTGCGGGAGGAGACGGAAGATCAGCACCTGATGTTCGTTCGAGAAGGCGACGATGGCCTCCGCTAAATCCGCCGGATGCCACTCCGCCAGGACCTCTTTCAGCTCCGCGAACTTGCGTTGCTCAATGAGTTCCTGAATCTCACTTTCGATCAGGTCTGCAATCATCGTCCGAAAATGCTCCCGCCTTGCTTACACTCCTCGTAGGAATTTTGCACGGCGAAAGTGACAACCGGTGCCGAAACATCGGCAACGGCTGTCACCTTGAGCAGAGTCGAAGGGTCTCGTCGAAACCTACGGCACGAGCCGAATGCGATAGAAACGCGAGGGGAAGTTGGTCGCACCGCCTCGGTCGAGGTAACTCGGCGGCTCGTTGATAACGAAGTTCATAAGGTTCTGGCTGATATTCGTGTAGCTGCCGGTAGGACTCGATGCTGCCTGGACGATGCTCGTCCTACCCACGCCGACTGACCATTTTATCCGCACATCGTTGTTGATGCGCACAACCGAATTGATCCTAAACGCCGACGCCGGGTTGGTGGGATCGGTGCCGGCAAGGAACTCAGCGAGGTTGCTCAGTCCATCACCGTCTGCGTCGTCGGTTGTCCGCGAGTTGTCGGATGCTAGACCCGTGGGATGGCCAAAGTACTGCAACATCCAGCAGTCGGGAATGCCGTCGGCGTCCGAATCGACGATCGACGTGTCGGCGGTGACGATGTTTGAGTACCCGGAGACGATACTGGCTTTGTAGGCACGCACGCGGTACGACTTTGGGCCGCAGCCCAATCCAACATCGGAATATGTCGCCACGTTCATACTCGTGGTGGCAATCAGACTCCATTGCTGCCCCTTAAACGGAGTCATACGCTCAACGGTAAAGCCGTCTTCGTTGCCGGAGTTGTCTGTCCACGACAAATTGATCTGTGACCCGGAGACCACGGTCGCAGTGAGATTTGCAGGGTCACCAAGCGGCGTTGTCGCGTTGGCCGGGCTGGCGTAGTCTGAATCGCCAAGGGCATTGTACGCCCGCACGCGATACCAAAACTTTGTGCCGTCGGGCAATCCTGTGTCACTATACGTTGCCACGTTAGAGGTGACGGTTGTGATCTGCGCCCAAGCGTCCGGCGCGCCAGCATTGTCGAGTGCGCGTTCGATTTTGAAACCATCCTCATTGGCGGAGTTGTCAGCCCACGTCAACCGAATCGTGTTCGTGGACAAAGCCGTCGCGAATAGCGACGATGGAGCGGTGATGAGTGGGGTCGTGGCGTTGGCCTCGTTGCTGTAGTCCGAATAGCCCGCCACATTGTAGGCCCGCACGCGATACCAGTACTTGGTGTTTGGCGTCAATCCGTTGTCGCTGTAGCTGACGGCGTTGACCGAGGCGGTGACGATCAGCGTCCACGTCCCCGGTAGACCGCTATTGTCTGGCGCGCGCTCGACCAGAAAACCGTATTCGGTGATGGAGTTATCAGTCCAGGACAAATTGATGCGCGTTGCGGACGACGCCGTCGCCGTCAAATTCGACGGCGCGCCCGGCTGTGACGGCGCCGTTGCGTTTGCCTGGTTGCTGAAGGGCGAAAAACCACAGGTGTTGACGAAGGCTTGCACTCGGTGCCAGAACTTTGTGTCAGAGACGAGTCCAGCATCACTGTAGGTGGTGACGTTGGAGTTGACGCTCGCTATCTGTGTCCACGCGCCCGGGCTGCCACCACTATCAGGGGCCCGCTGAATGTTGAATCCGTTGGGAGAACCGGTGCTTGTCCACGCCAGATTGATTTGGTTCGACGAAACCGCCGTTGCGGTAAGACCTGACGGCGGGGGCAGCGTCACCACCACCGCCAGACTGTGATAACCACCGGCGGCAATGGCTCCCACTCCAGTCAAATTCGCCGGGGGCGTTGCTTGACCGTAGTAGTTGTAGCCCCAGCCAACGACGGTTCCATCAGTTTTGAGTGCCAGACTGTGGAAGAAACCGGCAGCGATGGCTACCACGCCGTTCAAACCTTCGGGCGTCGTCGTTGCGCCCCAGCCGACGACAGTGCCATCGCTCTTGAGCGCCAAGCTGTACCACCATCCGGCGGCAATGCCGACTACGCCCGTCAGCCCTGCTGGCACATTGGTTTGACCGTAATCATTGGCTCCCCAGCCAACGACCGTGCCATCGGATTTGAGCGCCAAGCTGTGATCGAGTCCGGCAGCGATGGCGATCACGCCGTTCAAACCCTCGGGCGGCGTCGCTTTGCCGCTGCCGTTATTGCCATAGCCGACGATGGTGCCGTCGGACCTGAGCGCCAGAGTATAAGAAACGCCAGCGGCGATAGCCACAATGCCGGACAGCGGCGGCATAAACAGACCCCACTGGGTGACTCTGCCGTCGGATGTGAGCGCCACACTGTGATCCGCACCGGCGGCGATAGCCACTACGCCGGTCAGACCCGCTGGCGGCGTCGCTTGGCCAAATTGGTTCGTACCCCAGCCCACGACGGTGCCGTTGGATTTGAGCGCCAAGCTATGATAACCCCCAGCCGCGACGGCCACCGCGCCGGTCAGCCCAGCGGGTGGTGTCGCTTCGCCCTCGGCGTTGTCGCCCCAGCCAACGACACCGATTTGTGCTGAGCAAAAGTCCAATGTCCTGCCACTGGCGATGTTGGAGAAGTCGGAATCGCCTCCAGTGTTGTACGCGCGGATGCGGTAGTAATACGTTGTGCCGTGCCATGCAGCGGTATCGCGATAGGCTATCGTGTTGGACAGAACCTGCGCGATCTGCGTGAAGTTGGTTGCGTCCGTCGAACGCTCGAGCTTGAATCCGTCTTCGTTGGTGGACGCGTTCGACCATGAAAGATTGATCTGGAACGATGACACTGCGGTGGCTACCAGATTGGTCGGGGCGTTTGGAATGGTCTGCGCGTCAGAAGCTGGCGTCAGCAGGACACCGGCGCAGCCCATCAGGCAGCACGCGAACAACGTTGACTGGACCGGTTTCATGCCTTGCGACTCCGCAAGCCAGTAAAGCAAAAGCCCCTTAGGAAGTCGAGTGATTAGCGGACTAACTCTGCGCCTGTTGCCGGTACCAAGCGACGGCTTTTTCGATGCCGGCGCGGAAGTCAACGCGCGGCGTCCAGCCGAGGAGTTTCGCGGCCTTGCTGATGTCGGCTTGGCTGTGCAGAATGTCACCGGCACGCGGCGGCTCGAAGCGAGGCGCGACCTTCTTACCGACGATGTGGTTGATGGTCTCGATGAGTTCCAGCAGCGATACGCGGCCACCGCAGGCGATGTTGAACGTTTCGCCGAGCGCTTCCTTTGACGCGTGACAGGCGGCGAGGTTCGCTTCGATCACGTTTTCGACGTGGGAGAAATCGCGGGATTGGTGGCCGTCCCCGAAAACCGTCGGCGGTTCGTCCTTGAGAATCGCGGTGATGAAGCGCGGGATCACGGCGGCGTATTGCGAGCGCGGGTCTTGCCGGGGGCCGAAGACGTTGAAGTACCGGAGCGACACCGTTTCCAACCCGTAGAGTTGCCAGAAAATCCGGCAGTAGTATTCGCCGGTGATCTTGTGGATCGCGTACGGCGAGAGCGGCGACGGCGTCATGGCCTCACTCTTGGGCAGCGTCGGCGTGTCACCGTACACGGCAGAGGAGGAACTGAACACGATGCGCCGGCACCTGGCATCGCGCGCGGCGATCAGGACGTTGAGCGTGCCGGTGATGTTCGCCTCATTGGTGGTGTGCGGGTCTTCGACGGAACGCGGCACGCTGGGGATGGCGCCGATGTGCAGGACGTACCGGACGCCGTCCAGGGCACGCTTCACGGATTCGAGCACGCGCAGGTCGCCTTCGACTACCTCGATCTTGTCGGCGAAGCCGGCAATGTTCTCGCGCTTGCCGGACGAGAAGTTGTCGAAGATGCGCACGCGGAAATCGCGGGCGGCGAGGTGCTCGGCAATGTTGGAGCCGATGAAGCCGGCGCCGCCGGTGATGAGGTAATCAATAGCCATGGGTCGCTGTCGTTACCGGCCGATGCTGATGTAGTCGAATCCGAGCTCCTTCATTCGCTTCGGATCAAAAACGTTGCGGCCATCGAGCACGATGGGATGGGCCATGACGGAGCGCAGCTTCTCCAGATCGAGACGGCTGAATTCCTCCCACTCCGTGCACACCACGAGCGCCTCGGCACCGGACGCGGCGGCGTAGGCGCTGTCGCAATACTCGATGTCCGGCAAGAACTCGCGCGCCTTCTCCATCGCCTTCGGGTCATACGCGCGAATCCGCGCGCCTTCCTCCAGCAACGGCTTGATGATTTCCAGCGACGGCGCCAGCCGCATGTCGTCGGTGTTCGGTTTGAACGCCAACCCGAGCACGGCGATGGTTTTGTCTTTGACGATCCAAAGCGTGTCGTGAATCTTCTTCAGGAAGCGGGCGATCTGGTCGGCGTTGATGTGCTGGACGTCCTTCAGCATCTTGAAATCGTAGCCAAGTTGCTCGGCGATGTGAATGAACGCGCTCAAGTCCTTCGGGAAGCATGAGCCGCCATAACCAAGCCCGGCATTGAGGAACGAGCGGCCGATGCGCTTATCCAATCCCATCCCGTGAACGACATCATCAATGTTCGCGCCGCTGGCTTCGCAGATGGCGGAAAGCGCGTTGGCGTAGGAAATCTTCAGCGCGAGGAACGAGTTGCAGGCGTGCTTGATCAGCTCGGCGGAGTTAATGTCGGTAACGATGATCGGTGCGTTGAACGGCACGTAGATTTCCTTCAACTTCGCCACGGGCCGGTCGCTGCTGACGCCGATGACGACCCGGTCGGGGTGCATCAAGTCCTCCACGGCGCAACCTTCCCGGAGAAATTCGGGATTGCTCACGACGTCGAAATCCACCTTGTGTTTGTTGTAGCGCTTGATGGTCTCGGCCACGCGCTCGCCCGTTTTGACCGGCACGGTGGATTTGTCCACGATGATCTTATACTCGGTCATCGCCCCGGCAATCTCGCGGGCGACCTTCTCGACGAAGCTCATGTCCACCGAACCATCGGGGCGCGGCGGCGTCGGCACCGCGATGAAAATCACCTCGGAGTTCTTCACGCCGTCGGCAATCTCGCCCGTGAACCGCAACCGCTTGTCCGCGACGTTCTTCTTCACAAGTTCTTCAAGGCCCGGCTCGTAAATCGGAATCCCCCCGGCCTGCAGGAACTCGACTTTCTTCAGGTCGTTGTCCACGCAGATGACTTCGTGACCGACCTCGGCGAAGCAGGTGCCGGTCACCAGTCCCACGTACCCCGTTCCCACGATTGCAATCTTAGCCATTAGTTTTGCGAGCCCACGTCAATCCTGTTCACACCCAACTTCGCGCCCGGAAACGCCTTCAGTGTCACCGCCACAAAGAACGCCACCTCATCTTTTTGCGTGCGCTGATTACGCAGCCGCACGCCGTAATTAATGAGCCAGTCGTGCGTTTCCTGTTCGAGCATGTATTCCTGTTCCTCCCACTGACCGTCTTGAAGCTCCACCCGATGATACGTCTGCACTGTCCAGCGCCGGCTCAGCCGGTAACGCTGACTCAGGCCGACCAGATTGCTGTCGTGCCGGAGCAAGCGCGTCTCCAAGCCGACCGCCCAGAGATCCGTCTTGACCACCTGCGCGCTCGTGTTGAACTCCTGCAGAAGGCCGTTGTTCATATCATACCGGCCATACAAATCCAGCGAAATCCAATCCACCGGCCGCAGTCGCAACATCCCGTACAGGTCGTTGAAATCCCGGTGGTCGCCGGTTTGCTCGATCCGCCAATCCGTCCAGCCGGTCAGCTCCGCCAAGTCCCACGGGCGACCGTCCCGGCGCGTCTGCAACTTTTGGCGCAACCCGAACCGCACGACGTTTTCCTTGTCGATTCCATCAATGGTGTTGAAGGCCGGAAAATCAATCGGGGAAAATCGGGTGAGTGATAACATCGTGCTGTTGCTCAGCGTGATCGAGCGCACGGTGTCGAATTGAAACACTTCGTTGGATTTCACACTCGGACTCGGCACCCACGAGTAGTTCGCAAACGGCTGCACGATGTGGCGCAGGCCGTCAATGCGCCAGCGCGTGGATTGCACGTCGTCCCACGTGCGCGACATTTTGAAGGACGTTTCCAAGCCCAGATCGTAAATCGCGCGATGGATCTCATTCGTATCCGGCGCGCCCGCCGGACCGCGCAGGTAATACGTCTCCCGCGCCCCGGCGCGCGGCACGACGGACAGCCAGCCAAACAGCGTGGCCGGCAAGGTAACTTGATGAAACGTATCCGCCCGCCCGGTATCGCCGGTGTAGAGAGAATCGCCGGTAAGACCCTGGATGTTGTGCAGATAGCCGGCGCTGGTTTCGCTTTCGTAGAACAGCGGCGTCGACCCGACGCGCATCCGGTTCACCGACAACTTCGCCTCCGGCAACCGTTCGACCTCCGCGAAAAACACGTTGAACTCCGGTCGCGCCTGAAGCGACAGCGTGTGGTTCGGGCCGCGCTGCGTCACGTCAATGACCGACTCCGGCTCCCGTTCGCGCTGGAATTCCCGGTTGAAGAAATCGTCAATCACGTCGGGGTCGCTGAGCTTGTTCATGTTGGCCGTCAGGTCAATGTCCTCGGTCAACGCCTGCTTGTGTTGCCATTGCGCCCGGTAACGGTTGCGCGGGATGTTCTTGCCGGTCGCAATATCAATGTCGTCGCGCGGCTTGGCGTCATTGATGTAATAGCCGCGCAGCAGTCCTTCGCCCGTTGTGCCGGTGCGATACTGCAAGTCTCCGCCGACGCCGACGCCACGCCGGGTGCGTTCATCGAGATGAAGAGTGAACTTTAAGTCTTCACCCAACTGCCAGTGGGTGCTGGACAACACGAAGAATCCCGCGCGCGAACTTTGGCCGACCGACAACGCCACCGGCGGTGTGTCATCTTTCAGGGACATGACGACGACCGGAAACCAGAAGACGGGAACATTTCCGAAGCGCACGGTCACGTTGTACATCGTCACGCGGTCGCCCGACCACACCTCGGCGTGGCTGGCCTGCAGCCGGTAATGCGGTGGATCGTAGTCGCAGGTGGTCAACGTGCCGGTGGCGAACGCGTAGTGGTTGCTGCCGACCTGATGAATGGAGGTGCCGCTCACGATCAACGGGTCGAGAAATCCGCGCACTTCGTCCGCTTTGAATTCGCCGGTCTCGAAGTTGTAGTACGCGGCCGGTGCGGCCCATTCTTCGTTGCCGCGATCCAGGCGCACGTGACCGTCGGCCCACGCCTCTTTGGTCGTCGAGTTGAACCGTACGCGGTCGGCCCGCAGCGTGGTGCCTTTGTATTTGATCACCACGTTGCCCTCGCCGAGAGCCGTGTTCGACGGGCGGTCGAAACTCAGCTGCTCGGCGTCAATCGTGGCCGGCTCGCCGCGCGATGCCTCCGCGCAGACTCCCTCCTCCGCAAAAAAAACGACGGCCGCCGCCAGCGATAGGATGCACCCCACTCTCCTCATAAAAGCGGCGCGAACGCTAACACAGTTTCCCACGCAGCAGCAAGGCGAAAGGCCGGTGCGCAGGTCTTTCTCATTTACGCGAACGGAACGCGTTAGCACGCGACCTGCTGAATGAGACTCCTGTCAGACATGGGAACAAGGGAGAATCATATGACCAACACCAAACACCCGCCGGCAACTCTATCCAATTGGGCCGAGTTCCTCTGGCTGTTGTTGACCAACCCCACTTTCCAAGCCAGCCGTGACAAACGAAAGGCTTACTTCGAACATCGGTTAGCGATGCAGTACAACACTCCCTTCTGCTGACCCAATGAAAAAAGCACCCGCCCCTCCTCACACCCTGATGCAATGGTTCGAGTTTTGCTGGCTCTACGTTACGAACACAGCCTTCCGCAAAGCGCCCAACAAACGCAAAGCGTACTTCGAGCATTGCCTCGTCAAAGGATTTCACCTCTGGTTTTGGTAAACCGCTGGCGCTGACACCCTACCGGCAGGCGACCACTTCGATCTCCACCAGCGCGCCTTTCGGCAACCCGGCCACCTGCACGGTCGAACGCGCGGGAAAATCCTTCGTAAAGTATTTCGCGTACACCTCGTTCATCGCCGCGAAATTGTTCATGTCGGAGAGAAACACCGTCGTCTTCACCACATGCGCAAACTGCAAACCTTGCGACGCCAGCAGCCACCGGATGTTTTCCAGAACGCGCGTCGTCTGCTCAGCGATCCCGCCGGCCACCATGTTGCCCGTTGCCGGGTCGAGTGGAATCTGTCCCGCGCAAAACAGATAGTCACCGGCCCACACCGCCTGCGAGTAAGGCCCGATCGCCTTCGGCGCCGTCTCCGTCGCCACAATCTGTCGTTTCATTTCTCCTCCTTCGCACCCCGGCAAATCCACACCGCCGCCGCCAACAGCAGAATGTCCAACACTAGATTCCATGGACCGATGAATGATTCGCCGACGGTGCCGAAGCAACCACACTTGATTTTCAATCCCCGCGCCAAGACGGAGATGATGGCCAGCAAAAATACGATGCTCAACCCGGTCACCACCAGCGCGCCTGCCCGGACCCACACGCCGAGCACCAGCACCAGTCCGGCCGCCAGTTCCACCCACGGCAACGTGATGGCCAGCAGATTGATGCCGGCATGCGGCAACAGGCCGTATTGGTCAATCTCGTGCGCGAACAACTGCGGATGAAGAATCTTCATCGCACCGGCATAGACAAACACTCCGCCCACCGCGAGCCGCAACAGGAAGTTAATCCGCTTCACGGTTGCGTTCCCGTCTGTGTCGGCAGCCCGGCCGTACGCCACGATGTCCAGCCGTTGATCAGGATGCGCACGTTCTTGTAACCGAGTTCGCGCAGCTTGCCGGCAAGCTGATGGCTCAGCTCGCAGTCCATGCCGTCGCAGTAAGCCACGATCTGCGAATCAGGAGTGAGCATCGGCGCCACGGCGCGATAGTGCGTGGCGAAATCTTCGGCGGGAACATTGAACGCGTTGGCGATGTGACCGGCGGCGTACTGGGCCGGCGGGCGCGCATCGATAAAAAATGCCGGCCCCGTCTGCCAGAGTTGCGTCGCTTCTTCCAACGTGATCGTGTCCGACGCGGCGGCCTTCGGCTTGGGCGGCGTGATGTAGGGAATGGCGCGCGGCGAAACCTTGTTGGCCAGCAAACCGAGCGCCGCCCCAGCCACGACGATGATGAGCGCTCGCTGGATGGTGCGCCGCATCCGGCCCGCTCAGCGTTGGAGAACGTTGATGGTGACCGGAACAACGACGGTCGGTTGCGCCGACGTGTTCGTATTGAAGCTGATACTCCCGCGCTCGGACACTTTGGGGGGATCGGTCAGCCTCGCCACGAGCTGATAGGTCTTGCCGGTCTCAACCGCGACGACTTGGACGCTCAGTTCCTTGATGCTGCTGGTGACTTTGCTCACTTCCAGCGGCTTGCCTTCGTGAGTGGCGCTGACCATGACGCGACGAACCGTGACCGCTTCATTATTATACTCCGCCCAGTGCTCGGCATTGGGGATGCCCCAATAGAGGGCCTCGGGCACCAGCGCCACGTCGCCGAGCAATCGCCCAAAAACCGGGACGACGACCTGCGGTTGCGCGCCATCATCCACGTAGATGCGCACCACGTCGTTAAACTGCCGGGGCACACCCTCGGCTTCAGCCTCGATCCACACGCGGGCCGCTTCCCCCTTGGAATCTTCCACCGGCTCGATGCGGGTCTTGATGAAATTGGCGCCGGTCTCGGCGCGCGTGACGTTCAGTTTCTTGCCGTCCAACCGTTTCACCACCAGCGCGATATTGGTGATCATGCCCTGGCGCAAATCGCCCAGCGCGATTTGCTGCGGCGTAATCTCAAACGTCGGGCGGATGTTCACCCTGATCGTCAGGTTGACGTTCGGGGTCTGCGGATCGTTGGACGGCACGTTGATGTGTTTCTCCGCCACACCGCGCACGTTGGCCGCGTTCAACGTGAACACCAACTCACCCTTCTCGCC
Source organism: Verrucomicrobiia bacterium (assembly GCA_041495285.1). Classification (GTDB taxonomy): domain Bacteria; phylum Verrucomicrobiota; class Verrucomicrobiia; order Palsa-1439; family Palsa-1439; genus JBGQCJ01. Next base: position 33,430 of record JBGQCJ010000038.1, read on the forward strand.
GGGCTTGAGCGTGTCCGGCTTCACCCCGGCCACCGTGCAGCCGCAACTCGGCGCCGGCTTATTCACCTTCAACTCGCCATCCCCCGTGTTCTCGAACGTGAATGTGCCGGTCACGCTCTGCACTTGGGACGTGGTGCCAAAATCGTAGAGCAGCTTCTCGAAATGAATCTTCGGCGCGCTCGCCGGCTTCACGGCCTCGGGCACCGCGTTCGTGGCGGTTTCCTCCGCTCGCGCGGCCATCCCGCACAAGCTCGCACAGACTGTCACCATCAAGAGTTTTCGTCTCATTATCTTTCCCTCATTTCGCGTCATTCTAATCGTTCTCATGCCGCCTGACAAGACCAACTGCGCCTGAAAGAAGTTGCAATTGCCTCGCGCATGATTGAAGATTTCTACCCGAAACTTCGACACTTTGCATGGATTTCTTGCTCAAACTGTTCCCGGCAGCGCTCGCAGCCACCAGCCCTGCCGCCAACGACGCCGGCCTCTCCGAGGCCGAATTGCTGCAACGCTACCCCACGCTCGCCGTCGCCGCCTACGACAGAGCCGAACTCGGATTCCTTTTCTTTCATCCAAGTTTCCAACTTCCAATAAAGGCCCTCGGATTCTGCGGAGGCACTTTGGGAGGAGCCTTCTAGATAACGGGCGTTACCCACCACGTATCCGACGCCCGGATCGGAGAAATGGCAAACCAAGAAGCGAATTGCGCCGGCTTGATACATGGCATTCGCATCCGAGAAAATCAAGATGTCGCCCGAAGCGTGCTTCACTCCAAGATTCAGCCCTTCCGTCTTGCCAAGACGTTCCGAGGAAC
>JBGQCJ010000039.1:0-33521 GCA_041495285.1 Verrucomicrobiia bacterium
AGCCGCGCGACTCTGCTGTTCGGAATGACCTGGGTCGTCAACGCCATCGTGATTTCGGCGGTGCTCGTGATGATCTTGCTGGCAAATCTTGTCGCGTGGCGCTGGCCGCGATTCCCGCAATGGCTGACGGTGGCCGGGTTGGCGGCGACGATTGTGGCATTAGCGTTGGTGCCGCTCGACTGGTTTAACGCGTTATCAGGCGCCAGCAAACTGGTCGCCGCGAGCATTTTTCTGACGGCGCCGGTCTTCTTCGCGGGACTGATCTTCATCCGCTCGTTTGCCGCAAGCGCCGACAAATCGCGCGCGCTGGGATCGAACTTGATCGGGGCCCTGGTGGGCGGACTCCTGGAGTCGCTCTCGTTCATGACCGGCATCCGCGCGCTGGTGCTACTCGTCGGACTATTTTACGCCATGGCTTTGCTCTTGCGTCCGCGCCTGATTCAGCAAACTCAAGCTGCTGACCAGTGACCAGATCCAAGCGGCGAAGAACATCACGGCACCGAGCAGACCAAGCCCGAAGTAGGGGCCGATGTCATCGGGGAATGTTCCGGCGCGCACGCAGGCGACCGCGAACCAAATGCCCCACATCAGCGTCAACGCGAAACCGAGTTGCGAGAGCAGCAATTGAGCGATGCCCGCGCGCCGATGCACGACGAGTGTGCCCAAGCCGGGAATGACGAAGTTGGCCAGCAGACAGGCCCACGCGGCAGACCGGCTAAGCAGTTTGGGCGGTACGTTCTCCAAAGATGTCCTCGTACGCGTACATGATGGCACCGGCTGCGACCGGTGCCGTGACAAACACCCCGATGCAGCAAACGAGAATACCCGCCGCAGCCAGCAATCCGGTTAACAGAACGAGTGCGAATAGAATCCACCATTGAGGGTGTACCGCCTTTCGGCTGAGTTGCATCGCTTCCCAGAAACCGAGACGCTTGTCGATGACGAGTGGCAACGTGAATTTCCACGCGACGCTCAGATAAATGCCCGGCAGAATGCATAGGCAGAATCCGATGAACGTGAGGATACTTTTGACGATGTACGCAAGCGTCAATTGCCCGAACGCAACCGGAAATCCCGAAAACACGTCGCTGATGCTCGCCGTTTGGCCACGGATCAGATTCAGGTAGAATCTGCACAAGCCGCCCACCAGCGCGCCGGCAACCAACGTGCTCCAGAGCGAGCTGATGAGAATGCCCGGCAGTTGCATCCGCAGACCGTGCAGGCCGCGCGCGCCGAAGGGAACGCCGGCTGCCAGATTGATCCCGACTCTCAACACCGAGCCGACGCCGCCCAGCAGTAGGCCAACGATAACAACGGCACCGACTTGTTGCCAGAAACTTTTCTTGAACAATTCCCACGACCGCGAGATGCAACTGCCAATATCCACCTCCCGGCCGCCCGCCGGGAACTGAGCCGTCAACTCTGCGGCGCTCACGGGTCCGGCTGGTTCCATCGGCGGTGCCGGCGTCAAGAGCACCGCCAACTCGGGAACATTTGCGAGTGGCGTCAATTCCGCGTCGCCTTCGCGCCGGACCATCGTTTGCGCGTTGACGCGGTTTTCGGCAATCCACTGGCGCAACTGCTCGGCAGTTACCGGGCCGTATTCACGGCCATCTGATCCGATGATGCGGTACATGGCGCTCCTTACTGTAGCGGCGCTCTATGAGCGCCGACTGTAGCGTCGAGACTTTTCGGCGGTCACAGACCGCCGCTACAGTCCACTGCTAGAACCAGCCCTTCTTGCCGGTGACGTACGTCGCGACGAATTCCTCGTCGGACTTGGTGAGGTAAATAATGCCCTCGATCAAGCCGATGAGTCCGCCCAGACCGCAGAGAAACGACAGCAGAATCTGAATCACGCCTTCCTTCGTGTAGCCGAGGTAGAACTTATGAATCCCGAGGCTGCCCAGCAGGATGCCGAGGATTCCCGCCGGGACTTTCTTGTCTGCTCCAGCCGGTTTGCCATTACTCATACGTGTCTCCTTCTGTTTGGGTTTGGTTTAGGGTGCCAACAGCGTCAGCGGATACACCGGTACGTTTCGCAACACGCCAAACATCACAATCATTCCCAGAAGAATCCAGATCATTGCCGGCTTCAGTGTTGCCTTCTCGCCGCGCACCGCGAGATAACCGACCAACGGCAACAGCGAGATCGCCAACGGGTTGAATCCGAACGCCGCCGACAGATGACCGTGCAACAATTGATGCAGCGCGCGCGTCGAACCGCAGCCCGGACACCACAAGCCGGTCAGCGCGTGAAACGGACAGCCCGGCAACATCCCGGCCCGCGCCGGGTCGAGCGCATACAAAATCGCCGCCGCGCCGATGACGAGCGCGCCCCCGCCGATGATTTTTAGTCGAGTGGTCATGCGCTCAAAAGTAGCTGCTGCGAAACAGACCGACAGATATGCCGATGATCCACGCCAACATCGGGATCAGTCCCAGCCCGAATGCCAACCAGCACCACCGCCTCGCTTTGCGCGAGGATTCCATTGCGCCGGTTACGTCGCCGGCCTGAAGTTTCGAGTTTACTTGCGCGGCAAACACAATCGCCGGGATGCCAAACGGCAGACAACAGAAAATCGTGCACAAAATGGCCGGCACCAGATAATTCGGAACGTGCGGGCGCGGCTGGCCGGTCAGGGGCGGCGGTGCGGAAGAAGTCGCGGCGGAGAATTGCGGCGCGAACTCCGCGATCTGGCCCAGTGGTTTCCAGTCGGTGCCGCCTTCCGCTTGGGCGAGCGTCTCCGCATTGGCGCGTCCCTCGGTAATCCATTGGCGAAGTTGTTCCGCCGTGACCGGCCCGTATTGCTGGCCATCGGCTCCGATGATTTTGTACATGGCCTCGCGGCGGATGCTAGGCGAGCGCTTTGCGCAACGCCAGCACTAATTTTCGGCGGGACGCGGTTCCCAGCGCAGCTTGTCGAAGTTTTCTTTCCGAATGAACTCAACGTGCCCGTCGTTAAACAACACGTTGCAGCCCTGTTTGTGACGGGCAAAAATGGTGGAGCTGTCCCCCGTGGCGTTCCATCCACCCTCGCTCTCAAACAACAGAACCACGTCGGGATCGCCTTGGAACACGCCTTTGCTCATGTGAACGTTGAATGCATACGCCGGAGTTTTCGTGCGGTCGGAAGGACAGTAGAATACGGTTTCTGATGCGATAAACTTCCTCGCCGCGTCCGACCAACGCGCCGCGTTCGGCAAGTGATCGCCATTCTCGTTTGCGTATATCGCCATCGCCAAGCCGAGTTGCTTGAGGTTGCTCTGACACTGCACCCGACGCGCCTTCTCGCGGGCTGAGTTCAATGCCGGCAGCAGCATTCCCGCGTAAATCGGCATCATCAACAACATTACGCCTGAAACGCAGATGCCTGCGATGGCCAAACCGTTACCGCCCAAACGTCCGCCGCTGCGGTTGATTTTCGTCAGGCCAACAATTCCGAGGATCAACCCCGGTATCGCAGAAAGACCGCAACTGAAAAGTCCCAAGATGCCGAGCACCAGCGACCAGATGGCCATTCCGCTGGTCTTTGCTGGCTGAGCTGGGGTGCTCGCCAAACGGGGCGGAACGCCGGCAAGGTTTCCCGCGAATTCGGGAAACGCACTCAGTGGTTTCCACTCGGTGCTGCCTTCGGCCTGCGCCTGCGTCTGTGCATTGACACGGCCCTCGGCGATCCACTGGCGAAGTTGTTCGGCAGTGACTGGCCCGTATGGCTGGCCGTCGGCTCCGATGATTTTGTACATGGCCTCGCGGCGGATGCTAGGCGAGCGCTTTGCGCAACGCCAGCCTAAATTTTTCCAGCCCGCTTCCTTCCCGCGCGGAAACCTCGATCACGCGCACGCGATGTTTCCGTTTGAACGCGGCGAGATTCTTTTTCGCGGCCGGTAAGTCCATTTTATTGGCGATGACGAGGCGCGGTTTGTCGAGAATGGCCGGGTTGTAGAGTTCGAGTTCTTGGAGCAATTGCCGGTAATCGTCCTGCGGCTTGCGGCCGTCCACGCCGGCCATGTCGAGCAACAGAATCAAGAGTTTGCAGCGCTCGATGTGCCGGAGAAAATCGTGGCCCAGTCCCTTGCCGGACGCGGCGCCGTTGATCAGCCCGGGAATGTCGGCGACCTGGATTCGTGTGAAGTCGTCAAACGCGAGCACACCGACGTTGGGTGTCAGCGTGGTGAACGGATACGGCGCGATCTTCGGGTGCGCGTTGGTGAGTTTCGAGATGAGCGTGGACTTGCCGGCGTTGGGATAGCCGACGAGCCCGACGTCCGCAATCGTTTTGAGTTCCAATTCCGCATCCAGTTCCTCACCGGGCTCGCCGTACTCAAACTCGCGCGGTGCCTGATGCGTCGCGCTCTTGTAATGCGTGTTGCCGCGTCCGCCTTTGCCGCCCCGGGCGAGAACAAATTGTTGTCCATCCTCGACGAGATCGGCAATCAACTCACGCTCGCCGGCTATGTCGGACTCTGCGACCGTCGCTTTGGCGTAGGGTTTACCGACTTCGGTTGTTGGGGAAAACTCTTCGGTGGCGGCGGCGGGATGATACCGCGACGCTGCGCGCTGGCGCACGATTCGCGTCAGACGAAACACCTGCGTGCCGATGGGCACTCTGACGATTACGTCTTTCGCGTTGCGGCCAAAACAGTTCTTGCCGCGCCCGTGCACGCCGTGTTTGGCGACCAGACGCGGTTGGTAAAAGTAATCCGACAGATCGCTTGCGTTCTTGTCCGCCACGAGAATGATGTCCCCGCCCCGGCCGCCATCGCCGCCGTCCGGTCCGCCGCGATCGACGTATTTCTCGCGCCGGAACGAGACGCAACCGTTGCCGCCGTCACCAGCCTTCGCATGAATTTTGACTTTGTCGACAAACATCGGGGCAGGGTATCGCAGCCGGTGGGCCGAGACAAGGCGCGCGTGCTAGTCGTGTTTCGGCGGTTGACCCAACGAGCGCAGCTTCGCGAGCCGCGCCAAATCCTCACGGCCTTCCGCGTAATGCGGGAACTCCGCGCAAAGTTTATCCAGATGCGCCGAGACGGCGTCGAGGAGTTCGTCGGCTTCCTTCTTGTGTCCCTGCCGCTCCAGTTCCGGCACGAGCACGAGCGGCAGGCTCACCTCGCCGGGGACGAGATCGAGACACAACCGGGCTTCCTGCATCGTGGACTTCACGTCCTTCCTTGCGAGGAAACCGCGCGCGCGCAGAAGGTGGATCCGGTATGGATCGAGAATGTTATCCTGCCAGTAAAACCACGTGTTCGTCGCCGGGGTGTTGACGGTGCCGCTGTGGTTGACGCTGAGCAGCGCGCGTTGACGGAGGCCGGCGGCGGTGAAGAAATCGTTCGTGGCGACGGCGGCATCGGCGAGCGCCACCGGCACCTTGCTGTCGCAATCGTAGAAGAACTCGCCGGTGCGCGCGATGAGTTGGGACTGGCGCTGCACGACGTTGCTCAGCCCGAGGCCACCGGCAACCTCGGCGAGTCGCAGCCGTGCTTCGGCGTCGGCCAACGGAATCAGTTCTGCCAGATTCATCAGCTTACCGGATTCTTCGTTGTCGCCGGTTTGCTGAAGCGCCCAGCCGCGAAGGAAATACGCCGCAGCTTCGTGCGGGTCTTTCTGCGCCGCGCGCGCGCAACAGTCGGCGGCTTCCTTCCAGCGTTTCTGCTTCAAGCAGAGCTGTCCTGCGGCGACGAGAGGTTCACTCCGCGCAGAATTCTCGACCGCGCTTTCGTAGCAACGCATCGCCACATCGTCGCGGCTGGCAGCCTCGCACAGTCGGCCGAGATCGCACAACGCGACATCGCGTTGTTCTGCCGGCAGCGCGGCTGACTGCTGGATGGCATTAACGGCGATGGGCACGAGCGCATCGTCGCGCGTCTTGCCGTCCAGCACGTCGCGAACTCCTTGGAGCGCGACCGCGGGCGGATCGTTGGTTGACATGAGGCGGAGCGAGTTCCACAGAACGGCGGCAAGGTTCTGTCGTTCCGGGAAGACGACGCGGAAGACTCTTTGGCGTTGCTCATCGGTCAGCTTCTCCAGCAGCGGCGCGGCAACCTCGTTGGCCCATGAGACCTGACCGATGCTGTTGATCGCCTCAATCAGTTCGGTCAGCTTGTTGGCGTCGGCGGCACCTTTGCTTTCGCCGGCGAGAGTTCGCAGAGTTTCGAGACAACGGTCGCGTTCGCCGAGCCGGTAGAGCAGCCGGGCGGATTCCCATTGCGCTTTGTATGCGTCTTCGCTCCCGGTCGCGATGGTTTTCTGGGCGACTTCCAGCGCCTCGTGAAAACGTTTCTCGACGCAGTAGTCGTAGTAAACCGCCCACGCCCACGTGAAGCCGAGGACGCGTTCGTGTTCCATCTGGCGCCGGTCGTTGACCAACAGCGTCGTGCAACTCGGACAGCCGATGTTCGGCTGCGCATCTTCGAGCGCAATCATCCGTTTGATCGCTTCTTCGAACGTCTGGGTGTCGCCGGCCAGCCGCGTGTAGTTGACGAGGAACTGGACGCGTTCGAGTTCCTGTCGGGGATCGGCATTTTCTCCCGTGGCGACTTGCGTCGCCGCCACACCTTTCCAGTCATCGAGTTCGGCGAGCACGCCCTTGAGCAACTCCGGGTCTTTGGATTTCTGCGCCGCCGACTTGGCTTGTGCGAGATCGCCGCTGGCGCGGTAGAACACGGCGAGCATTTTGGCGGCGGCAGCGCCTGCCGGGCCGTCGAGTTTCGCGCGGTACTCGCGGATCTTGTCGTCGAGCTTGCCGCGCAGGAGCAGGAACGCGGCGTAATTGCGGAGCGCAGCGTCTTCGCCACTCGACGCGGCCAGCGCCAGCGAACTCTCCGCGCTGTCGAATTGGCCGTCCGCCAGGAGCTTGGGGACGACGGTGCCGACCTTTTCGCTAAAATGTCGGGCGATGTTTTGGCGCTGAAGAGAATCGGTTTCGGAGTCAATCAGCGCCAGAACTGTCGGGTAGGCGGCCGTGCCGGTCGCGAGCATTTCGTCGATCACCGCTTGCTTCGCGTCGCTGTTAGCTTCGCGGTAACGCTTGGCCAATCGCTTCATGGCGTCGGGCGTGTCCGGCAACACGCCGTCCCGGAGATTTTGGAGAATCTGCTGCGCGCGAAGAGAGATTTCAGGGTCGGGACTCTTGGCCGCTTCCTGCAGCGCTGGCAGGGCGGCGCGCCCCGCGGACCAGAGAAACTTCGATGCTTCCTCGCGGCTTTTGTATTCAGTCGCGCCGAGTTGTCCGATCGCGCGGGCGATCTCGTCGTTGCTGACGGTAACGGCCCCGCACTGGATTCCTGCCGATGTCAGCAGAATCCACAGAACCGAACATCTCAACAAGCATCGCAAGTGCATGTGCCATCAAACCCGATCGCTTGGGAGAATAGGGCAGCGGAGCGAAACCGGCAAGGGCGTGAATTTCGGAGTTACTCCGGTTCCGGAGGTGGCAGGGTGGGGTCGCCCTTTTCAAAACGGTCGCGTTGCTGGCGGAAGTAGTTGTTGTCCGGGGCGAGTTCGATGCACTGCTTCATCAACTCGAGGGCGCGTTCCCGGTTGCCTTTTTGGAAGTGGACTTCGGCCAGCGTGTCGAGGAAGGCGGGATTCTTCGGCTCCAGCGCGACCGCTTTCTGGGCGAGGGTGAGCGCGTCATCCAACCGCCGGTGGCACACGGCGCACAACCAGGCGAGATCGTTCGCAGGATTTGGGTTTGGCACGGCCTTGGCGCCGAGTTTCTGGTGAAAGGCGAAAGCGGTTTCAAAAACTTCGTCGGCATCCTTTTTCTTTCCCAACTTGTCCAGACGCGTGACGGCCTGAAGGGGGACGCCAAGGTCTTCCGGCACGATCGCTTGCACGAGGCGGATCGCGGCGAGCGCTTGCGGAACGATTTCGCCGTCCGGTTGCTCTCCGCCCAGGGCCTGCGCAATCCAGCCACCGAGCTGTTCCAGTGCCGGCTGGAAAATCTCCACCCGCCGTTGCAGCGACGGCTCGGAATCCGCAAGGGCGGCGATGCTCGGATAAGCCCGCGCGCCGAGGTCGAGCAATTGCAACACGACGGCCTGTTTGCCTTCCCGATCGGCCGCGGGATACCGACGCAACAAATCCCGAACGTCGGCGGGCGTGTTCGGGCTGATGCCGCGTTGGATGTTCACGAGCAGTTGCCGGGCGCGCAACGAAACTTCGGGATCGGAACTTTCACCTGCGGCTTGCAGCGCCGGCAGGGCGGCCCGTCCGGCCGACCAGAGGAACTTCGACGCTTCCTCGCGTTTCTTGTACTCGGCGGCGCCGAGTTGTTTGATCGCGCGTGCGATCTCGTCGTCGGTGACGGCGATGGCGGCGCTCTGAATTCCGGTAAGCGTCAGCAGAATCCAAATGAACAAACGATTGAAGAAGCGTCCCACGTGCATGAGCTGTTACGACTGCTGCGAGCGCAAGATATAGCACTGCGTCGGGAGTGGCAAGTACCGCGCTGTTTCACAGAGGCGCAGCGCCAGTCCACCGTTCAAGTTGATCAAGCACCCGGTCGTCAAAGTGACCGGCCGCGCCTTCTACGACGGCTGGCACTGCGGCGGCAATTACAACTCCAACAACCGCAGCAAACCCGGTGAAGAACAAGTCGCCATTTGGGAACTCCATCCCGTAATGCGCTTGGAGATTGTAAGGTAGTTCTGGGAAGCCGAGCACCTTGGGAAGCTGCGAGACGGACGCACGAAGTGCGGGCCACTAGGCCGCAGTGAGCGGGCGCGAGCGGAGTCAATTCATCCGGTGATGAAGCTGGACGTGGTGAAGTGAATCGTCGGCAAGATGAGAGGCTTGAGCCGAACCCGTCCCGGTTCGAATTCTCAATCAAACATAACCGGCCCAATGTTCTTGCACGTAGCGGATAGCTTCCTCAACGTTGAGAGTCCGGGTTGCGTTTCCAGCACGAACATAAAGAATCGGCACATTCTGTTCCTTAATAACAACGGGCTTGGTAGCTGGTTTAACGCGCAAGACACACAGGTCTTTCCCCTGAAGTTCGTGGAACTCCACTGATGTATTCGACTGGCACCTGTCGACGCCTATCCGTTGAGACAGGATCTGTTGCAGATGCAGCCGCAAACCGTCTCTATTCTTCTTGGACAATGAATCATAGTCGGGTTGAAGTCCACGGATTGATTTGTCGTCATCCACGCCAATCACCAGTACCCCACCTGACGTGTTAAGGAAAGCCACAGTTGTCTTGACAATCACTTCTTCGAGATCCCTGTTTACCCGGCGAAGGTTATAGTCCCATCGCACTGAGGACTTAAACTCCAACGTGTCTGACTCTTCCCGGTTCAAAGCTTCTTCTAAAGGTATCTCGTGCATTCGCCTTGTCGTTTCGTACCTCAGAAGATAATGCGCGGTCAAAAAGCCTAAGACGACCCACGACAGGACTGCCAAAGCGATATTGAACCTGACCGAATTGCGAAGCGTTTGCTGCTGGAGAGTATCATCCCTCGGAATCGCTATGGATCCTACGATGTTGCCGGAGACGTCCAGTATGGGAGTGGAAAATACTGAGTAATGCTTACGGTTTAATGTTACACGCGTTGTGGAATCTGCCTTGACGCTGGCGAGACCTGATGCCGTTCGTAAGGGGATGCCGCCGATTGCTGATCGCAGGTTGCCGGAAGTATCTATAGCGCAATAATCGACGTTTCTGTTTATGTCCCTCGGACGAACCTTGCTCGCCTCTTCAATGGATGCGCCGAACTCCTTTATATTCTCCTGCAGTGCTCCGTCGACGTCTGACATATTGTTAGTTTCAGAAATCCCCACTATTACAACGCCGCCCCGTATCTTCTTCCCCAAGATTCGCCACGTCTCACCGATCTCCGAAACAACGTTTGTAGGGTTTTCATAATTCAGCCCGTCAGGCGAAGTGACTTGTCCTACCAAGCCAGGAATAAAAGTCTCGATGTCCAGTAAAAGCCCGCTCTTGGCAAACAGATAACAACCCGGGGCGTCCCAATCGGCTTGGCGAAACTTTTTCAGATCCCATTTCGTCGTGTAATCCAACTCCCTCTTTAACTCTTTCGCCCAATTCTCAAATTCCGACTGACGGGTCTTGTTCATCTGCCAAAGAACAAAGAGGTATTGCGCCGTGGCGCTCAAGCTAAAGAGGAGCGCGAAGATCACAACTGCCAGTCGCATCTTTCTGCCGATAGGTGTTCTGAGGAATCCGAACGGACGGTAGTTCATTTCTTCACATTCAAGCTAGAGTCTGATCAGGGAATCGAGGTCAACTCTTCAGTCTTTCAATCCGTAGGCACGATCGACGCACCCAGTGCAACTCATCTGGCGGCTGCAGATTTCGTCGTTGGCTTGAGCCTTTTGTAAATATCTTTGAGCTCGAAATGAGCGTTGATGTCCATGAATGCCTTCTCAAACACCTCTTCGGAGCCTTTTGCCAAGTGCATGTCGTCACTGAGGTAATCGTACACCACTCGGAGCGATGGGCTGTCCGACCTTACGCTCTGGTGAAGTGTGGCCATGTAAGCGTCCAAGAGTAAGTCAGTCGACTTGCCGTATTGTTCTGGATTATTAACTTCTCCAAATACGGTCTGCTCGATGAATGTGCGTAACAGGAAGTTTCCCGCGAGGGTGTAATTCGTTCTGCGAGCAACTATTGCTTGAGAGTAGAATCGCTTGGTTTTTTCAGGGATGTATTTGGGGACTTCAACTGCTTCCATCGGGTTACGCCCGACTAATGTGATGTTATTCTCTGAGCGATAAACGAGAAAGATCACTGGAGGATCGCTGCATCCTTGGCATTGGTATCCAAAAGTAAATGCCTGCTCGGTGGCCGCGTAAGACACTCCAGGCTCTAGATTTAGGATAGTTATATTTTTCTCCCGCGATATTTTTAGCCCAGAAATGAATTCGATTCGTGGATTGTGTGGCTCTAACCTCTGGCACGTCGGACAAAAGGTCTTAATGGAAGGAAGGTAGAAAATCACCTCGTTTTCCAACGTGTGGGTTTCTCCAGTCATCCGAGTTAACAACTCCGTGTGTCGGATATTGATGCGTGCTGTCCATGGTTCATGAAACGTCAATAGGATCGCCTTTTCCAGTCTGGCAACACTGGGCTTCTCCAATAGTTTGAGCGTTGACTCCGAAGGCATGATGTCGCGATTGACTTTCACGCTCTGGTAAAGGTGCTTGTTTTCCAGAAGCTCTTTGAACGCAGATGCAATCGCTTCGGCGTATCTGGCGCAGACCTCATGAAAAATGTCGTCGAACACTGCCATCGTGAGAACCTTCCTAACACCGACGTAATGACCGGTCAAGCTGGACGCTGCGGACGCCGGCTCACTCAGGGAGACAGCGGCTTGCTGACCGGACTCAACTCACGCCTCCTGCCCGATCGCACCAAAGCCCAGCGTTAGAGGAGCCGAGTCTGCGAGACGCGCCCGTGGTGTTTCGGGCGCAACACCTTCGAGTCGCGTAGCCATTTAAGATTGTCGCCGAACCTGCCTTTGCTCAAGCTTCGGCGGACAGGCCCGCCTTCGTGGCAGCTACGGCGGGCAAGCAGCAGCCGGTTCATACCCGCGCAGTGTAGCAGGGGAGCCGCAGGCGAGGCAAGAGAGGGCTAGGACTTTCTTTGGATCAGTACCTTGAACGCGCGGCCCATCGTGGAATGGAGAAGCTGGTGCGCGGGTTTGCGATCAGGTGTTTGAAGGATTTCCGCTTCGCCAATTTTCATCAGGTAACGTTCTTGAGTCGTGAACAAGACCGGCTCAAGCCCGAGTTTCTTCCCGTGTTCGATCAACGACGTGAACTCGACGTGCGCCGTGATGTCCTGTTCGCCGATGTGTTCGTAGGGATTGCCGGACTTCGTGTGCCGGTAGTAGCACTGCAGGTGGCCGTCCTTGTGATGCGGCGCGAAGTACTCCTCGCGCTCGAAGCCGTAGTCAATCGTCAACACGTACCCGCGTTGCAACCGGCGCGCCACGTCTTCGAGCCAGTCCAGCGCGCGCAAATTGAACTCCGACCGGTAACCTTCCGGTAGCCGCGGAAGCCGGTTGTCGGACATCGGGCCGAGCGTTTCCTCGAAATCTCCGGTGACGTAAACTTCCCGGTCGCCACAAACGCGATGCACCGGTAAGGCGTCGAGGAATTCGTTGGAGAACACGCACCCCGTAATCTTCTCCGGCAGTTCGTCGCCGACTTCGGCAACCCGGTATCTCAACTCCGGCGCCGCCGCGAGTACGTCCTGCCGGAGTTGACCGCGATGTCCGCCGAACTCCACGACTTCGTCCACGCCCCATTGCTGGAATTGCCGGGCCAAGATGCGACCAAACAGTGGCCCGACGCTGACGCTGGTGAAAAAATCGCCCGACTTTCCGAGGCGCGCCTTGCCGGAGGTGTAGTAGCCGTGTTGCGGATGATAGAGCGCGAGCTCCATGAACCGCTCAAACGTGATGCGGCCGCCGTTGCGGGCGGCTTCGCGGCGGATTTCTTCGATGAGGGCAGGGTTGCCGGTCACGCGCCGACGATAGCGCAGCGGCTTGCGGGGGCGGAAGCCAAATAACACTTGCAAGAGAGACTTAACCTCGCTAATTTCCTTGTGAAACTTGTCACAAAGTTTTACCCCGAGAAAATCGGGGTTGCCCGTCGGGCGTGAACGGGTAAAACACAAGGCGCAGCAACTGTGGAACAACTGCAACAATATATCCCGGTCGGGTTGTTGATGCTGATCGCTCTTGCGTTTGCGGCTGGTGCGATCTTCGTGCCGCCACTTCTGGGGAGGAAGCGCACGCATAGTCCCGTCAAGGACAGCCCGTACGAGTGCGGCATGCCGCCCATGACCGAGGCGCACACGCGGTTCAGCGTGAAGTTCTACCTGATTGCGATGCTGTTTATCATCTTCGACATCGAGGTTGTCTTCTTTCTCGGTTGGGCGGCGGTGTTCCGTGATTTAAGCAAGCCGGTCGCAGACGGTGGAATCGGGTGGAGGATGTTGTTGGGGGCGCTGGTGTTTCTGGCGATTCTGGAGGTCGGCCACATCTACGCTTGGAAGAAAGGCGCGCTCGACTGGTCGCCGCGCAAAATGCGTCGCGAGAACGAACCTGCGGGATCAATTGCGAAAAAATCTGCAGACGAGGTGCATGTGTCGTGAGCGAGAAACGGGAAACAGCATTCGATCCGAAGGTCGAAGGCCGGGACGTGATCGTGACGCGGCTCGATGCGGCGGTCGATTGGGTGCGCAAGAACTCCTGTTGGCCAATGCCACTGGGGCTGGCGTGCTGCGGCATCGAGTTGATGGCTGTTGGCGCAAGCCGCTTTGACATTTCACGCTTTGGCGCGGAAGTGATGCGGTTTTCGCCCCGGCAATCCGACTTGATGATCGTCGCGGGCACGTGCGTGTACAAAATGGCGGGCGCAGTCAAACGACTCTGGGATCAGATGGCGACGCCGAAGTGGTGTATCGCGATGGGCGCGTGCGCGAGTACCGGCGGCATGTACCGCAGCTACGCCGTGGTGCAGGGCGTCGATCACTTTCTGCCCGTGGACGTCTACATCTCCGGTTGTCCGCCGCGTCCCGAAGCTGTGCTCGAAGGGTTGATGGCCATTCAGCGGAAGATTGGGCAAGAAAAGGCGATTGCGAGCATGAAGAAGGACGAGGAGAAGGCGGAGCTATGGAAGTCCGTGCAAGGTCCGATCGTTATTCGTGGCGAGTACGCGCCCCGTTTTTCCGAGAAAGAACCGTGGAGCTGACCGCGTCATGACGCCGCAAGAAGCCGTCGGGAAATTGCAGGCAAAGTTCGGCAACGCGATCGGCGTGCCGGTCGAATTTCGTAGCGAAGTCACCGTCACCGTTACGCGCGCGAAGATTGTCGACGTCTGCCGCTTTCTCAAGTCGGAGTGCGCGTTCGACATGCTCACGGATCTGTCGGGCGCAGACAACTACGGCGAAGATCCGCGTTACGAAGTGGATTACCTGTTGTACTCGCTGACGCAACGGATTCACTTGCGGCTCAAGGTTTATGTGTCCGAAGACGATTTGATTGTTGAGTCGGTTACCGGCGTTTGGCGCACCGCCGACTGGCATGAGCGTGAGGCGTACGACATGTTCGGCATCCGTTTCCGCGGTCATCCGAATCTCAAACGCATCTTGATGTGGGAAGGTTACCCGTACTTCCCGTTGCGCAAAGATTTCCCACTCGCAGGTGTGCCGGCTGAATTGCCGGAGACGGCGGTGGACGCCGGTACGGTAGAGACCGCACCGATGCTGGGCGGGCCGTTCGTGCCGACGACCGGCACGCGCAGCGCGATTCGCCGCGAACCGCGCCAGTACGACACGATTGCTGAACAACAGGAAGCGTTGAAGAACCCGACAAAGAAAGAACCTGTTTGAGACTGTAGCGGCGGTCTATGACCGCCGTGAAGCGAAAGATAAAATCGGCGCTCATAGAGCGCCGCTACAACGACAATGGCGACGCAATACGAAATGGAGATGATTGATTCCGCCGAGCGCGCCCAGCGCGCGCTGGAAGAACTGCACGGCGAGAAGATGATCATCAACATGGGACCGCAGCATCCGAGCACACATGGCGTGTTGCGGCTCGTGGTGGAACTCGACGGCGAGGAGATCGTCAATGTCTGGCCGGACATCGGTTACCTGCATCGCGGCGACGAGAAACTTGCCGAGAACATGACGTACACGCAGTTCATCCCATACACCGACCGGCTCGATTACCTTGCCCCGCTCGCGAACAATGTCGCGTACGCGTACGCCGTGGAGAAACTTTGCGGCATGGACGTGCCGCCGCGCTGCAAGTACATCCGCGTGATCTGCGCGGAACTCGCCCGCGTCAGTTCGCATCTGCTCGGCATCGGCGCGATGGCGATGGACATCGGCGCGATGACCGTGTTCCTCTACGCGTTCCGCGAGCGAGAAAAAATTTACGATTTGTGCGAACTAATCTGCGGTGCGCGCTTCACGACCAGCTACACGCGCGTCGGCGGACTTGCCAACGACATGCCGGCTGACTTTCTGCCCATGCTGCGGAAGTTTTTGAAGGATTTCCCCGGCACGATTGACGAGATCGACAAACTCCTGACGCGAAACAAGATTTTCATCGAGCGCAACCGTGACATCGGCGTGTTGTCGAAGGAAGACGCGATCGACTTCGGCACGACCGGCCCGAATCTGCGCGGCTCCGGCGTCGAATGGGACATTCGCAAGGCGCATCCGTACAGTAGCTACGAAGAATTCGAGTTCGATATTCCCACCGGCACGGTGGGCGATTGCTTCGACCGGTATCTCGTGCGCATGGAGGAGATGCGACAAGGCGTTCGCATTTTGCACCAAGCCGCTGACGACATGCCGGAAGGTCCGTGGAATTCGCCTGACGCCAAGATTCTGTTGCCGGAGAAGAAGGCCACACTCACGAAGATGGAGGAACTCATTCATCACTTCATCAACGTGACCGAAGGCATCAACGCACCACCGGGCGAGGTTTATTTCTCAGCGGAGAATCCGAAGGGCGAACTTGGCTTCTACATTATCAGCAAAGGCGGCGGCGCGCCGCACCGGCTCAAGATCCGGTCGCCATCGTTCGTGAACCTGCAACTTCTGCCGACGCTCGCAAAGGGCCACATGATGAGCGATATGGTCGCGATTCTCGGCAGCCTCGATTTCGTGATGGGAGAGTGCGACCGATGAGCCTCGCCGTCCCACAAGAACTCGAACAGCACATCGACGAGATCATCACGCACTATCCGCCGCAACACAAACGCGCGGCAGTGCTGTGGTTGCTGCATTTGCTGCAAGAGCAATTTGGTCAACTCGGTAAGGAGCAAGTCGAATGGACGGCATCGAAGCTCGGACTGCAACCGATCAACGTTTGGGAACTCGTCAGCTTCTATCCGATGTTCACGGCCAAGCCTCGTGGCAAGTTTCACATTAAAGTCTGCCGGACGCTCTCGTGTGAACTCTGCGGTTGCGGTGGAATTCTCGAACGGTTGCAGAAGAAGCTTGGCGTTGGCCTCGATGAAAACACGGCAGACGGTTTCTTCACAATTTCCACCGCCGAGTGTCTCGCCGCGTGTGGCACCGGGCCAGTGATGATGATCAATGACGAATTGTTCGAAAATCTCACGCCCGACAAAGCCGAAGCAATTGTGGATCGCATCAAGACGACTGGCAAACTTGACGCACAGCCGTTGCCACCTGTCTTGCCGGCACATCCGCTGGAGAAGCGTGTCTTGCTCGGCAATATGAGCAAGCCCGGCTACTCCGGCTCAATTGACGACTACATTCGCGAAGGGGGCTACCGCGCGTTGCCGAAAGCGCTCGGGATGAAACCCGACGATATCGTCGCCGAAGTGAAGAACAGCGAGATTCGCGGGCGCGGCGGCGCCGGTTTCCCGTGCGGAATGAAGTGGAGCTTCCTCGCCAAGAACACTGGCAAGCCAACGTACCTCATTTGCAACGCTGACGAATCTGAGCCGGGTACATTCAAAGACCGGCAACTCATCCACTACGATCCGCACCAACTCATCGAAGGCATCCTGATCTCCTGTTACGCGACCGGTGCGAAAGTCGCGTACATCTACATTCGCGGCGAGATGCCGGCGGGCGCAAAAATTCTTCTGAAGGCCATCGAAGAAGCGCGCGCGAAAGGCTACGTCGGCAACGGCGTGGAGATCTACGTTCACCGCGGTGCCGGAGCGTACATCTGCGGCGAGGAAACCGGCCTCATCGAATCGCTCGAAGGCAAACGCGCCTACCCGCGCATCAAACCGCCGTTTCCGGCCGTTGTCGGTTTGTTCGGTTGTCCGACCGTCGTCAACAACGTCGAGACGCTCTCGAATGTTCCGCACATCATTAATAATGGCGCGGCATGGTTCAAGGCGATGGGCGTTCCCGGCTCGACCGGCACGCGGTTGGTGTGCGTCAGCGGGCCGGTCAAGCGCCCCGGCTACTACGAATTTGAGATGGGCAAGCTCACCATGCGCCAGCTCATCGAAGATTTGTGCGGTGGACTCAAAGACGCACGCAAACTCAAAGGTGTGATCCCCGGCGGCAGTTCAATGCCGGTGCTGAAAGCCGATCAAATTGACGTGCCACTCGATTTCGAGTCGCTCCGCAAAGCCGGCACGATGGCCGGTAGCGGCGGCATCGTCGTGCTCGATGATTCGGTGGACATCGTCGGCGCGACACTGAACGTTGCACAGTTCTACGCGCACGAGTCGTGCGGCCAATGCACGCCCTGCCGGGAAGGCACGCTTTGGATGGAGAAGTTGCTCCACCGCATCACGCACGGTCACGGTCGACCTGAGGACGTTGACTTGCTCTGGGACGTGGCCGACAACATCGACGGCAAAACGATTTGCCCGCTCGGCGAAGCTGCTGCTTGGCCGGTCAAAGCTTTCGTGACGAAGTATCGCAGCGAATTTGAAGCCGCGTGCAAGAACGGGAATGGATCGAAACATGGCTGAGCAACTCGTCAAACTCACCATCGACGGCAAGGCGGTCGAAGCGGCCCGCGGGACGAACTTGATCGAGGCGGCGAAGAGTGCCGGCATCGAGGTGCCGCACTATTGCTATCATCCGAAACTCGCGGTCGTGGGCAACTGCCGCATGTGTCTCGTGGACGCCGGCACGCCGAAATTGGGGGCCGACAAGAAGCCGGAGACGGGCCCGGACGGCAAACCGATCATTATGTTCGCGCCGAAACTATCCATCGGCTGCAACACGACTGTGGCCGAAGGCATGGTCGTGCACACCCGCTCGCCGAAAGTCATCAAGGCGCGCGAAGGCGTGATGGAGTTTCTGCTCATCAATCATCCGCTCGATTGTCCGATCTGCGATCAGGCTGGCGAGTGCCGGCTGCAGGAATTCAGCGTGGACTACGGCAAGGGCCAGAGCCGGTTCATCGAAGAGAAAATTCATAAGCCGAAACGGACCGCCATCGGACCAAAGATTACGCTGGACGACGAACGTTGCATCCTCTGTTCGCGTTGTGTCCGTTTCATGCGCGACGTGGCGGGACAGGATTGCCTCGGGTTTGTGAATCGCGGCAGCTACTCGACGCTGACGTGCTATCCCGGCATGGAGCCGAACACGAATTACGATCTCAACATCGTGGACATTTGCCCCGTCGGCGCGCTCACGCAGACCGATTTCCGTTTCCAGCAACGCGTGTGGTTCTTAAAGGAGACGAAGAGTGTCTGCCCGAACTGTGCGACCGGCTGCAACACGGTGCTGTGGTCGCGCGAAGGCGTTGTGTACCGGCAGACGCCGCGCGACAACGACGCGGTCAACCAATGCTGGATGTGCGATTACGGCCGGTTGCACTACAAGTTTATCAGCGATCCGCAGCGCATCATCTCGCCGAGCGTGAAATCGAAAGTGCTCGGCGAGCGATTCAGCCTGACGTGGCAGGAGGCCACGCGACAGATCGCCGAGAAGCTGAAGACGATTAAGCCCCTTGCCGCCATTGGCTCCGGTCGTGCCACGACGGAAGAACTGTTCCTTTTTAACAAGCTCGTGCGCGAAGTGCTCGGGGTCGAATTAGTCGATGTCGTCCCGCATGCCGGCGAAGGCGACCAGTTTTTGCTCCACGCCGACCGGAATCCGAACACTGCCGGCGCGAAGCTTACCGGCATCACCGGCGACCCGGTCGGCGCACGCATCCCGGTAATCGCGGAAGCGATCAAAGCCGGTAAGATCAAGGCGCTCATTGTTCTCGGCGAGAACGTGGCGAAGCACGGCATCAGCGAAGATTTGCTCGCAAAGCTCGACTTGCTCGTGGTGATCGACACGTTGCCGAGCAAAGTGACTGAACTGGCGCATTACGTCTTGCCGGGAGCGACGTTCGCCGAGAAACGCGGCACGTTCATCAACGGCAAGAATCGTCTGCAGCGGCTCAACGCGGCGATTCCATCGCCCGGCATCGCGCGGCCGGAATGGCAAACGCTGGTCGCGCTGCTGAATGAACTCGGCGCAGACGGCAGTTATTTGACGATGGAGGATGTGTTTGCCGACATGACGCGCAAACTTGCGCCGCTGTCGGGATTGAACCTGTCGAAGATTGGTGATCAGGGCGTGGAGTTGAAACTCGGAGAGGGAAGCGGGAAGGGCGAAGAGCGAACGGAAACCGGCGAGTTGGCGAAGGTATGATCACGGAACTGCTCATCCATCTCGTCAAAATCGTCGCGGTCATCGGCGTGATGCTGACGGTTGTGGCGTACACGGTGTTGCTGGAACGTTGGGTTTGCGCGTGGATGCAGGACCGGATCGGGCCGAATCGCGTTGGGCCGTTTGGTCTGCTACAGCCGTTGGCAGATTTTGTCAAGCTGGTGCTGAAGGAAGACGTGTTGCCGGGGCATGTGCAGAAGTTTTACTACACGCTCGCGCCGGCGCTCGCGATGATGCCGGCGCTCATCGTGATGGCAGTCGTGCCGTGGGGTAGTCAATTGCCGATAGCCGGACGGACGATTGATTGCGTGATCGCGAACCTCGACGTCGGTATTCTATTTGTTTTCGCGGTGGCGTCGCTCGCCGTGTACGGCATCGTGTTGGCGGGGTGGGCGAGCAACTCGAAGTACCCGTTCCTCGGCGGTGTCCGGTCGAGCGCGCAGATGATTTCCTACGAAGTGTGCTTGGGGTTGAGCGTGGTACCGGTGTTCATGCAAGTGGGCGCGCTCAATCTGATGAAGGTTGTCGAGTATCAGGCGCAGCACACGTGGCTGATCTTGTGTCAGCCGCTGTCGTTTCTGGTTTTCTTCGTGAGCGCGTTTGCGGAGACGAACCGGTTGCCATTCGATTTTCCCGAGGCGGAGCAGGAGTTGGTGGCCGGTTACAATACCGAATACAGCTCGATGAAGTTCGGGATGTTTTTCATGGGCGAGTACGCGGCGATGTTCGTGCAGTCGGCGCTGATGGCGACGCTGTTTTTCGGTGGTTGGTCGCTGCCATTCGCGCCGTTCAACGCGCCTGCGCAAACACTGGGTGTGGGGCTAGCGCAGATCGGCGTGTTTTTGGCGAAGGTGATGTTTTTCCTTTTCGTGTACATCTGGGTGCGCTGGACGATTCCGCGATTCCGGTACGATCAATTGATGGCGCTCGGCTGGAAGGTGTTTATTCCGCTGACGATTGTGAACATTGTGATTACCGGCGCGGTGCTGACGGCGCTCGGGAAATAAGACAATGCAAGTCAAACGACCAAAACTAAAGCTCTGGGAGCTGACGTATCTGCCGCAGATTCTGAAAGGACTGTGGCTGACGCTGAAGCATATCCCGAAGCGTAAATTTACCCGGCAATATCCCGAGGACCAACCGCCGCTGTACGGAAAGTATCGCGGCGCGCCGGTATTGGTAAAAGATCCCGATGGTCGCGTGAAATGCGTCGCTTGCCAACTCTGCGAATTCGTCTGCCCGCCGAAAGCGATTCGCATCACGCCCGGCTTTCGCCCCGAGCAACGCTTCGACGCCAACGTCGAGAAAGAGCCACAGGATTTCGTCATCGATATGCTGCGCTGCATTTATTGCGGCTACTGCGAAGAGGTTTGCCCCGAGGAAGCGATCTTTTTACAGAAGGATTTTGCGATTACCGGCTACAAGCGCGACGAACTGCAATTTCACAAAGACAAGCTGCTCGAACTCGGCGGTGTCCGGGAAGATTCCGTTTGGAAGTGGAAGTACAAAGGCGCGCCGCCGCCCGATGCGCCGGGCGCTCCGAAGAGGGAGGTAAAGGTTTCGTAGGAGCGACATTCCTGTCGCGACCGGGACTCGGGGCAAGAATGCCCCTCCCACGGAACGACAGGCAAAGGAGATGAACGTCCACGATACATTGTTTTGGTTTTTCAGCATCGCGATGCTGTTGAGCGGCGTCGGCGTGATTGCCAACCGCAATCCCGTCAACTGCGCGATGTTTCTCGTGCTGCTGTTTTTCTTCATGGCCGGACTGTTCGTGTTGCTGGAAGCGTTCTTCCTCGCGGCGATTCAGGTACTCGTCTACGCCGGTGCGGTGATGGTGCTGTTCCTGTTCGTCATCATGCTACTCGACATCAAAGCTTCGGAACGACGGAAGTTCCGCGTGCTCGCGGTGCTCGGCGGCTTTGGTGTTGCCGGTGCGTTCGCGTGGGAACTGCGGATCATCCTCAGCAAACCCATCGAGCCATTGGCGACCGCCGGCGAGTTCCACGGCGGACTCAAAGACGTGGTTGGTCCGGTGTTTGCCAATTACATGTTGCCGTTTGAAGTAACCGCACTGCTGTTGTTGGTCGCGATGATCGGCGTCGTGTTGCTCTCGAAGAAGGAACTGAAATGACACGCGACTTCCAGGAGCATGTCACCCTGAGCGTGGCGAAGGGTCTGTGCGCAAAGAAGCAGAGATTCTTCGCTTTGCTCAGAATGACAATTCCATGATTACGCTCAATCATTATCTCGTAGTCAGCGGCCTGTTGTTCGCACTGGGCATTGCCGGCATCGTGATGCGGCGCAACGCGCTGGTGATTTTCATGGCGTTGGAGATGAATCTCAACGCCGCCAACCTCGCCCTCGTCGCGTTCTCGAAGTTCAATAGGATCGTGGACGGACAGGTCTTCGTTTTCTTCGTGATCGCCATTGCCGCAGCAGAGGTCGCGGTCGGTCTCGCGATCATCGTGGCACTGTATCGGCGCAAACAAACCGTGAGCGTGGATGAGTTGACGACGATGCGGCTATGAATCTGCTGGCGACCATCACGACAGAGTTGGGAGCTTGGGGCGAGCGCCCGATTTGCTCGGTCTGGCTGACTTTGTTCGCGCCGCTTGTCGCCGCCCTGGTGATCACGCTCTTCACTCAACGCTGGAAATGGCTGAGCGCGACCCTGTCGATCGGCGCAATCGTCCTTGGATTCGCGCTATCACTGCGATTGTTCATCGCGCTCGCGTTTCACGGACAACAGCACTGGCCGCATACGATCCAGTGGCTGACCGTCGGTAATGTCCGCATCGAGTTCGGGATGACGACCGATGCGTTGTCGATTCTGATGCTGCTCGTCGTGACCGGCGTCGGTTCGGCCATCCATATTTACTCGCTTGGCTACATGAAGGGTGACCCGGGATTCTCACGGTTCTTCGCCTGCATGTCGCTCTTCACGTTCTCGATGCTCGGCATCGTGCTCGCCAATAACTTTATCCAGATCTTCATTTTCTGGGAATTGGTCGGCGTGTCGAGCTATCTACTCATCGGATTTTGGTTCGAGAAACCAAGCGCCGCCGACGCCGGGAAGAAGGCATTTCTCGTCAACCGCATCGGCGACTTCGGCATGATGCTTGGCGTGCTGCTGCTTTGGTCGCATACTGGCACGTTTAACTTTGCGGAGTTACCGGCGAAACTGGCCGGGATTCCTGCCGGTACGCTCACGCTCATCGGCGCGTTGATTTTCTGTGGCGCGGTCGGCAAGAGCGCGCAATTCCCGTTGCATGTGTGGTTGCCGGATGCGATGGAAGGTCCGACGCCGGTATCTGCGCTGATTCATGCGGCAACGATGGTGGCGGCCGGCGTGTACATGCTGTGCCGGGTGTCGTTCCTGATTCTGCCGAGCGAAACGGCGTTGACGCTGATCGCGTGGATCGGCGGGATCACGGCGATCATGGCGGCGACGATTGCCATCGCGCAGAATGACATCAAACGCATTCTCGCATATTCGACCCTGTCGCAACTTGGTTACATGGTCATGGCGGTCGGACTCGGCGGGCCGACGCAGGCGATGTTTCATCTGACGACGCACGCCTTCTTCAAGGCGCTGCTGTTCCTCGGCGCCGGCAGCGTGATCCTCGCGTTGCACCACGAACAGGACATTTGGAAGATGGGCGGACTGTGGAAGAAAACGCCGGTCACGTTCTGGACGTTTCTCATCGGCACGCTGGCGCTTGCCGGCGTCTGGCCGCTGGCCGGGTTTTACAGTAAGGACGAAATCCTCTTGATGGCAATGCACAAGAGTACGCCTTTGTTCGTCATCGGCACAGCGACCGCGTCCTTGACCGCGTACTACATGGGCCGGGAATGCTTCGTGGTGTTCTTCGGCAAGCCGCGCGACCAGCACGCCTACGAACACGCGCACGAATCGCCGTGGGTGATGACCGTGCCGCTGATTCTGCTCGCGGTCTTCTCCATCATTGCCGGTTGGAAAGGCGAAGTGCCGCACTTCCTCGACCCACACGCTGAAGTTGAGCACAGCAATCTCGGCTACGCGCTGTTGCTCGTGCCACTCGCCGGTTTCCTCGTCGCGGCGAAGATTTATTGGAAACCGGAGCCGAGCGACTCGCCGGTGAAAGCCGCACTCGGCAAGATTTGGACACTGGTCGAGAACAAATACTACTTCGACGAACTCTACCTTTGGATTGTGAAATACGTGCAAGGTACGATTGCGAACGCGTGCGAGTTGTTCGACCGCTGGATTCTTCAGCGTCTCGGCATCGGCGGCCTATCGGTCGGCACCGGCCTGCTCGGTCGCACCGTGCGCTTGCTGCAAACCGGCAGCGTCTCCGGTTACGCCTTCCTCGTCGGTCTCGGCGTGACGGTCATCATTTATTACGTGGTGGTGAAGTGAGTATGACTCCACGCATTGTCATTCTGAGCGAAGCGAAGAATCTCAGTTGTTGGAGAATGGGAGCGATACGGCAGAGACCCTTCGCTGCACTCAGGGTGACAAACCAAAGATGAGTGACCGGCAGCACAGTTACTGGGCGTACATCATGGCGAGCATTTCGCGGGCGATATACGTCGGGGTAACGAATGATTTGGAGAGAAGAGTTTGGGAACACAAAGAGAAGTTGGCCGAAGGTTTCACGAAGAAGTACAACTGCACGAAGCTGATTTGGTTCGAGGAGTTCAGGGAGATTCGGGACGCGATTGCGTGCGAGAAGCGGATCAAGGGGTTGTTGAGAGCAAAGAAGATTGCGTTGATTGAGGAGAAGAATCCGAACTGGAGGGATTTGAGTGAAGGTTGGTATCAAGAGGCGATAGCGAAGAACGACAGAGATTCTTCGCTGCACTCAGAATGACAAACTAGACAAATGGAATTCATTTTGACAGTCGCAGTCCTGCTCCCGCTGGCGGCGGCGTTTCTGGCTTTCTTGTTCCCGGCAAAGAAGCCGGGGGCGATTCGGGCGCTGGCGATCTTTGCTACCGGGGTGTCGCTGCTGTTGACGTTGTACATTTTCTCGCAGTTCGACCGGACGCAGAGCGGTTATCAGTTCGTGCACGGAATCGAGTGGCTGCCGACTTTGGGCATCTCACTCAAGTTCGGCGTGGATGGGATTTCGATGACGTTGTTGTTGCTGGTCGGGTTTGTGTCGTTCGCCGGCACGCTGGTCAGCCACGAAATCCATGACCGGCAGAAGGAGTACTACATTTTGTTTCTCGCGCTGACGACAGGCATCAGCGGGACGTTCGCCACGATGGATTTGTTTTTCTTCTACTTCTTCTACGAGTTGGCGGTGATTCCGATGTATCTGTTGATCGGCATGTGGGGGTCGCTACCGGCAGGCAAGCATGGCCGGACGAAAGAGTACGCCACGATGAAGCTCACGCTCTATCTGACTGCCGGAGCGGTGCTGGCGTTGATCGGATTGCTGTCGATCTACTTCGAGGCCGGCACGATGGATATCGAGAAGTTGCAGCACAACATCTGGCTATCCGGGACCACGCAGATGCGGGTGTTCCCGTGCTTATTGTTTGGGTTCGGATTTCTTGCTTCGATGTGGCCGTTTCACACATGGTCGCCGCTCGGTTACGCGGCGGCGCCGACGGCAGCGTCGATGATGCATGCCGGCGTGCTGAAGAAACTTGGCGCGTACGGCATCATCCGGTTGGCCTTGCCGCTTCTGCCGGAAGGCGCACGGCATTGGGCGAACTTGATCGCGATTCTGGCGTGCTTCAACATCCTGTACGCCGGTTGGTCGGCACTGACGCAGAAGGACTGGAAATTCGTCATCGGCTACTCGTCGGTCAGCCACATGGGCTACGTGTTGCTAGGGATCGCGACGCTGAACGTCGTCGGCGTGAGCGGCGCGGTGTTATTGATGTTCGCGCACGGCGTGATGGCGGCGCTGACGTTCTCGTTGATCGGGTTCTTTTATCATCAGACACACAACCGGTTCGTACCGGACCTGAGCGGGCTGGCGCGGAAGATACCGTTCATCGGCGTCTGCATGGTGATGGCGGTGATGGCGTCGAGCGGGTTGCCGGGGTTTGCGAATTTCGTGAGCGAAGTGATGGTGTTCATCGGCGCATGGCAGCAAGGCTCGATGGTGTTCCGTGTGGCGACGATCTGCGCGGTGTGGGGGATCGTCGTAACGGCGACGTATCTGCTGTGGGCGGTGCGGACGAGTTTCTTCGGGCCGTTCGATGAGAAGTGGAACATGCTGAAGGACGCCACGACGTTGAAGCAGAAATTTCCGTATGTGCTGCTCATTGCGGTGCTGTTGACGGTCGGGTTCTGCCCGCGGTTGCTGACCGATATCATCAAGAACAGCGTGGCGACGATTGTGGACAAACAGGATGTGCGGGGTCAGGAGACCCTCGCACAGCGGGATTTGCAGCAGCAGGCCAAGGTGCAGCAATGATGGGGCTTTACGTAACGCAGTTTGAGTGCCTGGTGGCGTTGTGGGGGATCATCATCCTGCTCGTCGATGCATTCAGTCCGATCAGAGACAAGCGAATGATCGGCTACATGGCAGCAGGTTTCGTGGTCGTGGCGCTGCTGTACAGTTTCATGCTGCAACCGCTCGACGGCACGTTCTTTCACGGGATGTACCGGTTCGATGCGTTCGCGCTGTTCTTCAAGCGCCTGTTCCTGCTCGCGCTGGCGTTCGTACTGGTCATGGCGGCGGAGTTTTCGCCGCGAATTGAGTCGGGCGTAGCCGAGTTCTATGCGTTGCTGATGTTCTGCGCGACGGGGATGCTGTTGATCGCGTCGGTCAACGATTTCGTCCTGTTGTTCGTCGCTCTGGAACTCGTGACGATTACGTTCTACATCCTCGCGAGCTATCTGCGCCGGCAAGTTGCGTCGCTGGAAGCCGGCACGAAGTATCTGATTCTCGGCGCGCTTTCGAGCGGGTTCACCGTGTACGGTATCGCGTACATCTTCGGAACGACCGGGACGACGAACTTCGACACGCTCAGCGCTCAACTCTCCACGCTTCACGCTCCACCCTCCACGGCATTCACGTTTGGAATGCTGCTGGTGCTGACCGGGCTGGGATTCAAGATTGCGAGCGTCCCATTCCAGATTTGGGCGCCGGATGTTTACCAAGGCGCGCCGACGCCGGTGACTGCGTTTCTCGCGGTCGGGAGCAAGGCGGCCGGGTTTGCGTTGTTGCTGCGGGTGTTGTACGCCGGACTGCTGCCGGTGAGCGGCGTCTGGGCAACGCTGCTGTTGGTGTTGTCCGCGGCGACATTGCTCTACGGAAATCTCGGCGCGATTCCGCAGCGCAACATCAAGCGGCTGCTCGGTTACTCGTCCATCGGTCATGCCGGCTACATGCTGATGGGCATCGCGGCCATGAACGCGCTGGGAGTCGGCGCGGTGTTGTTTTATCTCGGCCAGTATGCGTTCACGAATCTCTGCGCGTTTCTCGCCATCATCGCGACGACGGCAGTGACCGGTAGTGATGAGATTCCCAGCTTCTCCGGGTTGGGCAAACGTTCGCCGATTCTCGGGCTCGCGTTGTTTCTGGCGATGATGTCGCTGGCGGGCGTGCCGCCGTTGAGTGGATTTTTCGGGAAGTTTCAATTGTTCGCGGCGGTGATCGAACGTGCCCGGTACGACTGGCATTACTACGTGCTGGCCGGCATCGGCGCGGCGGCGGTTATCATCTCATTGTACTTTTACCTCGGCATCGGGCGCGCGATTTATTTGCAGGAAGCGGAAGATGCGACACCGATTCCCGTGAGCCCGGCGATGCGGATCGCGCTCTACGTTTGCATGTTGGCGATGATCGGGTTGGGGATTTTCCAGCGTCCGCTTGTCGATGCAGCGATTAAGGCTGCAAACGTGTTTGCGCTGCGCTAAACTCACCCCAACCATGAAAACACGCATCGAAAAAGACTCGATGGGTCCGCTGGAAGTGCCGGCGGACGCTTACTACGGCGTGCAAACGCAACGCGCCGTGACGAATTTCCCGATCAGCGGCTGGCCGTTGCCGACGCGATTGATCCATGCGATGGGACGTATCAAACGCGCCGCCGCGCAAACGAATCTCGAACTCGGCTTGATCGAAAAGAAGGTGGCCGACGCCATTGTTGCGGCTGCGACCGAAGTCGTGGACGGCAAGCTCGACGCGCAATTCCCGGTGGACATCTTCCAGACCGGCTCCGGCACGTCGACGAACATGAACACAAACGAGGTGATCGCGTCGCGCGCCAACGAAATCCTTGGTGGCAAACGCGGCGATAAATCGCCTGTCCATCCGAACGACCACGTCAACCTCTGTCAATCGAGCAACGACGTGTTCCCGACGGCGATTCACATTAGCGTCATCGAAGCCATTCGCGAAGAATTGCTGCCCGCATTGGAGCAATTGCACAAGTCTCTCGCGAAAAAAGCCGGCGATTTCGACGACGTAATGAAGATCGGACGCACGCATTTGCAAGACGCCACACCGATTCGGCTCGGTCAGGAGTTCTCGGGTTACGCCGCGCAGATGAAATACGCGCAGGGCCGGGCTGAATTGGCTATTGAGACACTCGATGCGCTTCCGCTCGGCGGGACAGCGGTCGGCACCGCTTTGAACGCACATCCGGAGTTTGCCAAGCGAACCGTTGCGAAACTCTCCAAGGAGTTGAGCGTTCCGTTGCACGAGGAGAAGAATCATTTCGAGGCGGCGGCGGCACGCGATGCGTGCGTCGAGGCCAGCGGACAGTTGAAGACCATCGCGGTAAGTCTAGCGAAAATCGCCAACGACATCCGGCTGCTGGGCAGCGGGCCGCGGTGCGGAATTGGCGAACTGAAAATTCCCGCTGTGCAACCCGGCAGTTCGATCATGCCGGGCAAGGTCAATCCCGTCATTGCCGAAAGCACGATTCAAGTTTGCCTGTGGGTCATCGGCGCGGATTTGACGGTGACGCTCGGCGGATTGCAGAGTTTCTTCGAGTTGAACGTCGGCATGCCATTGATCGGCGCACAGATGCTGGAGAGCGTGCATCTGCTCGCCGCCGCCGCGCGCAACTTCGCCGACGCGTGCGTGAAAGGCATCGAAGCCGACCGGGAACGTTGCGAGTCGCTCGTCGAACGAAGTCTGGCGATGTGCACGCCGCTGGCACCGGTCATCGGTTACGACAAAGCCGCTGAGATTGCGAAGAAAGCATACAAGGAAGGCAAGACTGTCCGGGAAGTCGCCCGCGAGATGTCCGGCTTGAGCGAGAAACAACTCGATGAAATCTTCAACCTGCGCGCATTGACCGAGCCGGGCATCCGGGGAAAAGGCGGGGAATGATTGAACCACAGAGACACAGAGACTCTGTGCCGCTGTGGTAGAATCCGGTCATGGTGACACGGCGACAAATCCGCGAGTACGCCCAAGAGATCGCCCGGCAGTTTCGGCCGCGACGCATCATCTTGTTTGGGTCGTACGCCTACGGGAAGGCCACGCGCGATTCCGATGTGGATTTGCTGGTGATCATGCCGCACCGGGGACGCGGCGTCGAGAAGGCCATTGAGATTCGGCGTAAAACAGATGCGCCTTTCCCCATGGACTTGCTGGTGCGTTCGCCGCAGAAAATTCGTCAGCGACTGGCATGGGGCGATTGTTTCATTCAGGAAATTTTGGAGAAGGGGAAAGTCCTTTATGAAGCCCATCACCGCTGAATGGGTTGAAAAAGCGGAAGGCGATTTTCGTTCCGGTCAGCGTGAACTGCGCGCGCGCAATCGCCCGAACCACGATTTGGTTTGTTTTCTCAGCCAACAGTGCACCGAGAAATACCTCAAAGGGCGACTGGCTGAAGCGGGTATTTCGTTCCCCAAGACGCACGATTTGGTGGCGCTGCTGAAACTGGTGCAGCCGGTAGAACCTTTTCTTGCGTCATTGCGTGAGAACGTTGACGGGCTGACTCATTACGCCGTGGAGTTTCGCTACCCCGGCGAATCAGCCACAAGAGAGGAAGCCAAAGTCGCTCTAGCCAATTGCCGCGTGGCGCGAAACGCGGTTCGGAAAAGTCTCGGTCTGGACGAGCCGCCGGCGTCGCAGATGAAGCTTACGATCAAGGAACGGAAAGCGCGTTACCGCGTGCGCCGGACGGGAAAATGAGGCTAGGGGCTGGCCGCGAATGAGATTCGCGGCTACAATACGTGACGAACCATGACCGTTGAATTTCCCACTCAAGCAGGCCCGCGTGCCGGTAGCGAGAAGCTGATCAAGCTGACGGAGGCGGCGGGGCGGAAGATGCGGCAGTTGATGCAGCGCGATGGCGTCGCAGAAGGCGCGTTGCGCGTCAAGGTGGTCGGCGGCGGTTGTGCCGGGTTGGAGTACAAGATGGATTTCGAGAAGAGTCCGCCGACGCCGAAAGACATTCTTGTCGAGTCGGCCGGTACGCGCGTGCTCGTGGACGTGAAGAGCGCGCTCTACGTCAGCGGGTCGGAGATTGATTTTCAGGAGAAGATGATCGGCGGCGGCTTTAAGATCCATAATCCGAACGCGACGCAGACGTGTTCTTGCGGGGAGAGCTTTTCGGTATGATCGGGAGGGCCACGCTCCGTCGTGGCCGCATCGCGCGAACGGACGCGACGGAGCGCGTCCCTCCACTGCGGTTACAGCAATTCGTCTTTGCGCGGTTCTTCCCTTGCCGTTTTGTCTCGGCAGGCGTTGGTCGCACCGATCAGGAAAACTCCGTAGGCCACCAGATAAATCAGCCACAGGTTCAGTTCTTGCAGGCGCATGGCCATGTACGCGGTGAAGATGATGGCGGCGGGCGTGACGGCGTGCAGAGCGATGTTGAGCAGTTGTTGGAAGCGCAGCGGCGCCGGCATGGTTCGTTCCATGAAGGAGGCGACGGCGGTAAATAGGTAGGCTTGGATCGAGCACATCAACATGCCCACCAGAACGAACAACACCCACGCCAGCGGAACGGCAATCCACACGAACTGCTGGGTCAGCTTGCGGAAGTAAGCGCCGTTGACGACCCCATTGGGGTAGCCGAGGAATTTCTGCGTTTGGACAAGGATGCCGGCTTCGGGCGCGTTGGTCACCTGCATCCAGAAAGTGTAACTGTCGGCCATGAACAGGATGCCGCGCAGCGCCGTCGTGTCCGGCTTCACGACTTTGCCGGTCGTGTCGAGCACGAAGAGCAAATCGTCGTCACCCCACCGGTAGGGTTGCGGGACGCTGGTGACGATCTTGCTGTCGCGGATGGAGAACTCAGGCCGATCCTTGTCGAAGCGCCGGCCAAATTCGTTGATTCCCTCAATGGTCAACGGAACGAAACTGGCCACGAGAATCAGAGCCAGCAGCGTGAGGAGTCGCAACAGATATTTCATCGAGGAGGTGAGGGGAAGATCGCGAATGAGCCGGTAACTCTTGAAACTCGAACACAGGCCGATGACGGTGCGCAAGAAGTTCATCAGAGAGATTCTTCGCTTCGCTGAGAATGACAAACGAGGCTCACAGCGCGACGGCCGTGCGGCGCGCCTTGGACGGTTTTCCGAGCGCGGCGAGTGTCTCCTTCTGCATTTTCTTCAGCTTGCCGGACAGGCTGGCGCGGGTCGCGGCGTCCATACGGTCAATGAACAGGATGCCGTTCAGATGATCCACCTCGTGTTGCGCGGCGCAGGCCAGCAGTCCGGTGCAATCGAACGCCACTTCCTTGCCATTGAGATTCAGGGCGCGCACATGAACCTTTGCGGCGCGCCGGATGTCGGCGCTGATGTCGGGAACGCTCAGGCAACCTTCGTGGCTGATTTGCTCGCCTTCCGTTTGACTGAGCAGCGGATTGACCAGCACCAGCGGCATGTGCGCCGCAACGTCCTGCGGCTTACCGTCAATGACGAGTTGCGACGGTTGTTCGCTGCCGGACACGTCGATCACGGTGAGCATGAGCGCGCGGCCAATTTGGTGGGCGGCCAAGCCAAGCCCGTTGGCCGGGTACATGGTTTCGATCATGTCGGCGGCCAACCGGCGGATTTCCGGCGTGATCTTCTCGACGCGCTTGCCCTTCTCGCGCAAGACCGGGTGTCCGTATTTGACGATGTCCAAAATCACGGCGGAAGTATAAGGGCAGAATCGCGGAGCGTCAAAGCGTAAGACCGAAGCGGCGCTTGCTCCGAGCGGCGGCTTCTGCTAGAAACACCGGCCAGGAGGTGTGGTCGTGCCGGTGCATGGTTATCTGACCCGATTTGTGGATTTGCTTGCCGTGCCGTTCGACAATCTCGGCACCGTGTGGGCGATTCTGCCCGTGTACACGTCGTTGATTCTCGGCGAACTGTACAAGAACAAAGTGTCGTTCGGCCACGCCGTCGCCAACGGGTTCGTCATGCTATGGGCGGGCTTGAATTGGGCGCGGCACCTGGCCGATGCCAGCATCGCGTCCTATCTGTTCTCCTCGAAAGCGCTGGCGTGGATTGTCACCGCAAGCTGCATCGGGCTGGGCGTCTTCACCATCGTGCTCGGTCTGCGCAAGAAGGACAAGACGCTGTGCGAAGTCCTCGGCCATACGCGCTTCTCCTGTTACTTCATCATCATGGTCTACCCCATGCAGGCCGGTCTCGTGAAATGGAGTTGGCCGGCGCTGGCCACCGTCCTGATCTTCGCGTTGCCCTGTTGGTTTCTGATTTACCTGCTCGGGCGGCTGACCGCCCGCTTGCTCAAATGAGCGCGCTCCAATTGCCCTACACCCGCGACTGCTTCGTCTGCGGCGCAGACAATCCATACGGTCTGCACCTACGCTTCCGCCGCGAGGGCGACGAAGTGCTCGCCGATTTTATTCCCCAACCGCATCATGCCGGCTTTCGCGGCATCATTCACGGAGGCATCATCTCCACGGCGCTCGATGAAGTGATGTTTTGGGCGGCCGCCTCCGAGAAAAGGAAATTCTGCCTTGCTGCGGAACTCAACATCCGTTTTCTGAAGAAGGTTTCTGTCGGTCAGAAACTCGTCGTCGTCGCGCGCTTCGAGAGCGACCGGGGCCGACTTTGGGAATCCAGCGCCGAACTCCGGGACGAACACGGCACCGTGTACGCCAGCGCCACTTGCAAACAAGTGCCGATGTCGCTCGACAAGATGAAGGAAGCCGCCGTGGATTTTCTGCCGGACCCGGCAACGGCAGCCGGCATGAAACTATTTGCCGACCTTGGTTTGTAGGGCAAGCGGCCCGCTTGCCTGCCGGCTGCCTGCGCTGCTACAATACATTCAATGGCTACGTCCCCAGCCTCCACTACGTTTCAGGCGGAACTCGGTCGCCTCGTTGAAACATTCGAGAAAGGCTTCGCGGAATATCAGCGCCCCGACTACGACGAAACCAGCCTGCGCAACGAATTCCTGAACCCGTTGTTTGAAGCCTTGGGCTGGGCTGTGAGCAATCGCCGGGGCCTCGCGCCGCACGCGCGCCGTTGACGCCGCATTTCTCCGCAATCTCGACGAACAACGCCGGGAACTGGCCAGTGACAAGATGCTGGGGCTTGTGCCAAAGCTGCGCAAGGCGAAGACGGAGTCCGAGCGCAAGACGCTGCAAAACGCCGTGACCGCCACCGAGCGTGCGATTGACCAACTCGTCTACAAGCTCTACGGCCTGACCGCCGACGAGATCCGTCTCGTGGAAGGCACCGCGAAGTAGCCCGTTGCTGTTTCTCCCGCAATCCGATGATACATGGCACTGCTATGTATCATCGCTCGGTGGCTTGGCAACGTCAGAAAGCCAGACCACCGGCCCACGAAACGGCCGCAGCGACCTCCCGGTTGTGCGAGAGCCGAGTCCGACGAGACGCCGCGACGATGTCTTCGCGGCAATCTCCCGACCCCGCACACCCCTCGACCGAAGGTCTCCCGATACAGGCCGGGCGGGGAGACCTCACGGTCAGACCAAACGGCGGGGTCAGGAGACCTGCGCCGAACAGCGTTTCCCCCGGTAATCCGACGATACCTGGCAGCGCCGCATCGCTCTTCCCGGACTTGAGTTTCTGAGTTAAACTGCCGGCGTGAACGCTTCCGGGCTGAGCGGCGAGGAGCAGCGGAAATTGCTGCGGTGGGCGCGGCAGGCCATCGAGAATGCCGTGCGCGGCGAGGGGCAACTCGAGATATCCGACGAGGATTTGACGCCCGGCCTGTGCGAACCACACGCGGCATTCGTGACACTCAAGAAGCACGGTGAACTGCGCGGCTGCATCGGCAAGATGGATTTCGAGCGGCCTTCGTGGCTGAACGTCGTCGAGGCGGCGGTGGCGTCGGCGCTGGAAGATCCGCGGTTTCCTCCGGTACAACCCGACGAGTTGCCGGAGATTCACATGGAAATTTCCGTGTTGGAGCCGCCGGTGGAGCTGCCGGACCCGGCGCAGTTCGATCCGCTGCAGCACGG
>JBGQCJ010000040.1:0-33343 GCA_041495285.1 Verrucomicrobiia bacterium
ATTGAGATCCGGTGCCAACTGTCTTTGGATTGGTCCCCGTGCGCGGGCACTCTCCGCCAGCCGGTAGGCGCGCGTCAGCAAGTTCAGCCGCTCGGGTTTGCTCCCGGTGAACCGGCTTTGTGCCAGAATGCCGGTTCGCAAGAGAGTCTCTGTAAGCGGGGAGTACCGGGCCGCGTCCTTGCACCGGATGAGCGCCCGCCGCGCCGTCTGAGAAAGTCGAGCAATCACGCTGCTATTCGTATCCACGCGGATGTGTCTTGTGCCACTGCCACGCGCTGTCGATGATCAACTCGAGCGAATCGAAGCGCGGTGTCCAGCCGAGCACCCGGCGCGTTTTCGATGAATCAGCCACCAACCGTGGAGGATCACCGGGCCGCCGTGGCGATTCGCGGGCCGGGATGTCATGGCCGGTCACTTTGCGGGCGGTTTCGATCACCTGCTTGACCGAGTAGCCTGCGCCGCTGCCGAGGTTCAGGGCGTCGCTTTTCTCGCATTGCAGCGCGAGCATATGGGCTTGGGCGAGGTCCACGATGTGCACGTAGTCGCGGATGCAGGTGCCGTCGGGCGTCGGATAATCGGTGCCGTAGATCTCCACGTGCGGTCTCTGACCCAGCGCGACTTGGAGAACGAGTGGGATCAAGTGAGTTTCGTGATTGTGATGTTCGCCGAATCGGCGCGAAGCGCCGGCGGCGTTGAAATATCGCAGGCACACATACTGAATGCCGAAGAGACGGTTATACCAATCGAGCACCTTCTCGAACATCAACTTGGATTCGCCATATGGATTGATGGGCTGCTTGGGCAGATCCTCAGTGAGCAGCGGCTGTTGCGGCATGCCGAAGATGGCGCACGTGGAGGAAAAGATGAATTTGCGAATGCCCGTCTGCACACACGCGTCCACCAGATTCACGCCGCCGGCCACGTTATTCATGAAATGCTTCGCTGGCTTGACCATGCTTTCGGGGACGAGAGTGGCCGCCCCAAAGTGCATGACCGCGTCAGGCCGCGTTGATTCCAACGCCTTCCCCAACAACTGACGATCCAGAAGGTCGCCCTCAACAAACTTCGCCCGGGGATCGACAGCCTGGCGATGCCCTTCGCTCAAGTTGTCGAGGACAGTGACCTCGTGCCCTGCGTGGAGCAACTCCTCAACACAGATGCTCCCGACGTAGCCGGCCCCACCTGTTACGAAGATTTTCATGGGCGCGAAACTATACTGCGGCGCCCGGTCGTGGCAAGCGCATTTGCAGCTTCTCAAGCGCCCCCACCACCGTACGCGCGTTCAAATCCCAGTCGAACTTCGCTACTGAAGCGCAAATTGCGTCGCGGTTCCACTTCGTCTCCAACGCGCGTCGCAGTGCCTCGGCGAGCGCGTCCGGGTCGGACGGCGGCACCATGAATCCGTTCACGCCCTCGCGTACAACTTCCGGTACGCCGCCGACGCGCGAGGCGACCACCGGCAATCCGCACGCCATCGCTTCAAGGGCGACGTTGGGCATGCCTTCGTTCAAGCTCGGCAGACAAAGCACATCGCTGGCGTTCATCCACAATGGAATTTCCACGTGCGGCCGCGCGCCGACGCAGCGGCCGGCAGTGATCTTTTCCGTTCCCGCGCCGACAAAGATGACATCCGCCTCCTTCAATTGCTCAGCGGCACGCGACAGGACGGTCGGACCTTTGACGGGCAGCAAATTGCCCACGTACAACACGCGCTTCCGGTGTGGGTCGAGTTCCAGTTGCCGGCAACACTCGGCACGATCGAGTGGCCGGAATTTCTTACGGTCGATGCCGTTGTACACCGTCGTGGCCTCAATGCCTTCGGCGGCGAGCTTCTGTCGGAGCGCTTCGCTGCGGGTGAAAACCGCGCGGCTGGCGCGGAGCGCCCGCAGGATTTGCTTCTTGCGCGTCGGGTTCTGGAAGAACACGTTCACGTCGCTGCCTTGAACGGTCGTGGCGAAGGGAAACTTCAGTTTGTCGGCGACAAGCATTACGCCGTAGGCGTCCGGGTACGCCCAGTTGACGAGGACGATATCGAATTTCTCACGGCGGATGGCCGGCTCGATGGCGCGCGCGAACAGCCAGCCGTTGAGCGGCCGCGAGAGTACCGGCACATGTCTGAAGCGCGGGTGCGTCACGGCGATGCCGTTCCAAGTTTCGTCAGCGACCGGCTTGTGCATCGGCGCGATCACGTTGACTCTGCATAGTTTCGACAACGCGGCGACTTGTTGGGCGTTGTACATTCCGCGCGTCGGTTCGTCTGCGTTGGGAAACAAATTCGAAACGAACAGCACGTTCATGCTGCCAGTTGCCGCCACAACTCTTCATAGCCGCGGGTCATGACTTCGACGCTGTAGCGCTGCCGGGCCAATTTACGGGCTGCGTCGCCGAGCCGCGTCGCCAAGGCCCGGTCATGGAGAAGTTTTTCGATGGCCGCACGCAACGCCGCTTCATCGTCGGGCGGCACGACAAGGCCGGTCTGCATGTGTTGGATCAATTGAATGTTGCCGCCGACGGCGGTGACAACGATGGGGCAACCGGCCGCCATCGCTTCGAGCAGCGCGATGCTCATGCCTTCGGTACTCGACGACAACACGAACACATCAAAGCCGGCCAGCAGTGGTGCGACGTCGGTTTGTTGACCGAGGAAATGTACGCGCGGTCCCGCCTGCTGTTCGAGTTCGCCGCGCAGCGGGCCGTCGCCGACAAAGGTTAGTTCGGCGTCGCGGATGCCGGCGAAGGCGCGCAACAGCAACGGGTAGTTTTTCTCCGGTACGAGGCGGCCAACTGTTCCAATGCGTCGTCCCGGGCTTTTCCGCGGCGCGTTGAATTGTGCGATGCGAATGCCGTTGGGGATCACTTTCATTTGCGACGGCGCAACGCTCTCGTGCCGGACGGCGACCTCGGCATTCTTGTCGGAGACGGCAACGGTGAAATCGGTGAAGCGGGCGGCAAAGCGATTCAGCCGATGGTAGCGAGTCTCTTCGCCAACGTTCTTGCCGTGCTCGGTATGCAAAACTCTCGCGCCGGTCAGCTTGGCGGCGAGCGCGCCGTAGAAATGGGCGGTGGAGTTGTGCGTGTGAATCACCTTGATGTTCTCGGTCCGGGCGAGACGGGCGATTCTCCAGAACATTCGCCAATCCACCCCCGGCTTTTTGCCGAGCGCGACGACTTTGCCCCGCGCGGAAGAAATCTGGTCGGCCCACGTGCCGGCTTCTTCGAGGCAGCAGACGACGAAGCGAAACTCCGGTGCCGCATGGTTGACAAGGTCGACCACGACGCGCTCCAATCCACCCACGCGCAGACTGAGCACAACCTGCATCACCACGATGGGTGCCATTTTGAATGCGGCATCGCGTCGAACGCGCGACGCTAGAATAGGGTATAGATGAACGGCGCGAGAGCCGATCCTTGGCTCAGGACGATGACCAAGCCGATCAGCAGAAGGAACAGCACAATCGGCGCCAGCCACCATTTCTTCCGAACCTTCAGAAAATCCCAAATCAGACGAAGTTTACTCATGGTTGATAGCCGGTTTGTTTCTTTTTGCGAACCAACTCGTCAAGAATATCACTGTGTTGCATGAACTGGCAAACTTTTTGCGCCACCAAGCGGTCACCCTCGGGAGTAAAATGGACGAGGTCGAAGATATATTCCGGTCGCGAGGGAATCGCCGAGGCCAGGTCGAAGCAGGGCGCATCCTGCGCCCGGCAAACCTCCATCAGCGTCGAATTAAACCGGTCAAGCATCCTGCGCCAGGTCGCGGCGGAGATCTTGAATCTCGTCTCTCCTATCCACCACCCGCCGCCACTGATCTGTTCGTTGGCCGGGGTGTTTTCGTGCACGGTGGGTTGGGTAAGGAACAACAGTTGGACATGTTGCTCTTTGGCGAGCTGGATGATCCGGGTCACATTCTGGCGGAAGATCGGCAAGGACGGCAGCAGGTCATCCAAGTTGTTGGGCAACGGCGTTGGGTCCGTCAAAGGTGTTGGGCTGTACTCCAAGTTGCGTCGGAAGACCCGCGGCGTCTTGTTGACGAGGATCTGTTTCCAAAGATACGCCATTTGCGCCACCCGGCTGTGGGCAAACAGAGTGTACTTCCGGCTTGTGCGGTCAACGAGTTCCTTGGTCACATAATCCTCCCGGAGCGAGAGCGTTAGATCGTTGATGCCGAGCAGCACGATCACCAAATCAGGCTTCACGACCTGTACCACTCGCTCCATCATCAGGACGTGACCGCGGGACGTATGGCCCGCGATCCCCGCGTTTTGCACCATGATGCGGGAGTCCGTGCCGCGCAGCAGAACTTGGAGCTGAGCCGGCCACGTCTCATCGTCGTTGACCTCCACGCATTGGGTGGTGCTGCCGCCGACCGTCAGGATCGTCGGCCGTTGCTCCCAGTCATTGGGCACCGGGCCGCCGCGGAATCCCCATTTGTTGGTGCTGTGGTGAACCACATGCGTGGTCCCGCCATAATCCACGTACCCCGTGCGGTTCTGAAGCGGCAACAGCCATAAATCCCGATGAAACACGGGCTGGGGCATCGTCCATCGCAGAACAAGTTCCAACATGACCAGACCGGCCAAGCACGACGCCCCCAGCAACGAAAAGTTCTGAAGGTAACGAATCCATTTGCGTTTCGGCTCAGTCATACTCAATCTCAATACGGCTTGTCTGACCGGCTGCAGGGGCCATCGGACTCGACAATCACCCAATAGGACTTCTGTTGCGGGTCAAAGTTGCATTGAAGCAAGTCCTTGCGGAACAGCCGCAGCAACAGCCCGAAGGGCGTGATCACCAGGAAGAAACTCAGGAACAACACTACGCGCGTCATGACCGCTGAAAGCACTTCGGCCACCTTCATCCAGACTCTTTCGAGCGGAGCAAGCGCACGCGGCAACAACAACGCCGCCAGCGCCAACGCCGCAGCCACCGTCAGCAGGTACGGTCCCGCCGCGCGACCGCGCCACAGTGCCAAGCCGCCCAGCAGCGCCAACGGCACCGCGATCGTCAGTCCGAACTTGCGCAGCTCACGAGTGGATTTAGGTTTTACCTGATGCATCGGTCGGCTCGCTAGTCCAGTTCGTATTCGCTGCGCCAGTCCGTGTCCTGTTTCAGGGCGGGCTGTTCGTGCTTGTACAGCAGACAATCCTCCAGCACGAGGACATCGATTTCGGTGCGCATGAAACACAGATACGCCTGCTGCGGGGTGCACACGATCGGCTCGCCGCGCACGTTGAAGGAGGTGTTGATGATGATGCCGTAGCCGGTGCGTTTCTTGAATTCTTCAATCAGCCGGTAATATTGCAGATGATCGCGGCGGTCCACCGTCTGGATGCGCGCCGAATAATCCACGTGGGTGATGGCCGGCAGGTCGCTGCGCGGCACGTTGAGCTTCTCAATGCCCCACAACTTCTCCTGCTCGCCGGTCATCTTCACCCAACGCTTCGGCTGCACGGGCGCGACCAGCAGCATGTACGGCGATTCGCAGTCCATCTCGAAATACTCCGCGACATCCTCGCGCAGACAAGACGGCGCGAACGGCCGGAAGGATTCCCGGTATTTGATCTTGAGATTCATCACTGACTGCATCTTCGGGTCGCGCGCGTCGCCGATGATGCTGCGGGCGCCGAGGGCCCGTGGGCCAAACTCCATCCGCCCGCAAAACCAGCCGACCACTTTGCCTTGCGCCAATTGTTCGGCGGTCAGGGCCGGGATTTCGCCGTTGTTGTGGCGGTGATACGGGATGCCTTCCTTCTTGAGCCACGCCTCTATTTCGTCGCTGCTCCAAGCGGGGCCAAGATACGAGCCTTGTTGCGTGTCGTGCTCGGGATTGGCCTGGCGCGGGTGGTTCAACACCTGATGCCACACAAACAGCGCCGCGCCGAGCGCGCCACCGGCATCGCCCGCCGCAGGCTGTATCCAGATGTTCTCAAAAATCCGCTCACGGAGAATTTTCCCGTTGCCGACGCAATTCAGCGCCACGCCGCCGGCCAGACACAAGTTGGTCTCGCCTGTTTGCTTTTTCACATGCCGGGCCATGCGGAGCATAACCTCTTCGGTGACGTCTTGGACGGAGCGCGCCATATCCATGTCCTTCTGAGTGAGCAATGACTCGGGTTTGCGCGGCGGGCCGCCGAACAGCTTATCGAAGCGCTCGTTGGTCATCGTCAACCCCTGACAGTAGTTGAAGTAATCCATGTTCAGGCGGAACGAACCGTCTTCGCGCAGGTCCATCAGTTTCGTGAGAATCTGTTGCACGTACTTAGGCTCGCCATACGGCGCGAGGCCCATGACTTTGTATTCTCCCGAGTTGACCTTGAAGCCGGTGTAGTAGGTGAACGCGCTGTACAACAATCCCAGGCTGTGCGGGAACTTCAGTTCGTATTTCAACTCGACGCGGTTGCCGGCACCGACGCCCCAAGAGGCGGTGGCCCATTCGCCGACGCCATCCATCGTGATGATGGCCGCCCGCTCGAACGGCGACGGGAAAAACGCCGAAGCCGCGTGCGACTGGTGGTGTTCGGGGAAAATCAAGTCGCCCTTGAACCCAACTTCCGTCTTGATCTGTTCGTCCATCCAGAGTTTTTCTTTCAACCACAGGGGCATTGCCATGATGAAGGAGGCGAACCCTCGCGGGGCAAAGGCAAGATAAGTTTCCAACAGTCGCTCGAACTTGATCCACGGCTTGTCGTAAAACGCCACGTGCGTGAGATCTTGGGGCGTGATGCCGGCCTCCTTGAGACAGTAAGCCACGGAGTTCTTCGGGAACCGGTGGTCGCCTTTTTTGCGGGTGAACCGCTCCTCTTGGGCTGCGGCAACAACCACGCCATCGCGCACCAGACAAGCGGCGCTGTCGTGATAGTATGCTGAGATTCCGAGAACAGTTACGGGTGTGTTCACTGAGTCATGCACGTATTTGGGAGCGCCACTAGTAAGGCCGAGCCGAGACTTTTTCAAGAGAATTATTACTGCCGAGCGCCTCGTAGAGCGGAAATGACAGCTTGAATCTGCTCGTCGGTCAGCTCGGGATACATCGGCAGCGAAAGGCAACGCTCCGCGAGTCGTTCGGAAACCGGGAAGTCACCGCGCTGGTAGCCGAGCGAGGCATAAACTTTTTGTAGATGCAGGGGGAGGGGATAATGGAGTCCCGTGTCGATTCCTGCGGCGGTTAGTTTCTCTCGTGCCCGGTCGCGGTTGTCCATTTCAATGACGTAGCAGTGCCAGACGGATTGGGAATCGTCGAAGGTCGAGGGTGGAGTGACGTGAGTGCCAGCGAGCAACTCGGAATAACGTAGGGCGTGACGCGTGCGGGCGGCGTTCCATTCGTCGAGACGTTTGAGTTTGATGCTGAGTACGGCGCCCTGAAAACCGTCCATCCGGTAATTGTAGCCGACTTCGTCGTGGTGGTAGCGTTGACTCTGGCCGTGTTCGCGGAGCGAGCGGGCGCGTTTGGCAAACGACTCGTCGTTGGTCACGAGCGCGCCGCCCTCGCCGTACGCGCCGAGGTTCTTGCCGGGGTAAAAACTGAAACAGGAAATGACGCCGAATTGGCCGAGGCGTTTGCCTTTGTACCGGGCGCCGTGAGCTTGCGCGGCATCTTCGACGACCGGGATGCCGTGCTTGCCGGCGATGGCGAGGATTGGGTCCAGGTCGGCGGGCATGCCGAAGAGGTGAACGGGGATGATGGCTTTGGTGCGCTTGGTGATCGCGGCTTCAAGAAGTCGAGGGTCGAGGGTTCTGCGTTGAGGGTCGATGTCCACAAATACCGGGGTCGCACCGACGTAATTGGCACCCCACGCGGTGGCGATGAATGTCATCGGCGGGAGGATCACCTCGTCACCCGGGCCGATGTCGAGGCAGCGCATCGCGAGGTGGAGCGCGCTGGTGCCGCTGTTGAGGCTGACGCAGTGCTTGGCTTCGCAGTAAGCCGCAAACTCTTGCTCGAAGGCTTTTGTGGCCGGGCCTTGCGCGAAGCCGGTGGACTCGCACACGGCTTCGAGCGAGGCGAGCACTTCTTCGCGGATACTCTTGTACTGCGCTTTCAGGTCGAGGTAAGGGACTTTGGTCATAGGTTCACACGAATTTGAGTTTGCGCATGGCGAACACCGACATCTTCAGCAACAACCAGCCGTGCTTGAAGCGGCTGATGTTGGTCGTGCCGTACTTGCGCGCTAGGTAGTGAATCGGAATTTCCACGATTCTCCGGTTCAGTTTTGCGGCGCCGAAGATCAGGTCGTAATCGCCGAAGGGATCGAAGTCGCCGAAGTACGAACGATTTGCTGCGATCTGCTCGTAGTCGGACTTGAACAGCACCTTCGTACCGCACAGCGTATCCTTGAACCGCTGTTCAAGCAAATAGGTGAACGTGACGCTGAAGAATTTGTTGCCGAGAACATTCAGGAACCGCATCGCCTGACCCTGCATCGGGTACACGAGCCGGGAACCGTGGATGAACTCCCCGTGGCCGGAAACGAGCGCGAGGTAGAACTTCGGCAACTCTTCGGGCGCGACGGTGAGGTCGGCGTCGAGAATCATCAACACGTCGCCCGTCGCGGCGGCGAACCCTTTGCGCACGGCGTCGCCCTTGCCGCGGCCGTCGCCTTGCGGGACGAGCTTGATGTCGCGTTCTGGATACGCGGTGATAACGCGTTTGATTTCGTCGGCGGTGCCGTCGTTGGAGTTGCCTTCGACGAACACGATCTCGGTATGCGCGCCGAGTCGCGGTGTGTGCAGGACGGCGGCCTCGATGTTGCCGCGCTCGTTGCGGGCCGGGATGATGACCGAGCAAGATGGATTGTCTTGGCGGGGAATGGGCTTGGGGCGCGCAACAGTGATGAACGTCAGGACGAACTTGCGTAGGATCGGGAGTGGGGCAAGATACCGGTTGAAGAGGGTCGCCAAGCAGGGGATTCGCACCGGCAGTAATAACCGAGGCTGGCGGCGGATGATTTCAAAACCGGCAAGCTGTAGAAGGTTTTCCACATCCAGTGGACCCAGCCAATTCTGAACCGGCTGGCGCGCCTTAAACCCAAGAGATTCCGCGAGGTGCAGGATCGGCTCCCAGAGCACGCTGTAGTAGGAGACGACGATGCGCGAGCGCGGTGTGCATACACGCTGGAGGTTTTCGAAGCTGCGTTGCACATCGTGCAAGAATCCCAGCAGATCAGCAATGACGATGTAATCGAACTTCTCCTCCAGCTTGAGGTCCTCGATGTCGTCTACGTAGAAGTTGAGATGTGGATAATTCTTCCGCGCCTCCTCGACCATGTTGGGGCTGATGTCAATCCCCACGCCGCGAGACGGCTGTAATGCATTTAGGAGTTGCCCGGTTCCGCTGCCGACTTCGAGGACTGAGCATCCCTTCGGAACGAAGAAAGCAAGGATGCGGTGAAGGGAGTCGTGGTAGTACCGGTTGCGCTCAATCCAACGGTCGCGTCCAGTCGCCAGGTCGTCGAAATAGCGCACAAGGTCGGGACGGGCTGCAGGCGACTTCATCTTCTCTCCGAGATGTCGTTCAGCAGAAAGGCTTGTTCGGACGAGAGAAACAGGAAGTCTGCATATTGACCGTTCGAACATAAAGCCAAGACATCGGTGAGCTTGAGTGGTTGTGTGATCCTGCCTTTGTGGAGGCGGTGCAAAGTATAGCCACACGACTTCATGAATCCTATCACTGCCGGCGCGCTAGACCCCATCCGCTTTAGCGCTTCATCATCGACCTCGATGAAAAGGCAGGGGTGGAATCGCTCCAGTGTCCGGATCGCGCCGTTCAGGACGCGTTGCTCCGCCCCTTGAACATCGATCTTTATCAGTGAGACTTTGGGCCAGCCTCGCTGGTCAAGCAGGTCATCGAGAGTATAGGCTTGTACGGGCACGCCAGAGCTGCCGATCTTGTGATCGCC
The DNA here is from genome assembly GCA_041495285.1 of Verrucomicrobiia bacterium. Taxonomy (GTDB): domain Bacteria; phylum Verrucomicrobiota; class Verrucomicrobiia; order Palsa-1439; family Palsa-1439; genus JBGQCJ01. Next base: position 9,900 of record JBGQCJ010000040.1, read on the forward strand.
AGGGTGTAGCGGGTTCACTTGCAACCGAAGAGTCTCCGTCACCTCGGCAACGAGTCCTTGGATGGGCTCGACAACGGCCAACAGACCCCGCTGGCGAAGCATCCTGGCCAAGCGCGTGAAGTTGACCTCTTCAGGCTCGATGGCGATCACTTTGCCACTGCCGCGCACCCACTTGGCAAATCGTCTTGTGAAGAACCCAACGTTTGCCCCGATGTCGATGACAACAGTGTTCGCTGGCACGAGAGAGGCGAGTGCCTGCACGTCGCCGGCCTCGTACGTTCTCTTGTAAATGCCATAGCTGAATTCAAACAACGACCGTCCTAGTCGAGTCTTGACAAGAGGAGCGCCGGCGACCTCGTAGAGTTTGAGCAGGCAATCCGAAAGAACGCGCTTCATACAAAACGGGACTGCGGATGATACGGGATTCCGTTTGCGAAGGACACCGGATACGGCTCAGTCAGTTGTTGGCGGCTTGCCATAGGCGTCCTCAAGGCATCTCCGGACACTGCGGTAGTTCATCCCTAACAAGGCGTTCAGTTTCGAAGCGTCGGCATACATGCCGTCCCAGACCATATGACCCACCCGCCAACTCAGCAGTCGGATGCGATAGGGAGTGACGGGCAGTTTCAGCAGCAGCCAGGCCGAGTACCCGATTGCGGACCAGATCCATGCCGGCAGCACAACCTTTTGCCTGGGCAACTGGAACAATTCGGCAATATCGTCCAGTACCATGTCAAACGACAACGGTTCGCCGTTGCTGACCACGTACAGTTGATTCTCCGACGCGCCGTTCTCGACCAATGACATTAATATTTTCACAGCATCGTCGACATGGACAAAAGCGCTCCTGCCGGGCCAGTTGAGCCTGGTTGCCAAAGCACGCCGCGCGAGCATTTCGGGAAAGACGCCAAACATGCCCTCTGGACGATAGTCTGGTCCGACCACTGACCCCAGCCGAATGATTGTGTAGGTGTAACCAAAGGAGCTCTGCCCCGACATGATTCGCCTCTCACCATCATACTTGGTCTTGCCATACTGGGTCTGAGGTGTACACGGTGTGGACTCATCCAACTGTCCCCGCGGACAACGACGATCGACACTGGCCAACGTTCCGGTAAAGACGACACGCTTACCGCGCAACTTGGGGCCCAGCCAATCCAGCAAGTTCTGTGTGCCGACATCGTTCACTCGAACGCGTTCGCTGCGGTGCTCGATATCGGTGTGTGCAGCCAAATGGAAGACCACATCAACGTCCGGAGCGTTCAGGGAGATCGGTTGCAGAAGGTCCCCTCGCAGGATGGCCACATTCAACCCCTGCAACTCGGCGATGCGGCAACGGTCTCGTTCCGATGGCTGGGAATGAACCATCGCGATCACCGATTCAGGATCGTGCTGCGCTGTGAGCGCTCGAACCAACCGGCTGCCGACAAACCCCGACGCGCCGGTTACCAAGAAGGTGAGTTTCCTAGGATCGTGCATTTTGGTTTGGCTCGTCCAGTTTGATCGGTAACGAAAGACTCGATTTGCACCCGTGGCAACGGCCATCCTTCTTCAACGGGCGGAGGCCAGACGCTGCTCGTACCACTCAATCGTGCGGCGCAAGCCTTCTTCGAACGGTGTGCGCGCGCGGAAACCGAACTCGTGCTCGGCTTTCGTGATGCCGAGGCACCGGCGCGGCTGGCCGTCGGGCTTGGTCGGGTCCCAGCGGATCTCGCCTCAAAAGTTCGTGAGCTTCGCGATGAGGTTGACGAGGTCGCGGATCGAAATCTCCATGCCGGAGCCGATGTTGACCGGGTCGGCGCCATTGTAGGCCTCGGCGGCGCGCACGATGCCTTCGGCGGCGTCTTCGACGTAGATGAACTCGCGCGTCGGCGAGCCAGTACCCCCAACATTCGATGAGCTTGTCGCCGCGATTGCGCGCATCCACACATTTCTTGATGAGCGCCGGGATGACGTGTGACGATGCCGTGGATTTCGTAGCCCTTCTGCAATAGCAGTTCCGTGAGATACGAGCCATCCTGGCCCGTGATGCCAGTGACGAGTGCTTTCTTCATGATGTTTTCTTGTACGCAGCGAACACGATGAAGCAAAACGTGACGGGCAGAATATAACGGGCGATGGGAGTGACAATCCACGTAAAAAACATGAAGTACCCGATCAACGCCAACAGCACCCAGCCCGGCCACGTTCGCTGTTCGCGGTGCGCCGCCCGCCAGATGCCGGCAATCGAAAATGGCAACAGCAGCGCGTAACAAACCCCGACGGGCAACTGTCGATTCCCCGACTCGGTTGCCCAAAACATCCGTGCCAGTTTCAGCGCAAGGAATCGCGGATAACTCCACGGCTCTTCGCGCCAGCGTTGTTTAAAGCGTTCGATGGCTGCCTGCGTCAGCCAGTGATCGAGCTGAGTCGGCTTTGTTGTCGCGTCGTCGGGTTTGGCGATTTTGCCTTCCCTCTTCAGCCTTTCGAGGTACGGTGGCAGCCACTTAGCTTTGCCGGCGATATACCACCATTGCTCATCGGCTCCCTGCAACAGCAACGTTCCCGCTTGCGCCGTACTCACAGGAATGAAATCGTGAAACACGAGGTAGTTTCGGATCGCCCACGGCGTCAGCACGGCGAGGTAGCACAAGACAAGCGTCGCGTACGAACGCACCGCTTCGAGCTTGGGCGCGATCAAAAACAGACACACCGGCAGCAGAAAAAGCGGCCAGTATTGGGCCGACGCTTTCACGAGCGTGGCAACTCCCAGCATCAAGCCCGCTGCGGCGAACAACACGACGCTGCGTTTGCGAAACGCGAGCACGAGCAGGTACACGTGCGCGGTCAGCCCGCAGGTGAACATCGGCTCCTGCGTCAGCAGATTGTTCGAGTACCAATACAAGGGAAACGCCGCCGCGATGCTGCCCGCGATCGCGCCTGCCGTGCCGCCCGCCACAGCTGTCGCCAGCAGAACAACAAACACGACCGAGAGCGTGTCCAGGCAGACATGGACGAAACTCATCTGGCGATGCAGGCGCGTCACCAACGGGCCGCTGCGGATCTCGACGCTCGCCGCCGTGTGCCCAGGCTCGAGCAGTTCATCGACTTCCGCCAGTAACTCCGCCTTCTGCGGTGAGAACTGAATCAGCGCTGCGATTAGGTACTGATACAGTGGCGTCATGCGAACGAGTTCCTTGATGGACTCATCGTTGAACGGCATCCCGCGCACGATGCGCGCGGCGGGTCGCAGATAATCGCCAACGGCGACGCTGCTCAGCGGCGGCGTGGGATAGAAATGCCAGAACGCCAGCCGCACAACAAACGCCATCAGCGCGATGACGATGATGACGCGCGGCGAAGGAGAGTTGACAGCACTGCTAGTCACACGAGTAGGCTTGTCGCAGACCATCTTCGATGGTTTGATAGGTAATTGGAATCACGGCGTTGAGTTTCGCGGCATCAACGTTCATATCATCGCTGATCATGTGGCCCAGCCGCCAACAGAGGATCTGGAGCCGGTACGGTGTCAATCGTGTCGAGGCCACCAGCCAGACGATCCGGCACGTTAAAGACCAGAACCACTTGGGCAGTTCGATCTTGTTGCGCGACAAGCCGAGCATAGCAGCCATTTGATCCAATAGCTTGTCGAAGCTGGGATCCTCGCCGTTGCTCACGACGTAGAGTTCATTGGCCGTTTGTGGAAGGGTTGGCACCGAAAAAAGAATCTGCACGAGATCGCTGATCTCAATAAACGACGTTTGGCCCGGCCAATTCAACCGCGTTGGTAACGCGCGGCGGGCGAGCATTTGCGGGAACACGCCGAACATGCCACCGGGCCGGTAGCCTTTGCCCAGCACCGTGCAAACCCGCAGAACGGTGTAATCGTAACCGAACTTGGCACGGCAGGAACGGATCACGTCCTCAGCGGCCAGCTTGCTTTGACCGTAGGCGGTCTTCGGCGTGCAGGGTGCCGTTTCGTCAAGCGGGCCGCTCGGGCAGAGGCGATCCACGCTGGCCAACGTGCCCGTGTAAATGAAGCGTTTTCCCGGCAAGCTCTCGCTGAGCCATTCGAGCAGGTTGCCGGTGCCAACATTGTTGACCGACATGCGCTCGCTCAATGTTTCGGTCTCCGTGTATGCCGCGAGGTGATAAACGACATCGAAGGCCGGCACCGCCATGCTACCCTTGTGCAACGTCATCAGATCGCCGCGCACCAGCCGCACACCAAGTTTGCGCAGAGTCTCAAGCCGTTCCTTCTCGCCCTCGCTTAACTCTTCGTGCGCCACCGCCGTCACGGCATCCGCGCCGTGCGCCGCCACAAGCGCGTTGATCAGGTTGCTGCCGACAAAGCCAGTGGCGCCGGTAACAAGAAATCTCATAAAGGTTTCCGGCAATGACAGTTCCAGCCGAGCGTGTTCTTGCGTTGCTTGTCGAATCTGTCGAGCCAGAGGCACAGCAGCTTGGTCATCAGGCCGAACACGATGCTGCAGACCACAAGCAAAGGAAACAACAGGACGCGTCGTAGCGGCGTGGTCATGGCGTCCTTGATGACGGTGCACGTGTAATGCAATTGGGTGCCGAGGCAGTGGAAGTGGCCGCCTTGGGGTTCCAAAGTCAGGATTTCAAAGCCCGCAGCTTCCAAAATGAAGCGCAGACCGTAGCAGGTGTGGTTAAAGTAATGGTGCGGCAAATCATGGAGGTACCACGTTTGGGGCACGGTGACGAACAGGTTGCCACCGTGCTTGAGCACGCGAAAAATCTCTGAGCAAACGACGTGAGGTTGACGGACATGTTCCAGAACTTGGGTGCAGAAGACTACGTCATAGGTCTCTGTCCGAACAGGCATCCGATGGAGGTCGCCGATATAAGTCAGGCCGGTGCGTTGCGCGATGTCCATCGTGTGGAGACGGGCGTCCTTGAGTGATTCTCTGGAGGTTTGTTCATCCAGCGAACCTGAGCCGGCATCCAGCACGAAGGCGCCGCGCAGATGGGCCAGACCCTTGGAGCGGATGAACTCCGTGACTGACCAGCGGTCAAACTGCAGCCGTCGGTGAAGCTTGTCCGGCAGAACAAATCTTCCGAACGATAGGTTATCAGACTGCATGGGAGAGGTCCTTTCTCAAGCGATTGACGGCGTCCGAAAGATTTTCTTCCACATCCAGACGGCACTGACGCTGGCGAGGATGACGCACAAGCCTTCGATCGGGTACCGGTAGCGCACCAGCCCAAAGAACACGATCGAGTTGATGGCATAGTGGAAAATCGCCAGATGCAACAGCCAGCCGCCATCACCGGCCCGGAGGAACTGGATGAGCGTGGGGAAGAACGAGGCGGCAAACAGCACTAGGATTGGCCCCCACATGATGAGCATGCCGAGCCGACGGGCCTTCGAGTTCTGCTGGAGGACCGGCGTCCAACTCCTCCGAAACTTGGCCTGCACGAGGTACCACCACTTGTCACGATGGGTCTTCAACCAGTCGATCGCCAGTCGTTGCGCGACCCGGTCGCGCTCGTATTCGTTGTCGGGCGCCTTCAACTGCCGCGTGATGTCGTCATTGATCTTCGTGTCCCAGATACAAAAGCCGTAGTACGCCGGATTGGTGGCCACGAAGTCGTTATTGCCTTGCAGCAACGCCGAGCCGCCTTGGGTGGAAAGTGGAATGAACTTGCCGAACAATGAGTAGTTTCGCATCACCCACGGCACCAACGTCAGCCCCGCCACAACGGGAATGCACAGCGCCACCACCAACTCACGCCGCCGGTTGCGAAACTGCCACAACACCCAAGCGCCCACCAGCGGCATCATGAACACCGAGCTGGCTCGGGTCAGCATCGACAGCCCGAGAAGCAGCCCGGCCCAAACGGCGCGGCCCAAAGTCGGATGCTCGACAAACTGCAGAGACGCGTACACAAACCACAACAGCCACAACGTCGCGAGCGGCTCGGACACGAGATCGACTGAAAACAGGAGAGCGACCGGATAGACCGTGAAGGTTGCACTGGCCAGCCAGGCGACCGGCGCGTCAAACGCACGCCGCCCGATTCCAAAGACGAGCAAAATCGTCAACGCGCTGACGACGCAGTGGAACACACGCACCACGTCGTAGCGGTGGCCGAAAATGAGATAGAGAGCGGCCCACGCGGCCGAAGTGCCCGGCACACGGTAGGCCGTGAGATGATTCTTGTCGTCCACGTCGGGGCTGAGTCCCCGGTAGCCGTGGCCCTGCGCGAGGTTCCAGGCGTATGTGTCGAACTCATGTTGATCCGACCCCGGTCGGGGAGCTTCGTTGAGACCCATTTTCACGGCCAAGCCCAGCCGCAGCATCAGGCCGAGGGCGACGAACAGTGCGAGCCACGTGCGAGTCGAGAGTTTCATTTAGGTTTGTAGGCGACCCTCAGATTGTTCAGGCCAAGCTCAAATTTGCGATGCAGAAATCTCTCGAACCCGATCTGTCTGAGCATCTCTTGCAGTATGGTGGGCGAAAGACGTCGTTCGTGTTTGTCGATTTCTGTTTTTGGGCTGACGATGCTGATGCTCATCAGCACATCCAACAGCGGATCGATCACCGCACTGGGCCAGGTCATGATTAGCGAGCCGCCCGTCGTCGAAATCGGAATGAACTTACCGAGAGCGCAATGCAGCAGGCGGACGGCGTCGTAGCGATGGCCGGCTAACTTGTACACACCGGCCCACACCAGCGAAGTGCCCGGCGGCCGGTCCGCCGTCAGATGATCCTGATCGGTCACGTCCGGACTCAAACCCCGGTAGCCGCGACCTTGAGCCACATTCCAGGCGTACGTGTCCATTTCGAGCGCATCGGAGCCGGCCTCGGTCGGCCGATTGAATCCAGAGACGATGCAGAATCCGAGGCGGGCAAGTAAGCCCACAAGAAGGATCGCGAGAAGTAAATTTCGAGATGAGGGAAAGCTCACGTGGCGACTTTTTCGAGGAGCGCAACGAAGTGAAGCTTGCGCCCAAAAGCCAAATTGAATGGAAATGAATAAAGGGGAATTCTGTGTGTAAGGGTGACGGGAACCAAGCCTGCGTCCTCAAAAAGCTCTGACCATTGCCGCTGACTTAAGTAGTTGAACGGCAACCTCACTCCGTGAGGCCGGTTTCCCACCCAATCCATGAATTTCAAAATGGCAATGTCAATCTGGTTATCAAATAGGTGGTCTTTGATCAAGACGTAACGACGTGTCACACGCGTCGCTTCTCGGAAGATTTCGCAGACATTCGGTGTGTGATGCAATACATCCACAAACATGCACATGTCCACGATGCCATCAGGAAGTGGGAAGTGTTTACCATCATATGTTTGATAGGGAATTAAGCATGAAGGCCGCGAATGTACTTCCAGTCCTATAACCTTCACATTTGGTTTGCGATCTTGGATTCGACGAGCAATTGCTCCGTTCCCGCAGCCCACGTCCAACACTGATGCGCCTTCAGGAATCAACGCAGCCAGCATTTCCGCGAGTACTTCGACGCGTCTGGCGAAAACCAAATGTCCGTGAAGTGTGTTGACTGCGTGAAGCAAAGCTTTCATTCAAAGAACCTACATTTTAGACGTCTTGTGGGCTTCCAGAACATTATTGAGTCCAAATTCAAAGATACGATGTTCAAAATGGTCAAAACCTATCTCACGAAGCATCGCCTGCAATCTATTTATGGGGATGCGTTCCTCGTGCTTGTCACTCTCCATCTCGTGGCCGATCGCCTTAATCTTTCGCAACACAGCCAAGATGGGATCCACAATTTCATTTGGCCAAGTCATAACAAGTGAACCGCCGGGTGCGAGAATGCGATGTGCCTCGCGAAGCACAGCTTCTGGATGTGCCAAATGCTCCAGCACCGCCAGCATGACTGTGTGGTCAAACATCCCACTGCGGAAAGGCAGTCCCCTAGTAATATCGCCCGCGACGACGTAGACGCCACCCGCTACGGATTCTTGGGCTTGGTAATCGAGACCAACCCCCAAACGGATCTTCTTTCGAACCCTTAGGTATTGTAGAAACTCACCTTCCAAACCGCAACCAACGTCACAAACACAACTGTTTGATTTAACGTAAGGGAGTGCAGCTTTGAAACGCCTCCAAGCAAGAAACCTGTCCACCAGTGTGTACGCCATGAAACTATCTCCTTTTTCCTTCCTTGCGTGGCCGCTTTACTACTTGACCTCGTAATCACCAATGTAGGTGCCGCGGCTGATGCCGAGCATGCTGAGGAAGAACGACGAGAAGACCATCTGTAATCCGAGGAACAACCAGAGCGACCAGAAAATCACCGCGCGCACTTGGTGCAGTGGGCCAAACGCGCTGGCGGCCCATTTCCAAAGCACCCACGCATCACCGGCCAGCCCGATCAAGGTCAGCACACCGCCCGCAATGAGTCCCTGCTCGAAGGTGACGCGTTTCAGCCAGCCTTCCAGTGAATGTCCTTTGTTGTCAAACCGCTCCGAGTAGCTGAACGCTTTGGCGAAGAACCCGATGAAAATGATCTGCGCGCCCAGCAAGGTGAAGATCAGTCCGAACAGCATCGTGTGGACATCGAACATAATGTTCCTGATGTACCGCGGTCCCGGCAGCAGCCATATGATGAGCGTCAGCCCGAGAAGTGCGAGCACCCCGCCGGGGCCGAGGAACAGCCAGTTGGGCGCGTAGAGCAACATGAAGCGCAGGTGCCGCCAGCCGTCCCGGAAACTACGCAGGTGCGGCGGACGACCGCGCTTGTCCGGCCAGAGCGTGATCGGAATCTCGGTCATCTTCGCGCCGAGCTTGGAGGCTTTGATGACGAATTCGCTGGCGAACTCCATGCCGGTGGTGCGCAGGTCCATGCGCTGATACATGTCTTTGGTGAACCCACGCATCCCGCAGTGCGAGTCGCCAATGCCCGTGTGGAAAAGAATCTTGACCATGCCGGACAGCACGGGATTGCCGATGTACTTGTGATGCCACGGCATCGCGCCGGGTTTAATCTCGCCCTTGAAGCGGTTGCCCATCACGACCTCGTAGCCCTCGCGCCACTTCCCGACGAAGCGGGGCACTTCGCTGAAGTCGTAGCTGTCATCGGCGTCGCCCATGACGATAAACTTACCGCGTGCCGCCTCGATACCGGCTTGCAGCGCGTGTCCGTACCCCTTCAACGTGGCGTGAGCCACCCGCGCACCGTGCGATTCCGCGATTTGAATGGAGCCGTCCGTCGAGCCGTTATCGCCGACGACGACTTCGCCATTGATGCCGGCGTCCTTGAACGCGGCGATAGCCTTATCAATGCAGAACGCAATGGACTGCGCCTCGTTCAGACACGGGATGACGACGGATACTTCGATTTCGTTTGGTTGATTCATCAGGGAAATCTCCGCAGGCGCGCAGTTACGTCGGTCCTACCCGGCCGTGCCGCCTCCCGCCCAGTAGAGGCGAATCACAACCCAGATGGCCGGAATGCTCAGTACCGCGATTGTCGCGGCACGCATGAAGTCTCGCGGTGTGATTTCCAACTGTTGCACCGGCACGCCGGGCTGGCGCTGGACGTACCGAATGATCCCCACACCCATTCCCAACAGCAGAAACAGCACGGGATTGTAGGTGCGGCTCAGGAAGAAGGCCGATGCCAGGTAACCCGTCAGCGCGGCGAAGTTTCCCGCGGCCACCCGTATTGTCAACGGATCGAGCACGTTCTTCATTCGCGCGATGCGTAGTAGCGAGCGGGTCACGAACCATACGAGGCCAAGCCAAACAATGTAACCAACCAATCCGAGTTCCGCGTAGCAATTCACAAAGGAGCTGTGGGCGGCGCGATACTCATTAAACTCAGGGAAGTGCCCGAAGCCGCAACCGAACAAGGGAGACTGCTTCAGGATTTGGTTGCCGACGCCCCAAGCCATGATCCGGCCGCCGCTTGATCCTTCATAGATGGTTTCGCGAGCGCGCGCCGGTCCGAACGCGACGACGGCGCCCAGCAGCACCGCCGTGATCACGAAGCGCGGAATGTTCTTGCGTCCCGTGATCCAAGTCGCCGCCACCAACATGGCGCAGAATCCCGCCACGCCACCGCGCGACTTCGTGTAGTAGAGAACGAACAACATCGCCCCCAGCACGCCCAACAGGAGCGCTTTCGATGGAAACATCCCGCGCAACCGCAGCAGCGTAAACACAAAAGCCGTCGCCACAATGAACAGCATCGCGAAGTCGTTCGGGTCATTGAACATGCCCGTGCCGCGCACCCGAAAGTCATCCGTCTCGAATGATCCAAAGGGCTCGACGTTACCAAAGCCATAGCCGGTCCGAATCTGCATGATTCCGTGAAGGCACATGACCGCGGCACAAAACACGATCACCCACATCATCCGGCGCTGTCGACGCGGATTGTTCACCAAGATCATGACGAGAAAGAACAGAATGGCGATTTTGCCAAATTCGGAAAACGCCTCGAAAGCCCAACGAATTCGCAGCTTGGTCAGGTCGGCCAGGACAACGACCGCGAGCAGCGCCCACATGAACTTGGCGTACCGGTTTCGCGAGAGGACTTTGGTCAGAGGCTCGTTCGGTGACTGCGAGATGAACGTGGCGAAAACCGTCAGGATCGCAGTAATGTTGATGAGTTGGAAGCCCGCAACCGGCTCCCACCACTCTTGCGGACGGATCAACAACACAAACACGTAGATGCAGAGTAGAATGAAGCTCATTCGGGCCTTCTACGATACGCTCAATCCGCCGGTGGTCACGGCCGGTTGCGCATAAGGGCGTAGCGCGACGAGCAATGCGTCTGTGCCGACGGACAAACCGCTGCCGTAGGCGCAGACGGAGCAGACAGCTACCGACTTTTCCGCCGCCTCGACCTCAGCGGGGAGGACGAACAGTTGCGCGTCGCAAACCTCATCAATCGCGCGCCGCACCTCATTGCTAATGGTTGCGTACTGCGTCCTCAACTCAAGCAAGGGAACTTGCATGTAGCCTATGTGCCGCGATGGGAGACGCGCTCAAAAACTTCGGCGAGCGTGTTTGCCAGGTTTCGACGATTGAAGCGCTCCAGAAGAGCGGTGTCTGGTTGGCTGGGAAAATCACCCCTTTTAATGCCATGGTAGATTGAGAGCAGCGCTTCAGCGATTCTGTCTGGCGCAGCCGGGTTAACAACAACTCCCATTTTGGATTCGAGAATCCAGTCGGCCATTTCGCCCCGATGAAGAAGTGCCAAGATTGGACGTTGTAGTGCGAGGTACTCGAAAAATTTTGCCGGTCGCCGAGCGTTCGTGGAGTCATTCGAACCGATCAGCAACAAGACCTCTGCCTGACTCGCAAACCTCAGGGCCTCTGAGTGCGGCAACGTCGGAATGAACTCTACTCGGCCTGCAAGAGTAAGATCTCTGATTAGATCTGCGTTTTCGATGCCCCAGTTAGGTTCTCCAATGAAGTAGGAGTGCATACGACGAAATGCTGTGGGGTCGATTCTGGAGCAGATGTGAAGCGCCCTGAGAAACTGGTGCGGCTCAGCGTCTCCAGGGTAAAAAGTGCCCATGTGCACAATGCGGAAAAGGTCCGAAAGCGAATAAGGGGGAAGGCTTTTGAAGTTGTCAGGATCATACCCGTTGGGAATTGCCACGAATCGTTCTTTCGGCAATGCGGGAACACGTGCGCAGGCTTCACGCGACAGTTCTGGAGATGCGTGAATCACCGCGGCCGAATGCTTAAACGTCCATCGTTCAAGATAGCGTGACCACCTCTGTAGAAGCGGACCTAGCCCCACGACGTAGGGGCTGGTATGCCAAACATCTCGAAAGTCGGAGACAACAGGCTTTCCAGTCAGTGCGCCGACTATCGCGCCGGCAAGCGAACCAGTATATGGTGGTGCGCTCGAGTAGATCACGTCCACGTCGTGCTTCCATGCTGACAAAATCCCTCGGACGATGGCAAACGCCAGCCAGCCAGAGAATCGATCAGGAAACTGCAGCAACTGGGCTATCTTGCGCTGCAGACTCATCATGAAGCCAGATTGCACTTCAGACAATTTGCCTTGGGATGGAGTCGGTGAAGTCGCGGCAGTCGGTTGACGTTTGTAAGTGAGCCGCTGCAATGACCAGAAGGAGGTGCGCACAACCACGGCGGAGCGCGGCAGATCCGAAATCAGGTCGTTGTCCTGCGGCTCGAGCGGCTCCTGCCGTTGCTTGACGGTGATGACCACCGACTGCCAGCCAAACTGATCGAGGTATTTCGTGAACTGTAGCGTGCGCAGCGTTCCGATGCTGGAGATCGGAGGAAAGTAGTACGCAAACATCAGCACGCGCTTGGGGCGGTCCTGAGGTTGTGTCTGCAGATGACGGATTGCGGAAAATGCCAGTCGGGCGCGGGCTAACGGGAGCACCCGGCCGCGCTGGCGGTATTCCGGCAGCGCAAAAGGCCAACGCGAAAAAGAACACCACACTTCACTGAGTGCCTCTTTATTGCGGCCAGCGCCGGACAGATGTATCCCGGCCCGATAGTGCGCGCCAGCGATGGACTGCGCCTCGACGGAGCGAGACACGATGCCGCGATGCTGCTTGCAGAAGTCTTCAATGACCTGGATCTCGACATCGCGCAGCAGGTATATCGAGCGGTCGCTTAAACTGTCGGCGCGGAGACGGTAGCCAATCAGCGGTTGCGGGATGACCCACATCGGAATGCGGGCGCCTACCTGCAGCCATAGTGCTAGGTCTTCGGCGTGGTTGTAGACTTTGTTGAAACCGCCCGCCGCCAGTAGCACGCCTTTCGGCACCATAACGGCTGAGGTCGGAATCGTGTTTCGCCGAAGTACACCGGCCAAGGTCAGTTGACTCGCCGGCGGTGGCGGGGCACTTAAATCCGGTGGCGGCGGTGGGTCGTTGGTCGTGAACGTAAACCGTTCACTGCACACCAGTGCCGGCGCGTCCAGCTTTTCGATGAGCGCGCATTGGCGCTCCAGTTTTGGGGGATACCACAGATCGTCAACATCCAGAAGCGCGATCCAATTGCCGCGCGCCTCTTGGATGCCCCGGGTGCGCGTGGCCGCCACGCCGCTATTGACTTGCCGTATGTACCGGACACGGTCGCCGTACCGCGTCACGACCTCTGCCGTGTTGTCCTGCGAGCCATCGTCCACCACGATGATTTCGGTCGCCGGACGCGTTTGAGAAAGCACCGACTCGATGCAGCCCGGCAGCATGCGCGCCAGGTTGTACGTCGGGATGACAACCGAGATGGAGATCGGATCAGTCACGGGAATCAAAGCTGCACGCAGTGGGCTGCAAGAGCCGATGGTTCATTGGTTTCCCACCGGACGCGCCGGTGATGAAGCAATCTCCAGAGGAGAGTGGTTCCTTGAGGCGAGGAGGGTGTTGGCGATGTCCGCAAACTCCCTGGCACGACTGTTCCAAGAATTGCTTCGCGCATAAGCGATCCGGGCGGCATCCGCGCGGGGAGTCCGATTCGCCAGGGCTTGTTCAACCGCAAGCAGGAATTGTTCTTTGGACGGAGCCACACTCAGCAGTTCGCCGAACTCCTTCGCACACTCGATCGGAGTTGTGACCACGGGAATCCCGGCCGCCAGATAGTCGTAGATTTTCACCGCATCCACTCCGTGGCTGACTGCATTGTTGGCAAAGGGGACGATCCCGACGGAGAATTGTCTTAGGTAGGACGGCAGTTCGGCAAAGGGTACCGCCGGCACCACGTGCACGTTCCGGGCAGTTTCCAGATCAAGCGGTAGATCGCGTTTCTTGTCTCCGACAAGTACAAAGCTCCAATCCGGTCGCTGCTCCGTGAGGTACTTCAGCAAGGCCCAATCCATTCGAGAACCCGTAATGTCCCGGCTCATATAGCCGATAATGGGCGCTGCGATTCCGCTTATTTCGACTGGGGTAAGAGCGGGAGATTCCCGCGCCGCTTCAAAAGCTTCAATGTTGACGGCATTGCGAAAAATCAAGACGTTCGGACAAAAGGGTTTTGCTTTTGCGGCGAGAGTTCCATTCACCGCCAGAACGCAATCGACCGACCCAAGCGTGCGAGACACACCGGCCCGGATGTATTCCACCACGCTGCGATCGGACGGGTCGTCAGGAATGACCACCTCGAAGTCATCATCGTAATCCACAAAGTGCAACACAGCTCGCTCCAAGGCGGGGTCGAGATTCTGAACGTGGGGGCAGTTGTTGATCAACAAGAAAGGCCGGAGCCGCATCAGGCAGATCACAAGCTTAGTCAGACCGCACGCGACGCGTGCATTGGCTTTCTGAAAGCGAAATGGCAAAGGGTGCAACGGAGTGTAAACGTATAGCCCGTGCTCACGACGAGGAAACAGATAGCGCAGGCGGGCGCGCTCGGCCCACGAAAACGGTCGTTTGAGTCGCGCCCACAAATTGAGAGGAACGTTTAGATAAAGCGCCTTGGAGATAATGCTCGACTTGACCAGTGCGCACGCCAGCGCGCCGTACCGTCGGCGAGCCAGAGGCTCCCAAGCCGCCCATGAGAAGTAGATCAAATTCAACGGGTCACACTGTGAGATCCCCGCTAGCATGATGTGCAGCGTGGCGCTTAGTGCTTACTACCAGTTGGTGATGTCAGAGGCTTCCCCCGGTGGAGAAGCCGCGAGCGATAGGGTTCTTCGGGCCCGGCGGCCGTCATTATGGATATCAGTTTGGCGTACTCATCGCTGGCATTCCACTCGAAGACGAGGCCGGAGGGGGAAGTCTGAAGACCTGAGACTGGAGACTTGAGACTTGAGCCTGAAGACGTGGGACTGGAGACGGGAGACGGGAGACCGGAGTCTGTGGTCTGTGGTCTGTAGTCTGTAGTCTGAGCAGCGATTTCCGCCAACGACAGCGCTCGATTGTATATGCGGACTGCCCTGATCAAACCGGGAAAGGACGGATTGTACCCATCCACGCGTTTGCCAATGCGAAGCAGGCCGGAGTCAGTTGAGCGTTGAGCGTTGAGCGTTCCGCCTTCGTCAGACTTCTGCGTGACACGTGAGCGTTGAGCGTTGACGGGGGTCTGCCCTACGGTGACGCCATCGCAGTAGATGGTCAGATTAGTGCTGTCGTAGCTCATCGCGATGTGATGCCAGACGTTCATTGAGAGCGGCCCCGACTGGCTCCACGCCGCATAGCAATTCTCCGGGCCGCCGCCAACGTTGAGATACGCACCCACGTTCTTCTGGCTGACAACCAACGAATAATTCCCATTGGTGAGTTCATTGGAGTTCTTGCAGACCACCCATGCCCTCGGGTCGTTCCCTCGGGGAACATCGCGAAGATCCACCCAGGCTTCCACCGTCATCTGGGAGGACTCCAGAGATGCCTGATCCGGGAAATCGAGAAAACGGTCGGTGCCGAACGAGAGGGCGTAGCCGGTCTTCCCTCTGACAAACTCATTGGTTCCCTGCCAGAAGTTATTGCGAACCACACACACCTTGTCACTATTGTCATTAAACAAAGTCGCTCTCCCTCGGGTGATATCATAAACGACATTCTGCTCGATGCGGGACCCGATTTTGCTGTCGAGATAAACTGCAGCATAAGCTCCTGTATCGTGAACGACATTGCTGGAGACGACGACATTCGTCATAAAACCCCAAAAATAGATGGGGCCGGAATCGGGCATAATCTGACAGACATGATGGATATCGTTGTTCTTAATCCAATATCCGTCGGCAACGCCCGGCGGTAGGGTCTCCCGTGCCGTGGCAACGGATATGCCGTGATTGGAACAATCGTGAATCAGGTTGTGGGCGATGAGCGTGTCGCTGGCGAACGTAACCAACACAGCAACCCCATCAAAAAACACGGCTCCACAATCAGAAATGTCATTGTTGACAATTTGATTGGAGCACGATAATTCGGGGCCATTCGGCCACATCCCTTCTGCAAACCGCTGGAAACCGAGAAAAACTCCTATGTCTCCCACGTCCAGAATCTGATTTCCCTCCAACACAAAGTGGCTGCATCCATTGCCCAGCCGGACAGCGCTTCCACCAAAATGAACAAGCTGGGAATTCTTGATGCTACAGGCGCGTGTAAACTGACAGGTAACTGCGCTCTCAAGCAGACCGCCCGTTTTCTCGGAGAGAAAGCACCATCCTTGTGCGGCCCCAATGTATCCTTGAGGAGGTAATACAGAATCGGTGGCGGTGAAACAAAGTCCTGTAAAATGCAAATTTTCCACTGGCTGTCGAGCCGTGCCTCTGATCTCCATGAGGGCTGTGAGCCGGGGCGCGATGACGACCGCCTTGGTGAGATCTTCGCCCGGTCGCGGCCAGTAGGAGAGTGTTCCATTCGTACGGTCCAGATACCATTCGCCCGGTTCATCAACAAACGCTCGGGCGTTCTCCAAGTAAAAGGGACTTCCAGCGCGTGGCTCGAACCCGGAAGCTGGGAAATACGGCGGTTCCGGAATCACCGTCGTTGTGGCCGGATCGGCGGCGTGAATCCGCTTGCGGATTATCGCCCATTCCCCACGGAGAACAATCTCCACATCCGGCAAATTCTTCCAGTCCGCCACCTGTCCTTGACCAAGTGTCATTGCCCAAGTCTTCTCATCGCAACCCTTGAGACCGTACCACGGCGTCTGGTTTGTGACGTTTGGGCTGCGGGCACGAATGGCGCGGCGGCCATTGACGTAGAGATTACGAAAATACCATTTGCCCTCCTTCACTTCCGGAAGCTCAGTCGTCCACACTCCACCTTTACCCTTCGTCCAACCTGTAATTCTGCGGCCGCCACTGACTACTACTTGCTCTCCCGGGTATGCTGCATACGTGATAGAAAACTTATCAGACCCTGAGTCTTGAGGGCCGAAGGTCAAGGGTTGAGAGAGTTCATAGGTGCCACCACGAATCAGCACTCGGACATTGCCCGAAAGTTCCAGAGCGATCTTCTCGCGAACGGCCTGCTGGGCGCGTTCAATCGAAGCAAACGGCGCGGCTTCCGTTCCGTCACTGTCGGCTTTACCTGTCGGCGCAACGTAGAAAACAGTCTCCGCGCTCGCCTTAGCAACGAGAGCCTGTGAGCTAAGAACAATCAAAATAACTGCAACGAGTCGACCAAGAATGATTGGGTGCCTATCCATTATTTCCCTTTATTCAATGGAACAAAGCCTTGAGCCTGTGATAGACAGCTCGCACGGTGCGGTAGCACCTAGGAGCATATTTGTTCAGCATTAATGTAAATAACCGACGAATCGATTTTTCGTTCTTGCTGTAGGGATAAAGGAGGAGAAACCTGCCGAAATGCGACAGGCACTTCCCAAGCGGACCGTTCTCCAGGTAATGGCAGGTGAGATCGAGATGTTGGCCAGCCCGGTAGCGCCGAATATCATTTCGATAAGCACTAAAGTGAGTCTCGATTTTTCGATAGAAATCAACGCAACACTCATCGTGTGCAACTTGGTCAAATTGTGAATGAATGCCCCCCGTGTGAATACGATAGACGCCCATGATCTCCGGTAGATAGTGGAGAGGACCATTTTGGGCCAGCAGCAGGAGCGTAGCCCAATCAAGCATCAATACGGTGCGCATGAAATCTGGGAGTGGGGGGAGCATTGCCCGGCGAAACATCCATGCGCAGCCGGGAACCGGATCGCCTTTCAGCAGATTACGAAAGTCGATGATTAATGGCAGATCGGCGGAACACCAAGTCGCGCGATTGGAGCCGTCCTTTTTTTTGCCAAGCATACTGACATTATGAAAACAAACGCTCGCTTCTGGATGCGCGTCCAAGTGGTCCACTTGCTTCTGGAGTTTCAGCGGGTCAGTCCAGTAATCGTCACCTTCCAGAATGGCGATGTATTCGCCACGGCAGGCGGCAAGCGTGCGAAACGCGTTCGCTTGTGCTCCGAGATTCTTTTCGCGGAGGAATGCGCGAATTTTGTCGGGGTAACGCTGTTGATAATCGGCAACGATGGCGCGTGTGCCATCCGTCGAGCAATCTTCTCCGAGGACCAGTTCGTAGTCAAAGTCCGTCCGCTGCATGAGGACGCTCTCGATCGCTTGGGCGATGAACTTCTCATGATTGTACGTAATCATGCAGACGCTGACTTTCGGAGGTGGTTCCGGTGTGGTCATAAACTTGTCGTAAGGATGCGGCTGGCTAACCGGCGACCGGGGTGACTGGGCGCAGAGTGGTCAGAACCGTTTTGCCATGATCGTAGGCTAGCCGTAACGCAGGAGTACTGTATGCTCACGCCTGCATCAAGTTGTCGCGATACCACGCCCAGGTCACGCCTAATCCTTCTTCTAGGGAACGGAGACGCACCGATGGTCTCAACACGTGCAACTTGTCCGGGTTCAGCACGATGCTGCGATTGTCAAAGGCTCTACTGTGCATGAACTCTCCATGCACGGGCAGGTCCACGATCCTTCTGACCAGCTCAAACAACTCCCTGATTGATGTGCCCCGACCGCTCCCGACATTGAACACACCGGAGGATGTCACGTCGTGCAGGGAATGCGCCATGAGTGCAGCCGCGTCTTCCACGTAGATGTAGTCACGCAACACGCTCTCATCTCCGTAGACCACCACCGGTTTACTGCGCAGGATTTGAGTCATCCATACGGCTACCACGCCCTGCCGCCCCAAACCACGTTGCCGCGGCCCGTAAGGATTTCCGATGCGATAGATGTCATACTGATAGGCGTGCAATCGGGCGTAAAAGGCGAGAAAATGCTCCGTTGCGAGTTTGGCGATCCCATGCGGATTGGCGGGCACCGGCAACTGGTCTTCCGTGAATGGAGTAGAACTTGCTCCGTAGACGGTGCCACCGGACGAAGGATAGACCACTTTCCGGACTCCGCAACTACCGCAGAGGTCAAAGATCCGAGCCGAAAGACCGATCGTTGCATTAAACTCCTCAGCCGGATTCTGCCACGTCGTTGCCGGATTGGTCATCGCGGCAAAGTGGCAGACCACGCCCGCGCCTTGAAACACCTCGCGCATCTTCTCCACGTCGGCACAATCGCTTTCCTGCCACTCGACCGCACCGGCGGCGCGAACATCAGCCGGCGGCTCGACCGTATCGACCACCACGACGCGGGCTCCCGCTTTGAGCGCCTCCATGACGACATATGAGCCAATAAATCCGGAACCACCCGTGACAACTACTTTCATCGCCAATTCCATTAAAATACCTGTAACGGGTTAATTATTCTCTGGGGGCGATCGGGTATAAGTCTGTGAATAATCGACCTCGCCACATGAGGGGCAGTTATGAATATGACAGAGTTATTTATGGCGAAACCCTTTGGGAGGTTGATTACTTGAGGCTTCAGTCCGGGAATGTACTTGTTGTTCTTATATGCTGTATCGTCAAAAATGCTCACAAGGAAATCAAAATCGGATTGCATAAAATAGGCAAGAGTGCCAGTGCATACAGATGCCCCAAAACCAAAGGCTGCATCCTTGTAAGCTTGGATCAGGCTCTTGGAGAGTTCAAGATTGTGCCGATATAAGTCATACATCTTCTTAAAGCGTTCCGCATGATTCACAGAACTCCGATTGAGTCGCGGCGTTGTGGTGGGTGATTTCTTATAGGTCTGAAACAAGTACCCCTCCGAACACTCGTTATTTAGCTGGGAACTCTGCAAGTCGAAATCTGAATCTAAAAAACACTTGGCCAATGCTGATTCAGAAAAATAATTTACATGCTCATGGATAATGTGTTGAAAAGAAAGATTATCGATTATTAATTCAATCGAAGGGACGCCGATAAATAGTAATGATTCTGGAGAAGAAGCGTCGGAGAGTTCCTGAATTATTGTGTGTGTACTTGGAATATGCTCAAGAACTTGATCTGCAACCATTAGATCTGGCAAATTGTTGTCACGCCATGGAATGTCAACTTCCTGAATGTATCCTTGGATAAATGTGAAGCCTTCTTCGGGCGTAGGTTGTCGGAGTGGTACTGGATCGATGCCGATCCAGTGATTGGCAGCAAGGCCTGCATCTTTCAACATCTTTAAAAAGGCCATTTGATTGCAGCCAATATCTATCACGCGATTAAACTGTTTGTCCTTACAGGTGTGTGCGATGCGTTCTACCAATAGGCGCATGCGTTTATGAACGCCTTCAGTATTTGCAGCATAGCTGTAACCGGCATTATACAAATCATTTAATGAAAAGCTGGATTCTCCTTGGATATGGAAACAGGACGTACATTGGTAAAGTCCGTAATCTGCGAAATAAGTCCGTTTGTCGCTAATGGCATCAACAAAAATACTATTTAATGGATAATTAGGCAGCGTTAGAAACACTGTAAGCCGTGGTGACGCGCATACATTACAATTCACTTTCAGTTTACCTTTGCATTGTTGAGATGATATTTGACTGTCATGGTTCGATTCCATGCGACATCTCACGACCTGATGGGGATGCGGAACAATCCACCTGCCATTGGCTCGTCCATCTCCGCCACCTTCGCCGTCGTGACGTAAAGATCTCGAAGATCATCGCCGCCGAGGCAGCATGAAGAGGTGTTTGAGCATGGGAGTTTTATCTCACGCAGTTTCTCGCCCGTTTCCGGATTCCAATTGCACACGCGGCCACCACCCCATTCTGCCACCCAGATCATGTCGTCCACGTCCACGCACATCCCGTCCGGCCATACATCACCCTCCACTTCAACGACATGGCGGTCGAAGACAGCTTCCCCCGTTTCCAGATTGTACTCGTAGCGCCCCACCTTCTTTGTCGGGGTGTCGATGAAGTACAGGATGTCGCCCGCGTTCGAGAACCCGATGCCGTTGGAAATGGTCGTGCCTGCGACGAGCGTCCGCGCTTGTTTACCATCGTAGGAAAACAGCCGCCCCCGCCCCGGCAGGTCTTCTGCGTCGCCCTTGGTGCCAACAAGAAAGCGTCCACGAGGGTCGAGCTTCCCATCGTTGTAGCGCATCGCCGGATTGCCCTCCAACTGCACAAGGAAGGTTCTCTCTCCAGTCTTGGGATTGATCCTGTGGATGCCGCTCTTTTCGGCGGACAGTAGCATTCCACTTTCTTCTATGACCACGCAACCTACCGAACCATTGGTTCGGAACGACTTTACTTCGCCCATTTCGGGGTTGATGCAGTAGATGAGGCATTGATCAATCGAAACGCAGTAGATGACGTTTTCCATTGCATCCCAGCACGGGCCCTCGAGCAATGTCGAACCGCTATAGAAAACCAATTCCGGATTCAGGCACATGCCGCTACATCTCCAACCCGAACTCCCGTAGCAGGTTGGGCACATCGCCCTCGTAGTGAGAAACCCGTGCAATCTTCTTCGCAGGAACACCAAGCCTACTCAGTTTCTTTGCCATCTCATCGGCAATCGTTTCGTCTATGAACGCCACCACAACGTGGTCGTAGGCCATGTCACGAATAGACGACGGGGCGTCCACCGCCAGCCCAAGGCGCCGATGTTCCGCAAAAAGTTCGTCTACCCAGCCTGTCACCTGATAGTTCCGGCTTCCCTGTAACCGTCTGTAGAGATGCTGCCCGAAGGTCCCCGCACCGCAAATGACAATCTTGCCGCCGACTTTGACATCCTTGAATGGGCACAGCTCGTATTGGGCGCTCCCATTGGACATCAGCCCATCGGACCGCACGGTCAAGATGCTAAGCAGGAAGAAGTCAAGTTGGTGCAGGAGCAACTCGGCATGCTCTGATTCGCGGAACCGCTTCTTGAGATAATGGTGCAGGATGCTCAGCTTTTTGATTTCTTCCTGCGAATCTCCCCGCGTCTTGATCGACGAATCCACCCACTGGCGGTAATGGTAGTGGGCCGAATCCGTCACGCAGACCACTTTGGAAGCCAACAGGCATGGATACACACAAGCGGCATCTTCCCCAATGAAGATCCTTTCGTCCACCCGCATCTGGTTGTCAAACAGCACCGAACGGCGGAAAAGCTTGTTCCAGACGTACGTAAAGATGCCAAACTGCGAAAACTTGCCGCTGTACAGCATCTTGGCATATATATCGTTCACAAGCCTGTCGCCTCTATATACGCCGCAAGCCACGGTATTCCGCAACACCTCCGCCACACGATCCGCCAACTCCTCCTTGTGCCCGGAAGCCACCACGTCCGCCCCGTGGCGAACCGCATGGGCAATCATGTCTTCGTACATTTCCGGCTCAACCCAGTCGTCGCCATCCACATACCCGATGTATTCCCCTGTAGACGCCTCCAGCCCCGTCTTCCTAGCGCTGACCAGACCTCCATTCGGCTTGTGTATGACTTTGATTCGCCGATCCCGACGGGCATACGAATCGCATATCCCGGGACAGGCATCCGGCGAGCCGTCGTCCACAAGGATAATTTCAATGTCCTTATACGTCTGGGCGATTAGGCTTTCAACGCATTGCCGCAGATATCGCTCGCCACGGTAGATGGGCACGATCACGCTTACACACACTCTGTCGCCACAGCTATTCATCACTATGTTTCCCATGGGCGCCTAGATGAACAATCCGCCTGTAATCCTCAGATTTGCGCCGGAGACCATCTTGGAATCATCCGATAGCAGGTAGATGATGCCGGGGACAATGTCACCCACCTCGGTCATCCTACCTGCCGGAACAATGTCAGATGCCAATGCGCGCAATTCCTCCTGCGACATGCCCTGCTCTCTGCGGAAAGCGATTTCCCCTTCGGTCGGAGTCCAGCCCATCGTGATGTAGTTGGCTCTTATCCCGAATTCGGCGTAGTGCTGGGCAATGTGATTCGTCAAGGTCAGCAGCGCGCCCTTGGAACATGCGTACGCTACCCTGTCCCGATGGCCCCCCCAAGCATGGGGGGAACCGGTCAGGACAATCGAGCCGCCGCCAGATTCCTTCATGTGAAGGACGGCATGTTTGCAGCAAAAAAGTGCCGCACGAGTGTTCACTTCGAAGTTGGTGTTGAAATCGTCTTCGTTGCACTCCAGCAGCGATGCTGCGGTCGTAATGCCCGCATAGTTGAAGAAGCCATCAATCCGGCCGAACCGCTCGCTGGCTATGTCGAACAGTTGCTTGCAGTCGTCCGTCTTCCGCAAATCCGTCCTGACGAAGACTCCCTCGCCACCAAATCCACCGATTTGCTCCAATATGCCCTGAGCCGCCCCCTCGTCGCGCCCACCAATAACAACCTTTGCACCCAGCCGTGAGCATTCAAGTACAACACCTCTGCCAACGCCTTTTGTCCCCCCCGAAACAACGATTGTCTTATACTTCAATACATTGGCAATCATGACTAACCTCTACCTCCCAAAATCGGGCAATCCCGCGATAATGAATCCCGCTACTTGCTCCCATCACCGCCCAAGATATCCACCATCCACGGGGATTACCGCGCCATTTACATAGTCGCTTGCCGACGAAGCAAGGAAGACGGCAATGCCTTTCAAGTCTTGACCCTTCCCCCAGCGCTTTTGCGGAATGCGGCCGAGGATTTCAGCAGACCGGACCGGGTCGTTCATCAGGGCAACGTTTAGTTTCGTGGCC
>JBGQCJ010000041.1:0-33308 GCA_041495285.1 Verrucomicrobiia bacterium
AAACTGCCGGAGTTGCGGATTCGGAATGCAAGATGAATTGGTCGGGACGACTGGATTTGAACCAGCGACCTCCTGCGCCCAAGGCAGGCGCTCTAATCCAAGCTGAGCTACGTCCCGACGAAACGACCCGAATTATATCACGCGACTTGCAGCTTCACCACAACGAGCTTGCCGGCTTTGAGAATCTGGCCGTCGCGGGGGGTGATGCGCGTCTTGTCGTCGGTGATTTTCTGGCCGTCGAGCGTGACGCCACCTTGCTGGATCACGCGGCGAATGTCGCCCCGGCTCTTGAACTTGCCGGTCTTCTCAACCAGCTCGACGATCCAGATTTCGCCTGCCGGTACGCTCAGGTTCTCGGCAACTTCCGCGAGGTCTTTCTTTGAGAACTGCTTTTCGAACTCTTCCCGGGCCGCATCGGCTGCCGGCTGGCCGTGGTATTGCGCGACGAGCGTGTGGGCCAGCAATTTCTTCGCTTCCATCGGATGACCTGCCGGCTTGCGTCCGAGAAGCAGCGCGTACCAGCGGGCCATCAACTCGTCGCTGATGCTCATGGTCTTACCGAAGATGTCTTTCGGGCTGTCGTTGAGGCCGATGTAGTTGCCTTTGCTCTTGGACATCTTTTCGGTGCCGTCGAGGCCTTCGAGAATCGGCAGAATCATCACGACCTGCGGTTCTTGACCGGCATTGCGTTGAAGGTCACGGCCAACAAGGTTGTTGAACGTCTGGTCGGTGCCGCCAAGTTCAATGTCGGCTTTGACCATGACCGAGTCGTAGCCCTGCATGAGCGGGTAGAGAAGCTCGTGGATGCCAATCGGCTCGCCAGCCTTGTGGCGTTTCTCGAACGTGTCGCGCTCCAACATGCGCGCCACGGTCATCTTGCTGGCGAGTCGGATCACGCCGGCAAACCGCATTCCCGCCAGCCATTTGCTGTTGTGGCAGATTTCGAGTTTGTCCGGCGACGTGTCGATAATCTTGCCTGCCTGTTCGAGATACGTTTTGGCGTTTCTCTCGATCTCGGCTTCTTTGAGCATCGGACGCGTTTTGTTCTGGCCCGTGGGGTCGCCGATGAGCGCGGTGTAATCGCCGATGATGAGGACGGCCTTGTGGCCGAGGTCTTGGAACTGCCGGAGTTTGCGCAGCACCACACTGTGACCGAGATGAAGGTCCGGTGCGGTCGGGTCGCAGCCGAGTTTGACGCGGAGCGGGCGCTTCTGTTCGAGTTTCTTCTTCAACTCGTCAGGTGTGACGAGCGTTTCGACGCTTTGCGCGAGAAGTCTCAGTTGTTCGTCGGCTGATTTCACAAAAACAAACCCCGGCAGTTCGTGCCGGGGTCTGTTGTATCGAATCTTGGGCGAAAAGCCTACTGGTTTTTGTCTTCCTCGGCTTGCTCGAAGGCGTGTTCGAGATCCACAATGGCTTCGCCGGGCTTGAGTGCATCCTCGAACATCTGTTTCTCGGCTTCGAGTTGTTCCGTGGAATAGCTCGCCGCTTTGATGCTGAGGCCGATGCGGCGTTCCTGTGGATCAACCTTGATGACGCGAGCGGTGACTTCGTCGCCGACCTTGAGGACGTTCTTGATCTTGTCCACGCGCTCCTCGCTGATTTGCGAAATGTGCACGAGTCCTTCGAGTTTGTCCGGCAACTCGATGAACGCGCCGAACGAGGTAAGCTTGGTAACCTTGCCCTTGATCAAGTCACCCATCTTGTAACGTTGATCGATGGTGCGCCACGGGTCATCTTCAATTTGCTTCATGCCCAGCGAAATGCGCTGGTTGGCGGCATCCACCTCCAACACCACCGCGTCCACATTCTGACCCTTCTTTAGCACCTCGGCCGGGTTGGACACCTTGCGCGACCACGAAATGTCCGACACGTGAACCATGCCGTCGATCCCCTCTTCGATTTCCACGAACGCGCCGAAATTCGTCAGGTTGCGTACCTTGCCGGAGATGCGCGTGCCGACCGGGTATCTCTGCGGCACCTGCGACCATGGATTGGCTTCGAGTTGGCGGAGACCCAGCGAAATTTTCTGCTCGTCCTTCTTGATCTCCAAGACGACGGCTTCGACTTCGTCACCGGCCTTGAGCACATCGGACGCGCGCGCGACGCGCTTCGTCCAGGAAAGCTCCGAGACGTGGATCATTCCCTCGACGCCCTGCTCCAACTCCACGAATGCGCCATAAGGAACAACGCTGACGACTTTGCCTTTGATCCGGCTGCCGACCGGGAACTTCACCTCGATGCCATCCCACGGGCTGCCGCCTTTTTGTTTCAAGCCGAGCGACACCCGTTCCTTCTCGCGGTCAACATCCAGAATCATCACTTCGACCGTGTCGCCGACCCGGAGCAACTCGGACGGATGACTGATTCGTCCCCAACTCATGTCCGTGATGTGCAACAGACCGTCCAGACCATCGAGATCAATGAACGCGCCGAAGTCGGTAAGATTCTTCACGACGCCCGACCGGATCTGGCCCACTTTCATATCGGTGAGCAAGTTGCGCCGTTTATCCTCGCGCTCCTGCTCGATCAACTCCCGGCGCGACAAGACGATGTTCTTGCGCTCGACGTTGATCTTGACCACCTTGAACTTGAAGGTCTTGCCGACGTAGTCGTCGAGGTTGCGTGGCGACATCACATCAATCTGCGAGCCCGGCAGGAACGCGTCCACGCCGATGTTCACGATCAACCCGCCTTTGACTTTGGCCTTCACCTTGCCTTCGACGGTGCCGCCTTCGCTGCAAATTCCGAGGATGCGATCCCAGTTTTTCTTTTGTTCGGCCTTGTCCTTCGAGAGAACAACCATTCCGTGCTCGTCTTCAATTTGCTCCAACAGCACTTCCACTTCGTCGCCGGGTTTCAGCGCGTCGGGATAGTCAAATTCCGAAATTGCGATCAGGCCTTCGGACTTGTATCCGATGTCCACCAACACCTCGTTGGCGTGCACTTCGAGAATCTTCCCCTTGACAATCATTCCCTCGGTGAATTCTTTCACCTCAGAGAATAGTTTTTCCATTGAGTTCGACATTCTGTGTGATTTTATCTCCTGCCTTTGGCAAGCCCAGCTGAGGCGTACTGCATCGAAAGGCGGAGTAACTATCTTCAATCCCCAGACGCTTGGCAAGCCCTTTCTGACGCGGCTTACGAACCGCCGGGACTCGCTTCCAACGCCGCAATCCGCCGCATAATCTCGCGACCGATGTCCAAATATACCGCCTTCAACTCCTCGCCGCGCAACTGCTCGAAGTTGTCGGGAAACGGATACAAGAACGGCTCGCCGAATCTGATCGTCACTCGCGCCGGTCGCGGCACGCTTGTCCCCCGGGGCAATGCCCGGTCCGTCCCGAAGATGCGCATCGGCATGACTGGCACCTTGGCGCGCGCCACGATCATCCCGATCCCGGCCCGCGCATCCTGCAGCTTACCGTCGTTGCTCCGCGTCCCCTCGGGAAACATCAACACCGCTTTCCCTTCACCAAGCAACCGCAACACCGTGCGCATCGCGCCGATGTCGCCCCGGTCGCGGCTGATCGGCACGCAATTCCAACTTCGTAGAATCCAATTGGATACCGGATTGCGAAAGAGCGTATCGCGTGCGAGATAATAGGCCGCGCGCCGGCAGGCCTGACCGAAGAACGGCGGGTCAAGAAAGCTCACGTGGTTACCGGCCAGAATGAACCCGCACCCGGCGGGCAAGCGCTCCGCACCATAGATCTTGCCCCGGTGGTACAGCCGGAAGTAAACGCGAAATAAAAACCGGCAGAAGCGATACCAAAGTCGCATTGCCGGTTAAGACTTCCCGACGGTGGCGGCGCCGCGCCGAAAACCCTGTCGTTTCATGTGCTCGACGATGACCTTCGCTGTCTCATCCACCGTCATGTCGGAATTCTCGATCACCGTCGCGCCCAGCGCGATTTGCAGTGGCGATGTGCTGCGATGAGAATCAAGCTGGTCGCGCTTCTTGATGTTCTGCGCCACGGCGTCTTCGCTGGTTTCGATCTTCATCGCTTCGAAATCGCGTTTGCGGCGCCGCGCGCGCACTTCCGGCTTCGCTTCGAGGTAAAACTTATACGGCGTGTCCGGGAACACCACCGAACCGATGTCGCGTCCTTCCATCACGAGACTGCCGAACTTCGTCAGCGACCGCTGATGTTGCACGAGAATCTGTCGCACCTCAGGAATCGCCGCGATGATGGACACGTTCTCCGCCACGCGCGGCTCGCGAAGAGCGTTGCCGGGGCCAACGCCGTCAATCAACATCCGCGCCACCTTGTCTCTCACTTCGAAATCGATCTTGATCGTGTGCATCATCCCGATGACCGCGATGTTGTCATTCACGTCCACGCCCATCTCCAACGCCTTCCACGTCACCGCCCGGTACATCGCGCCCGAGTCGACGTAGTTATACCCCAGCATCTTCGCCGCCGAGCGCGACACGGTGCTCTTGCCGCTGGCCGCCGGCCCGTCCACCGCCACGACTGTTACCGGCTGATTCATCGTCGCAGTTGCTCCAGCTTCTCGAAGAAATTTGGAAACGTCTTGCTCACGCAACCGGGATTCTTAATCCGAATGCCCGGCACTTTCAATCCTAACACAGCAAAACACATCGCCATCCGATGATCGTTGTACGTCTCGATGTCCGCTTTGTGCAGTTGCCCCTTCTCCGCCGGCCAAACGGTGAACCCATCCTCGTGCTCCTCAGCCTTCGCCCCCACCCGCCGCAACTCCGTCACCATCGCCTTGATTCGATCCGTCTCCTGCAACCGCATCCGCGCCGCATCCACCAACTTCATCGGCTGCTTCCCAAACAACGCACAAATCGCCAGGGTCATCACGCTATCGCCCAAATCCCGTAACCGCGATACCTCGGTAGGGCGCGACCGCCGGGCGCGCCGCAACTCCGGCAGAAACTCCGGAAACTTCCCATCCACTTGCAACGAATCCTTCGGCCAACCCGCCACCTCGACGCGTCCGCCGGTGTGCCACCCGGCTGCCACAAAGTACGACGCACTCGACAAGTCAGGCTCAATCGTGTAGTCCGTGCGAAATGTATCCACCATGGCTTCGGTCATAGCGATGTAGCCGGGGTCCTGCACTTCCACATTCAAATGACTTAGCCCAAATTTTCCATGCTTTTGAATCAACACCAACGCGCTGGCGAATTGCGTGCTGTCGGTGAGATTGATGGCAATGTGACCGCCACCGAATCTCCGTGCGTGGACAGTCGCAGGCAATCGGTTGTCGGACGACTCGATTTCGACGCCGAGACCGCGCAGCGCATCGAACAAGTCCTTCATCGGACGCTCGTACATGCGACGATCACCGGAAATCTTGTACTCGCCGTGGCCGAGACAAACGAACGCCGTCAGAAACCGCGCTGCCGTACCGGCGTTGCCGACGTAAAGTTCCGCTTTCTTCGCTGGAATCTCGCCGCCTTGACCGACAACTTCAATTGTCCGGTTACACTCCTCTGCCGGGTCCGGTGACACTTTCACATCAAACCCGAGTTTTTGGAGCGAGTTCACCATCACCTGCGTATCGTCCGCCCACAACGCACCGCGCAACGTACATTTTCCATCGGCCAACGCCGCCAGAATCAGCGCCCGGTTGGTGATGCTCTTCGACCCCGGTACGGTGATTGTGCAATTCGGCGGCTTCGTCAGCGGCTTGATTTCGAGGATGTCTGGTAGTTCAGTCATGGCTTCTCAGACGCAGTCGCCTTCTGTTTCATGCCTTGGATGGTCTTGATCGCCTCTTGAACCTTCTGCCGCTCGTCGTCGCGCGGCTCGATCTGCCGGAGATCTTGCAGAATGTTGATTGCGTCGTCGAATCGGCTCGCTTCTACGTACAGTTGCGCCAACCGGAAGTTGGCTTCCGGGCTCGCAGGACAAAGCTTCACGGCCTGTTTGAAGGCAGCCTCAGCTTCACTGGTGAGCTTTCGGTAGGCGTAAAGGCCGCCAATTGCCGACCGCAGCTTGGCGAATGCTCCTCGCGCCCATTCGTTGCCGAGAAATTTCGGGTCGGCCAGTAATTGCTTGGTCAGGCCGCCCCAAAACCGGCCGTCTTCCGCTACTACTACCGGATCGAACTGCGCCAGCGGTTCCTTGTTCAGCTTCATGATCAGCCCGTGCGGTTCTAAATACGGGTACATCCACCCTATGACCGAGCTCTCCTGAACGTAAAACTCGTGCTTGTCTTTGTTGTTGTCGAAGATCGACTTCGTCAGTGCGCCGACAATCCGCATCCAAACGTTGATGTCCTTCACCCGCTCGTCGGCTTGTTGAAACGCCTGCTGAACGTCCTTCTCGCTCGGAACCCAAAGGCGACTGCCGTACAGCAATCGCAGATAGTCCGTATAATAGCTGGCAAATCCCAACCCGTTTTGCGTGATGATGAAGACATCCGGCGATTTCGCGACATCGCGGACGGCCGTGATGATAAACCGACCTGAGCCTGTTCCCCCGAAATAAATGCTGCCAGCGGGAAGCGATTGCAGAATGCCATCGGCGAACTTCTGCAGCATCGTCCCGTCCCATTCATGAAACTCGGCATACGCGCCAAATGTTTCGTGAATCGGGACGTACAAGACGTTCCTCAAGGCCGGCATAGTGCCGTTCGTACCGCCGCTGGGTCGGATTCGTTCAAACGCATTCGACACGGCAACCCAGTTGCCGGTTTCCGCCGCTTGGAAAAACTGGTGGGCTTCTGCCGGCACGTCGAGATGAAGTTTCCTCGCCAGCTCCTCCGTTTGCTGCCGTTTCTGCGCAGCAAACGTCCTCAAACGCGGGTCAACGTCTTTAGCGGCGTAAACGCTGGTGATGCTGCACAACAACAAAACAGCAGCTAGTAGGAGCGGCCTCCCGGCCGCGATTCTCCGGCTAGGTCGCGACCGGGAGGTCGCTCCTACAATAGGCCGAAGATTCACGCCCGGAACCTCAGTTCGTCTCGCAAATGTTTGGCGCGCTTCAGCATCGCCCGCAGTTCGATCGCGTCGGCGTTTTCCAGCGCGGTGCGGACTTTGCCGAGTTCTTCCATCAACTGATCGAGCGCGCGGCCGATTTCCTGACGGTTCTCCATGCAGATTTCCGTCCACATCTCGACCGGCCCGCTGGCGATGCGCGTGGTGTCCTTAAACCCCGGGCCGGCGAAACTCAGCTTCTGCTCGCCGTCGTGGCAGACGGCACTGACCAACGCGGCGGCGACCACGTGCGGCAAATGACTAATCCGCGCTACAATTTCGTCGTGTGCTTCCGGCGAAAGTGTTCTCACGTTGCAGCCGAGCGCCTTCCAGAACTCATGTACCGTCTGCAAGGCCGCTTTGTCCGTGTCGTCGCGCGGCGTGACAATGCACACGGCACCCTCAAACAGTTCGCGCCGGGCGGCTTCGATACCGGATTGCTCCGAGCCGGCCATCGGATGCGAGCCGACGAAGTGCGCCTTGCCGGTAAGGACATTCGACAACGCGGTGACGACCGGATACTTCACACTACCGACATCGGTGACCACGCAGCCGGGCGGAATAAACGACTTGATCTGATCGGCCAGCGATTTCATCACGCCAATCGGCGTCGCCAGAACGACGAAGTCGGCGTCGGCAACCGCGCGCCGCAGGTCACCGGTGGCTTCGTCCGCCGCGCCAACCTTGAAAGCTTCGTCCGCCGCCTCGGGTCGTCGCGCCCAAATACTGACGCGCCCGGCAAGCTTGCGTTGCCGCGCCGCCAGGCCGATGGAGCCACCCAGAAGTCCGGGGCCGAGGATGGTGAGTTTGCGAAGCATCGGGCAACCTTGTAACAGGTAACATTTGGTTTGGCAACTCCGCGCGGCCCGGCTATAGTCCCGCGCCAACAAGGGGGACTCGTCTGAGGAGGTTGCTGATTTCTTTCGCGCGAATCATCGCGCTTGCCAGCGTCGTGTTGCTCGTCAACTCGTGCGCGCGTCCGCGTCCCGCCGTCGTCGTTGCGCCGCCGCGTCCAGCATTACCACCCAAACCGGCACCGGTCACCGAACTGCGCGGCGTCTGGGTCAGTGACACGACACGATTGGACTGGGATGACGCGACCGCGAAGCTGCAGCGTGCCGGGTTCAATGCGATGTTCGTGAACTTTGCGTCGAGCGGTGCCGCGTTGTATCCGGCCAGCGCCGTCCTGCCCAGTGTTTCCAGCGAATCACCGGCTTCGTTCGCCCGCGGGATCGAACTGGCCCATCAACGCGGTCTCGCTGTGCACGCCAAACAAATCGTCATGTTCATGTTCAAAGCGCCACCCGCGTTTCAGCGCCAGCTTCAGAAGACCGACCGGGTAATGCGTGGCCCTGACATGAAGCCCATCCTGCAGTCGAACTTCATGTGGTTGTGTCCTTCGCAGCCGGAAAATCGGGCGCTCGTGGCCGGAGCCGTGACGGAAATGTTGACCCGCTTCCCGGTGGATGGCCTGCAACTCGATTACATCCGCTTCTCCGAGCAACCATCCTGCTATTGCCCGCACTGCCGCGCCGAGTTCGAGCGCAGTTCGGGAATCCGCGTCAAGCACTGGCCTTCGGCGGTCCTCGAAGGCCCGTATGTCGTTCGTTACAACGAATGGCGCAAACGCGTCATCACCGATTGGGTGCGCGATCTGAGCGCGCTCGCGCGGCGCACACGGCCCGGCATTAAAGTCTCCGCCGCGGTATTCGCCGACCTCGACCGCGCCCGTGAAGAAAAGGCGCAGGACTGGAAACTGTGGTTGGAAAGCGGCCTACTCGATTACGTTTGCACGATGACCTACCGGCCCGACCTGCGTGAGTTTGAATCGCTCGTGCGCAAGCAACAGGCATGGGCGCCGCGCCGCAACCAAATCGTCGTCGGCATCGGCAGTTGGAAATTCGAAACCATGTCGCCGCTCATCGGCCAGATCAACGCCGTCCGGCAACTCCGCGCTCCCGGCTTCGTCCTTTTCTCTTATGACGATTGCGCCGCCCGCGATTTTCTGCCTAAATTCGTGATTGGAGGAAATGATCACAACTAAAAAGGAGAACCGTGTATGCGCAAAGTAACTGGTTGTCTAACCGCGATCCTGCTGGTGGCCCTCAGTTCGGCAGCTTTCGCAGGAGAACGCGTGAGTGTCGGTGTGTCCATCGGCGACGAAGGCATTCGGTCGTTTCACATCGCCATCGGCGAATACTACCGCGTGCCGGAACAGCAAGTCGTAGTCGTGCAGCAACGTCGCATCCCCGAAGACGAGATACCGGTCGTCATGTTTGTCTCGAAGTGGGGTCGCGCGCGCACCGAAGACGTCATCAACCTCAGGCTCGGCGGAAGATCGTGGGCGGACATCTTCGTCCAGTACCACATCAACCCCGCCGTGCTCTACGTGCCGGTCGCGGAAGTCAGCGGCCCGCCGTATGGCAAAGCGTACGGTCACTACAAGGACAAGCAGCGCCGTAACTGGAGAACCGTCCGGCTCGATGACGACGACGTGGTCAATCTGGTCAATCTCAAGTTCATCTCGGAACATTCCCGCTGCTCCGTCGCAGACGTCATCAAGTTGCGCACCGAAGGCCGAAGCTTTGCTGAGATCTACTACGAAGGCAACCGGCCCCACAAAGAGAAGCGGGACAAAAACGAGGACGACGACCACGGCGGAAAGCACGGCAAAGGTCGCCACAAACATCACGACGAGGATTGATCCTCGTTGTTACTCGCCGAACTCGAGAGGCTGATCGCCATCCAGCAACTGGATGCGCCACTCGAAGCCCTCGTTTTCGGCGACCAAACGGGCACGCCGCACGAGGGCGAAACTGTCGTCGCGCGTCAGGAACATGACGAAGCGTTTGCGTTTGTCTAGCTCGTGGAGCTTCGTTCGAAACTTGCTCGCGGCTGCCTCGGATTCGTCTGCTGTCTCGCCACGCGCACCGGTTCGTCCACGCAGCCGGATCGTCCCTCCCAACACCTGTTTGCCGTCGATGACATAGTTGTCGTCGGCAAATTCATTCCGCTCCAGGTTCTGTTCCGCGCGCTCGATGTCTTCGCGGTGCGACAGCGGGCGGAACTGCTGAATGTATTGGAGCACACGGGTGGATAGTTCATCTTTGCTCACATAGAACAACTGGTCGTTGCGGCACTCGAAGAAGACGGGCTGTTTGTCCAGCGGGGGCGAGAGAGCACCGAGGATGAAGTCGGGCCTTTTCACTGCGTCGTTTACCGTGATGTCAGCGTCGAGTAGTTCGCGGCCAACCTCGAAGTGGCACAGGTGAATCGCTCGATGAACCACCGCGAAGGTCTTCGCCGATCCCGGGCGCTGGAGAACGACCAGATACTGTTGGTTGGTGGCCGCTTCGATCCCGTCCAGCAGCTTCCTCAATTCGCTGTCCGGCTCAAGCAGCGTCTGCACCGGCAGGGAAACTCCTGCGGGTAGCACCACGACCTTGTCTTTGTGGCAATCAAGATAAGTCGGCCAGCGGTGTTGATCGAGATGGTGACGACTGTATTCGGGGGGCAACGACTTGAACGTCTCCACTTGCAGCGGTGCCAATCCGCAGACCAAACCGGCGGTGGCTCCCAAGACGACTACTGTCCAAGGGAGAAGCTTGCGCCACTTGGAACTGGATGTGCCCAGCTAGATTTCCTTCCCAATCGCCGATGCGACGGCGCGCATCTGTTTGACGAGTGCTTCGAACTTGTCCGGGAGCATGGCTGGTTCGCCGTCGGAGAGGGCGTGTTCGGGGCCGTTGTGGATCGCCTCCTCGATGTGCGCGATCTGCGCGTCCGTCGCTTCCGGTTTGCAAATGATGATCATAGATATTTCTTCGTCGTCGTTAGGCTGTCACCCTGAGCTTGTCGAAGGGTCTCTGTCGTATCGTTCTAACTACAGAGATTCTTCGCTGCGCTCAGAATGACATCTTGAGGGCCTTGATGAACTTCCGGTTCTCCTCCGGCAAGCCCACCGTCACGCGCACCCAGCCGGGCATCTTATAGCCGCGCATGGGCCGCACAATCACGCCGTGCCGTTGCAGAGCGCGGAATATTTCGTCGCCATCGCCCACATTGACAAGCACAAAGTTGGCGCAGCTCGGCACGTATTCCAGCTTCAACCGCTTAAACTCCTTGTAAAGATACGCCAGCCCGCGCCGCGTCATCGCCTTCGTCTTGCGAATGTGCCCGGCATCACCGAGCGCCGCCAACGCTCCCGCCTGCGCCACCGCATTCACGTTGAACGGTTGCCGGACCCGCTGCAACAACGCCACGCATTCCTTCTGCGCCACGCCGTAACCGATGCGCAGCCCGGCCAGCCCGACGATCTTCGAGAACGTCCGCAACACGACGACTTTGGGTGCTTTTGTGGGAGGGGCATTCTTGCCCCGACCGGTCGCGACAGGAATGTCGCTCCCACGGGACTCTGAGTTGCCGACTGCCCATTCGATGGACGGCGGCGGATCGTCGAGAAACTCGATGTACGCCTCGTCGAGCACGCAAATCACGTCCGCCGGCAAGCTCTTGATGAACGCGTCGAGTTCGGCGTTCGACACACGCGTGCCGGTCGGATTATTCGGATTGGCGACGAAAACCAGTTTCGTCTTCGACGTGATCGCGTCGCGCATCGCCTTCAAGTCGTGCGTGTGCCCCGCAAACGGCACTTCGACACACTGCGCCTGAAACATCTTCGCCATGATGCTGTAAATGACGAACGCCCGGTCACCGGCCACGACCTCGTCGCCGGGCACGACGAACGCGTGATACAGAAACTCGATGATCTCGTTCGAGCCGGTGCCGAGAACGATGTTGTCCATGGTGATGGAGGGTCGCGCTCCGTCGCGACCGCTGCCGCTCAGTTTCTTGGCGAGAGCCTGCCGGAGATAGAACCCGCCGCCGTCCGGATACAGATGCGCCGTCGCCAACGCCTTACGCATCGCCGCGATGGCTTTGGGTGACGGCCCAAGCGCGTTCTCGTTCGACGCGAGCTTGATGACGCTTGCCGGCTTCAGCCCAAGTTCACGCGCGACTTCTTCAATGGGCCGCCCCGGCTCGTACACCGGCACGTCGCAAACGTATTTGTTGGCAAGCTGCTCGAATTTCATGTTGAAGTTCATCATACCTCACCGCACATCAGGATGAGAAGCCGAAGCGAAGCTGAGACGCAGCTGAGTCGTTTCAGACGCAACTCACCCCGGCAGTCTGTCAAAGCCGGGAAGAGTGGTCAAACGGGAAACCATTGCCGAGGCCCCTTTGACAATGACGATGTTTACCTCGTCGTCCCGGCCTAAAAAAACCTTTGACAATTGCGGCAACACAACGATATTGTTGTGTCAGTGATACCTGACCCTATTGACATCGGCAGCCCGTGGAAGGTGCTTCCTGCTGGAATCCACGATGCATCGCTTGAGGAAGTCAGAATGCGATACGCAACGAATGAAAATCGTAGGCGACTCTTTGACGGCCTTACGAGGGCCGTGGCCGTGCTGAGGGCCGCCGGATGTAAGGCAATTTATCTCGACGGGAGTTTTGTCGGAGATAATTCTCGTCCCGGGGACTTCGACGTCTGTTGGGTGCCAGTTGGCGTCGATTCAACCAAGCTTGACCCCGTGCTTCTGGACTTCTCCAAGAAGCGACAGGCGCAAAAGGCGAAGTATCACGGCGAGTTCTTTCCCACGACGCTTCAATCGGATTTCCTGAGCTACTTTCAGAAGGACAAAGATACGGGCAAACCCAAAGGAATCATCCGTCTGCACTAGCCGGGGCAACCTCCTGAAGAGAGGTGATCAAAGAATGATAACAAACGAAAGACAATACAAGATAACGAAGACTCAATTGACAAAACTACGCGAAGCCATTGAGAGCTTCGATATGGGGAGGGCTGTCTCAGATGCTGGTGATAAGGCCTTGGGCACAGCACAACTTCAAGCGTTGGAGAGTGAGAGGGAAGTGCTCGCTGATCAGCTGAGAGAATACGAGACACTAAGGTCTGGCGCCGTGGAAAATTTGGAGGCCTATAGTCTCAACGAACTCCCAGACCTGCTTGTGCGGGCACGAATCGCAAGTGGATTCTCTCAGAAGCAGCTCGCCGGTCGGCTTGGTTTGAAGGAACAGCAGATTCAACGCTACGAAGCGGAACGATATGCTTCGGCAAGCCTTCGTAGACTCATTGAAGTATCTGACTCGTTAGGCCTGAAGATAAGCAAGCGGGCACGGTTGCAGGCAAAGACCGGAGAAAGAACCCTACCTCGAAGCGAGGAACTTGATTGGGACAAATTCCCTTTTAAGGAGATGTACAGGAGAGCATGGTTTGATGGTTTTTCGGGGAGCCTGCGCGAAGCCGAGGTGAACGCAAGCGCATTGCTAGGGAACTTCATGAAGAGTGTCGGAGCGCATCCTCTCGAAGCATTGTATCGAAAGCACGTACGTACAGACTCAAATCTGGATCAGTATTCGTTACTGGCTTGGCAGTGCCGCATCTTGCGCCTAGCAGACAGGGAAACGACTACGGCAACCTTTAGGAAGTCTCTAATTACAAGCACATGGCTCCGGAAACTGGCCAAGCTTAGCAAGAAGAACAACGGTCCCCGACTTGCGAAGGAGTACCTTAGAGCATCTGGGATAACACTAGTTGTCGAACCGCATCTGCCTCAAACGTATTTAGATGGAGCAGCATTGCTCATCTCTAGGGAGAAGCCCGTGATTGGAGTGACCTTGAGATATGACCGGTTAGATAACTTCTGGTTCGTTCTCTTCCACGAGCTTGCACACTTAGTTCTTCACCTCGGCAAGGGAGACGATCAACGGTTTTTCGACGACTTAGATGCCAAACCGGACGACCTTGAATGTGAGGCAGACGAATTTGCAGGTGAAGCTTTGGTTCCCAAGAAGACATGGGAAACATCTGTCGCACGATATGTTCAAAGTGTGGAATCGGTTAGCGAACTTGCGGGACAACTCGAGATAAGTCCTGCGATTGTTGCAGGGAGGATACGAAGAGAATCCGATAACTACATGATTTTTCCGGAACTTATTGGGTCAGGAGAGGTACGTAGACAATTCCCCGAGGTGAAGTTTGGATAATGAACAGATAGACGGGCCTAATTTCGATCACCGTCACTATGTCCCGTGCCTACGCTGGAAGCAGGGCGAATATCAGGCACTCTTCCGTCTCGCGGATAATACAAAGAGGAGAATCACTCCTCTAATCGAGGTCGCTGAGATCGGTTGGGATTTTGAACGCGGCGAACTGGCTAAAACCATAGATGAACATCTGGTCGAATTCGCGGAGAGGGTCCGTAAGAAATGGGGCGGGCCACTTGCCTTCGTGGATCTGAAACAGATCGCTCAAGACGACAGGATGCGGAATGGGGCACATCCTCTCAAGTATGTGTTCGATGATCTGAGAGTCAATGGGGCCCCGGCAATCCCGGTCACGGGACTGAAGCGCGACAAACCCTATCAACAGGCAGTTGCAGACACGATCTCATTAGATGGCATGGGAGCCTGTGTCCGGTTGACGCTTCTTGATGTCTCCAGTTCCCAATTCCCAAAGAGCCTGAGTTCATTGTTGGACTCCATCGAGTTGCAGCCCGAAAACATCGATCTGATCTTGGACCTGGAGGCACCCACATTTGAGCCGTTGGATGGTTTCACGAAGATGGTCACCGGAATAATCAGGCGACTGCCCGCCCTAGACAAATGGAGGACCTATACGATTTGTGGAACTTCCTTCCCGGAGAGCATGGGAAACGCCACGATCGAAATGGGTGCGCAAAGACTAAAGAGGTATGAATGGCTTTTCTACAAGCTCTTGCGAAAACAGTTGGGGGATAAGGATAGGAAGCCAACATTCGGCGACTATGGAATAGCTCATCCCAAGGTGTTCCGCGTTGACATGCGAAAAGTTAAACCTTACGCGACGATACGATACACTGCAGATGACGCGTGGTATATCGTCAAGGGTCCGAATGTTCGTGACAACGGAAACGAACAATACCGGAAACACTGCAAGACGCTGATCTCCTCCGGCTACTTCACGGGAGGGCGGTACTCAGCGGGAGACAAGCATATTGTTGACTGTGCCCAAGGCGTTGTCAGCCCGGGAGGCCTGACGACATGGCGATGGGTTGGAACGAACCATCACTTGGAGAAGGTTGCGACTGATATCGCCAATTTGCGCGACACTTGAGATAAGTCCTAACAACCCTCTTCAGCTCATTCGCAGACAAATGCCTAGCCAAATGTCGATAAAGCTTAACTCGTGGCGACCTGAGAACGCTCGCAGACGCACCCATCGTGCGCAGAATCTCGACTGCTTCATTCCTCCAAAGCAAACGAGCTATTGAAACCATATTGACCTTGGGATTCGTGCGTGACCTGCGGTCGACGTGAAAACGGATACCGCCGCGTTCTGCCTTCGTTGAAAACATGATCCCCCACCACTTGGGAACCGCGTGCTTTATTCTCGGTCTGTGTTTTTCGCCGACGATAATCGTTACGTGGTCGAAGATCGCATTGTAGGCTTGTATCTGAGTCCTGAGACGACGGAGTGAATCACTGTCACTCTTGATCTCGTAACCAATCAGACGCCCGTTAACGACCGCAACGTCTGCTCGACAAGCGCCGTGCATCAGCCCCAACTCATCTACCACACGCGTTTGCTTCGACGCATGTTCTCGACGCAGAACTTTTTTGTGAAAACTGTTCCTAATGTCGGCGTCTTTCATATTTTCAATGCGTATGAGAGTGTGTCGCTTCAGACCATTCAATGCAAGACATTCGGCAGGCGCATGACCGCCTGTCTTACCAAAGCTATCCATTCACGTTCGGATAACTTCCCAAAATCTTGACGAACATCGTGTGCTTGGCGAGTTCGGCGAGCGCTTTCTTGACGCGGGCGTCGTCGCAATGGCCGAGCACGTCCACGAAGAAGTAGTATTCCCACGCCTTTTTCTTGCTGGGGCGCGATTCGATCTTGGTCATGTTGATCTTGTTCTTCTTGAACGCTGAGATCGTGTCATGCAGCGCGCCGACCCGGTCTTGCACGGAGTACATGATGGAGGTCTTGTCGTTGCCGGTGCGCGGCGGATATTTGCGGCCGATGACGAGGAAGCGGGTCACGTTCTCGCTGGAGTCCTGAATGTTCGCGTCATGGATTTTCAGGCCGTACAACTCGGCGGCCAGCGCGCTGGCGAGCGCCCCGGAGTTGGGTTCGCTCTTGGCGATCTCGGCGGCGCGCGTGGAACTGGAGACTTCGATGAGTTCGGCGTGCGGCATGTTGAGCTGCAGCCATTGCCGGCATTGGGCGAACACTTGGGCGATGGAGTACAGCTTCTTGATCTGGTCGCGCGGACCGGCCGCCATCAGGTTGTGGCGGATCGGTAACACGATCTGGGCGCAGACTTTCAGTTCGCTGTCCACGAACATGTCGTAGGTGTGCGTGACCGCGCCTTCGGTGGAGTTTTCGATGGGCACGACGCCGTAGTCGGCCCGGCCTTTGGCGACCTCGGCGAACACGTCGGCGATGCTGGGCATCGGCTGGTAACGCAGGCTCGCGCCGAACTTTTTCACCGCGGCCATGTGCGAGTAGGTCGCTTGCGGGCCGAGGTAGGCGATGACGAGCGCCTTCTCCAGTGAAAGCGCGCTGGACATCACTTCCCGGTAAATCGCGCGCA
Organism: Verrucomicrobiia bacterium; assembly: GCA_041495285.1. Classification (GTDB taxonomy): domain Bacteria; phylum Verrucomicrobiota; class Verrucomicrobiia; order Palsa-1439; family Palsa-1439; genus JBGQCJ01. The sequence continues at coordinate 16,624 of JBGQCJ010000041.1, forward strand.
ACGAATCGGCGGTCAGCGGGCCGGTATTCTTCTCGATGATGCGGCGCAGCACGGCATCTTCCCGGTCGGGCGCGTAAATCTCGTCGCCGGCCGCGTGCTTGAGCTTGCCGATGTCGAGCACGAGCTTGGTGCGTTCGTTGAGCAACTGCACCAGCTTGCTGTCGAGCTCGTCAATCTTGCTGCGGAACTGTTGTAGCTTGTCCTTCATTCCTTCGTCTGTGTTTCTGTAGCCGAAGCGTGAGCTTCGGCCGAAGTTGACGCTTCGGCTACAGTTTTCTCTTCCGCCGTTTTCAGCGCTGCTGCTTGCAGGCGTAATTCGGCGGCCTTCGGCATGTCGTCAATGTCGCGCAGGCCGAAATGTTCCAGAAACTTCTGCGTCGTGCCGTACAACATCGGACGCCCCGGCGCGTCGCTCTTGCCGGTGATGGTAATGAGGTCGCGCTCGAGCAACGTCTTGATGACACCATCCACTTCCACGCCGCGAATCGCCGCGATGTCGGCCCGCGAGATTGGTTGCCGGAGTGCGATGATCGAAAGTGTTTCCAGCGACGGCTGCGACAGCCGGTGCGGTCGCGCTTCGTCGAGCAGTTTCTTCAACCACGGCGCATACTCAGCCCGGCTGACCAATCGCCAGCCACCGGCGATCTCGACGATCTGAAAACTGCGCTGCTGCGTGTCGTACTCGACCTTGATTTCTTCAAGCACGGCTGCGATCTGCGCTTCGCGGACGTTGCGAAATCCTTCCGTGACGCCGGGATGTTCTTCGTCGGTCGCCTCGGCGATGATTGTGCGGATTTCCTTCGTCGTCAGCGGGCGTTCCGCCGCGAACAACAGCGCCTCAATAATCCTTTTCAGTTCCAGCGTCATAAACTCTGTAAAGTGTGGTCCCGGCTGCGACGCGTCGCATACCGGGTCCTTGCTTCCTTGATTTGAAAGCCGATGTCTTTCTTCGGCGGTTCCGGCAACGCAGGCGGGTCGATGATGTCCATGACACGTTGGAGGATGGTGACGATGGCCGCTTCGTGCACGTTGAGCCGCTCTTTGAGTTCCTTCTCCAGCGCCGCCAGTTTGCGGGCAAGTTCCCGGTTGTCCGACAACGCCGCGCGCATTTTCAGAAATGCCCGGACGACGAAGACGCTCATCTGAACGGCCCGTGGGCTGTTGAGGACGTTGGCCGCCATGATCGCGCCGTGCTCCGTGAATGCGTAGGGCAGATACCGGACGTTACGCTTAGAACCGGTCGCAAATTGCGACCGGTTTGATGCGGTCACAATTTGTGACCGCATGTTTTCGAATTCCTTGGCGGTCAATTGAAACATGAAATCTGAAGGGAACTTCTTCCGGTTACGCTTGGCAGCTTGATTCAGAGTCTTCGTCGTCACGCCGTAGATTTCCGCCAAGTCAGCATCCAACATCACTTTCTGATCGCGAATCTCGTAGATCAGCCGGTCGAGACTTACTGCCGGGACTATTGATTTCCTTCCGCTCATAAAAATCTTACGCCACCTTTATCACAAGAATCTCACCAAACGGCTTGTGTTGTGTCACCTTCAGGCGTTTGAGTCGAATCAATTCCAGCAGCGCCAGGAACGTGACAACGATCTCGGTGCGGGAGCTGGCTTGCTCAAACAATTCGCTGAATAGCATCTCCGCCCGGTCGCGCAAAGTATAGAGGATTTCCTCAATCTTGTCGCTCACGGAGAATTTTTCCTCCAAGATTTCGTGGAAGTCGCTGCGCGCGCTGGCGCGTTTGAGCACCTCATTGAATGCGCCGATGAGATCGAAGATACCGACCTCGGCGAGCGGCATGTCCTTCACATCGATTTCAACGCCGGTATCACCGCTGCGCGCGAAAACGTTCGACTGCTCTTCTTCGCGTTGGCCGAGTTGTAGAGCAGCATCCTTGAACTTCTTGTACTCGACAAGTTGCCGGATGAGTTCCCAGCGTGGATCTTCCCCGTCCTCTTCTTCGGTGTCTTTGACTTGCTGATCTTCCGGCAGGAGCATGCGGCTCTTGATGTACATGAGCGTCGCGGCCATCACGAGGAACTCGCCGGCAACTTCGAGGTTGAGCATCTGCATCAACGTCAGATACTCCATGTACTGATTCGTGATCTTTTCAATCGGAATGTCGTAGATGTCCACCTCTTCCTTCTTGATGAGGTAGAGCAACAAATCGAGCGGCCCTTCGAAGACCTCCAACTTTACTTTGTAGTCGGCTTCCATTCGTTCATCCAACGACCGCGCCTCACAGAGGCGCGGCTACAACATCGCCGGTGTAGCAGCGCTTCTGCGAAGCGCTGAATCGTTCACCGCAACCCCACCGCCTTCCGCACTTTCGCCATCGTCTCGTTTGCCACCGCGTTCGCCCGCTCCGCACCTTTGCGCAATACTTCATGAACGTGATCGAGGTTCTTCGCCAACTCCGCGCGCTTCTGCCGGTATGGTGCGAAGTAATCCATCAACGCCGCCAACAATTCCTTCTTCGCTTCGCCGTAACCATAACCACCCCCAGCAAGCTTCGCTTCAAGTTCCCGCGCTTTGTCCAGAGACGCGACGAGCCGGTAAAGCTGCAGCGGGATGTTCTTATCGAGATCCTTCTTTGGCGCTTCGACCGGCTGCGAGTCGGTCACGATGCTCATGACCTTCTTCTTCGTCGCCTTCTCGTCGCCGAAAATCTCCAGCGTGTTGTCGTAGCTCTTCGACATCTTGCGACCATCAATGCCCGGCAACGTCGCCACGTCCGGCCGAATATCCGCTTCCGGCACGACGAACACTTCGCCGAATTGCCGGTTGAATGCCCCGGCAATGTCGCGCGCGATTTCGAGATGCTGCTTCTGGTCTTTGCCGACCGGCACGAGTTCGCCTTGCACAATCAGAATGTCGGCAGCCATCAATACCGGGTACGTGAACAGGCCGGCATTCGGCTTCATGCCCTGCGCGATTTTATCTTTGTAGCTGTGCGCGTTTTCCAGCATCGGCAGCGGCGTCACATTCGATAAAATCCAAGTCAACTCCGTCACCTGCGGTACGTCGCTCTGCCGGTAGAAGACCGTGCGGTTCGGATCGAGTCCGCACGCGAGGAAATCGAGCGCGACATCGAGCGTGTTTTGCCGGAGTTCTCCGGGATCAGAAATCGAAGTCAGCGCGTGATAATCGGCGATGAAATAGAACGCCTGGCCCTTCTGCGCCAATTCGAGCGCGGGGCGCATCATGCCGAAGTAGTTGCCGATGTGCAACTTGCCGCTCGGCTTGATACCCGATAGAATCCGCATAACCCCCGAAACATAAGGACGCGCGACGCCCGTTGCGAGGAAAAAATCGCTCGCCGGGCGTCTATTCCACCGCGATGGTTAGCGACAACGGTACATCGGTTGGTCGGGAATTCGTGCGAATCTCAATCACGTCCCCGGCTTCAGGCCCGGGGCGAGCGCCCACGCCGCGGAACGGCATCGCGCTCGCGTCCTTGGATGGCCCAAGCGCGCTTGCCTCAACATCAGCACCGTTCAGCTTCGCGCTGACGAACTTCTTGCCTTTCGGAAGATGAGCCCGGAACACCCACGTGCGTGACTTCAATCGCCCATCGAACTCGCCGCGAATCTTGCCGGCGGCGAGGCTGACTGTGTTGGTGGAAGTTTCCAACGTTACCGGCGTCGTGCAGAATGCGCTCTGCTGATAATTGGGACTGATGCCGTCGTCTTCGTAAAGCATGCGCTCGGTTCGAGCCGATCCGCTCGCAGGAACGAATGCGTCCACGACGACGGTGTCCCACGGTCGTTCGCCGGTATACTGCATTTCGGCCGTGGAGAGAACCACGCCACCGGCACGGACGTACATCGGTGTGTGCCACAGCGGCGATGAGACTGTAATGGTCTTCGGCCCGGTCAGGCTCGCACCCGTCCATGCGTCGAACCATTCGCCGGGAGGAATCCACACTTGCCGGGAAGGAAGCACGTCTGCTTTCGCTGGGAGATTCCAACCCAACACGCACGTGGCACCTTGATCGTAGTCGAAGAATTCCATGCGCAGTTGGTAGCTCCTGCCCTTCTCCAATTTCACCTTGGCCTCGTACGTCGTCACGGGTTGTTGAATCCACTTCTCGAGAACGAGTTTGCCGTCGAGCCACAAACGGACGCCGTCGTCCATGAGGATTTGCAGCGTGTACTCGCCGGTCTCAGGAACGGGACCGAGTCTTCCGGTCCAACGCGCGGAGAAAAAGTCTTCCGGCAGTTTCGGGTCGGGCGCGTCGTGCTCCCATCGGAAGTTAATTTGAGAATCGGTGCGTGTGACCACCGGTGCGCCGCGCAGGCCCATGCCCTTGAAGTATTCGCCGCGTAAACCGGGTTTGCCGTCAGGAGTCTGGAAAACCTCCGGCGGAATCGGTGCGGCCACATTCGGACTGCTGGTGATCGGCGCGACGAGGATGTCGTCGCCGAGCAGGTATTGCTGGTTGTCTGTCGCTTCGGCGAATTCCGGCCAGTAAAGATCGCAGCGACGCAGCAGCGGGGTGCCGTCGTCGTAGGCGCGCCGGGCAGCGGTGTAAATCGTCGGCATCAGCCGGTAACGCAGCCTTGTGTAGTCGGTGACGATCTTCTCGGCTTCATCGCCAAAGGCCCACGGATCGCGCGTTTCTTTGCGCGTGCAATGCAGACGCGTGATTGGCGAGAGCGCGCCGTACTCAAAGAAGCGCGCGTACAATTCTGGATTCGGCCGTCCGTAATGCCCGGTCAAATCCTCGCTGAGATACGGCTGCAACGAGATCACGCCGTAGTCCACCGCGTTCGCGATTCCCTTCTTCACTGATTCCCATTCCGCGCTCGTGTCGCCCGTCCACCAAATCGGATAACGATGCGCGGCAGGATGCGACGCGTAGTTGCGGCGGCCATTGTCAATGCCTTGCACGTTAGACATGATCAACGGGCGGCCTTTGGGGCGGAAACTTTGCGTCATGTCGTGATATAGACGCATGCCCCAGACTTCCCTGCGAATGCCGGGTGCGGGCTCATTCAGATGCGTGCGCCAGTTGCGGTCAAACCACCACACGTCTGCGCCAATCTCCAACAGGCTCGTGAGTCCGTCGTACCGGTATTGTAGCTCCTTCGGATCAAGCGCTGCCGCTTGCGGCTCGGGATGATCGTTGAACATCACGCGCACGTTGCGCTCGTGCGCTTGGCGCAGGAAACCCGCCATGTCGGGGAACAACTTCGTGTTCACGCCGTAACCGTGCGAGGCGCCGACGCGCCAGTCGGTGTCCACGACGAACAGATCGAGCGGGATGCGTTTCTTCCGGTACGTGTCGATTACTTCCAATGCTTCCCGGTCGCTGTACGGATGATAGCGACTATGCATCAGGCCGAACGTGAACAACGGCGGCAACGGCACCGAACCCGTCAGCTTGAGAAAATCGCGACGCAACTGCTCGTAGCCACCCTTGCCGGGGATGAAGACGTAGATGTCCGGTGCGTCATTGCCGGTATCCCAACCGGATTGCGGGTCACCGGCTTTCTCCTTCGGCGGCGGAGTCGCGCCCCATGACGGCGGCACGATGCGCGCGCTGTCAGCGACCACGAATACCTCCGGCATTTGCGCCGGCGCCGGCAAGAATGCGGGCGGTGGCACCTTGCCATCGAACGTGTACAGTACCGCACCGGTAGGCGATTTGATGCGTGTTCCCTCAAGGTTTTTGCCGCTGCCCGGCACACGCACAACATAGTGATCGGTCGCTACGAGAGTCGCGCCATCGAGCCCACCGACTTTGCACGGGATACCGGGCCACGAGCGTTCCACGACGGTGAAGGTGACCCGGTCTTCGAAACCGTGCGGTCCCTTCTGTTCGATGCGCACCAGCGTCGGCGACAATGCTTGCACGCGCACATTACCAATCACCGCCTCCGATGCGGCCCAAGCGGAGGTTACCGTCAACACAAAGACGACCGCACTTACCAGAAAGTCTTTCATGGTCGCAACTCCTATTGCTTGAGCAAACGGTTTCCGAGAGTCTCGATTGAACTGAGCGCGTCCGCCGGCGACGTTTGTCCCAGCGCCACCGCGTCGGTCGTCTCGACGAACGCCTTCTGATTGAACTCGTCCCAAAACGCGTAGCCCCATGGGTTGTCGAGTTGTGAATACTCACGCGCCTGCAACATCACCGCCGGAAAACTCGAAGCTTCGGCTGCCGACTTCAATGCCGGAATCGCGTTGCGGCTCGTTGCGGCGATCTTCGCCCCTTCTATCGAGTAAAACTTCACGAACTCCCACGTCTCGCGCGGATGCTTCGTGCCGCTCCAGATGCAGTTACCGCCCACCGACAATCGCGACCACCGCACCTTACCCTTCGGCACCGGCGCAACGTCCCAATGAAAATCCGAAACCTTGTCGAACTCCGTCAGCATGTATGTGCGGCCAACGAGCAGCGGAATCTTCTGATCACGGAACAGGTTCACACCGTCGAACGCCTCCATCTCGCCCATCGCGGCTGTGGTCGGGGCGATGCCGCGCGCCACGAGTGACCGGTAATACTCAAGGGCCGCGATTGCCTCCGGCGAGTTTACCGTGCATTTGCCGTCAGCGAACAGCGTCGCGCCGAACGACTGCACGAGTAGGAGCGGACGCGGCAAGACTGTCGCCACGCGCGCCTGCCGCTGTTTCGCGAGCCGGTCAGCGACCTCGGCAAACTTCTGCCAGTCCCACGTTTCGTCAGGAATCGGCTCACCGGCCTTCTCAAACCAATCGCGGTTGAAGAACAACACGTCCGTGCTGAAGTGAAAGGGCATCATCACCGTCTTGTTGTCGATAAGGCATGGCTCGACGACTTCGGGGTAAAATGCGCTGGCCAGCGGGACAAAGTCTTCCGTCAAATCCCGCACCACGCCGCGACGCGCCATCGCGGGCAATCGGTCCACGATGTAGTAAAACACGTCAGGCGCGGCGCCGCCGGCCAGCTGCACGTTCAGTTTCTGAAACTTCGACGTGTCGTACACGACGTTGACGTGGATGTTCGTGTGCGTCTGCTGGAACGCATCGAGAATCTTCCGGTGAATCGCTTGCTGCTCCGGCAGGGTTTCGATGGTCTGATACGTGATCTCGATCTTATCACTCGCCGCGCGACCGCAACCGACAAGCACCAGCAAAAGTAGCAGCCACTTTCTCATCGCAACGCCCGCTTCACGTTCCAACCTGCACGCACGAGTCGTCGGCGTGCTTCGGTCTCGTCACACCCGCGAAGCGTCGCGACAATCCGGCAAGCACGAGCGCGGAGCTTCTCGCTGTTCGGTTTCACGTCCACCATCAGATTGCTGACGACTTTACCGAGCCGAATCATCGAGATCGTTGTCAGCATGTTCAACACAAGCTTCGTCGCGGTACCGGCTTTGAGCCGCGTTGAGCCGGTGAGCACTTCGGGGCCGGTGGGGATGAACAGCAGATGGGAGACGGGAGATGGGGGATGGGAGAAGCAAAGGAGAAAGGTTCTTGCGCCTCGCCGCTTTGCTTCGTCGAGCGCGCCGAGAACGAATGGAGTCGAGCCACTGGCGGCGATACCGACGACGACATCTTTCATGTTCACGCCGCGATTCCGAATCGCTTCCGCACCGGCCAGCGGATCGTCCTCGGCAGCTTCAACCGCTGAGTGCAATGCTCGCGCGCCGCCGGCGATGATGCCTTGCACCATGCCGGGATCGGTGGAGAACGTCGGTGGACATTCACTGGCATCGAGCACGCCCAGCCGACCGCTCGTACCGGCGCCGACGTAGAAAAGTCGTCCACCGCGTTTGAAGGCGGCGACGATAGCATTGATGACGCGTTGAATGGCGTGTTTCTCTTTTCGCAGCGCGGGAATCACGCGTGCTTCTTCGGCAAGCATCGTGTCGATGAGTTGCGAGACGGAGCGCCTGTGCAAGTCCATCGTTCGTGGGTTGCGAAGTTCTGTTTGTGGGAGCGGCATTCCTGCCGCGACCGGTCGCGACAAGAATGTCGCTCCCACGAACGGACTGGCCAGCAGCAGAGCGCCTTCGGCGGCGTCGCGCCGTAACACTGTGACTTTGGCGCCGGGCAGCATCGTACGAATGCGATTGCCGACGAAGATGGCAAGATTCCGGTGATGCCGCAGTACGCCGCCGGCCAGTGCGACGCGTGGCTTTTCCAAACCGAGCTTGCCGGCAACCGCGTGGCAATCCTGCGCGAGAAACGAAGCGGCTTGGAGCATCAGGCTGGGGTCGTCGTCAATGAATTCGTCGGCCAAAGCGGCAATCTCGTCCTTACCGGCTTGTTGAATCCAATCCACAAGCTGATCGTAGGAATTGAGGCAGAGACGGCGGAGGATGCGAGAGTTGACGTGGCCACGCCGGTCGTAGTTGCGGACGGCGTTGCGCAAACCGGTCAGCGCAATCCAGTAGCCGCTGCCGTGGTCGCCGAGCAAGTGTCCCCAGCCGCCGACACGGGCGATTTGGCCGCGTTCGTTGCGTCCGACGACGACCGAACCTGTGCCGCTGACGACGAGGATGCCGGCACCATTGCGACCGAACGCCGCAGCGAGACCGGAGTCGAGATCGTTGCCGACAAAAACTTCCGCCTTTGGCCACGCTTGTTTTGCGAGAGCACGAATGCGTTTCCGGTCAGCTTCAGTCCGGCAGCCGGCAAGACAGATGGCTGCGGAGCGCGGAGCGTGGAGCGTGGAGCGTCGGAGCGTAGTAAGGATTTGCCGGTCAGTGGCGAGCTTGAGATTGAGCGGGCCGAAGGTACGACGGGTGCCGTTGCTGAGGAGGGCGACTGTTTTAGTGCCGCCGCCTTCAATGCCAAGAATCTCCCCGCCCATGTCGCGGGCAAGGTAGCAAACTTAACTAGCCTGCGGCAAGCTCACCTTAGGCGAACGAGCCCGCTGCAGCGGGCAAGAAGATGCTAAAGGTCGTGCCTTGGCCGATGGTACTTTGCACATCGATCAGGCCGCCATAGTTGCTGATGAGTTCGGCGACGATGGCGAGACCGAGGCCGGTGCCCTGCTCTTTGGTCGTGAAGTACGGCTGGAAAAGTTTTTCGATGTTCTCGGGTCCGATGCCGCTGCCGCTGTCGGTCACGGAGATGCGGACGAGCGGCTGGTGCGCGTCGAATTTCTCGGAGCGAAACGCGGGTTTTTCCGGTAACGTCGTCGCGCGTTCGGCGGAAAGCTGGAGCGTGCCGGTACCTTGCATGGCTTGAAGCGCGTTCACGCCGAGGTTGATGAGCACCTGCATGATCTCGGCGGGGTGAACTTTGATCTGTAGTGCTGGGTCAATCACGGTGACAGAAACCTCGGCGCTGCGGTTGGCCGGGTGGGCGCGGATCAACGCCACGGCGTCGTCGAGAAGTTTGGCGACTTCGATGGACTCCTGAGTATCCTGTTTCGTGCGGGAGAAATTCAGAAAGCGGCGGGCAATATCTTTGCAGCGGTCAATCTCGCGTCCGATGGTCGCGAGTCGTTTCTGGACGACTTGCGAAGCATCGTGATCGACATTGCTGAGCGCGGCGAGGTCGCGCCCGAGCAACTGGGCGTAGCCGGCAATGATGGACAATGGATTGTTGATCTCATGAACGACGCCGGCAGAGAGCACGCCGGCCGAAATGGCGCGGTCACTATGAGCGAGCGCTTGCGTGAGTTCTTCGTTCACACGCTGGAGCGTATTGAGGTTTTGCTCCACGGCGCGCTTACGTTGCCGGCGCGCGATGCATTTTTCCAGAAGCTCCCGGACGAAGTACACGTCGAACGGTTTGTTGAGATAGTCCGCCGCGCCGTGGCGCACGGCGAGCCGGGCGGTCTCAAGTGTTTCGTAGCCGGTGAGCATGATGCACTCGGTGTCGGGATCGAGTTTCTTTAACTCGCGCAGCACGTCCACACCGGAGATGTCCGGCATCTTGATGTCGAGGATGGCGGCATCCACCGAATGGTTTTGCGCGTACTCGATACCTTCGCGGCCGCACTTGGCAAGGGCGCAGTTGTACCGGTCTTTGAAGACGATGCGCAGCGATTCGCGCGGACCGGCTTCGTCGTCCACAATCAAGAGCGTTGGCTTGGCCGGCTTGTCCGGCGTCGGCTGACCCTGCGCCATCGCGTCGTAGATTCCCATGATACCTTCCCTTTGGTTCCCTAGAATTTCAGTGTGCTGGTGAGCATGATCGAGTGCGCGTCGCTCTTCCAAGTGCCGTCGGAGAGGCCGGGCCCGGGCGAGCCGGTCACGGTGCGATCTTCCGAGAGGCTGTAGAGATAGACGACATCCACGTTCAGGCGCGTGTTGGAGTAGCCGGCGCCGATGGTGAACACGTGGCGATTCGAATCCGGCAACACTGGCGAGAACGTGCTGTCGGGCACGGTGTTCTCGGAGAAGATATAACCGGCCCGCAGCGTCCAGTTGTCGTTCAACTGATACTGCGTACCGAATTCGTAGTAGAAGCTGTCCTTCCAGTTGAAGGGGATCACGGCGCGCGGGTCGAGCGCGATCACCGGGTTGGGCGAGTTCAACGTCACATTGTTCAATGTCTCCCAGTTGGTCCATTCCACGTCGACTTCCAGCTTCCATTTGCGTGTCGGGCGAAGGGCGTAGCCGACGGCCACCGACTGCGGAAACTCGATCGTGGCATTGGCTGGAGACGGGCCGGTGACGCCGGACGCGGTCGCGGTGCCATCGAAATTAATGCGGAACGGACTGCGATAGACGGCACCGATCGAATTCTGGTCGTTGATCGTCCAGAGCAAGCCGACGGTCGCGCCAACGGCTGAGCCTTGGCCGTCAAAATGAAATACGGAGCCGGGCACGAATGGCGAATAGTTGAACTCCTGCTTCGTGTCGCCGTAATACACATTCAAGCCGACGCCGATGGAGAGGTGGTCATTGAATTGATAGGCCACTGTCGGCTGCATGTTGAGCACGAGTAGGCTGGCTTTGGTGATGGCGAATTGGAACGGCCCGGTCGTGCCCCAGTTTACGTCGTTGCCGAAGGGAATGTTCACGCCGAGACCGAACCGCCATTTTTCGAGGCCGAAATCGCTGACGGCGTAGAGGTGCGCAAGGTACGCGGGATCATCGAGCTTTGCGGTGCCTCCGGCGCCGCTGAAGCGGATGTCGCGAAAGCTGATCAAGCCGCCGCTGGAGACCTGCGTGCCCTTGAGTTGTGTGAGACCGCCGGGGTTGTAGTAGATCGCTCCGGGCGAATCGGCTTGCGCGACGAACGCCTCGCCCTGCCCGGTAGCGCGGGCGTCTTGATCGGGATTCTTAAAGCCCAATCCCAACGCGCACGGAATCGTCGCGACGATTGTCGCGCCGATCAACGTTGCGATCCTGCCGAATCGAATAAATGCTCTCATCATTATCCTCCAATGGTGTTCAGTCCCCACCTGCCCCATGGGTGTCAACACACGTAATTAGCAGCGGTTGTGCCACCATCACGGAAGGAAAGGACTGCTGACGCACGCTTCAAGATCGTGCTGGCGCGGCGAGCAAACACGAAAAGCCCCCGCCCCTCGCGCACGAGGGACAGGGGCAAAATTGGACAGATTACCTGCCCAAACGGCTAATTTTGGCCACTGCCGGCCGCCGAACTTTCATCCAAATCATCGGCCCGGTCGTCGTTGCCAGCGCCGCGTCGTGCCGGGATGCCGAGCTTGTCCATCTTGTAACGCAACATCCGGCGCGTGATCTTCAACGTGCGCGCCGCTTCCGTGATCACCCCGTCGGTGCGCCGCAATGCTTCTTCGATCGCCTTGCGCTCGATGTCCTCCGTGATCTTCGTCAGATCAATGCCGCCCTCTTCAAACTCCAGCTTCTCGCCCAACTCCACGCGCGCCACCGTGGCCGCCAGATGCGAGGAAGCGGAGGCCGTGGCGATTTCCGATTTCGAGATGACGAACGGCAGATGCTCCGCGCTGATCTTCGCGGCATCGCAGGTCACCAGCAGCCGCTCCACCGCGTGTTCCAATTCACGGACGTTGCCGGGCCAGGAGTAATTGATGAGCAAGTCCATCGCCTGCGGTGAAATCAGCGGCACCTCACGGCTCAATTCCTTCGCGAACCGTTGCGCGAAGTGCAGCAGCAGTGTTGGAATGTCTTCCTTGCGCTCACGCAATGGCGGCAACAGGATGGGCACGACGTTGATGCGATAAAACAAGTCTTCGCGGAACGTGCCTTTCTTGACTTCCTCTTCCAGATTGCGGTTCGTGGCGCACACCATCCGGACATTGATGCTGATGGTTTCCCGACTGCCGACGCGCCGGATCTCGCGTTCCTGCACCGCCCGCAGCAATTTTCCCTGCGTGCCGATCGGCATCTCACCGATCTCATCGAGAAAGAGCGTGCCGCCGGTCGCCGCCTCGAACATGCCGATGCGTCGCTGCAACGCGCCGGTGAACGAGCCTTTCTCGTGGCCAAACAATTCACTCTCCAACAACTCGCTGGGAATCGCCGCGCAATGCACCGGGATGAACGGGCCGGTCTTGCGCGGACCATTATAATGAAGCGCGCGCGCGACCAGTTCCTTGCCGGTGCCGGTCTCGCCGATGATGAGCACGGTGCTCTCGTTGTCGAGCAATCGCTGAATCAGACTATACATCTTCTGCATGGACGGGCTGGAGCCGATGATGTTCTCAAACTTGTAGGAACTTTGCAGTTCGTTGCGCAACCGGCCCACTTCCTTCTCCAGCGCCTTCTCCTTGAGCGCGCGCTCAACCACCAGCTTGATCTCATCCACATCGAACGGCTTGTTCAGGTAATCCGCCGCGCCCATCTTCATCGCCTGCACAGCCGAACGCGCGTCGGTGATGGCCGTGGCCATGATCGCCGGTGTGCCCGGCGCCACTTGCGGCATCTTCGCCAACACCTCCAGCCCGCTCATGCCGGGCATCATGATGTCCAGCAGCACCACGTCGAACGGGCCATCCGTGCGCAACGCCGCCAATGCGCCCGGCCCGTCGCCGACGGTGGTCACGTCATAACGCTCCTTCAAAATGAACCGCAACGACTCCCGCGGGCTTTCCTCATCGTCAACAATCAACACTCTCTGTTTTGCCATGGTCAGTTGCCTCCTTGTAATTTTCTATGAACGTCGCCGGCGCTGCTTCTCGCGCGCCTGAAGCAGTCGGTCCCCTTCCTCGTCGTGCTCCTCCCCGGTCGAGACCGGCGGCGAACCAGCGTTTTTCGCCGCCGCCGCCACCAACGCATCATCGGGATGCGGTTGCGTTTGGACCGGGAGGATCATCTTCACCGTCGTGCCGCGCCCCAGCAGGCTGTCAATCTCCAACCGCCCGCCGTGACGTTCGAGAATCTTCTTCACAATCGTCAGCCCCAAGCCGACGCCGACGTTGCGCGTGGTGATGAACGGCTCGGTCACGCGCGGCAAATTCTCCAGCGAAATTCCCTCGCCGGTATCCTGCCATTCGATCCGCACCGCGCCGCCCGCCGGTAATTGGCCGTCCGCAAAATCCGCCGGGGTCGCGTCGCTGGTGCTGATGGCCACCCGGCCGCCCGAGGGCATCGCCTGCACGGTGTTGCGCAGAACGTGTTCGAACGCCTGCATCAGCCGGATCTTGTCGGCCTCCAACCGGGCCAGCTTGTGGCTAAAATTCTTTTTCACGGTGATGACCGGCACGTTGAGCGCGTCCGGCGCCTTCTCCCCCACGTTGAGCAGGTAGGCCACCTGTTTGCGCGCGAACTCGCGCGAGACGTTGTTCAGGCACGCGTCAATCACATCGCTGAGCACCAACTCTTCGCACACCAGCACCAGCGGCTGACCGAAAAACGTCAGGTTGTTGACCAACACATCCACGCGGTTGACCTCGTTGGCCACGGTGGTGCTGAACTGCTCGCGGAATTCCTTCTCGGTATAGCGCTGCGGCAACAGTTGCGCGAAAATCTTGATCGAGACCAACGCGTTCTTCATCTCGTGCGACATGCGCGCGGACAGCCGCGTGAAAAACTCCTTGTCCGCCAGTTCGCGCGCCTGCGCCTGTTGCAGTTTGACCTGCGTGAGGTCTTCGATCAACGCCACCGCCACCAGTTCACCGTTCGCGGCGAACCGCGTCACGCTCACACTCAGCGGCCGGTTGCTGCGCGGCAACACCACTTCCCGCTGCCGGATCTCCTGTCCGGTCTCCAGCGATTCAAACACCACGTCCGCGACGCGGCTGGGCACCGCGCTCAGTTCCTGACCGGCCGAATCCTTCGTCTCCACTTCGAGCAACGTGCGCGCGCGATGGTTCAGGCTCAGAATGCGCCCGCCCTTCGCCACGACCAGTACGCCGCTTTGCACGTTGGCCAGCACCTCGCTCAGCAACCGCTGCTGCGCGGCCACCTGTTCCTGCAAACGCACGTTGCGCAGCGCCTGCGCCAGTTGCGTCATCAAATGATAAACCAGCTCCAACTCCTCGTTGGTTACCGGCTCGCCGGTCAGCCGCGCGCTGAACGTCAACACGCCCAGCAACCGGTCGCCATCGAACATCGGCACCGCCGTCTCCGTGCCGAGCAACTCGAATTCCCGCGCGACTTCCGGATCATAATCCAACGCGTACGGATCGGATTGCCGGATGCGGCGCACGATCGTCGCCGTGCTCGTCAGATAATGGCCGATGCCCGCGTCCAGCGTCAGCCGCAAATGCCCGGTCACCTCCGGCGGCAGACCGGCGTTGGCGGTCGCGACAAATTGGTCGCTCTCCTCGGACCGCTGAAAAACCGCCAACTTGCCGGCGCCGAGCAATTCGCGTACGAGCCGCGCGAACTCCGTCACCAACGTCCGCTCATCGTGCCGCTCGCCGAGCACGCGCGAAATGTTCTTCAACGCGTCGCGATACCGGTACGAGTCGAACGACGCGGCGCTGCCCGGTGCCGTGTGCACCTGCGGCGCGGCGGCCGGTCGTGCCGGCACGGCGACGCGTTGCCGGGCAATGACCGCATCGGCGCGTTTGAGTTTCGCTTGTGCGTCGCGCAACTCGAAGAAGGTGCCGAGCGATTGCCGGAGTTGTTCGGTGGTGTCGGTGTCGGAAACGATGAGCCAGTTCGCCGGCATCGGATAGAGCGTTCGCTGCGTGGCCGTGGCGCGGACCACCACGGCCTGGCGTTCCTGTAACTGCGCGCCGCTGAGAGATTCGACGGCCCACCGGGTCGTTTCCCCCAGCGCGGCGGCGTCGAGAATCACAGCGTCCACGAGCCGCAACCAGGTGGTGAACAGCGCGTCAAATTTTTCCCGCGTCGGATCGACGGGTGCCGGTAGCAGGACGAGATTCGTTTTCTCGCCGAGGACTTCGGTGAGCAGACGTTGCGTTCCGGCGGAGTTAGTCAGCAGCAGTGCCGTTTTCATCGTCGGTAGGCTTGGGGTTGGACGCAGCGGGTTGGCTCACGTGGCCGTTGCGGTAACGGCGCAGGACGACCGCGGTGTTGCGGCCGCCAAAGCTGAAGGAATTGCTGGCCGCAATGTCCACGCGCCGGTGGCGCGCGACGTTGGGCACGTAATCGAGGTCGCATTCCGGGTCCGGATATTCGTAGTTGATCGTCGGGGGCAGAATGTTGTCGCGCATGGCGAGGCAGCAGGCGGCAAGTTCCGCCGAGCCGCACGCGCCTTGCATGTGGCCCAGCGTGGATTTGATGGAGCTGACCGGCACGTTGTAGGCGCGTTCGCCGAAAACCCTTTTGATCACCAGCGTCTCGGCCTTGTCACCGGCGGGCGTGGAGGTGCCGTGCGCATTGAGGTAATCCACCTGCTCCGGTCGCACCCCGGCCTTGGCCAGCGCCAGTTGCAGCGCGCGCGCGGCTTGTTCGCCGCCGGGATCAGGATGACACATGTGATAGGCATCGCAGGTGGACGCCCAGCCAAGCAGTTCGGCGTAGATGTGCGCGCCCCGACGCCGGGCGTGCTCCAGTTCCTCGACGATGAGCACGCAGCCGCCCTCACCCATCACGAATCCGTCGCGTTTGAGATCGAAGGGACGCGAGGCTTTGTGCGGTTCGCTGTTGCGGTCGGACAACGCGTAGCTGGCGCCGAACGCGGCGACGATGATGGGATGCAGCGGCGCATCGGCGCCGCCGGCAAACATCACGTCCACTTCGCCGTTGCCGATGAGGTCGGCGGCGTGCGCGACGGCGGCGGTGGAACAATCGCAGCCGGTGGAGATAGTGATGCTCGGCGCCTTCAGGCCAAGATGCAGCGAGACCTGGCCGCCGGCCGCGCCGGTGAAAATGGCGATGCCCATGTACGGGCTGATGGCCTCAAACCCTTTCTCCTTGTACACATCGTATTCCTGCGCGCCGAAAAGCAGACCGGCGTAGGCGGTGCCCATCGAGACGCCGATGCGGTGCCGGTCTTCCTTATCGAGGTCGAGCTGCGAGTCCTGCAACGCGAGGTACGAGGCCACGAGGGCGAACTGGGCGAACCGATCCATGCGCCGGGCGTCCTTGCGGCCCAGCCATTCCTCGGAACGGAAATCCTTCACCTCGCCGGCGATCTTCCAGTTGCATTCCGAGCGCATGAGGATGGGGGCATGGTCCACGCCGGACACACCCGCGACGATGTTCTTCCAGAATGTCTCGACGCCAATGCCCACGGGGCTGACGACGCCAATCCCCGTGATCACCACGCGACGTTTGTTGATCGGCTGCATGCGTGCAAACGTTTCGTGGGGAACAAAAATGTGCGGCTGCCGACGGCGCGTTGGCGTCGTCGGCCTCCAGAAAGGT
>JBGQCJ010000042.1:0-32309 GCA_041495285.1 Verrucomicrobiia bacterium
ACAAGTTCGGGCGCGGCTTTGCCATTCCGATGATCGTCGTCGGCGCAGCATTGTTGCTCGTGCTCGTCGAACCGGACTTCGGCTCGACGGCGCTGCTCGGCTCGGTGGCGTTCGCAATGATGTTTGTGGCCGGTGTCCGGCTGCGTTACTTGCTGCCGACGATTGCGACCGGCGCGGGGGGCTTTCTCGGGTTGATGATTCACAATCCTGAACGCTCCCGGCGGCTCATGGCGTTCATGGATCTGGAAAAATACAAGCAGGGTGCCGGCTACCAAGTGTGGCAGGCGATTCTGGCCTTTGGCTCCGGTGGGATCAACGGCCTCGGCTTGGGCAACAGCCGGCAGAAGATGTTTTACCTGCCGGAAGCGCACACCGATTTCATCTTCCCGATCATCGGCGAAGAACTCGGCTTGATCGGCACGCTGGCGATTCTGGCCTGCTTCGCGGTGCTCGTGGCGTGCGGCGTGTGCGTCGCGCTGAAGGCGCCGGACTTGTTCGGCAAATATCTCGGACTCGGGATTGTGTTTTTGATCGCGTTGCAGGCGCTGATCAACATCGGCGTGGTGACGGCGTGGTTGCCAACAAAAGGCTTGCCGCTGCCGTTCATCAGTTTTGGCGGATCGAATTTATTGATGAACCTGGTTTGCGTGGGCGTCTTACTGAGCATTTTCCGCCACAGCGCGGCGGAGCCGGAAGGCGAAGAGCAGGAGTTCTTCGCCCGTCGCTCGACGAACACGTAGCGGGGCACAGGTGCAATGAATGAAAGCGTTGATCGCATGTGGAGGAACGGGAGGACATCTCTTCCCGGGCCTCGCCGTCGCGGAAGCGTTGATGGCGCGGCAGCACGAAGTGCGATTGCTGGTGTCGGAGAAGGCAATCGATCAAGCGGCTTTGGCTGCGTTGACGAACAGCTCCGACCATTCTCGGTTCGGCGTGCGAACGATTTCGGCAGTGGGACTGGGAACGTCGAGCCAACTGATTCGCTTTTGTTGCCGACTGGCACGATCCACCCGCGACTGCGCGGCATTGTGCGAAGAATTTAGACCCGATGCAGTGCTCGGGATGGGCGGATTCACCTCCGCGCCGGCAATCTTGGCGGCGCGGTGGCGACACGCCCCGGCGTTGATCCATGAGTCCAACGCGGTTCCGGGAAAAGCGAACCGCTGGGTGGGGAGATTCGTGGATCACGTCGCCGTGGGACTGGCCGAGTGCGGACGTTTTTTTGGCCGCAAGCCGGTCACCGTGACGGGGACGCCGGTCCGCGCGGTGTTGCGGCGTGGCAAAGTGACGGACGCGCGGGAACGACTCGGGCTCGAGCGCGGGCGGTTGACGATTTTGGTGATGGGCGGCAGTCAGGGCGCGCACGCCATCAACGAAACCATGGCCTGTGCGTTGCCGTGGTTGAACGATTGGACGGACAAAACGCAGTTCGTCCATTTGAGTGGCCCAGCCCTTTGCGGCAAAGGGCTGGGTGAAGCGTATGAGAAGAATGGGTTTCCGGCGAAGGTGATGAGCTTCTGTAATGAAATGGAGTTGGCCTACAGCGCGGCGGACTTGGTGATCGCGCGGGCGGGAGCGGCCACGCTGACCGAGATCGCGGCGTTCGGTCTGCCGTCGATTCTCATCCCGTTGCCGCAAGCCGCCGGTAACCATCAATGGCACAACGCGCGCGCGTTCGAACGCGCCGGTGCCGCGCGGCTCCTCGAACAATCGCAGCTTACCGGCTTGCACGCGCAGACCGGCGAGCGATTGGGCGCAGCCATTGCCGGCTTGCTGCGCGACGAATCGGAACGCCAGCGCATGACCGCCGCGGCCCGGTCCCTCTCGGTAACCGATGCCGCCGAACGCATCGCCACACTTTTGGAACAGTATGCTGACCAGACAACAACTCGTTGAGTTACTCGGCGGCAAACCGCGCCGCGTGCATTTCGTCGGCATCGGCGGCTGCGGGATGAGCGGCCTGGCGAAGATTCTCCTGCAACAAGGCCACCTCGTGACCGGCTGCGACCTTGCGCCCAACGGCGAGACAAAACAGTTGCACCAACTCGGCGCTAAAATTTGCACCGGTCACTCCGCCGCGCACGTCAAGCACGACACCGAGTTGCTCGTGTACAGCTCCGCCGTCAACGGCGAAAATGAAGAACTGCAAGCCGCGACGGAGATGAAAATCCCCGCGGTGCGCCGAGGTCTGTTGTTGACCGCGTTGATGAATCACCGCAACAACATCGCGGTCGCCGGTACGCATGGCAAGACGACCACGACCGCGATGATCGCGCACGTGCTGACCCGTAGCGACAGCGCCCCCAGCTTCTGCGTCGGCGCTCACGTGCCGGTGCTGGGCACGAACGCGCAGATTGGCGGCGGCAAGTATTTCGTGGCCGAAGCCGACGAGAGCGACGGCACGCTGGTCGGATTCACGCCGGAATACGCGGTGTGCCTCAACGTCGAGCCGGAGCATCTCGATTTTCACGGCTCGATGGAAAAGTTGCTCGCCACGTTCGAGTCCTTTCTGTCGAGCACGCTGAAGACGGTGTTTTATTGCGCGGATTGCCGGAACTGTTCGCAACTCGTAAGGAACCACCGGTCGGCGATCTCCTTTGGGCTCGCGGCGACGGCGGATTACCGGGCCTTGAACATCGAGCCGACCTCGCGGGGTAGCCGGTTCACCGTGGCCTGCCGGGATCAGCAGATCGGCACGATTGAGCTGGTGATTCCCGGCACGCAGAACGTCGTCAACGCGCTGGCGGCCATCGCGGTCGCGGACGAACTCGGCGTGCCGTTTGAGAAAATTGCCGGGGCGTTGGCGCAGTTCACAGGAGCGAAGCGCCGGTTCGACCGCAAGTTTGAGGGCGGTGGCATCGTGGTCGTGGACGATTACGCGCATCACCCGACGGAGATTCGCGCGACGATCGCGGCGGCGCGCACGCTGGGCTTCAAGCGCATCGTGGCCGCGTTTCAACCGCACCGGTACACGCGCACACAGGCGTTGCGCGAACAATTCGCGACGGCGTTTCAAGGCGTGGACAAACTTTTTCTGACGGACATTTACGCGGCGAGCGAGAAACCGATTGCCGGCGTCACTGGCGAAACGTTGGCTGAGTCGGTCGCCGCCACCGGCCAGCGCGAGGTCGTGTACGAGGCCGACTTTGACCGGCTCGCCAAGCGGTTGGCGGAGGAAGCGCTACCGGGCGATCTCGTGATCGCTCTCGGCGCCGGTAACATTTACAAGGTAGCCGAGGCTGTCGCGGCAAAACTATCTGCGCGAGGTCCGAACATCCTCAATTCGGAGAAGCAACCCATGAACATCGAATCGGGTTTGCGCAAGCTGTTGTCGGACAAGGCCAAGATTCGCCGCAACGAACCGATGGCGCGGCACACGTCGTTGAAAGTCGGCGGCCCGGCTCAATTTTGGGTCGAGCCGTGGGACGAACGTGATTTGGCGCGCGTGCTCCGGTATTGCCACGAGCGTGAGATTCCGGTCACGCTCATCGGGCGTGGGACGAACCTGCTCGTGCGCGACGGCGGGATCGAGGGCATGGTTCTGCATTTGAGCAGCGATGAGTTTTCCAAGATTGAGGTGGACGACGAACGGTTGATCGCACGGGCCGGTGCGCGGCTGAAGAGCGTCGTCGTCGCCGCGAAGAGGCACGAGATCGGCGGGTTGGAATTTCTGGAGGGCATTCCCGGCTCGCTCGGCGGCGCGCTGCGCATGAATGCCGGCGCGATGGGCAGGCAGACGTTCGAGGTGGTCGAGTGGGTGCGCTACATCAGTTTCGCCGGTGAGATTTACGATGCGGAGGCGAAGTGCCTGCCGGTGAGCTATCGCAATTGTCCGATTTTCACCAATCACATCGCGCTGTCGGCGATTTTGCGCGGAGAGAAGACGCCACGGTTGAAGATCGACGAGCGGCTGCGCGCGTTCGAGAAGAAACGCTGGTCAACGCAGCCGGCGCGACCGAGCGCCGGTTGCATTTTCAAAAACCCGGAAGCGATTCCCGCCGGTAAGCTGATCGAGGAGCTGGGACTGAAAGGCACGGCGGTGGGCGGCGCGCGCGTCTCGGAGGTGCACGGCAATTTCATTGTCAATGAAGGCGGAGCGACGGCGGCGGATGTGTTGGGTTTGATCGCGATGATTCGTGAGCGGGCGAAACATGAACGGGGAATCGAACTCGAGCCCGAGGTGTTGGTCTTGGGCACGGACAAAACAGAAGGAGCGCAACGATGAAACAGACACACGTGGCAGTGTTGATGGGCGGACATTCCGCGGAACGCGAAGTGTCGCTGCGTTCGGGCGCAGCCGTGGCGCGGGCGCTGCGAGAGGCCGGAATGGAAGTCACGGAACTGGATGTGCGCGGGCCGGACTTTGAATTGCCGTTCGGCACGGACGTCGTCTTTGTGGCGTTGCACGGGACGTTTGGGGAAGACGGCGGTGTGCAGCAGATTTTGGAGGAGTGCGGCGTGCCGTACACCGGCTCGGGACCGGCGGCGAGTGCGCGCGCGTTCGATAAAGCGGCGGCCAAACGGACGTTCATTGCCGCGAAGATTCCGACGCCGCGGTACAAGGTCCTCGATGCGGCGCGGCCGGATGCGGCGCGATTGGTGCGGATGGGTCTGCCGCTGGTGGTCAAGCCCGCCCGGCAGGGATCGAGCGTGGGCATCGAGATCGTGCAGCACCGGTCGGAATTGGAGCGGGCGTGCGTGGACGCGGGCCGGTACGACGAGCAGTTGGTGGTGGAGGAATTCGTGAAAGGCCGGGAGTTGACTGTGGGGATTTTTGAGGACAAGCCGTTGCCGGTCGTCGAGATTCGTCCCCGACAGAAATTTTTTAACTACGAGGCGAAGTACACACCCGGTCAGACTGATTATGTCGTGCCGGCACGGCTGGATAGAGTGACGGCGGCGCGGGCTCAGTTTTTGGCGCAGCGCGCGCACGAGTGTCTCGGTTGCCGGGATATCTCGCGCGTGGATTTGATGTTCGGCGAGAACGGCGCGTTGTTCGTGCTGGAAGTGAACACGATACCGGGTTTCACGGACACGAGCCTCGTGCCGAAAGCGGCGAAGGCCGCCGGGCTGAGCTTTCAGAAGTTGTGCGTGCGGTTGGTGGAGTTGGCGCTGGCGCGGCGCGTGAAAGTGGGGGCGAACGAGGAGAATTGCCCGGTCGCTCAGTTTTACCGGGCCATGAGCGGCGCGGCGTGATGTTGATGGTTTGATCATGAAGTTGGGAAATCGAAGAAAGCGGCGGGAGAAATACCTGCTCGATGTGAAGGTGCAGACGCAAGGACGACTGCGCCGGCAATTGCGCATCAGCGGAGTCGTCCTCGTCTCGCTGTTGATGGTGACGCTCATGTGCTACGGACTGTACCGGCTGGGGAAGTTTGCGACGTCCCGGCTCGTGTACGAGAATCCACGGTTCGCGGTCGCGCAAATCGTGGTGGATAACGATGGGGCGTTGACACCGGAACGCGTGGTGCAGCTGGCCGGAATCGGCATTGGGCAGAACATCTTCTCGTTGGATTTGGCTCAGGTGCAGCGAAACCTGGAGATGATTCCGGTGGTGCGGCGCGTGGAAGTGCGGCGTGTGTTGCCGAACCGGTTGTTCATCCGCGTTGAGGAACGCATCGCGGTGGCGCGGTTGCAGTTGCCGGGCCGCGAGTTGGGCGACGCGCCGTTTCTGGTGGATCGGACGGGGACGGTAATGAAACCGCTGCGGCTGGCGGACGGGACGGTGTTGCAGCCGCAGATGTCGCGCAAGGCGCCGATGCTGACGGGTGTGACGCTGGCGGACGGGCGCGTGGGCAAGCGGGTGGAGTCGGAACAGGTTTACTGCGCGCTGGAGTTGCTGGACCGGCTGGAGCAGTCGGCCGTGGGCTCGATGCTCGAAGTCGAGCGGATTGATTTGTCGAAGCCGAGGCTGTTGGTGGTGACGACGCGACAGCAATCGGCGATTCGATTTGATGTGGATGAATTTCCACAGCAGTTGCGAAGATTGGCGGTGGTTTTGACCTGGGCGCAGCAGCGACAACGGCCGGTGCAGATGGTGGACTTGACCGTCAACCGCGGCGTGCCCGTCACGTTTGCGAATTAGAACAACAGTGGGGAAGCCATGTTAGCGAAGGAAAAAATTCTGGTGGGACTTGAGGTTGGCACCTCCAAGGTGTGCGCCGTGGTCGGCGAAGTGCTGGAGGGCGGCAACGTCATGGTCATCGGCGTCGGGCAAGCCGCGTCGGAAGGCGTGCGCAAGGGCGAGATTATCAATCTGGATGCGGCGGTGCAGAGTATTCACGCGGCGGTGACCGATGCTGAGGAAAATGCCGGCGTGGAAATCCATAACGTCTATACCAGCGTTACCGGCGGGCATATCCGCAGTTTCAACAATCGCGGCAGCGTGGCGGTGACCAATGAGGAGCGCGAGATTACCGACGAAGAAGTTCGCAGCGTGATGCTCAATGCGAAGTCGGTCAGCATCCCGATGGATCACGTTGTCGTCCACGCGATCCGCCAGCATTTTTACGTGGACGGTCACGACGGCATCCAGAATCCGGTCGGCATGATCGGCGCGAAACTGGAGGCGGACGTGCACGTCATGTACGGCGTGCGCACGCGATTGCAGAACACGATCAAGTGTATCAAACAGGTGCCGCTGGACGTGCAGAACATCGCCGTCAGCAGTTTCGCTTCGGCGTTGGCGGTGTTGACGTCCGAGCACCAGCAGCAGGGCGCGGTGGTGATTGATATGGGCGGTGGGACGACGGATTACCTCGTGTACTGCGGCGGCACCGTTCAGCACAGCGGCGTGCTGGCGGTCGGCGGCGATCACATTACCAACGACATCGCGTCCGGCCTGAAAATCCCGATGAACCGCGCGGAGCAGTTGAAAATCGAGCACGGCTCCGTCGAGTGGCCGGTGGCGGATGAGTTGATTACGTTGAAGCGGGAGGTCGGCTTACCGGACCGTCAGGTGTCGAGGGAGCAACTGTGCCGCGTCATGACCATTCGCGTCGAGGAGACGCTCACGCTGGTGAAGAAGGAACTGGAGAAACAGAAGTTGTGCGATTACATCGGCGCCGGTGTGTTCATTACCGGCGGTTGCGCGCGCTTGCGCGGTCTCGAACCGTTGGCGAGCAAGGTCTTCGGTCTGCCGATTCAGATTGGGCACAGCCATACGGTCGGCGGCCCGACTTCGGCGATCGAAAGCCCGGAGTATTCGACCGCCATCGGGTTGTTGCGCTACGCGCTGCACACGCAGCGCGACCTCCATCAAGCTCCCAGCCCATTGCAGCGCATGGGCAAGCGGCTTCACCATCTGGTGCAGAAGGTCCGAGCTTTGTTCATGTAAACAGGAGGATGGCATGGCGATGCTAGCGAAAAAATGGTCTTCCGCCAAACCCAGCCCGGTGGAGAAGAAATCTGAGCCGGCGCAGAAAGTTCGACTGAAGATTTTCGGCGTGGGAGGTGCCGGCTGCAACACGGTCAACCATATCGCCACGGCCCGTGCGGCCGGTCATCAGGCGCTGGCCGGTGTGGAACTGATCGCGGTCAACACCGACCTGCAGGCGCTCAAAGCCGTTGGGGCGATTGAAAAAATTCAGATCGGTGCAAACGTGACGCATGGTTTGGGTACCGGCGGTGATACAGGACTCGGCGCGCGCGCTGCGCAGCAGGATAGTGAGCGTCTTACCGGCGCGATGCAGCACGCCGACGTGGTTTTCATCGCGGCCGGTCTCGGTGGCGGCACCGGCGGCGGTGCCAGCCCGGTCGTGGCCCGGCTCGCCAAGGAACAAGGCGCATTGGTGCTGGCGTTCGTGGCGATGCCGTTCGGGTTCGAGGGTGACCGGCGACAACAGCAGGCGCTGGCGAGTTTGGAGCAACTCAAGACACACGCCGATGCGGTCATCTGCATTCCGAACAATAAACTTTTCAAACTGGTCGGCGAGAGCGCCAACGTCGTGGACGCGTTCCGGCGTTGCGACGAAATCATGGCCACCGGCGCGCAGGCAATCTGGCAGTTGCTCTCGCGCAAAGGGCTGATCAATCTGGATTTCGCGGCGCTGCGCTCGACGCTGGGTTCGAAACATTGTGACGGCTTGTTCAGTCACGGCGAAGGACAAGGGCAGGACAAGGCGCGCGAGGCGGTGAAGAATCTTTTGGAGAACCCGATTTTCGATGGCGGCGATGCGTTGGCTCGGGCAGAAGGTCTGTTGGTGAGCATTCTCGGCGGGCCGGACATGGCACTGGCCGATGTGCAGCATGTCGTCGAACCGCTGTCCCGCGCGGCGAGCCGGGCGCACTTGATCATGGGAGCGGCTATTGACGAAGGATTTCGCGGACGGCTGTCGGTCACCGTGATCGTGGCGACGACCGTTGTGTCGCGGAAGGCGGTTCCGCCGACACAGGCCAAGGCAGTTTTTCCGCGCCGACCGGCGGAAGCCGCTCCCGGCCGCGGCAATTCTCCATTATCAACGACCCACGTTCCCGTCGAATCGCTCGCCAGCGCCTCGCGCGGCACCGAACAAAAGAAGGTGGCGACCAAACCGAAGCAGGAAGTCCTTCCCTTGGATAGAGTGAGCCGGGGACGGTTCGAGAAAAGTGAACCGACTCTTTACGACGGCGAAGACCTCGACGTGCCGACGTTCATACGGCGCGGCGTGGCTCTTAAGAGGTAGGACGGCACGGCTGCAAATCTGCTCGACGTGCGCTGCGCGAAGCTCTATTCTCGCGTCCAACTAGGAGGTATCGCATGAGAAGCATTACGTGGTGGTTGTGTCTAGTGGCGGTGGTGGTTGGGCTGGTGGCGATCCTTGGTTCACCGGTCGTCTCTGCGCAAGAGCCGGCGACGGCGCAACCGCGGCTTCGCGCAAACGCTGTGTCAGAGACGCGCATGCTTTTTCCAAGCCCGGCGGTGGAAAAGCTTTTTTGGCGTGCAATGCGGGTGTTGCGATGCGCTTACTGGGCGTTGATCGTGTGCCATCTGCTCCTGGCGCTCTGGATTGCGATGGACATTCGTCAGCGAAAACAGGGGAATTACCTGTTTGTTGTGCTCGCGATCATCGCGGGATTCCCGGCCACCGTGGTTTACACCTTGGTGCGCATCGGCGACATCAAGAAGGGGTAGAAAAGCCTCGCAGGCAGTAGTAGTTTGTCGGTGACACGGGCGGAGGTGTGAAGCATGCCGAAGTCAGATGCAGTGTTAGCCGACGCGAAGAGCCACGAGAAGGCTCAGATGCAAACGCTGGGCGAGGCGTTGGCGCGCCTGACGGCGCTGGGCGAGTTGTACGAGAAGTTGCCCGACAACAAGGTGCGTTGCTACGCCTGTGGCCATCGCTGTTTGATCTTGGACGGGCACGAGGGGATTTGTCGCGTTCGCTTCAACAAAGGCGGGACGTTGTTCGTTCCGCACAATTACTTCGGCGCGATGCAGTGCGATCCCATCGAGAAGAAGCCGTTCTTCCATGCGCTGCCCGGCACGCTGGCGATGAGTTTTGGAATGCTCGGCTGCGATCTGCACTGCGGCTACTGCCAAAACTGGTTCACCTCGCAGGCACTGCGCGACCCGGCCAGTACCGCGCCGCCGGTGGCGATGAACGCGCAGGAGTTCTGCCGGCTGGCGTTCGAGCAGGGTGCCGACACGGCGACGAGCACCTACAACGAACCGCTCATCACCAGCGAGTGGGCGGTCGAGGTTTTCAAGGAAGCGCGCAAACACGGACTGCACACGTCTTACGTCTCCAACGGCAACGGCACCGAAGAAGTGCTCGATTACCTCAAACCGTGGGTGGACTTCTACAAGGTTGATCTAAAAAGTTTCAACGACAAGAACTACCGGCAACTCGGCGGCAAGCTCGACAACGTGCTGAAGACGGTCGAGCTGCTTCATCAGAAAGGCTTCTGGCTGGAGATCGTCACGCTCTTCATTCCCGGGTTCAACGACAGCGAGGACGAGATGCGCCAGATCGCCAAGTTCCTGGCCGGCATCTCGCCGGACATCCCGTGGCACTGCACCGCGTTTCATCCCGACTACAAGATGTCTGACCGGGATTACACATCTGTTCGCACACTGCTGAAGGCTTGCGAGATCGGCAAGGAAGCAGGACTTCGGTTTGTTTACGCCGGCAACCTGCCCGGTGCAGCAGGCGACTGGGAGAACACGCGCTGTCCGAACTGCAACGAACTGCTCATCGAGCGTTACGGTTTCGAAGTGCAGGACTACCGGCTCACCGACGACGGCCAATGCCCGAAGTGCGCCACGCCAATCCCCGGCCGCTGGGATGCCGGCAAGACGCGCGCGGCTCTGCGACGCTTCAACGCAGTCGACCGCATCCCGCGCGCTGTCAGACCAGTCTCAAATCGAGAATGAAGAGATTTGACCCCAAACCCGTCCCACCACTACAGTAGTATTATGAAGAGAATACTTAGAGGCGACACAGGCGAGTTGGAGTTCTCCCTTAAGGAGCGGAGTGGAAATCTTTGATCGGAAGCTCTTCCAAAGCAAGTCAGTCGTGGCGAAGGATCGGTCGGTCGATCGCCCTCCTTGGTTTGTTAATCTTGGGAGTGACTGAACTTTTCTACGGCTTCATTTGGGGACGCCTCAGAATAAAAGCCTTTGAAAACCCTATGTACGTCGACCTTGGATTGCGAGAGGTGACCGATCAAAGAATCGGCCGCGCGTTTAATAAGTATATCCGCATCTTTAAGGATCAATGGGAAATCGTGTTCTGGTTCGGCGTCTTAACGCTTCTATTCGTGGGACTACTGATGATTGTGGACAGGCGAAGCTCCCCCAAAGAATAAGGTGTCAACCAATAGCAGGCAAGGCACCAGCTATTTCCAAATAATGATCCCGGAGGTAGCTTCTCGCTAGGGACAGCCGACAACGCGGCCCCGAAAAGGATTCGGGGCAAGGCCGACGAGTTCTTGCTTATCCTCGTGATGATTCGCGGCCATTCGTGTTATTTGCGGTCTAAAGATTCGGGTTGCAAACGGGGGATTGATGCGGTAGAAGGAACGCCGCGCTTCAGGCCACAGCAGCGAGGGTGTGGCCTTGATTTTTGTGCAAGAAACACTGGAGAAGTGATGCCGTCTGCCGATTTGAAGATTTTCTCTGGTAACGCCAATCGTCCCCTGGCACAGCAGATCGCTGATTATGTCGGGGTGCCGCTGGGCGACGCCACGGTTACGTCGTTTCCCGACCAGGAGACGTTGGTGAAGATTAACGAGAACGTCCGGGGTCAGGACGTGTATATCGTGCAGCCGACGAGTCCGCCGGCCAATCAGCATCTCATGGAGTTGCTGATCATGATGGATGCGTGCCGGCGGGCCAGCGCGACCCGCATCACGGCGGTGATTCCGTTCTTTGGATATGCGCGGCAGGATCGCAAAGACCAGCCGCGGGTGCCGATCACGGCGAAACTGGTGGCCAACTTGATCGTGGCCGCTGGTGCCAGCCGCGTGTTGACGGTGGATTTGCACGCTCAGCAGATTCAGGGATTTTTTGACATCCCGGTGGATCATCTGTACGCGGCACCGGTCCTGTACCGGTACTTTGAAAAGAAGAAGCTCGCTGATCTGGTTGTCGTCTCGCCGGACATCGGTGGCGTGAAGATGGTGCACGCGTACGCGAACATGTTTCACGCGCCGCTGGCCATCGTCGTCAAGAAGCGCAGGTCCGCGACGGAAGTGGAAATGCTCAGCGTGGTCGGCGACGTGAAGGGTAAGAACGTGATTTTGGTGGACGATTTGACCGAGACGGCCGGCACGGTGACGCGCGCCGCCGAAATCCTGAAAGCGGAAGGCGCGAAGAAAGTTTATGCGGCGGTGAGTCACGCCGTGTTGAACGCGGCGGCGATGGATCGGCTGAAGAAGTCCGAGCTTGATGAATTGGTCACGACCGACACGGTGCCGCATTCGAAAGTCAGCGGGTTTAAGCTGACCGAGTTGACGGTCGCGCCGCTGCTCGGCGAGGCGATCAAGAGGATTCACAACGCCGAGTCGGTGTCGTCATTGTTTGACATTAATGGAACGCGCCCGGAAAGTTAACCACGTTTCACGTGGCTGAGAGTTTTTTGTGAGGAGGCATTAACATGGCAAAACAAGTTCAACTGAAAGCAAAGTCGCGAGCCGAGACCGGCAAGGGTCGCGTGAAACAACTGCGTTCGCAGGGGGTCATTCCCGGAGTCGTTTACGGCGGGCACGCGCCGCCGTTCAGTATCGCGATCGACATCAAGGATTTTGAAAAGGCGCTGCACCACGCCACGAGCGAGAACGTGCTGGTGGACTTGCAGGTTGACGAAGCCGGCAAGACCAAGAATCGCCTCGCGTTGATTCAGGAAGTGCAACACCATCCGGTGACGGATCAAGTGCTGCACGTGGATTTTCATGAAGTTTCCGCGACCGAGAAACTGCGCACCGCGGTGCCCGTGCGCGCGATCGGCGAACCTGCCGGCGTGAAAACGGGCGGCGGCATCCTCGAATACGTCATGCGTGATCTTCGCGTGGAGTGTTTGCCGAAGGACTTGCCCGAGGCGATCGAAGTCAATGTGGAAGCGCTGGAAATCGGCCAGGGCATTCACATCGGTGACATCAAGGTGCCTGCGGGCGTGACGTTGCTCGACCAAAAGGAGCAGGCGGTATTTATCGTGGCGGCACCGATCACCGAGGAAGAGTTGGCGGCGATGACCGAAGCCGCGGCGACAACAGCGGCCGAGCCGGAAGTCATCGGCGCGAAGCCGGCAGAAGGCGAGGAGGTTGCCGGCGAGGAAGGCGAGGCAAAACCGAAGGCCGAACCCGGCAAAGGCGAAGCCAAACCCGCCGCCGGCAAGGCGGAAGCGAAACCTGGTGCCGGCGCACCGGCCAAGGGCGAAGCCAAACCGGCGGCTGGCGCGAAGGCGGCACCGGCCAAGCCCGCCCCGGCGGGCAAACCCGAGGCGAAAAAGTAACGGGGCCGGTCGCGACAGGAATGTCGCTCCCACAAAATGGTTGGGAGACCAAAGCTGGTGGTGGGGCTGGGCAACCCGGGCAGGGAATACGATGGCACACGCCACAACGTCGGGTTCGACGTGCTGGCGAGTGTGGCGAAGAAACTTGGCTGTTCTTTCAGAAGCAAGTCGCGATTTTCGGCCGAGGTCGGCGAGGTGATCGGCGGTGCCGGCAAGATCGTGCTGGCGAAACCGCAGACGTATATGAATCGTAGCGGCGAGGCTGTCAGCACGCTCGTCAATTGGTTGAAGATTCCGGTCACAGAGCTGTTGGTGGTTGTAGACGATGCGGACCTTCCGCTGGGACAGATTCGATTGCGCTCCAGTGGCGGCAGCGGCGGCCACAACGGGTTGCGTTCGATCATCGAGGCGCTGGGCGGCGTCGAAGAATTTGCGCGGTTGCGAGTAGGAATCGGACGCAGCGGTCGGCCCGGGGCGGATATTACGGATCACGTGCTCAGCCGGTTTGCGGCGGCGGAACGAGCTGCTGCTGAGGAAGCAGTGGCGAAGGCATCGGAGGCGGTCGTTTGTTGTTTGGAACAAGGCGTGACAACCGCCATGAATCAGTTTAATCGTAAGAATGTGGTTGAGGAAGGAGAGCAGCGTTGAACAAAAAGTACGAAGGTTTGTTTATACTTGATTCGTCGGTCGAAGAAGAGACGCTCAAGGAGATCATCGAGAGAATTCAGAAGGACATCGAGCATGCCGGTGGCCGGGTGGAAACCGTTCAGAAGATGGGACAGCGGCCTCTGGCGCGCACGACAGCGAAACAATCGGCGGGTTTTTACGTGAACTACATTTTTCAGGCGCCGCCAACGGCGATTGCGGAACTGGATGCGAAACTGCATCTGGCGACGGACGTTTTCCGTTGGCAATTCACGCTGGCCCCGGCGGAGCAGACGGAACGCAAACCACGGCGACTGCCAACAGAGTCGGCGATTTCGCGCGAATGAGGCACGATGGCGAATTTTAACAAAGTACTGTTGATGGGCAACCTGACGCGCGACCCCGAGGTGCGCTATACACCCAAGGGAACTGCCGTCGCTACGCTGGGGCTGGCAGTCAACGAATATTACACCACGGCGGCTGGCGAGCAAAAGGAAGAGACAATCTTCGTGGACATAGACGTCTGGGGTCGCCAGGCTGAGACAGCCGGGCAGTATCTTGCAAAGGGTCGCCCGGTATTTGTTGAAGGCCGTCTGCGTCTGGATTCTTGGGACGACAAAGAAACTGGCCAGAAGCGATCTAAACTGAAGGTGGTTGCTCTGCGGATTCAGTTCCTTGGGGCGCCGCGCGGCGGCGCCGAGTTCAAAGACGAGCCGCCCGGTGAAGAGCGACCGTCGCGGCCCGGCCCCGCCCGGGTCGCGAAGCCGTCCCCGGCATCCGCTCCAGAGGAGGAGCCGCCATCGGGAAGCGGTGACGACAACATACCGTTTTAGGGAACATCAGTTATGGAACGAGAACGAAACACAGAAGGTCGTAGGTCGAAACGCGAACTGATCATCAAGCGCGACTGCAAGTTGTGCGAAGACCAGATCGTGGTGGATTTCAAGCAGGCGGATTTACTGAAGAAATTCATGACGGAGCGCGGTAAGATTTTGCCGCGGCGGATTTCAGGAAACTGCGCGAAGCATCAGCGTGAGCTGTCCCGCGCGATCAAACAGGCGCGCGTGATGTTGCTGGTGCGCTAGAGGACGGAACATTCATGAGTACGCAAGTGATTTTAACAGCCGAGGTGGAGTCGCTCGGCATCCAGGGGAGCACGGTCACGGTGGCCGACGGGTACGCGCGCAACTATCTGATTCCGAAAGGATTGGCGATGCCAGCCACGTCCGGTAATTTGCGTCGGGTCGAGACGTTGCGCAAGAAACGCGAGCAGGAGTTGGCGGCGCAGGTGGGACAGGCCACCGAGCTGGCCAAGAAGTTGGCGAAACAATCCTGCACGATCACGGCGGCGGCCGGCGCCGACGGCAAGTTGTTTGGCTCGGTGACGACCGCGGACATTTCGAGCGCGCTGAAGGCGGAGGGCATGGAAGTGGATCGGCGGAAGATTGTGTTGGAACATGCGATCCGCGAGTTGGGCGTGTACGACATTGATGTGAAGCTTCACCCGGAAGTCAGCGCGAAGGTGAAGATTTGGATTGTGGCAGGAGAAGGCGCAACCGCTGCTGCCGCAGAGAAGCACGAGGCAACGAAGAAATCACCGAAAGCAGCGAAGAAGAAATAGCCGCATCAGCCGGTGGGGACGGCGCATTTCATGGCTTCGACAAAACCTCTCGCGTCCGAAAAATCTTCCGCCGCCAACGCGAAGGCGGCGCCGCTTGGTAGCAGCCGGGCGCTGTCGGCACTCCCGGTGGACCGCGTGCTGCCCAACAGCATGGACGCCGAGATCGCCGTGCTGGGCGCGATGTTGCTGAGTCCTCACGAAGCCGGCTCCCTGGCCCGCCAGCGTTTGTCGGAAGAACATTTTTACTACGCGGCCCACCAAGTCATCTTCCGCGAGATTGCCGCCTTGCAGGATGCGATGCAGGCGATTGATTCGGTAACGCTGCAACAGCGGCTGGCGGACAAGAACCAACTCGAAGAAGTCGGCGGCCCAGTTTATTTGTCGGAGTTGGTGACGCGGGTGCCGACGGCGGCGAATGTCGAGCAGTACATCGACATCGTGTGGGAAAAGTATCTTCTGCGGCGGCTGATCGGCGCCGCGCACGACATCGTGGGACGGGCGTTCGAGCAGCAGGACGACGTGCGGGCCTGGGTGGACGAAGTCGAGCAGCAGATTTTTGACATCACGGCAGAGAAGGCGGCGACGGGCGCGCGCCCGGTCAAGGATCTGATCCGGGACGCCATGGCCAGCATCGAGCGGCTCTACGATCAGAAGGGCACGACCGGCATTCCGACCGGGTACAACGATTTTGACCGGCTCACCTCGGGGCTGCACGACGCGAATGTAATCGTCATCGCCGGGCGGCCGTCTATGGGCAAGACGGCGTTGGCGATGAACATTGCCGAACATGTGGCGATCGATCTGGAAATTCCCGTCGGCGTTTTCAGTCTGGAAATGTCTTCCGAGGAATTGGTGAAGCGGATGCTTTGCTCGCGCGCGAAAGTAAATTTGCGCAGCATCCGCGACGGTTTCCTCGGCGAGAAGGATTTTCATCCACTCACCTCGGCGGCCAGCCAGTTGATGAAGGCGCCGCTTTACATTGACGATTCGGCGGGACTGACGATCCATCAGGTGCGCGCCCGCGCGCGCCGCATGAAATCGCAATTTGGCATCCGGCTGCTGGTGATTGATTACCTCCAGTTGATGCGCTCGCCCTCCCGGCGCGCGGACCTGAGCCGGCAGGTGGAAATTTCCGATATTTCCGCCGGCATCAAGGCGCTGGCCAAGGAACTGCAGATTCCGGTCGTGGTGTTGAGCCAGTTAAACCGGCAACCCGAGCAGCGCGAGGGTGGCCGGCCAAAGTTGTCGGACTTGCGGGAATCCGGGGCGATTGAACAGGATGCCGACGTGGTGGGTTTGTTGGTGCGGCCCGAAGTGTATGCGGAGGAAGAGGGCGAGAAGGCGGCGGAACGGGGCAAGGCGACGCTGATCATCGCCAAGCAGCGCAACGGGCCGACCGGCGATGTGAAACTGACGTTCCTCAGTGAATACACGCGCTTCGAGAACCAGGCGAAGATTGACGCGGAGGATGTGCCGGACTTCGAGAGGGGTGGCGAATGAGGCGCTTGTTGGGGGCGCTGCTGCTTCTGGCGTCAATTCTCACCATTCCACAAGTCCGCGCGCAGGTCGAAGAGCCGATTGTCCGCGAGATCGAGATTCGGTTCGTCGGACCGGAGACGGTCAACCGCGCGGTGGTCAGCGCGAACATCCAAACCGCCGTGGGTAAGCCGGCGACGCGCGAGATGATCGAGCAGGACGTGCGCAACTTGATTGCGACCGGCTACTTTTTTGACGTGCGCGTGCTGGAAGAGCCGGTGGCCGACGGCGTGAAGTTGATTTTTCAGGTGCAGGGCAAGGCGACGATCCGCGACATCACTCTGGAAGGCTACAAGAAATTCAAGGAGGAGCGGCTGCGCCGGGAGTTGGGCTTCAAGGTGGGCGACATTCTCGACGAACGCAAGGTTCAACTCAGCGCGCAGAAGATATCGGAGATTTACCAGAAGAGCGGCTACCCGGACGTGAAGGTGGACCACGAGATCAGCATTGACCGCGATACCGGCAAGGCCGTCGTCCGCATCAAGATCAACGAAGGACAGCGGGTGTTCATCCAGCGGGTGAAAATCACCGGCAACAAGGCGTTTCCGGAAAAGCGATTGTTGAAGTTGATGAAAACGCGCCGGCACTGGTGGGGCTCGTGGCTGTCCGGCACGGGCGTGCTCAAAGAGGAGCAGTTCCGGGAAGATCTGGACAAACTGCGCGATCATTATCGTTCCAATGGTTATCTGGACATGGAAGTGCGCGACACGCGCATCGAACGCGTCGGCGGCAAGTGGATGATCGTGCACATCGATATCTTTGAGGGCGGCCAGTACAAAGTGGGCCAGATCAAGATCGAGGGAAACAAACTCTTCCCGACGGTCGAATTGGAGAAGCGTTTGAAGATGACCACCGGTCGGACGTTCACGCCGGGCGGCTTGAGCGCGGACCTCAAGGCCCTCGAAGATTATTACGGCGCTCGCGGCTATCTCGACACGGCGGTGCGCTCCAGTCGTGTCCCCAACGTTGAGACCGGACGCATTGATTTGACTTATACCATCCGCGAAGGCGAGTTGACGTACATTGAGAGGATCGAGATTCGCGGCAACACGAAAACGAAGGACAAGGTCATCCGCCGCGAATTGGCGGTCGCACCGGGCGAGATTTACGACACGGTGCGCGTGGACCGGAGCGCCGAGCGTCTGCGCAATCTCGGGTACTTCTCGAAAGTGGAAGCCACGCCGCGGCCAACGCCGGTGACCAACCGCAAGGACTTGGTCATCTCGGTGGAGGAACAGCGCACCGGCACGGTGACCTTTGGCGCGGGATTCAGCTCCATTGACAACTTCATCGGGTTCGTCGAGGTCACGCAAGGCAACTTCGATCTGTTCAACTGGCCGTCGTTCACCGGCGGCGGCCAGAAACTGCGGTTGCGCACGCAACTGGGTTTCCAACGTCAGGACTACATTCTTTCGTTCACCGAGCCGTGGTTTCTCGACCAGAAGCTGTCGCTGGGATTCGACCTCTACCATCGCGAGAGCCAGTTTCTCAGCAGCGAGTTCAGCGAGCGGCGCACCGGCGCTGACTTGCGGCTGGAAAAAGCATTGAACGAATTCGTGCGCGCCCAAGTCCAATACGGACTGGAATACATCTCGTTGGGTGTGGCCAGCACTGCCTCGCAGGAATTGCAGTCGCAGAGCAGAAAAAAGCTGCGCAGCTCGGTGGAAGGCTCGTTGGTGTACGACACGCGCGACAGCGTGTTTCTGACGACGCGGGGCAACCGCACCGAGTTGTCCGCGGAAGTGGCGGGCGGCCCGGTGGGCGGCGACGTTTCAGTGTACAAGTTGAACGCCAAGTCGACGTTTTATTTTCCGTTCTTTGAGGGGCACGTGTTGCAACTGCTGGGCGCGACCGGCGTGGTCGGCGCGTTTGGCCGGACGCACGGCAGCGGCCCGGTGGTGATGGAAACCAATACGGTAACGATGACGAGCTTTCCCGTGAAGGTCAACGACGTGCCGATCTTCGACCGGTACTTTCTGGGCGGCGCCAATACGCTGCGCGGATTCAGCTACCGCAAGGTCGGCCCGAAGGACGTGAATAGTGAACCGATCGGCGGCAACACGTATGTCAACGGGACGCTGGAATACACCATCCCCATCGTCGAGCGCGTGCGCTTTGCGATATTTTTTGATATTGGCAATGTGTACCGCAGCGCGTATGAATTTAGGCTGAACGATTTGAAATCGGATGCCGGGGTCGGCGTCCGGCTGAATTTGCCGATCGGCCCGTTGCGCCTCGATTACGGGTATCCGATCCAAACGGACGACGCGACGGGACGGGGCGGAAAAATTCAATTTAGTGTTGGCTACCAGTTCTGATAAGCTGGGGGCCGTCGAAAGCGAAACAACGACAGAAAGGGTTGTGAACAAGAATATGAGAAAACGCATCGCAGCACTGGCGGTCGGAGGCGCGTTGGCGCTGGCCACGGCGGGCCTGGGTCAGACCCAGCCGGGCCGGATCGCGACGGTCGATCTGAACCGGGTGTTCAACGAGTACTACAAGACCCCGGTGGCTTCGGGCAAACTCAAGGACCAAGCCGAGGGGTTCAACAAGGAACACGAGGAAATGCAGGCCGACCTGCGCAAGGCGATTGACGACTTGAACAAACTGCGGGACGAGTCGGAGAAAGCCGAGTATTCCGCCGAGGTCAAGGAACAGAAGAAAAAAGCCGTCCAGGAGAAACTGGGAGAGGCGGACAAGAAGCGGCGCGACCTTGAGGAATACCGGCGCAGCCACCAGAAGATTCTTGAGGACGCCACCCAGCGCATGCGCCAGGGCATTCTCAAGGAAATCAATGACGTGATCACGAAGGAATCCAAGGACGCCGGCTACCAGCTCGTGTTCGACAAGTCCGGCAACACGCTGAACGGCGTGCCGACGCTGGTGTACTCGCAGGACTCGCTCGATATCACCGACGATATCATCAAGATTCTCAACAAGAACGCCCCCAAGACCGCGGAAGCGCCCAAACCGCAGGAAAAGAAGCAGGAAAAGAAGGAAGACAAGAAGTAAGCGTGCAGCTCACGGCTCGTGACATCGCCCGTTTAGTGGACGGAGAACTCTCGGGCAATCCCGACGAGATGGTGACGGGTGTTGCCGGCATCAAGGAAGCTCGGCCCGGCGACTGCACGTTTGTCGGAAACCCGAAGTATCGCGCTGCGCTCAAGACCACGCGCGCTTCCGTGATCCTTGTTTCGCAGAAAGACCCGACGGATTCCGGCCACACGCTGATTCGCGTGGGCAATCCATCACTCGCCTTCGTGAAAGTCGTCGAGCAAACCGCGCCGCCGCCGGTCCAACATCCGCCCGGCGTCCATCCCGCGGCGCAGGTGGCCGACGATGCGCGGCTTGGCAAAGACGTTTCCATTCAACCCTTTGTCGTCATTGAACCGGGCGCGGTCATTGGCGATCGTTCGGTGATTGGTGCTGGCAGCTACGTCGGACACGGGTCCCGCGTCGGCCGGGACTGCACCATCTACCCGCGCGTTACCCTGCGCGAGCGGACGCATCTGGGTGACCGGGTCGTTCTGCACAGCGGCGTTGTCTTGGGTGCTGACGGTTTCGGATACGAGAACGTCAACGGCAAGCACCAGAAAATCCCCCAGGTCGGCTCCGTGGAAATCGGCGACGACGTGGAGATCGGCGCCAACACAACCATCGACCGCGGCCGCTTCGGCCAGACACGCATCGGTCGCGGCACCAAGATCGACAACTTGGTCCAAATCGGTCACAACTGCGTGATCGGAGAAGATTGCATCATCTGCGGCGCCGTCGCTGTTGCCGGCAGCACGATCATCGGCAATCAAGTGACCGTTGCCGGCCAGGTCGGCATCGCCGGCCATCTCACGATCGGTGACAAGGCCATCATCATGGCGCAAGCGGGCGTCACCAAAGACGTTCCCCCGGGATCATTGATGCTCGGCGCGCCCGCCGTCCCGCATACCGAATTCAAACGCATCAACGCCGCCATCCGCCGTCTTCCCGAATTCGCGGTGAAACTCCGGGAGTTGGGGCAACAGCTCGCCGAGTTTCGCGCGCATCTTGACAGCACGCGGTAGTTCCCGTAGTTGTCGGCTGTGATTCGGTTCGCTTCTGTCATCGGCGTTTGGCTGGCGACGCTCGCGGCCGGGCCAATCACGGCCCGCACCACCGACGCAAGGCCGGATTTGACCGGCGTCGTGAAGAGTCAGAGCGGGCAGCCGGTCACCAACGCTTCCATTTTCATCTACACCGCCGGGCCACGGCTCGGTGCCGGCATTCTCTGCCCGTCCTGTTACCTGGACTGCCGCAAGAGCACAACGTCGGGGCCGGAAGGAAGGTTCAAGATCGAGGCGCTCGACTCGAACCTTGTGTTTCAAGTGCTGGTTGTGGCGCCGGGTCATGTGCCCACGTTCTTCAACAAGGTGGATCCGCTAAAAGACTCGCTGGAAGTCACCCTCAAGCCGCGCATCGTCACCAACATCCCGCCGAGCCAGATCATCCTCGGCCGCGTGCTCAACACAGAGAAGAAACCGCAGCCCAACGCGGTCGTTTCCGTCACCGACACCACCGTTGGCAACAGCATCGGTCCCTCTCCCGAAGGCACCGACCCGCTCGTTGTCACGGACGAGCGCGGCGAGTTTTCGCTCGGTTCGCTGGGCAGATTCGACGCCATGAACCTGCGCATCGAAGCGAGGGGCTATGCGAACGGCAGCTTCAACGAAGTCCGCCCCGGTCCGAAGCGACGGGAGTTCGTCATCACCGTCGGCGCGGCGCTGACCGGCCGCGTGATGTTTCAGGGCAAGCCGCTAAAGAATGTCACCATCGGCGTCGCGGGTGTGGACCGCTCGATGGGTAACTTCACCGGCGATTTCCTAATCAGCGCGATGGAAGACGGGAAATTCCTTTTCGCGAACCTGCCGCCGAACCGTGAATACGCCCTCTACGGAGTGATGGAATCGCTGCGGCCCTACGGGGCTTTACCGGTGCGCACCGTCCGGGTGAAGGGCGACGGTTCCGAAACTGACGCTGGCGACCTCACGGTGGTGCCCGGTTACCGGCTCAACGGCCAGGTGAAACTGGCGGATGGCGCGCCGATTCCTGAGCACACCCGGCTGTTGCTTGCGCGAGGTAAAGCGTGGGATACGCTGGTGGTCGAGTTGCCGGCCGACGGGAGCTTTGATTTCACAAACGTACCGGCGGAGAGCCTGACGGTTGCCACGCGCGTGGAGGGATACCGGCTTTCGAGCCGGAATGTCAGCTTGGATCACCTCAATCCGTTTCAGCTTGTGGGCCGGTTGAACGGCGACAAGACGAACTTGACTGTGCTGTTGGAGCCGGGCAGGGAACTCGCACCGGATTACTCTGCGCAGCCGGACGTGGAGCGTGCCGAGAAGCTTCCACTTGCCGGCGCAGAAGGCAAACGCACGATCCCGAATGCGGTGGCGCTCTCCGGCCAAGTACTGGACGCCGACACGAAAGCGCCGGTGACCGGGTTCCGCGTCACGCCGGGACTGGAGCGCAGCCCGCGTTGGATGGAGTGGTACCGGAGCAAAACCGTTGAAGGGACGAATGGAGAGTTCGGCTTCGAGGTTTCATCGAAAGCCGGCCCGACGGTTCTCATGGCGGAGGCTGAAGGATACTTGCCGGCACGCTCGAAGGCGCTCACACCGGGCCAAACCACGATCACGATTCAACTCAAGAAGGGCACCGGGCCGCACGGCACCTTGCTGTTGCCCGACGGCAAACCTGCCGATGGAGTCACTGTCTGTTACCTCGTTGCCGGCGAGCAGGCGTCGCTCACGGGCGGCGGCACGATCTCGATTTTCCACGATCGCGAGCGAACCGAGTCGTTCACCGGTCCGGAGGGTGAGTTCAGCTTTGCTCCCAAGCTCGGCGATGGCGAAGTTTTTGCCGCCGGCGACCGGGGGTTTGCGCGTTGTGGCACCATCAAGTTGGCGGCGAATAGCAAACTGATTTTGCAGCCGTGGGCGCGCGTGCGCGGCCGGCTCGTCCAGAACGGCAAGCCGGTCGCGGGCGAACACGTGGACTTGGATTGGCCCGTGAGTTCCTCCTTTGACCGGCCGTTGCTCAACTTGCACGGAACCCGCACGGATGACGATGGGCGCTTCGTGCTCGAGCACGCGCCGCCGGGCGAGCTGCGGATTATGACGCGGATTGCCGAGGACAGTTTCGGGACGCACGGTTGGACGACCCACCCGCAACGCAGTTTCACAGTGAAGCCCGGCGACGATCTCGACTTGGGAGACATTGAGAAGTCGTCACCCAAGAAGAATTCCCGGTAGGCACGCTTGGCAGTTGGCCGGAGTGTGGCTATTATCTGAATATGATTCGCTTTGACAAACTCACGATCAAAGCGCAAGAGGCGCTCCAAACGGCGCAGGAGATTGCGCAGAAACTCAATCATCAAGAAGTTGATTGCGAACATCTGCTGTCTGCGCTCATCGAACAACCCGACGGCCTCGTGCGTCCGTTACTGGACAAACTCGGGTTGCAGCCCGATGCGATTCTGCGCAGCCTCGATGATGAATTGAACCGCCGTCCCCAAGTGCACGGCGCGACGGAGACGCACCTGAGCAAATCGCTGCGCCAAGCGCTCGACGCCGCGCAAACGCACGCCGATAAACTCAAAGACCAGTACGTCAGCACCGAACACTTGCTCCTCGGTCTGGCGGAACACAAGAAAGTTGCGGCGAAAGTCAGTGACATTTTCAAAGCGCTCCGCGAGATTCGCGGCACCGCGCAGGTCACCGATCAGAATCCCGAAGACAAATATCAGGCGCTCACAAAGTATGGGCGCGACCTCACCGATGAAGCGCGACGCGGCAAGCTCGACCCGGTCATCGGACGTGATCAGGAGATTCGGCGCGTCATTCAGGTGCTTTCGCGCCGGACGAAGAACAACCCCGTTCTCATCGGCGATCCGGGCGTGGGCAAGACCGCCATTGTTGACGGACTGGCGCGACGCATCATCAGCGGCGACGTGCCGGAAGGCTTGAAGGGCAAGCGGCTCATCGCGATGGACATCGGCGCGATGCTGGCCGGCGCGAAGTACCGGGGTGAGTTCGAGGATCGGCTCAAGGCGTTTCTCAAAGAGGTCATTGCTTCGGAAGGAAAGATCGTCCTGTTCATCGACGAGTTGCATACCGTTGTGGGCGCCGGTAAGGCCGAAGGCGCGCCGGTCGACGCGGCGAACATGCTCAAGCCGTCGCTGGCGCGCGGTGAGTTGCACACCATCGGCGCCACGACTCTCGATGAGTACCGGAAATACATCGAGAAGGACCCGGCACTGGAGCGGCGTTTCCAGCCGATCTTCGTGGGCGAACCGTCCGTCGAAGATACCATCGCGATTCTGCGCGGATTGAAGGAACGTTACGAAGTTCATCACGGCGTGCGGATTCAGGACAGCGCGTTGGTGGCGGCGGCGGTGTTGTCGCACCGGTACATTGCCGATCGGTTTCTGCCGGATAAAGCCATTGATCTCGTGGACGAAGCCGGTTCGCGGTTGCGCATTGAGTTGGACTCGATGCCCACGGAGGTGGACCAGATTGAGCGGCGCATCATGCAGTTGGAGATCGAGCGCACCGCGTTGAAGAAGGAAAGCGACAAGGCCAGTAAGGAACGTCTGGCGAAATTGGAGAAGGACCTCGCCGACTTGCAGGAGCAAAGCAAGAAGCTCAAGGCGCAGTGGCAAAACGAAAAGGCCGTGGTGGACGAGATTCGCAACTTGAAGTCCGCCATCGAATTGTCGCGGGAGCAGATGGAACAAGCCAAGCGCGAAGGTGATCTCACGAAGGCGAGCGAGATTCAGTACGGCCGATTACCGGAGTTGGAGAAGAAGTTGAAGGCCGCGGACGAGAAACTGGTGAAACTCCAGAAAACTTCCAAGATGCTCACCGAGGAAGTCACCGAAAACGACATCGCGGAGATCGTCGCCGCGTGGACCGGCGTCCCGGTTTCGCGGTTGCTCGAAGGCGAACGCGAGAAACTGGTGCACATGGAGGAGCGACTCCACCAACGTGTCGTGGGTCAGGACGAAGCGATTGCGGCGGTGTCCAATGCTGTGCGCCGGTCCCGCAGCGGATTGCAAGACCCCAACCGGCCGATCGGCTCGTTCATTTTTCTCGGGCCGACCGGCGTGGGCAAAACGGAACTGGCCCGGGCGCTGGCGGAGTTTCTGTTCGACGACGAGAACGC
The DNA here is from genome assembly GCA_041495285.1 of Verrucomicrobiia bacterium. Lineage (GTDB taxonomy): Bacteria > Verrucomicrobiota > Verrucomicrobiia > Palsa-1439 > Palsa-1439 > JBGQCJ01. The sequence continues at coordinate 24,931 of JBGQCJ010000042.1, forward strand.
CATGATCCGCATCGATATGAGCGAGTACATGGAGAAACACACGGTCGCTCGCCTTGTCGGCGCGCCACCGGGCTACGTCGGGTACGAGGAAGGCGGACAACTGACCGAGGCCGTGCGGCGGCGCCCGTACTCCGTGGTGCTCTTCGACGAGATTGAGAAGGCGCACCACGACGTGTTCAACGTGCTGCTGCAGATTCTCGACGATGGCCGGCTGACGGACGGACAGGGGCGGGTTGTGGATTTCAAAAATAGCGTGGTCATCATGACGAGCAACGTCGGCAGTGAAGCGTGGAGCGCGGAGCGGGGAACGAATGCCGATGAAATCAAACGCTTCACGCTCGACGCGCTACGCTCCACGTTCCGGCCGGAGTTCCTCAATCGCGTGGACGAAATCATCGTCTTCCACGGTTTGACCATCGAGCACATCAAACAGATTGTGGACATCCAACTAGCGCGCGTGCAAAAGCGACTGGCCAACCAGAACATCGCACTGACCGTCACGCCCGAGGCGAAGAAGCTCATCGCCAGTGAAGGCTACGATCCCGTTTTCGGTGCCCGCCCCCTCAAACGTGTCATTCAGAAGAAAATCCTCGACGCCCTCTCTCTCGAAATCCTTGCCGGCAAGTTCAACGAAGGCGACAAGATCGAGGTCTCGCTGGATAAGAAAAGCGGCGACACGCTCGTCTTCCGCAAGACTTGAACATCAGAACGTCAGTCGCTGTAACCTATGATTTCTTGGGCTCCGAAGGAGCCGGAGGTATTGGTTTGGCGGAAATCTTCGGATGAAAGGTCACCGGGCCGGACTCCAGTTTTCCGGGGGCGAAATCCGGTTTTACTCTTTTTGATATACCGCGTTCCTTGCCACTGGCAGGCTGCAGTCCCCCATCAGACACGCGAATCTTTCCTTGGTCCAACGGCTTGACCCCGAGGGGCGCAGCGTTGTCCGATGAGATGCCGGCTTTGGCGGGTGTGGACTCGTACCGAAGTTCTACGAAGCCAAAGCGAATGGATGCATCATGCTGCAGCTTGACCGCCATGATTCGTTCGCCATTGACGAATGTGCCATTGGTCGAATTGAAGTCGTGCAATTGATAATCATCCCCATCACGCACCAGGATCCCATGCCGCTTCGATATGCTGTGATCCTGAATGTGTATGTCGTTGTCTCCGGTACGTCCGATCGTCATGAGGTTGTTCGTCAGATCAATCGTCTTGGCGACCGAACTGGGTGAGAGAATGTGTAGTCTTGGCATAATCGACCGCCTTCTTGGGCGTTGAAATCCGTCGCGACCCAGCGCATATCTTATGCGAAAAGGCCGTACCGAGTCAAACACGAGTCGCGACGGGCGTTGTCCTAATTTGCCGTAAGAAGGGGTGACTAGGGGGAAGAAGTGGGTGTTGTGCTAATCTCAGCCGCATGATGTAAGTTGGCCCCCATGTGCTGAATGCCACGCCAATGTCATAAGCAGCATAAATATTTCTCCTATATTGAAGTGCTTGTACCATAAATACTTGTGCTGTCATCGCTTGCGACGTGGAAGATTCTTGTTGAACATCGCAGCAAACGTCGATACATATACCATCAAGGAGCAACCATTATGACTGAGCCGCTTCAAGAAAAAAAGGTTCTGCCGACTGACCGAATCAACGTCTCTAAGCAAATGGATATTCTGCGAGCGTATGGGGCGCATTATGAGGCAACCAATACGCCGGTCAAGAATGAAGACATTGCGCGGATCGTACGCCTTTCCGCCGCGACGATTTCACTCTCCAACGCATTTTTCAACGGGACGAAGTTGATTCAACGTATAGAGAGTGGCGGCTATACACCGTGCCTCGAAGTCGTGGCCTTTTGCCGGGCCTATCAATGGGACTCAGAGAAGGCACCGCAGAAACTAGCACCTGCCATTGAACGGACTTGGTTCGCTAAGGCTTTATTGCCGAAGCTAAAATTCTCACCGCTTGAGGAGAAAGAGGCTGTCCAGCATTTGGGTGAAGAAACAGCCACGGGCAAGGAAGTGGAACCCCAGCTAAAAATGTTAGTGGAGTTCTTGGTGATGGTTGGGCTGGTTGCGAGGGACGGAAGTCAATTGCGACTTGTTCAACAAGAGCCGAAGAAGCCGGAAGACGAAGGTAAGGGCGGGGGTAATAAGGATGACGGCAAAAGGGGAGACAAGGATTTGGATTTGGCTACATTGAAGCCGCACACGCTTCCGCTAAAGAATTCTCGTAAGATTGTTGTGTACGCGCCCGCTTCTATATCGCAGGCAGAACTGAAGCGACTTCAAGATTGGCTGGCATTGCAACTATTGATCGCAGATGAAACCCAAGGAGAAACCCATGACTAGGAGGGTTAAGGCGCGGCCTGATGGCCGTGGATCGCCCACATCCGCGCATTAGAAATGAGACCACCCCGCGTGATTGGCTGGCGTCAACCGAGCGTCACGCGGGGTGGAAGACCCACACCCTTGGGGGGCGTAGGCTTAACAGGCAAAACCGCTTGGGTTTACACCAAGAGTTGCGAGTCCGAACCTCGCCGCCTCCATCAATTTTCGTGTACAAAATAGCGAATTACGTGCCAGAAGTCAATCGTTTTCGAGCATACTTTCGCAGGTTTGAACTTTCCCGCAATGCCGCTGCCTCCAGAGAGTCCCACTCAGCCTTGGTAAGACGGATGGACAAGATATGCTTTCGTCTCTGATCGGGCTTGAGCTTTGGTCGGCCCCTTCTCTGTTTCATCGCGGACAAGGATAGCAGAAAGAAGTTTATTGTACACGAAAATAGTTCTTGCATCCTCATATTTAATGTGTACAATAAATGCAGACTAAGAAACGGAGCACAACATGGCAAATCATCTATCACTCGAAAAGAAGGCACAGGCGATCAACGGACTGGCTGAAGGTCTAAGCATCCGTTCAGTCGAGCGCATGACAGGCATCCACCGTGACACCATCATGCGGCTTGGTATCCGCGTGGGCAACGGTTGTGCGGCGTTAATGAATCGCGCCATGCGTAACCTGTCCTGCCGGCGTGTGCAGGTTGACGAAATCTGGGGTTACATCGCCAAGAAGCAAGGGCACCTCACCAAAGAGGACAACGAGGCAGCCAAGGGCGATTTCTACACCTTTGTTGCCCTAGAGCGCCGCGTTGGGAATATCAGTACATCCGGGAAGCTGATTGGGGCGATGCAAAACTGGAGAATCGTATCAATGGCATGGCCAATGAAGGCGCAAGGCTTACAAACCAAGGTTGGCAACTCTATGAGATAAAAGATGAGAACGGAAAGGTCTATGTGTATCGAAGGGAGCGGTAAAAGCAACCGCTCTTGTTCAAATTAGGACAACGCCTCGCGACGAGAGGAGCGATTATGCCGAATTACTGGTTACTGAAGACGGAGCCGGGCACGTATTCGTACGCGGACTTGGAACGTGAAGGGCGTGCGGTGTGGGACGGGGTGACGAATCCTCTAGCGTTGAAACATCTGCGGGGGATGAAGAAGGGCGATCTGGCGTTTGTGTATCATACCGGCGACGAGAAGCAGATTGTCGGAATCGCAGAAGTTGTCAGCGACGCCTACCCTGAGCCGAGGCAGAACGACGCGAAGCTTGTCGTGGTGGATTTGAAACCGCTCAAAAGGTTGTCCAAGCCGGTCACTCTGGCCGAGGTGAAGGCGCGCAAGGAGTTCGCGGATTTCGAGTTGGTGCGGATGGGGCGGTTGAGCGTGATGCCGGTCAGCAAGGCTCGGTGGCAGCGGATATGCACGCTGGCGGAACCGCGCGGCGGACATTGACAAAATCTCTTCGGATTATACTGGAAAAGCTGCCGCGACCGTGTACACTTAGGCCGCAGGGTGAGTGAGGTAGAACGCGAATGAACAAGAAGTTTCACAAAGCGCTTCGCTGGATGAGAGGACGTTCGGGGCAAAGTCTTACCGAGTACGCCGTCATTTTATCGTTCGTGGCGATGGTTGCAGTTCTGGTCTTGCGACAGATCGGGACCACCACGAGCAATTCGATGACTCCCGTAAACAACGCATTGCAGTAGCCCCGGTCGTTTACAGTTTTCTCCGCGGCGGCGCCACCAGATTGCCGAACTTCAAATCGAAGATCAGGCAAAGAAAACCCACTGTCGCCATCAGCAAGCCAAGAAACTTGAAGGACTGCGCTTGGATTGCGTAGCCCACGAACAACAACAGAAGCCCGAGAGCAAAACAGGCCGCGAACATCAACCGCTTCTTTCCCGAAGTTGGCGGCAGTTCTGAAGCAGTTCTCTCTTGCGGCTGAACCGGCGCGGGAACCGCTGGTGGAATGACGCGGACCACCGGTCGGTTTGGAGTGACCCTGAGCGGGACCGTTCCGGCATCGAAATTCTTGGCGTCGCCATTGCCGGGAGGCGGGACCGGTCGGCGGGGTGCGTTCACCGGTTTCTCGGCGGGACGCGCGTTTGCTACCGGAGGCGCTTCGAGAGCGGTTGTGGCCGCACGGACCGGCGAAGATTGTGCCAATTCCATTCTTGGTTTGGGTGGACTCGGTGGCGGGCTGTTCGCGGGTTGGTGAACGAGTCCCGGACTTGGTTTGGCGGCGCTGACTTCGTAACACAGCTCGACGTCGCCGAGGCGGAGCCGGTCGCCGCTGTGCAGCGCGGCGACGACGATGCGTTGGTCATTCACGTGGGTACCGTTGGTAGAATGAACGTCGAACAACTTGTAACCGCTGCCGTTTTTCACGAGCATGGCGTGACTCTTGGAGACGGTGGTGTGGTCGAGGACGAGGCCGTTAGACGGGTCTCGACCGATGGTGATGCGGTCGACGGTCAACTCGAATGGCGAAACATTCAGATTGCTCGAAAGAACGTGCAGTGTCGGCATAACCAACCTCAACCCTATATCCCAACAGATAAATCTATCAATTTTACCATACAGCCGGAAGGCAGTAGGATGCAACCGGGCGGGCCGCTTTTTCACAAGAAAATCCGCCGCGAAATGCGTGCGAGTCAAGCCGCCGGCTGTTGCTGCGTCAGGCAGTGGAACGAGCCGAGTCCCCAGATGAGGTTCGTGCTGTCAATCGGCACGACGCGCCGGTCGCCGAAGAGTGGCTGGAGCGTCTCCTGCGCGCGACGGTCATTCTCCTTGTGCCGGTATGTGGGGAGAAGCACGACGTCGTTGGCGATGTAAAAGTTGGCGTAGCTGGCCGACAGCCGCTGGCCGTCGTACTCCACCACGCCGGGCATCGGCAGTTCGACGATATGTTTGATCTCTTTCATCTTGTGCAGTCGTTTCAGATTGTCCTGCAACGGCTCGTAGTTTTGGTCGTGCCGGTCTTGCTCGACAACCGTGACGACGGCGTCCGTGCTGACAAACCGGGTGAGGTCGTCCACGTGACCGTCGGTGTCGTCGCCGACGATGCCGTCGCCGAGCCAGAGGACTTTCTCCACGCCGAGATAATCTTCCAGATACTGCTCGATCTGCTTCTTGGTGAGATGCGGATTGCGATTGGGGTTGAGCAGGCAGGCTTCGGTCGTGAGCAACAGACCTTCGCCATTCACATCAAGCGAACCGCCTTCCATCACGATGCCGGGGGAGAACAGCGGCAGTCCGAGCAACTCCGCGACACGCTGCGGCACCGCGTCGTCGTCGTCGAACGGCGGATACTTGCCGCCCCACGCATTGTAACCCCAGTCCACAATCGCGAGTTCGCGGTCGCGCTTCACAAAGATCGGCCCGTGGTCGCGGCACCACGGTTCGTACGACGGGATGTTGTGGAAGCGGACGTTGGCGAGGTCGCCGATGGCCTTGCGCGCGATGGCTTCGACTTTTTCGTCGCGCACGTTGATCTCAATCCTCTCGTGAGCGGCGAGAACGCGCACCATTTCGCCGAGGGTCGGCAACACTTTGTCGTAGCGGTCCGGGAAGCTGATGCCGTCGGGTCGCGGCCAACTGAGCCATGTCGCCTCATGCGGGTGCCACTCGGCGGGCATCCGGTAGCCGAGTTCGCGGGGAGTCTTGCCGGTCGCCATCAATCAAGGAAACGTTCGGTGATGTGTTGGTACGCGTCAATGCGCCGGTCGCGCAGGAACGGCCAGTGTTGCCGGGTTTCTTCCACCTGAGCGAGATCACCGTCGGCGAGGAGCACTTCTTCCTTGTCGTGGCTGGCGCGAGCGATGATCTCGCCAAACGGATCGCAGATAAACGAGCCGCCCCAGAATTGCACCGTGCCCTCGACCCCGGTACGATTGGGCACGGCGACGAACACGCCGTTGGCGATGGCGTGCGAACGTTGAATCGTCACCCACGCGTCGTACTGTTTTTGACCGAATTTCTTCTTCTCGCTTTGATGCCAGCCAATCGCCGTTGGATAGAAAATGATCTGCGCGCCCTTGAGCGCCGTGAGCCGGGCGGCTTCGGGATACCATTGATCCCAGCAGACCAGCGTGCCGACGTCCGCGTGCTTGGTTCGGAACGAATGAAACCCGAGGTCGCCGGGCGTGAAGTAAAACTTCTCGTAGTATAACGGGTCGTCGGGAATGTGCATCTTCCGGTATTTGCCGACGAGCTTGCCGGTGACGTCGAAGACCACCGCCGTGTTGTGATAGACGCCGGCGGAACGCCGTTCGAAGATCGAGCCGACGATCACGATGTGGTGCTTGCGGGCGAGTTTGGCCAGCGCCGTGGTCGTTTCGCCGGGAATCGGTTCGGCGAGTTTGAAGAAGTCGTGGTCTTCGGTTTGGCAGAAGTACCGCGAGCGGAACAACTCCGGCAGGCAGACGATCTGCGCGCCGCGCCGGGCGGCTTGTGCGATCATCGTCCCGGCCTTCTTCAGGTTCTCCGCCGGTTGGGTGCTGCAGCGCATCTGGACCAAGCCGACGCGGATGGATTTTTTTTGCTTCGCCATGAGCCGACGATGATGAAATTCTTGCATTGCTGCAAGAAATTTGTTTCTCTGCTACGCGAAGGCGAGGAGGCAATCACATGCACTTTGTTCCATCGAGGATATTTTTGACGAAGGGTGTCGGCACCCACAAACACGAACTGCGCAGCTTCGAGTTGGCGCTGCGCGATGCCGGCATCGAGAAATGCAATTTGGTGACCGTATCGAGCATTCTGCCGCCACGCTGCAAGATCATCTCGCGCAAGCAGGGGCAACCGCTGTTGCAGCCCGGACAAATCACGTTTGCGGTGATTGCGCGGCTCGCCACGAACGAGCCGCACCGGCTCATCGCCGCGTCCATCGGAGTGGCGCAGCCGGGCGATGAGGATGCGTACGGTTATCTGAGCGAGTTGCACGCGTACGGAATGAACGACACGACGGCCGGTAATTTCGCCGAGGAAATGGCGGCGGCGATGCTGGCTTCGACGCAGGGCGTGGAGTTCAACGAGGACG
>JBGQCJ010000043.1:0-30780 GCA_041495285.1 Verrucomicrobiia bacterium
AGCCATTAACTTCGTGTCGCCGTGGCAGCGGCCGCAGGTTTGAGGAATGTTCGTCGGGTAGACGTGAGCTTGCGGTGATTTGACTTTTGCGATGTCGTGAACGCCGTGGCAATCGGTGCAGACGGCGACGTGTTGATCGTTGTGCTCGAAAAGCTGTTCGCCGTGCTTGCTGGTCTTGTACCGGTCGAGTTGGTCGGTCGGCAGGCCGTAGGGATTCATGCGGCGCACGTCGCTGTGACACGAGGCGCACAACTCGGCGATGGCCTTCTTGTTGTCCGGTCGCTTGAAGTTGTCGGTGGCGTGCGCAGTTTCATCGGTCACGTCGGGGTTACCGCCATGACAATCGACGCAACTCAACCCTGCTTGCCCGTGCGCGCTGGCGGTGAATGGCTGCTTCTCCTTGTCATGGCAGGCGAAACAGGAAACCTCCGCCGCGCGCACCGAGGCGCTTTGCGTCAATGCCGCAAACGCGCCGGCCGCTATTGCATTAAACCACCGGTATGACATTCGTTGCACTTCATGCCTTTCCAAGCGTCGCCGAGTTCCTCGGCGGGGTGATGAAATTCCAAGCCTTGCGCGCTGACCGTCTTCAGATCGGTGCTCGCGCCTTGGGCGATGATCGTGTGGCAACTGTTGCAATCGGCCGAGATAGCCTTGCCATCGGCGCTGGCGTGCTCGCCATCGTGACAGCGGAAGCAGCCGGTCCATTTGAAATGGCCGATGTTGTCGGGATAGACTTTCCAACTCGACTTCATCTCCGGGAAGAAGTTTGCCCGGTAAATCTTCTGCACTTCGCCGATCGCGCCTTGGATTTTCGCTTGATCAGAGAATTCAGTGTAATCGGCGTGCAGTTTCTCGGCAATCTTGGTCATCGCCGCGTCGTGCGTCGGATAATCCTGCACCAAGACCGTCACGGCATTCTTCTTGATGGAAGGAACGGCCGGATCGATCCGCCCAAGCGACATGGAAACGTCCACCGCTTCGTCGGGCGACTGGAAGATGTGCGTGGGCCGGTTGTGGCAATCGATGCAGTCCATGCGCCGCATGGCACCGGTCGAGACCTGCTCCGTCGACAGCTTGTCAGCCTTCGTTTCGTAAATGGTGACGTGGCCTTCCCGGTCGGTTACGCGAACCCACGGAATGATCTGTCGCGCCTCGTCTTTGGCAATGTATTCGACCTTGTTGGCGACGTTCATGTGCCAATGAATACCGCCGACCGGGCCGTGGGTCGGGTCGCCGCCGCCGACCTTCAGCAACATGCGGATCGTGAACGCGGTGTTCGTTTCGTCGTACATGAAGTGTGTGCGAATCTTCTCGACGGCGCCGTAGAATTTCTGCGGCCAGTGGCATTGCTCACAGGTTTCCTGCGCCGGGCGCAGGTTCTTCACCGGCGTCGGGATGGGGCGGGGATACTTGTCGAACAGCGTCGCGTAAACTTGGTAGCTGCCGGATAGTTTCGAGCGCACAAACCAGTCGGCGCCAGGGCCGATGTGGCATTGGACGCAGGTAACCCGCGCGTGCGGTGAGTTCTGATACGCTGTGAACTCCGGCTTCATCACTGTGTGGCAGGTTTGTCCGCAAAACTGCACCGACTCGGTGAAGTGGTAGGTCCGGTAGCTGCCGAGCGCGGTCATGAGCAGAAAGACGAAAGTGACAACCGACACCGCGATGAACGTGTTGCGTTGCCGGGGGACATTGAAATCGATGCGGGGGTGCCGCGGGACTTCACCGGGGGCAAGCCGTCGTCGCCGCCGCCGCTCCACGAGTGCGCCCGCGGCGATCAACACCAAACCCATCACCAGAAACGACGGCGCAACTAGATAGGTGAGAATCCCCATATACGGGTTGGTGAACTCGCGGTAGAAATCGATGGCGATCAGGCACACCACCGCGAAGAAACTGGACGCCGAAAGGATGATGCCGACCAAGCTGATCCAGTTTTCGATCAGCGACGGCCTCTTTCTAGGTTCGACAGCTTGCGGCTCGGCTTCAGCCATAATTAGCTAGCTAGAAAACAGCGTCGCCCCGGTGAACATAGTGGGAGTGCGCCCATTCCGTGCCTCCCGTCTGCAACGCGTGTGCCATCGGTTCCGCTCCTTGAAGAAATAGCCGCTCCAGCAACGAGTTGCGGCGATTATACACAGACAAGCGTGTGCGTCATCTCTAATGTTGCGCGTTTCCGCCTAGCCCGCTGCGCGATTTCACGCTTCATCCGGCACCGGTAGCATGCTAGCAGTGTTGCGGGAGACAGATACGCGCCATGCAGAGTGCAACCGAACTCAAACTGTTGGACGCCATCCAGACCGACGTGCCGGTCGTCGAACGACCCTTCGCGGACCTCGCCCGGCGAGTTAGTGCCTCCGAGGACGACGTGCTCACGCACATTCTCCGGCTGAAGTCTGACAAGCTCATCCGACAGATCAGCGCTATCTTCGACACGCGCAGCCTCGGCTACCAATCCAGTCTCGTGGCCGCCAAGTATCCGGCGGAGCGCGTGGACGCCGCGGCGGAAATCATCAACCAACATCCCGGCGTCAGCCACAATTACCTTCGCAACCACGAATTCAACCTCTGGTACACCATCGCCGTGTCGCCGCTAAGCAAATTTGGGCTGGAGAAGACTGTCGAGATTTTGCATCGGGCGTCCGGCGCGGAATCCACCCGGTTGCTGCCGACGCTCAAGCTCTTCAAAATCGGAGTGAAGTTCGACTTTGGTGGCGAGTCCGATGCTCCGGCCTACACAGAAAAAGACCGTACCAACGTTGTTCCGCTCACGCCGCGCGAAATCGAGTTCGTCCGCTACATGCAACGGGATTTGCCGGTCACCGAGACGCCGTTCGCTGACGGCCCGATTCCCTTGCCGGAACTTCAGGCGATGCACCGGCAATTCCTTGAGTCCGGGAGGATGCGTCGTTTCGCAGCCGTGTTGCACCATCGCAAGGCCGGGTTCAGCGCCAACGCGATGGGCGTATGGGCGGTGACGGAAAGCGAGCTTGACCGGATCGGCGAACTGATGGCGACGTTTCGCCCGGTAAGCCACTGTTACCGGCGCCCGTCGTATCCCGACTGGCCATACAACATCTTCACGATGGTTCACGGCAAGTCGCAAGCCGAGTGCGAGCGCACGCTTGCTGAGATCGCCGAGAAGACCGGCATCCGCCATTACTCCGCGCTCTACAGCACGAAGGAGTACAAGAAAGTCCGCGTCCGCTACTTCACCGACGAAGAGAAACAATGGGAACAGAGCCGAGTCTGACGCGATGAAGCTGACCTTTCTTCTAAAGAACGGCCGCCTGTTTTCTGATCTGAACCAGACGGAACTCGATCTCATCGAGCAAATGGCCGCGCGCAAGGAATTTCGGAAAGGACAGCTCATCTTCGGTGAGGGCGACCGGTCGCGTGGCTTTTTTCTCGTCGTGTCGGGTGCCGTGAAGATTTTTCGTGTCGGCCCGGACGGTCGCGAACGCGTGCTCCATGTCGTCGAAGCGAACGAATCCTTCGCCGAAGCCGCGCTGTTCATGGAGGAATACCCGGCCAGCGCCGAGGCGCTCGCCGCGACCACGGTGATCGTCGTGGAGAAGAACAGCTTCAAACAACTTCTGGCACACGACGCGAAGTTGAGTTTTAAGATCATGGGGTCGCTCGTGAAATGGCTCGCCGCGATGCGTAACGCGCTCACCGACCTCACGCTCAAAGAAGTCCCGGCTCGTTTTGCGAGCTATGTCCTGAGTTTGCCCGCCGATCCCGGCAAACCAATCAAGATCACAATCAGAAAAACCACTATGGCCCAAATGCTCGGCACAACGAAGGAAACTTTCTCCCGCGTGCTTCACCGCCTCGCTCAACACCGCATTCTTACCTACCGCGGCGACTCGATCCGGATCGTAAACCGCAAACGGCTCGAACACATCGCCCGCGGCGACGAGCGAATCTGATTCTCGATTCGTTGACCTACATCAACGCCGCCGGGTTGCGTCGGTTCTAAAGTGTCACCCAGCTAAAGGAGACCACGATGGCTCGTGCATTCTTTCTCGTCTGCGGCCTGTTCGCCACAACCACATTGGCCGCGGCACCCGACGGCAAACAACTCTTCAACCAGAATTGCACTTTCTGTCACGGCCCGCAAGGCACCGGTGACGGTCCGGCGGCGCGTTACCTGTACCCGAAGCCGCGTGACTTCACCCGCGGCACGTTCAAGATTCGTTCGACACCCGATGGCGAACTGCCCACCGATGAAGATCTCTTCAACACCTTGACGCGCGGAATGCCGGGCAGCGCGATGCCAAGCTTTGCGTTCCTGAGTGAAGCGGACCGGCGCGAGCTTGTGGCGCACGTCAAGTCCCTCGTCACCCGTCCGCATGAAGGTGAACTGAAACCGATCGAAGTCGGTAAGGAGCCACCCCAAACGCCAGCCACCATCGACGAAGGCAAGAAACTCTACGCCCAAATGCAATGCGGCAAATGCCACGGCGAGACCGGCAAAGGCGACGGGCCGTCGGCGGCCTTGTTGAAGGACAGTTGGGATTATCCCATCAAGGTGCGTGACTTCACCACCGGCGTCTATCTCGGCGGCCCGACCGATCGCGATCTGTATCTGCGGTTCACTAGCGGCGTCAACGGTACGCCGATGCCGTCATACGCTGAAAGCTTGACCGACGAACAACGCTGGCAACTCGTCCATTACGTCCAGTCGTTGCGGGTACCACACGAGGAGTTCAACCCGCCCGCGGGCAACTTGATCAACGCGAAACGCACTCGCTCGCTCGACGCGAAGACTTTGGCCGGGACGACAGACTTCCAGATTCCGGTGATGGCGTTGTGGCCTTGTCCACATCCGTTGCACGGCGTCCATGTCCGCGCCGCGCACAACGGCAAACAGATCGGCTTCCTCCTCGAATGGGATGCGCCGGAGCCGAGCTACGCTGCCGTCGGACAACAGCAATTCCGCGACGGCGCGGCGCTGCAGTTCTCGCTCAACGGCACGTATCCATTCCTCGGCATGGGTGACAAGGACAATCCGGTTAACGTCTGGCATTGGAAGAGCGATTGGCAGGCGGAGGTGGACGGTCATCGGGCCGATCTCGCGGACTCGCATCCGAACCTGCACGTAGATTACTACGATCGGCAAGAACCGATCTTCATCACCGCCCGCGCTGCCGGCAACCTGATTGCGGCCGGCCAGCGCACCACACCCATCGAAGACTTGAACGCCAACGGTTTCGGTACGCTCGAAGCCCAACCCGCCGACCAACAGAACGTCACCGGCAATGGCGTTTGGAAAGACGGCAAATGGCGCGTGCTGTTCGTGCGCGACCTCACGACCAAGGATGCCGGCGACCGGCAACTGAAGAGCGGCGAGACCGTGCCGGTCAGTTTCGCCGTGTGGGCCGGCGAGCACGGCGACCGCAACGGTCAGAAAGCCGTCAGCACGTGGTTCAACTTGAAGCTGGAGAAATAGATCATGATCAACAGCGATCTTTCGCGGCGCGATTTCATCAAACGAACTGGTGTGGCGACGGCGGGGGCGTATGCGGTGTATATGCTGCCGCTGAGGTTTTTGCAGGCGCAAGAAGCCATCGACAATCCGCTTGGATTCTATCCCAACCGGAACTGGGAACAGCTTTACCGGGATCAATATAAATATGATAGCGAGTTTTATTGGATTTGCGCGCCGAACGACACGCACAACTGCCGGGCGTCGGCGTACCTGCGCAACGGCGTCATCGTGCGCATGGGCGATAAATACGATGTCGGCAAGACGGCGGACATCTTCGGCAACAAGGCGTCGTGGGCGTGGGGCACCCGGCAGTGCGCGAAAGGCTACACATTCCACCGCATCGTGTACGGGCCGCACCGGATGAAACATCCGATCGTGCGCAAGGGGTGGAAGGAATGGGCGGATGCCGGGTTTCCGTACCTGACGCGCGAGTTGAAGGAGAAATACAAGTTTGCCTCGCGCGGCACGGACCAGTTTCTGAAGATTTCGTGGGACGACGCATTCGACTACATCGCGAAAGGTCTCCAAGCGATCGCGAAACGCTACAGCGGCGATGAGGGCGCGAAGTTGCTCAAAGAGCAGGGCTATCCGACGGAAATGATCGAGGACATGGGCGGGGCCGGTACGCGCACGATCAAGACGCGTGGCGGCATGGGATTGCTCGGCGTGATCGGCAAGTACGGGATGTACCGGTTGTGCAATTCACTCGCTTATCTCGACCAGAACATTCGCGGCGTGAAGGACGACGATGCGAAGGCCGGTCGCACCTGGTCGAATTATACCTGGCACGGTGATCAAGCCCCGGGGCATCCGTGGGTGCATGGGTTGCAGAACTCCGAGTGCGATTTCAACGATCTGCGCAACTCGAAGCTGATCATCATGAACGGCAAGAACCTCGTCGAGAACAAGCTCGTGGACTCGCACTGGTTCATCGAGACGATGGAACGCGGCGCAAAAATCGTCGTCATCGCCCCCGAATACGGGCCGCCCTCGACAAAAGCCGATTACTGGATTCCGATCCGTCCCTCGACCGACGCAGCCTTCTGGCTCGGCATCACGCGCGTGATGATCGACAATAAATGGTACGACGCGGACTTCATCAAGAAGTTTACCGACTTCCCGTTGCTGGTGCGCGCGGACAATCTCAAGCGGCTGCGCGCCGAGGAAGTGTTTCCGAACTACAAGACCGACCTCTCGCCGGACGGGCCAAGCTACAAGGTGCAAGGGTTGAAGAAAGAACAGCGCGACAAGCTCGGCGATTTCGTCGTGTGGGACAACGGCCCGAAGGCGATCAACCGCGACGATCTCGGCGAGACGATGACGAAGAAAGGCATCAACCCGGCGCTCGACGGTAAATTCAAAGTCAAACTGGTGGACGGTACGAAAGTCGAAGTGTTGACGTTGTGGGAGATGTACAAGACGCATCTGGAAGACTACGACATCGACACCGTCGCCGAGATCACGCAAGCGCCGAAAGCATTGATTGAGCAGTTGGCGAAAGACATCGCGACGATCAAGCCGGCAGCGATTCATCAGGGCGAGGGCATCAATCATTGGTTTCACGCGACCGAGGCCAACCGCGCCGCGTACCTGCCGATGATGCTCACCGGCAACATCGGCAAGCCCGGCACCGGCGTGCACGGTTGGGCCGGTAACTACAAGTCGGCGCTGTTCCAAGGTTCGGCGCTCACGGGGCCGGGATTCAAAGGCTGGGTCGCGGAAGATCCGTTCCACGTCGACCTCGACGAGACCACCCACGGCAAGGACATCCACGCCCACGCGCATTTCAAGGATGAAGAACCTGCCTACTGGGATCATGGCGACGTGCCGCTGATCGTCAACACGCCGAAGGAAGGCCGCAAGGTATTCACCGGCAAGACGCATATGCCGACGCCGACCAAGGCGATCATCTTCAACAACGTTAACCTTATCAACAACGCTAAGTGGGCTTATGGCGTCATCAAGAACGTCAATCCCAACGTCGAACTCATCTGCTCGTTCGACATCCAGATGACCGCGTCGATCGAGTACGCCGACTTCGGATTGCCGGCCAACTCATGGGTCGAATTCCAGGATTTGGAAATGACGGCGAGTTGCTCGAACCCGTTCCTGCAAATCTGGAAGGGTGGGATCAAACCGCTCTACGATTCGAAGGACGACCTCGCCATCCTGGCCGGTATTGCAAAGGCGCTCGGCAAAGTCACCGGCGACAAACGGTTCTACGACTACTTCAAGTTCGAGCACGAGGGCAAACGTCGCGTGTACATCCAGCGATTGCTCGATTCCTGCACGACCACCGCCGGCTACAAGGTCGAGGACATTCTCGGCGGCAAGTACGGCGTACCGGGGCAGGCGTTGATGCTGTTCCGCACCTACCCGCGCATCCCATTCTACGAACAGGTGGTCGACAGTTACCCGTTCTACACCGATACCGGGCGGATGCACGCGTACAGCGACGACCCGACCGCGCTCGATTGCGGCGAGAATTTTATCATCCACCGGGAAGGTCCGGAGGCAACGCCGTATCTGCCCAATGTCATCGTCAGCAGCAACCCGTTCGTCCGTCCCAACGACTACGGCATCCCGCTCAACGCCGAGCATTGGGACGAACGCACCGTACGCAACGTGAAGTTGCCGTGGGCGGAGGTGAAGGGCACGAAGAATTTCCTCTGGGACAAAGGTTTTCAATTCTACTGCCTCACACCGAAGAGCCGGCATCGCGTCCACAGCAGTTGGAGCAACGTGGACTGGCATCTCATCTGGGACAGCAACTTCGGCGACCCGTACCGGGTGGACAAACGCAAACCCAGCGTTGGCGAACATCAGGTTCATATCAACCCGCAAGCCGCCAAAGACCTCGGCTTGGCCGACGGCGACTACGTGTATGTCGATGCCAACCCGGCCGACCGCCCGTACATCGGCGCGCGCCCGGACGATCCGTTCTACAAAGTCGCGCGGCTCATGCTGCGCGTCACCTACAACGCCGCCTATCCGTACAACGTCATCATGATGAAACACGGCACGTACATCGCCACCGAGAAAAGCGTCAAAGCCCAACAGACCCGGCCCGACGGCATGGCGTTAACCGAGAACGGCTACCTCGCCAACTTCCGGTTTGGCAGCCAGCAAAGCCTCACCCGCAACTGGCACATGCCGATGCACCAAACCGACACCCTGTTCCACAAACAAAAAACCAGCATGACCTATATCTTCGGCGGCGAAGCCGACAATCACGCCGTCAACACCGTCCCGAAAGAAACGCTGGTGCGCATCACCAAAGCCGAAGACGGCGGCCTCGGCGGCAAAGGCGTCTGGAAGCCCGGTACCACCGGCATGGCCCCAGGCGCCGAGAACGATGTGATGAAAAAGTATCTCGAAGGCGGATTCATCGAGATCTGATTCATTTGTCTGCGTCTATGTCATTTCCCGCCGGAAACGGCTATAGGCTGCATTGAGCGCGGAGTGAAAACTTCGGCTCGGTGCTTTGGCACTAAACTTGGACATTGTCTCAGTCTTTCGAAAGAAATCGCGCGCTTCTTCCCGCTTCGGAATCATTTCTCGGGCAATCCTGAATGAAGCTTGGCTGTGCTTCTCAACAGCACCTAACACTGTCTAATGCACGTTTATCGATCGCTACGAAATCGATGCCAAGTGACCATCGGTTGTGTTTCCGCCACTTGTCCAATTCCCGCTGCACTTCGTCTCGCGTGGACTGCTCGATGACGTTTGTGGTGAGCCACAATATCTCGAGGAAGGCGGACTTGCTTGAAAAGTCGCGGCGTAGAGCATTGACGAAATCGGCGGCACGGTGATTTGTGTTCTCACTGGCAATAGTCTTCTTTAGCTTGCCGAGTTCTTTGAGTATGTCAGACGCATTTGTCCGCTTGGGCGGGGCCGTATACTTCGATTGGAAGATAAACGAGGTGCTGTCCTCTCTATGATAGAAGTCAATCTCGCCGTCATCACTGCCGTCTGTTAGCTGTCTACGGAAATCATCGGAAGCAATGCGAAATCTGGCCTTTGCGTAGAACTCAGTAAGTCTCTTCGTAGCCTCTACTGTATCGAGCACCGAAAGTTTTCGAATTAGCTGATCAGCATTTTGAAACTCCACGGGTGCGTCCTCCTGGTTCTATACCGACACTGGTTTTCGTATTTTGTACCCGGCCTTGCCTTCCTTCACATGAAACCCGATCTCGCGGCGTTTGGATTGGGGCGTGGCGAGAAGTTGGCGGATGGCTTCGAAGAGGTTGCGGATGGCGGTGTCGTGGCCTCCGAGTTTGCGCTCCAACTCGGCGAGCTTCTGCGACAATTCCCGGTTCGACGCCAGCATCTCGCGCAGGCGTGTGAAGGCACGAACGACTTGGACGCTCATGTCGACAGCGCGAGGGCTGTACAGCACCATCGCAGCCATGATCGCACCGTGCTCAGTGAAGACGTATGGGAGATACCGGCGGCCACCGCGACTCCGGTTTGAGATGCCAATTTGGCATCTCAAAGTCTCGACTTCCTCCGCGATCAGTTGAAAGATGAAATCCTTTGGGAATCGGCTGGCGTTCCGCTTGACCGCCCTGTTCAACGCACCTGTCTCAACGCCGTAAAGCTCGGCCAGATCGCGATCGAGCATCACCTTCTGCCCGCGAATCAAGTAAATCAGCCGTTCAATTCTCCCAACGGGAACAAGTGATTTGTCGTCGGCCATGGCGCGCAGTCTATCAGCCGGGCCGGCAGCCGGCAACCCATGTTTCCATTCGTTGACCTACATCAACGCAACCGGCAGCACCGCGGTCTATGCTGCGAGCCGTAAGAGGCCGAGCCATGCCCAAAGACGAATTTGATCCGGAAGATCCGTTGGAGGCCATTGCCGTTGAACTGCCGTCTGACGAAGACACCATCGTGCCGATGGCGGAATGTTTCATCGAGGAGTTCATGCGGATGGGCTACTCGCAGGAGGAGATCCTCGGGTTGTTCGGTCATCCGATGTATGTCGGGCTGTTGATGGTGACGCGGGCGCGCGGCACGGCGTTCGTGAAACAACTCATTGCCGACACGTTCCGCAAGTGGGGGAGGACGCTTTAACGGTTTTAACCCTTCAACGATTTTAACGAGGTCCTTATGTCCAAAGTCTATAACTGGCAACTCGGCCGCGAGATGGATTATCCGTTCGACGCGGTGTATCCGAAGGAGCAGTTTGCCTTCGTGTTCAACATCAACCGCTGCATCGCCTGCCAGACTTGCACGATGGCATGCAAGTCCACATGGACGTTTTCCAAAGGTCAGGAACACATGTGGTGGAACAACGTCGAGACCAAACCTTACGGCGGTTATCCGCATCACTGGGACGTGAAGATTCTCGACCTGCTGGAGCAGGCCAATTCGGGCGGCCAGACGTGGGGCGGCAAGCCGGCCGACGTAAAGAAACCTTACGGCAAGTTCGAGGGGCAGACGATCTTCGAAGCCTCGCAGAAAAAGTTCCTCCCGAACGGCTCGCAAGTCGCGCTCGGCTACTTGCCCACCGACGAGGAATGGGCGACGCCGAATCTGTTCGAGGACAACGCGCGCGGGCCGAAAGGTGTGCGCGGCCAACTGGCGTTCACTGAGGGCACGAACCTGCCGGAACACAAGACGTGGTTCTTCTATCTCGCCCGCATCTGCAATCACTGTTCCTATCCGGCCTGTCTGGCCGCGTGCCCGCGCAAGGCGATTTATAAGCGTCCCGAAGACGGCATCGTGCTCATTGACCAAGAACGCTGCCGGGGCTACCGGAAATGCGTCGAGGCCTGCCCGTACAAGAAATCCATCTACCGGCCCACGACGCGCACCAGCGAAAAGTGCATCGCTTGTTTCCCGCGCGTCGAAGGCAAAGACCCGGAAACCCACGGCCAACCGATGCAAACGCGGTGCATGGCCTCGTGCATCGGCCAGATCCGGTTACAGGGTCTTGTCCGCATGGCCGAGGACGGCACGTGGGCGCCCGACCGGCAGAACCCGCTCTACTATCTCGTCCACGTCGCCAAGGTCGCGTTGCCGTTGTACCCGCAATTCGGCACCGAGCCCAACGGCTATTACATCCCGCCGCGCTGGGTGTCGCGTCCGTATCTCCGGCAGATGTTCGGCCCCGGTGTGGATGCCGCCATCGAGAAGTACACCGTGCCGGACCGCGAACTGCTCGCCGTGCTGCAGTTGTTCGGCAAGGACAACCACATCTGCTTCCGCTACGAGATCAAGGAAGGTCCGAAGGTGTACGAAACCGAAATCCGCGGCAAAAAGTTCGAGATGTTCAATGACACCATCATCGGCTTCGACCGCGCCGGCAAGGAAGTCGTCCGTCTCACCGTCGAGGAGCCATTCCATGTCCGAGGAAAACAATACGCCAACTCCATTTGAGCGAGCGTTGCTCTGGCGCTGGCTCGCCGCCGCGTTCACCTATCCGGACGCGGAGACATGGGCGTGGCTGAGGAGCGAACGCGCGCAGGAACTGCTGGTGGGAGCGGCGTCCCCGCCGCGATTTCCTGGGTCCGGTCGCGGCGGTGACGCCGCTCCCACATTGGCTTTGGCACAGTCCGCGCATCTTCGCATCTTCGGTCACACTGTGCGGGGCGATTGTCCCCCACACGAAATCGAGTACGGCAGTCTGCACGCGGACAAACTCTATCAACCGCATCTGCTTGCCGACATCGCGGCATTTTACCGGGCGTTTGGGTTGGAACTCACCCCGGATGCCTCCGAGCGCGTGGACCACATTGCGATGGAATGCGAGTTCTACTCTGTGCTCTGCGCGAAGGAAGAAGTTGCCGGCGACCAGATCGAATTCTGCCACGACGTCCAAAAGAAATTCCTGCGCGAACATCTTGCCCGGTGGACGCCATCGTTTTCGCGCCGGGTGGAGAAGTTGAGCGACGATCCATTCTATCAAACCGCCGCCGGACTCCTGCGCGACTCCGTTCTGGCGGAGTGCGTGCGGCTCGGGACTCGTGCCGGCAGTGATGATGTGCAGTTACGCCCCGCCGAGGAACTGACCGACCCGTGCGGTGCTTGCGGACTGGTGAACCGCGAATGAACCTGGTCTACGACAACGATCTCGTCGAGGGCGTGGTGTTTCTTGAAGCGCGCCGGCTGGAGCGAAACGGCCAATCGCTTCTCGTGGCCCGGTACGAACGACAACGCACGAAGCTGTACGACATGGCCGACGAGGACGCGCGCAACGCGGCGTTCTTCGAGTTGCATCTCAAATGGTTTCGGGACTTTGGATGTGAGGAGCGGATGCTCGCGGCATTGAAGGAATTTCCGCTGATCCGGCAGCGCGCCGCGACGTTGCTCGTGCGCAAGGCGGTCAGCAAGAAGGACGAGGGCGCAGAGTTGTTTGTCCGCCCGGACGCTCGGAACGTCGCGGTGGCGTTCCGGTGCGAACGATTGTTCGACCCGGTGTTCGATCAATTTCTGCGTCATGAACTCTGTCACATCTCCGACATGCTCGACGAGACGTTCGCCTACGAGCCGGCGATCACACTGGCCGACGCGCCGCCGGCGGAATTGGATCTGCTGCGCGACCGCTACCGGGTGCTCTGGGACATCACCATTGACGGACGGCTCAACCGCGAGAGGAGCGCCCGGCTCGCTGAGTTTCGGAAAGCGTTGCCGACTCTTTCAGAGAAGATCTTCAATGAGCTTTGGAGCGCGCGACCATCGCACCCGGAGTTGGTCGTGCTGGCGAAGTCCGTTTTGATGCGCACCGTCAAGACGCCCGGCGCGTCGTGTCCGCTCTGCAAGTTTCCGACGTTCGCATGGGCCGACAAACCCGCAGTGGATGCCATTCGCCGTGATTTCCCGCGCTGGCGACCGGAGGACGGCTGTTGCGCGCGGTGCGCCGAACTTTATTCGACGCGGCAGCTTGAGCAACCGGCCACGTTGTTTATATAATGACAACATGATGACTGGAGTGTTGTTGGCTGGTGGCCGGAGCACGCGGATGGGACGCGACAAGGCGCTGCTGGAGTTTGCCGGCCAGACGCTGCAGGATCGGTGCGCGGCGGTGTTGCGCGAATGTTTCGCCGAGGTGCTGGTCATCCGGCAAGACGACGTGCCGGACCTCGGACCGATTGGCGGTTTGCTGACCGCGCTGCGGCGCGTGAGCACGCCAGCATTGTTTCTGGTGGCGTGCGACATGCCGTTCCTGGATGCCGGGCTGATTCGGCAAATGGCCGGCGAGTTGGCCGGCTATGATGCGGTGGCAATGCCGGGCGAGCCGTTGCATGCGGCGTACGCGACGCGCATCTTGCCCGTGGTCGAGCGACAGATCGCGGCCGGTCATTATTCCATGAACAAGCTATTGTCAGGATTGCGCGTGAAAGAGATTTCGGTTACCGGTTGGCGGAAGACGCTCACGAACGTCAACACTTCGGAAGAATGGGAGGCAGCGAAGCGTTATGGCCAGTAAAACTGTGAAGAAGGGGCAAGTCCCCAAACGATTCTTGAAGTTCAAGGAAACATATCCCGGCGTTGCGAAGGCGTACGATCAATTGGGCGCGGCCACACGCGGCGCAGGCCCGCTCGATGCGAAGACGCGGGCGCTGGTCAGTCTGGCGATTGCCGTGGGCGCGCGCCACGAAGGCGCGGTGCATTCGCACACGCGCAAAGCGCTGGAGGCCGGCTGCACGCCGGCACAGATTCGCCATGCCGTGTTGCTCTCGGTGACGACAATGGGTTTCCCCAACATGATGGCGGCGCTGAGTTGGGTGGACGATGTGCTATGAGCACGCGCGCGAAGCTTGACGATCGAGCGGTCAACGCGGCCGGTCTGATCGAGTATCAGGAAGGCGCGATCGTCAGCCGCGAAATTCTGAAGCAGAAGACCGGCGGCGTAACGTTGTTCGCCTTTGATACCGGGCAAGGCTTGAGCGAGCACACCGCGCCGTTCGACGCGCTCGTGCAGGTGTTAGACGGCGAGGCGCAGATCACAATTGCCGGTAAGCGCCATCGCGTCCAAGCGGGTGAACTGATCCTCATGCCGGCCGGCCAACCCCACGCGCTCAAGGCCAATCAACGGTTCAAGATGATGCTCACGATGCTGCGCGCTTGAGCAGCTTCTCGTTGACTTGCATCAATCGCTTCGGTGCACCACGAGTGTATTGTGAGCGTGTCATGAGTGAAGTCATCAACCACTCGATGCTGGTGTCGGACATCAGCCGGCAGTTCCCGCAATGCCGGCCGGTGTTTGAGAAGTACGGCATCGCCGGTTGTGGCGGCGAGTTTGGGCCGCCGGAGCCGCTCTTCATTTTCGCGGCGGCGCATCGCGTGCCGTTGCGGGAGCTTGTTGATGAGTTGAACCGGGCGGTGAAGGGTGAGTGGAAGAAGGAAGACCGACGACCGACGACCGATGACGGATTGGAATCGGAGCAACTTTACAAGCAGTTCATCTTCGGCGCGCTGGCGGTGGCGGTGACGGCGGGCTTCGGACTCGGCGTGATCAACCTTACACGCATCGCGTTCGCGCAGTCGTATTATTCAATCAGTGGCGTGCTGAAACAGGTGCACGGACACGCGCAGATTTTTGGTTGGATCGGACTGTTCATCATGGGCGTGGCGATGCACGCCGTGCCGCGGATGAAGATGCAACCGTTGCGGCCGGTACGAGCGGCGAAGGCGTGTTTGTGGTTGATGGTGGCCGGGTTGGTGATGCGGACGTTTGGGCAACCGTTTGGCGTACGAGCGTTGCTGGTTGGGTCGGGGTTGTCGGAGTTGGCGGCCGTTGGCCTGTTTGTGTGGCTGCTGGCCGGGGCGGTGGTGCGCTCGGAGCAAGAACACGAGCCGTACGAGAAGTTCATCTTGGCGAGCGTGAGCTGGTTCGCGGTGCTGGCAGTTTGGAATTTCTGGATTGTGCTGCAGATGTTTCTGCACCGGTGGGTGGCAATCCCCGCGCTGCAGGATGCGCTGTGGATTCACGTCGCCTTCTTCGGATTCATCGCGAACATGATTTTCGGGTTCTCGCTGCGTGTGCTGCCGCATTTCCTTGGGTTGCGCGAGTCGAAGACCTGGGTCGCGAACGCGGCATTTGTATGCTGGAATCTGGCGATTTTTCTGCGCTACCCCGTCGAACAGCTCGCCTGGCCGGCTTCGGTTCTGGAAGCCGCCGGGATCGTGCTGTTCGTGTACACACTCGGCATCTTCGCCAAACGACGCACGAAGATTGAAATCAAGGGCGTGGACAACACCTTCGCGTGGTTCGTGTATCTCGGCTACGCGTGGCTGCTGGTCGTCGCAGTGATTCCGTTTCACGCGGATGTGTTCCGGCTGAGCGCATCGGCCCGGCACTCGATGGCGGTCGGATTCATCACGCCGATCATTCTTGGCGTGGCGTACCGGGTGTTGCCGATATTCAATGGCGTGAATCTGTGGAGCAACCGGCTGATGCGCGCGTCGTTCTGGCATCTGGCCGCCGGCAGCACGCTGGCGTTCGCGATGGCGTTCAGCAGAGTGTACGAGACAACGTGGAGCTACGCGTGGTCGGGCGTTGCCGGCTTACTCGTCTTCGCCGCCGTGGTGATGTTCGCGATCAACATCGCGATGACGCTGCGCACGCGGGCGGAGAAGTTCACGCGCGACACGCCGGTGAAACTGACGACGCGCGTCACGGAGTTATTGGAGGTCTATCCGGGCCTGCGTCCCGTGCTGATTCAAGGGGGGCTGGCCGGGTTGACGGCGATGCGACACAACCCGCCCCGGTTCGTCACCATCGAATTTGCGGCGCGGCGACATGGAATTGATCCGCAGCCGTTGATCGCGGCATTGAATTCAGAAATCAATAGGATCGCGGGCGAAACGAACGGGGACAATGGCGGCGATGTCAGCTTGTCACGTGGGGGGCCAGAACGCTGACATTGTGGCAGAAGAGGAGACCTTGGGTCAACCGGCGCTCGAAGGTGTACTCTTCTGCACCTCAGCAGGTTACGTGCACGAACTGTCCGGGCGGCACCGGCACTGCTAAACGAAACAGCGGGCATGGTTTATCTTGATTACAACGCGACGACGCCAGTTGATCCGCGTGTGGCGGAAGCGATGTGGCCGTATTTGAGGGAGTTGTTCGGCAATCCGTCCAGCCTGCACACGTTCGGCGTGAACGCCAAGGAGGCCGTCGAGAACGCGCGGTCGCAAGTGGCTGGCTTGCTCGGATGTCACGCCGACGAGATTGTGTTCACCAGCGGTGGGAGCGAATCGAACAACATGGCCATCAAAGGCGTGGCGTTCACCTTGCGTCAAAAAGGCTACCACATCGTCACGACGCAAATCGAACATTCCGCCATCATCAACCCCTGCAAGTTTCTGGAGCGGCTCGGATTCTTCGTGACGTATCTGCCGGTGGACCGGTTCGGCATGGTGAGCGTGCGTGACGTGGAAGCGGCGATTCGCCCGACCACAATCCTGATCTCGATCATGCACGCGAACAATGAAGTCGGCACAATCCAGCCCATTGCCGCCATCGGCGCACTGGCCCGCGCGCGCGGCATTCTCCTGCACACCGATGCCGCCCAGTCAGCCGGTAAGATTTCGACCTTGGTGGACAAACTCAACGTGGATCTGCTCACACTTGCGGGGCACAAGTTTTACGCGCCGAAGGGCGTCGGGGCGCTGTTCATCCGCCGCGGCATTGAGATCGAACCGCTCATCCACGGCGCAAGCCACGAGTCCGGTCGCCGTGCCGGCACGGAGAACGTCCCGCTCATCGTCGCGCTCGGCAAAGCATGCGAGCTGGCCGCGAGCGAATTGGATTCGCGGTGGGCGCACGTGGTGACGCTGCGCGATTACCTCTTCGACAACTTGAAGAAGATGTTCGGCAAGAAACTTCACCTCAACGGCCATCCGACCGAACGCGTGCCCAACACGCTCAACGTCAGCTTCGAGGGCTACAGCGGTCAGGAACTGCTGCAGAAGATTCCTGAAATAGCCGCCTCGACCGGTTCTGCCTGTCACTCCCAGAGCCACGAGATGTCCCACGTGCTGCGCGCAATGGGCGTGCCGGAACGAGTCGGTTGCGGTGCGGTGAGGTTTAGTCTCGGGCAATGGACGACCGCTAGCGACGTTGATTATCTGCTCGAGCTCATGCAACTCCGTGTGATGGGCGCGTGTGTGAAATGATCGGCGTCGCGGAAAGACCGACCCGTATGCCTGCAACGGTTCGTCCGCCGATGCCGCGTGAACATGGTGCGTGGGGAATTCTATTGATTCCGTTCGCGACGGCGGTCGGGGTTGCCGGCGTGTGGAACTTGCCGGTAGCGTTGCTGTTGGTGAGCGTGCTGTGTTTTTACCTCGCGCGAACGAGTTATCTGAAACAGAACTATCGGTGGACGGCGTTGTTGCTGGCCGGTAGCTTTGCGAGCGCGGCACCGCTGTTGTTGGTTTGGCGCCTGTGGTGGCTGGCGGTGTTGGGCGCTGTGGCCGCGCCGCTGGCGTTTCGGAAGACGGAACGCAGCGTCGTCAGGCAATTGCTGGCGGTGTGCGGGCTGACGTTGACGGCACCGGCAGCGTCGTACGTGGCAACCGGCACGCTCGATATGCGGCTGTGGTTGTTGAACATCTTGTACTTCGCCGGTGGTGTGTTCTATGTGAAGACGCACGTCGCGGCGGCAATCCAGCGCGGCGGCAGCAAACTCCGGTTAGGCGCGGCGACGATGATTTATTACGGCGCGCTCGCCGTCGTGGCGGCGCTGTGGTGGCCGGTTGGCCTGGCGTTTGTGCCGGCCATTGTGCGTGCGTTTATCGGCGTGGCGCGGTTGACGCCGGTACTGCGGATCAAACGGCTCGGCTGGACCGAGGTCGTCCACTCGCTCGTGTTCGCGGCGCTGTTGATTGCCACGCTGCGCTGAATGAAACTTCTGCTCGCGATTCTGCTCGCTGTGCTGACTGGGGGAGGGATTGACTATGCCCGGCAAAGGCAGGTAGAAGTTACCAGATTTGTTTTACCTCGACCAATGCAGGGGATAACATAATGAAACGCACTCTGTTTGTTACCGCAGCGCTATTGGTTTCGGTGACATGCGCACGCGGTCAACTTTATCTCGCCGACAGCAATGTGTGGGTGACCGGGCAGGAGCGGTTGCGTTTGGAGTACCGGGCCAACAATTCGACGCTCAACAGCGCGATCGCCGCGGACACCGACTGGTGGCTGCTGCACCGGGCCCGGATTGGTGTGGGCGCGAAGGCTTGCGACTGGTTCACGGTATTCGGCGAACTGCAGGACGCGCGCGAGATTGATTCGACGCGTGTTCCGCCGAATCAGAATCTCGAAGAAGACAAGTTTGATTGGCATCAGGGCTGGTTGGAAGTGGCGAACTACAAGGAGTTCCCGCTCGGGTTGAAGGTGGGGCGGCAGGAGTTGTCCTACGGTGGCGAACGGCTGATCGGCTTGTCGGATTGGAGCAACGTTGGCCGCGTGTTCGATGCCGCCCGGCTGCGCTGGCAATCCGAACAATGGTGGGTGGACGCATTCGGCGCGAACGTGGTGAGAAACTCGGTGACGACCGGCAAGGACGGCTCGTTCGATGATACCGCCTACTGGCAGGACGATTTCTACGGAGTGTACGCCAGCACGAAGGCGGTGGCCGGCAACGTGATCGACGTTTACGCGCTATTGCGCGACAAAGATAACGCGGCGTTCTCCGGTCCGGCCCGGCAGTTGTACACGCTCGGCACGCGCGTCGTCTCGAATGACAAGTTGCTGCCATGGGATTACGCCGTGGAGTTCGCCGGTCAGTTCGGCCACATTCAGGGGCCGGGCGGCTCGACCTTCGGCGAGACCAACGCGGCGTGGGCCACGCAGCAGGCTTTTGCCGGCACCGTCAACGTCGGCTACACGTGGAAGCAGGAGTGGAAGCCGCGACTTGCGATCGGTTACGATTACGCCAGCGGGGACAGCAACCCGGCGGACGGAAAGAATGAGTCGTTCGATCCGCTCTACCCGACCTCGCACCGGCCGCTCGGTTTCATTGATTTGTTCACCTGGAAGAACGTTCACAATCCGCATGCGACGCTCGCGCTCTCGCCGCACAAGACGGTGAAGCTGCAACTCGATGGACATTTGTTTTGGCTGGCGGAAGGCAAAGACGCGTGGTATCGCTCGACCGGCTCGGCCATTCGCCGCGACACGACCGGCGGCTCAAGCAGTTTCGTCGGCTCGGAGATTGACGTGACGGCGACGTACGCGCCGCACAAGCGCGTGAAATGTCAGGTGGGCTACTCGCACTTTTTCGCCGGTGACTTCGTCAAGGATACCGGCGCGCACAGCGACGCGAAGTTTTTCTACACGCAGGTCACGTTGAGCCTGTAAGCGTCGCTAGTTGACCACGGGTTTGGACGGGGTTTTCGAAGCGCCATCGGCCAACGCGCGGCGCACGGCGGCGAGCAATTCGGGTTTGTCGAGCGGCTTGCTCAGATACTCGAACGCGCCTTCGCGCAACGATTCCATGTACTGACCCCAATCTCCGAAGGCAGTAATGATGATGACCGGCACGTTGGGGAACGCGGTCTTGACGGCGGCCAGAAATGTCGTGCCCTTCATCCTCGGCATGGACACGTCGGTGATGACCAGGTCGAATTTCTTCTTGGTCTTGTTGATGTAATCCATCGCGGCGAGGGCGTCGGTATGAGCAAACACCTCAAAACCGTCTTTTTCCAGCACCTTGGTCAGCGCTTTGAGAAGCTCAACGTCGTCATCAACCAATAATATGGATGCAACTGGACCATCCGAATTCACGCCCATCCCTTCTAGCACAGTGGATGCCACGGCGCGCGGGCACGTTGTAACCAGTTGGGCGCAAGGTCACTGCAGGAACTCGCGGTGGCCGCCGCTGACGACCGGCGGCTGTCATGATGTCAGACAAAGCATCCGGCAACCGACAATGTGGCAGGTGCGGCGGCTATTTCTCGTCCTTGGACGACCGGCGGTACAACGTCCGCGAGGAGATGCCCAGCATTTTGGCGGCCTTCTCTTTGTCGCCACCGCAGAGCGTGAGTGTTTCGTTGATGATCTGTTCCTCCGCGTCGGCGAGCGCGGTGCCGATGGGAACGGTAACACTCGGCCCAAGCGTCCGGCTACCGGCGGCATCGGACAGCGCCGGGAGCAATTGGAAATTACGGATCGTATCACCGGTCGCGACCGCGAGAGCGCGCTGAATGGAATTTTCCAGCTCGCGGACGTTGCCGGGCCATGAATGCGCCTGCAGTTGCGCCATCGCCGGCGGGGCGATCGAGTGGACGTTCTTCTGCATTCGGGCGGCGTACTTTTTCAGGAAGTGATCCGCGAGCAGGGGAACGTCGTCGTGTCGCTCGCGCAGCGTAGGCAGCGACACGTGCACGACATTGAGCCGGTAATACAAGTCCTCCCGGAACTTCTTTTCCTGAATCGCACTTTCGATTCTCACGTGCGTCGCGCTCAACACGCGCACGTCCACCTGAATGTCCCGGGTGCTGCCGAGCCGCTGGAACCGGCCATCTTGCAGGACGCGCAGCAACTTGGCCTGCAACGTCGGCGTCATCTCGGCGATTTCATCCAAGAACAACGTGCCGCCGTCGGCCAATTCAAACTTGCCGGGCTTCGTGCCGGACGCGCCGGTGAACGCGCCGCGTTCGTAGCCGAACAATTCGCTTTCGAGCAGCGTCTCCGGGATGGCGGCGCAACTGATTTTCACGATCGATTTGTCGCGACGTTGACTCAGCGCGTGAATGACGTCAGCGATGACTTCCTTGCCGGTGCCGCTCTCGCCTTGGATGAGCACACTGACGTCGGTCGGGGCGATTTGTTGAACCAGTTTCTTCACCGCGAGCATCGGTTCGCTGTTGCCGATCAATGACTCGATGCCGCGTTGCTGCTGGAGTTGCTCGCGCAGTTGCCGGTTCTCCGTCGCGAGCCGTTGTTTCTCCAACGCTTTGCTGACGGCCTTGATCAGCGCAGTGCGGTCGAGGGGTTTCGAGATGAAATCGTACGCGCCGAGTCGCATGGCCTCGACGGCCTTCTCCACGGTGCCGTGGCCGGAGATAACAATGACTTCCACGGTGGGCCGCAGTTCCTTGGCGCGTTTCAAGAGAGCGATGCCGTCGAGATCGGGCAGCATCAAATCGGTGATGAGCAGGTCAGCACCATCGGTCTCAAACTTCGCGAGTCCTTCGAGCGCGGTGTGGATCGAACTGACCCGGTAACCTTCCTTCGCGAGGATTTTTTCCGCCGCCGTGCACAACGCTTCTTCGTCGTCGACCAACAGTATCTCGGCTCTCTTTGCCATCGTGCTGAATCCTATGATTGTGGGAATTCGATGATGAACGTCGTGCCTTTGTCTTGCGCGCTCTCGCAACGGATACTTCCGCCGTGCTCGGCAACGATTTGCTGCGTCAGCGGCAAGCCCAGCCCGGTGCCGCCCGCCTTCGTGCTGAAGAACGGCTTAAAGATTTGCTGCCGTTCCTCTTCGCTCATGCCTCGGCCCGTGTCGCTGAGTTTCAAGACGACGCCCGTCGGAGTGCGCAGCGTGCTGAGCGTGAGCGTGCCGCCCTCGGGCATGGCTTCGAGGGCGTTGCGAACCAGAT
The DNA here is from genome assembly GCA_041495285.1 of Verrucomicrobiia bacterium. Taxonomy (GTDB): domain Bacteria; phylum Verrucomicrobiota; class Verrucomicrobiia; order Palsa-1439; family Palsa-1439; genus JBGQCJ01. Next base: position 22,064 of record JBGQCJ010000043.1, read on the forward strand.
TCAGAATGGCCTGCCACAGTTGGCTTTCGTCGGCCTGAATCGCCGGTAACGATTCGTTAAATTCGGTGCGCACGGTCACGCCAGTCGCCGCGAAAAGCGATTGCATGAAGGACAGTCCTTGATTCAACACATCATTGAGCGACACCGTCTCGCGCCGGGCCCGGGGCAGCCGGGCAAACTGCAGGTAATCCTCCGTGACGCGCTGAATCCGCCGCACTTCGGAGTCCAGGGACTTCAACAAGGACCGGGCTTCGTCCGACGCACCGGCCTTGTCCTTGGCCAGCGTCTCGATCTCGTCGCCCACGAGATCAATGTTCAAGATGATCGAACTGAGCGGGTTGCGAATCTCATGGGTGAGCTTGGCGGACATCGCGCCGATGACCGCGAGCCGCTCCGCGCGCAGTTTTTCTTCTTCGAGTCGTTTCCGCTCGGTAATGTCGCGCAGGATTGCCGAACGTCCCATCGGTCGGCCCTGTGGGTCGCGCAATTCGGAGACGGTCACTTCCACCGGCAACTGCCGTCCGTCGCGCGCCATCCGCACGGTTTCGAGCCGGCAGTGTCCGTGCTTGTCCATCTCCGCGTCAATCCGCTGCTGCTCACCGGACTTCAGCAACTCCGGGGGAATCAACACGCTCAAGTGCTGGCCGCGAATCTCGTCGGCAGTCCAACCAAAGATCTGTTCCGCGGCGCGATTCCAGGCCCGGAACCTCTTGTCCATATCCAACAGAAAAATCGCGTCGGCGGAATCATTGACGATGCTTTCGAGTTGTTGCATGTGCCGGTAACGATCGCTGGCGATGTAGGCGTCCATCGCGAGCGAGGCATCGAGCATAAAAATCTTTTCCAGAGCGAGCATGGATTCGTCAGCCCGGCCCGGATCGTTCGCGTAGAATTGCCGGATGAGCGGCGTGAACAGTTTGAAGTACTGATTGTAGGCGATCAAATACCAGCGAGGCAGCAAGCCAACGCGTTCATGCGCCTGTCCGATACGCAAGCGATCGGCAAAGTACGCGTCGTCGAAATTGCCTTCAACGATGCGCATCAGATAATGGTGCTGTAACTTCTTGAGCCGGTCGACCGTGGTGCGGTCGCGCAGCAGTTGCGCCGTCTCCGGGAAACTCAGCAGATGCTCGTAGAACTCGTCTTCGACCGCCGGTACGTGTTGCTCGAAGAGCGGACGCAGTGCCCGGAGCGATTGCTCGTCGCGCTCGGTCAAGCCGAGAAATTTCAGCCGCTGCTCCCGTTCGGATAATGCCATGCCGGCCCCAGCCTACGGAGCGGCTGACAACTTGTCAATGCACCTCGGCGACCGGTCGGCCGTCAGTTTTTCTCGCGGATTCGAGGGCTTTTGCGTTCGCGTTTGGCGAGGCGCTCGGTCTTGCGTTTGCGGAGGCGGCGCTCGATCTTCCCGGCGACGATGTCGAGCGCCTGCACAACTTCGGCGCCGGACTCTTCGGCACTGAGGTCAGTGCCGGGCACTTCGACGAGGACGCGCACGACGTATTGGCGCGGCGAAGGATGAGCGCTGACTTTGCGCAACCGGACACGGGCACGCAGCGCGCGCGGTGCGTATTGTTCAACGCGGCCAATCTTCTCGTCGATGGCGTTCTTGATGGCTTCGGTCAGTGTGACACCGTCGGACTGGATGAGAATGTCCATGAAATCTCTCCTTGATTAGTAACTGAACTTGCCCAATTGCACTTTACCACGGAACACCCAATAGACAACCGAGGTGTACGCGAGCACGAACGGCATGCCGAGCGCGGCGATGACGGCCATGATCCGCAGCGTCTTCTGTGACGAGGCGGCGCTATAGATCGTCAGACTCCAGTCGGGGTTGAGCGACGAGTGAATCAAGTTGGGAAATAACGCGACGCCGAAGAGGAACGTCAGCGCGGCAATCGTAGCGCACGAGGAAGCGAACGCGTAGCCCGGTCGCCGCAAATGAATGGCGCGGGGAATATTGGCAATCGCCAGTACGTTCAGCACGACCACGATCCAGACCCACGGATGTTCGCGAAAGTTGTGCGTGGCCAGCGGTACGTCCACGAGGGTGTAGATGGTTGTGAAAATGTAAAGGACAAGGAAGAAACCGAACGTGCGCCACATCCATTCGCGAATCCGTAGTTGAAGTTCGCCTTCGGTTTTCAGGTAGAGATAAATCGAGCCGTGCATCGCGAACGTAGCCACGGCGAACAAGCCGACGAGTAACGCATACGGATGCAGCAAGCCGAGAGTCGTCCCGGCAAATTCCTTGTCCGCGCCGATGGGCATGCCGCGCATCGCGTTGCCCACCGCCACGCCGAACAACAACGTGGCCACCGTGCTCGCGACACAAAACGACACGTCCCAAAACGCCCGCCAGGACGGTGCGTCTTTCTTACTGCGGAACTCCATCGAGACCGCCCGGAAGATCAACGCGAACAGCAGCGCCATGAACGCTGTATAGAACCCGGAGAACGCCGTTGCGTACGCGTGCGGAAACGCGGCGAACAGCGCGCCACCGAACGTGACGAGCCAAACTTCGTTGCCGTCCCAGAGTGGGCCGATGGAATTCATCAGAAGCCGGCGTTCCTCGTCCTTCTTCACCGCCAGATGCAGGATGCCTACACCGAGATCAAATCCATCGAGAATCGCGTAGCCGGTGAGCAAGACGCCAAGCAGGATGAACCACAAAATGTTCAGATCCATTACTTCCGCTCCTCCTCGGTCAACGACGATCCGCCCGTGCCGGCGCGAAGCCCGGCAATGCCGAGCAGTGCGTCCTTGGTTGTACTGCCGGGGACAATGGTGGGTTCGTCAGGCCCATGCTTGATTTTGCTGTCGAGCACGAAGACCCAGACGGCGAACAGCAATGCGTAGATCACGATGAACATGATGATCGAGCCAAGCACTTGGCCGGCGACGACGGCCTTCGACAATGCGTCGCTCGTCCGCAGCAATCCGTACACGACCCACGGCTGACGTCCAACCTCGGCCGTGACCCAGCCGACCTGGTTGGCGATGTAGGGCAGGGGCACCGCCAGCACGAAGACCCACAGCAACCAGCGTTTGTCGAACAGGGTGCCGCGCCAGCGAAAGTAAGACGCCAGCAGCGTGAGGACGATGAAGACAAGCCCGAGCCCGACCATCAGATGAAACGAATAAAACGTGATGGCCACCGGCGGCCAGTTCTCGCGCGGGATCTTGTCCAAGCCGTTGACCGGGTCGCGAAAGTTGCCGTGCACCATGAAACTCAGCAACCCCGGCACGGCTAGTCCATGTTTCACGCGTTGTTCGCTTTGGTCAACCACGCCAAACATGTAGAGCGGCGTCGGTTCGTCGGTCGTCGTGAAATGCGCTTCCATCGCCGCGAGCTTTGCCGGTTGCGTGACCGCGACATTCTTACCCTGCAAATCACCGGACACTGCCGCCGCCAACGACATGACGGTGCCGAGGACAAGGGCAAGTGTGAAACTCTTCCTCGCGAAGTCGAGGTGCCGGCCCTTCAAAAGGTAATACGCCGCGATACTCATCACGAAGAACGCCGCGAGAATGTACGCGCCGATCAGTGTGTGCACTAGTCGGTGTATACTTGAGGGGTTGAACACCATTGCCCAGAAGTCGGTGATTTCTGCGCGTGCGTTCAGACCTTCGCCCACGATGTGAAAGCCGGCGGGCGTCTGCTGCCACGAATTCGCCACCACGATCCAAATCGAAGAGAACACTGCGCCAAGCGCGACCATACACGTCGCGAAGAAGTGCATCTTCGGCGAAACCTTGTCCCAACCGAACACGAGCACGGCGAGAAAACCCGACTCCAGAAAAAATGCGAAGATGCCTTCGGCGGCCAGTGCCGAGCCAAACACGTCGCCGACATACCGGGAGTAGGTGGCCCAATTCGTACCGAATTGAAACTCCATGACGATGCCGGTGGCGACACCCATCGCAAAGTTGGCCGCGAAGATTTTCGTCCAGAATTTCGTCATCGCCTCGTACTGGAGGTCCCGGGTCTTCAGGTACATTCCCTCCATGAAGACGAGCAGTCCGCCCAGCCCGATGGACAGCGGCGGGAACAAATAGTGAAACATGATCGTCAGCGCGAACTGAATGCGCGACAGCGTCAGGAGACTGATGTCCATGATTTCAATTCTCCCCCCGGAGTGACAGCGGAGTTGTAACCGCCGGTGTGCGTGCCGCCAAGAAATAAATTACCGGCACGGCCATCGCCCAGTGCGCCGGCAAGATGCCGACGAGCGAGAACGAACCTACCTTGAAAATGACTATGACATAGGGATACCATCCGTGCCGATGACTGCGGAACGCCCCAAGCATTCACGGGCCAGCGCCACCGTCTGTGCTGGATTGTTCAATGGCATTACCAGCTTCAAGCAACTGGAGCACCGCATTGCTGCACTGCCGACGGAGGCCGAACGCGGTGTCGCCTTCGAGGTTTTCGCGGAGGCCTACCTGGCAACCCAGCCGATTGAGAAAGCCAAGAACGTCTGGCCGGAACGTCGCATTCCGGAGCAAGTGCGTCGCCGGCTGCGCCTGTACTCCCGTGATGTTGGCGTTGACGGGCTGATCGAAACTGTTTCAGGAACACTCCGCGCCTATCAGGTGAAGTTCCGCACCGGTCGCCCCGCGTTGCGGTGGGAGGAAACAGCCACGTTCTTCGGCCTCACGGACCGTTGCGAGGAACGGCTGCTGTTCACCAATTGCGACGACCTCTCCGCCGTGATGGACGAACGCCGGGATTTCTCCAGCATTCGCGGCAGCGATCTGGATCGTCTCGAACCGAGCGACTTCAAAACCATTTTGAGCTGGCTGCGAGGCGCGAAGGTTGTCCGCGAGATTAAGAAACCCCGACCACACCAGACGAAAGCGCTCAAGGCGATCATCCCGGCACAACGTAAACAGAATCGCGCCACTGCGGTCATGGCGTGCGGTACCGGCAAAACACAAGTTGCCCTTTGGACGGCGGAGGCCATCGCCAAGCGGCGCGTGCTGGTGCTTGTCCCCTCGCTGGCTTTGCTCCGCCAGACACTGAAGGAATGGATCAACCAGACCAAGTGGAAGCGGTACGATTACCTCTGCGTCTGCTCCGATCCCACAGTCAGCCGGGGCGAGGACGAACTGGTGATTCGCCCAACCGAATTGGAGTTCTCCGTCAGCACCGAGCCGCGCCAAGTGCGCCAGTTCCTCCAACGCCCATTTACCGGCGTGAAGATCATCTTCTCCACCTACCAATCCGCCGCGGTCGTCGCCAAGGGAATGCGCAAGGGCGATGCCTTCGACCTCGCCATCTTCGACGAAGCCCACAAGACTGCCGGACTGGACGGCACGCAGTTCAGTTTCGCTCTGAAAGATAAGAACCTGCCGATTCGCAAGCGGCTGTTCCTCACCGCGACTCCGCGCCATTACAACATCAACAAACGCGACAAGGAAGGCGACCCGGTTGAGGTGTTCTCGATGAACCGCCCCGAGATTTACGGGCCGGTGGTGCACAACCTGACCTTTGCCGAGGCCGCCCGGCGCGGCATCATCTGCAACTACAAGGTCATCATCTCGGTGGTGACCTCCACGGAACTGACCCGCCAGCAACTCCGCCACGGACAGGTGCCGGTCAAACGCGACCGGGTCAAAGCCGCCCAAGTCGCCAACCAGATCGCCTTGGCGCAGGCCGTCCGCCGGCATCCCATCCGCAAGATTTTCACCTTCCACCGCACGGTGGATTCCGCCGCCTCGTTCACCGCCGATGGCGCTGAAGGCATCCAGAACCACCTGAAACAGTCCGGCACCTTCCACGTTCGCGGCTCCATGCCCAGCGCCACACGGGAACGCGTGATGGACGAGTTCCGCGCCGCTCCCAAGGGTGTGATGTCCAAATGCCCGCTGTTTGACCGAGGGCATCGACTGCCCGGCCGTGGACATGGTCGCCTTCCTGACGCCGAAACGGAGCCGGGTGGACATCGTGCAAGCGACCGGCCGCGCCATGCGCCGCGATCCCGCCAACCCGTCGAAGGTGACCGGCTACATCTTCGTCCCGCTCTACGTCGAGCAGGCCAAGGGCGAAAGCCTTGAGGCCGCGATTGATCGCACCGAGTTCGACGAAGTCTGGGCCGTCCTTCAAGCGATGCAGGAACAGGACGATGTGCTCGACGACCGGATCCACTACGTTCTCGCCGCCGGCAAGAAGACCAAGGGCTTCAGCGACGCCATCATCCGCCAGCGAGCTGAAATTACCGGTCCCGCCGTATCGCTCGACAAACTCCGCCGCGCCATCTCCGTCAAGTGCCTCGACCGCATCGGCCGCCACTGGGACACGATGGTGCAGCAACTCCTGCTCTTCAAGAAACGCTACGGCCATTTGTGTGTGCCTCGGGATGCCAAGAAACCGTGGCGCGAGTTGCCAAAATGGGTTTGGCTGGTTCGTCAAGGAAAGCGGCTTGGGACTTTGTCTGCAGAGCGAATCGCGGAGCTTGAAGCCATTGGTTTCGACTGGCACCTTGAAGGGGAAACACTGGACGATACAAGCGGCTTATTAAACGAGACGCAATTCAAGGAATTATCGGGGCTGAGGAGCATTCCAAACTATCGCAGGTGCGGGTTGATCAGACCCGTGGGGTTTACTGTGAGTCACGCCGGTCTCAGCCCGTTCTACCACCCGCGCCAGATCAAGGAACTGAAGAAGAAACTCGGTATCACGCTCGATGATACCACCGGCCTGTTGAATGAGGCGCAATTCGAGAAAGTATCGGGGTTGAGCGTGATTTTCAAGTATCGCAAGCGCGGGTTGATCAAGCCACTTGGGTTCGCTTTAGCTACCGCCGGTCTCAGCCGGTTCTACCACCCGCGCCAGATCAAGGAACTGAAGAAGAAGCTCGGCGTCACACTCGATGATACCACCGGCCTGTTGATTGAGAAGCAATTCAAGAAAGCATCGGGGCTGAGCGAGATCAGAGAGTACCGTAAGCGTGGCTTGATCAAGCCAGTCGGGTTCAGCGTTTCGAGTGCCGGTCTCAGCCCGTTCTACCACCCGCGCCAGATCAAGGAACTGAAGAAGAAACTCGGTGTCACGCTCGGTGACACCACCGGCCTGTTGAATGAACACCAATTCAAGAAAGCATCGGGACTTACGAAGATTGGTGATTACCGTAAGCGCGGGTTGATCAGACCCGTGGGTTTCGCTGTTAGTAATGCCGGTCTCAGCCCGTTCTATCACCCCCGCCAGATCAAGGAACTGAAGAAGAAACTCGGCATAACACTTACTAACACCACCAGACTGCTTAATGAAAAGCAATTCAGGCAGCAATCCGGGATCTCACAAGTCACGCGATATCGTAAGGATAGTCTGATTAAGCCTGTCGGCTGGGCAATGACGACCGGCGGGAGAGTTTCCCCCCACTATCACCCGCGCCAGATCAGGGAACTGAAAGCCAAGCTCAAGGCACTCAAGCGGAAGGCGTGACTCGCCGGTTCGCCATGTAGTAAATGACCGGCACGGCCATGCGCGACAGCAGCAGCGACGCAATCTCGCCGGCCATCAACGAAATGGCCAGTCCCTGAAAAATCGGATCAAACAGAATCACGCTTGCGCCAACCACGACCGCCGCTGCCGTGAGCATCATTGGTCGGAACCGCACCGCGCCGGCATCAATCACCGCTTCCGCCAGCGGCATCCCCTGACGCAGTCGCAATTCGATGAAATCCACGAGAATGATTGAGTTGCGCACCACGATGCCGGCCCCAGCGATGAAACCGATCATGGATGTCGCCGTGAAGAACGCGCCCATTGCCCAGTGCGCCGGTAGAATGCCAACCAGTGAGAAGGGGATCGCCGCCATGATGATGAACGGCGTCTTGAATGACCGGAACCAGCCGACGACAAGCACATAAATCAATACCAACACGACTGCAAACGCGGCACCCAAGTCGCGGAACACTTCGTAGGTGATGTGCCATTCACCGTCCCATTTCATCGAGGGTTTCTCGAGCGAGAACGGTTGCCGGGTCGTCAGGATTTCAAGCCCCAGCTTCTCGATCTTCTCGTTCAGTTTCAGAATCGCGTACACCGGGCTTTCTTCCCCACCGGCCACGTCGCCGGTCACGTACACGACCGGTAAGAGGTTCTTGTGGTAGATGCTCCGGTCGCCAACGGTTTGTTGCGTCTTCGCCAACTCGCTAAGCGGCACCCCTTTCACTTGCAGTTGCAGCAAGTCGTTCACACCGGAGCGTTGTGCGACCGGCAGGCGCACGACAATGTCCACGTCCTCCTTCTCCTCCGCGCGATGCAACAGACCGACGCGCGCGCCATCGAGTGCGATTTTCACGACGCGGGAAATGTCATCGGCATCAATCCCATGCAGCGCGGCCTTCTCGTGGTCAATCTGGAATACCACCTTCGGCTGTTCCGCTTCCACGTACCAATCCACGTCCACAACGCCTTCGGTATTCCTGAAAACGTCCCGCACCTTCCCGGCGTTCTCGAGTTGGTTCGGGCCATACACTTCCGCCACCAACGTCTGCAACACGGGTGGCCCGGGCGGCACTTCGGCAATCTTTACGCGTGCGCCGTACTTCGCGGCGACGGCCTGCACCTTGGGGCGAATGCGTTTGGCGATCTCGTGACTCTGCGCGCTGCGTTTACCTTTCGGCACAAGATTCACCTGGATGTCGGCCACGTTCGGCCCGCGCCGCAAGAAGTAATGACGGACCAGCCCGTTGAAATTGTACGG
>JBGQCJ010000044.1:0-30695 GCA_041495285.1 Verrucomicrobiia bacterium
CGGGTCTTCAACAAAGAATTGACGCTTTGAAGGCTGCACAACCGAAGCCGAAGCGGGTAAAGAAGTAGTTTGCAGTTCTGCTGGAAATCCGGGGAAAAGTCTCCGCCCGCATCTCGCCGCTTGATCTCCGCTACTTACCTCAAATGATGCCGACCGACTGGGGCGGGGCGCAAATGCGTTGACGATGCTTGGTGGTGGCCGTAGTCTCGATGCGTGGCGGGCCCGGGTCGCACGCCAGTCAGAAACACTGAAACCTTCAACCACGGAGACAGTCATGCCAAAATATGTCATTGAACGAGAGTTGCCGGGCGCGGGGAAACTGACGGCGGAGCAGGTGCGGGGGATTGCCCAGAAGTCCTGCGGGGTGTTGCGGGAAATGGGTTCGAAACTCCAATGGCAGGAGAGTTACGTGACGGACGACAAGATCTACTGCGTCTATATCGCGCCGAACGAAGCGATGGTGCGCGAACACGCCAAGTGCGGCGGTTTTCCCATCACCCGGGTGTCGAAGGTCACCAGCATGATGGACCCGACCACGGCGGAAGCCTGACCGTTCGCTAATTGGCCGGGTCGAGCGCGCCCGAAGGCCTGCGCTTCAGGGGCGGACAACCGCGCTACGTGGCCTTGCCGGCGCAGGGTTCGCCTTTGCCGACGCCGAGTTTCCGGAGAATGTCCTCCATCAGACACCATTTGGTGAGAGATGATTGGAGCAGGTTCGCGCCGACAAACGCGGTGAACCACAGCCAATTCGGATTTACCCAATGCGCCAACGCGAGGCTGGTCAGGATAAACGTACCGGCGATCAGGCGAATGTAACGTTCGAGTGTCATGGTGTTTTCCTCCCACAATTTGGAGGGCCACGCTCCGTCGTGGCCACATTTCGCGAACGGACGCGACGGAGCGCGTTTGCAGAGAACTGCGTCTCGTCGGACTCGGCTTGCCTCGGCTACAGTTTATAGTTTTTATTTCGCTGGCGCGGCGGGCGGTGGCGCGGGAATGCACGGCCGGGTGGCGACCGCCATCCATTTGCCGTCGCGCTTCTCTGCCACCCAAGTGATATGGTGCTTCAGCGGCGGGGCCACGGTGCCATCGGGCCCTTTCGGGCCTTGGACTTCACCGGCCACGTCCACGATGGCGACGTTCTTGCCGAGGTAGCGGATGTTTTCAATGGTGCCGGCATAGGTGCTGCCGACCGCGAAGCCGGTGCCGGTGTGTTCGTCGGTGAAGAGTTTCTCAATCGCCGCCGTGCCTTGGGCGTGGCGCCCCCACGGATTGATCAGGTCTCCCTCCGCGACCCAGAACGAGGCCAGGAGCTTCGGATCATGTTTGTTCCACGCGGCGATCCATTCGTCGTGGCGTTTGTGAATGGCGGCGTCTTCTTCCTTTTGGTCAGCGCGGGCATTCGGCAGGGCAATCAGTCCAAACAGAACGGGCAGCAGCACGAGTCTCTTCATGACAAACCTCCGGGGTTGTTGCGGTTGTATGATGTTCACAGCGACGGCTGTGTCTGCGACTGGGGTGAGTCTAGGCGGGAACGCCGCGCCCTGACAAGCAAATTTTCGCCGTCGCGGGTTGGCTTCCGCGTGCAAGTACGGCGTGGGCGCGGCGCCCCCCGCGTCGTAAAGGACTGACACCGCCACCAATTTTCGCCCCACCGGAAGCGTATCTGACCAGCCACGAATGCGAGACGTGGGAACAGGTGGAGCGTTACTGCCGGGATTGCCGCTAAAACTACTTCGCGGCGTCTCAAGCCGCTGGTGCGGCTTTCGGCTTCGACGGCGTGACGGTGATCTGAAGTGGCACGCGTCTGTGCTTGTCCGGTGAAAGCCGGTGTTTTACCATGCCGGCATGTACGAAGTGAAAGCCGACCCGGCGCGCAATCTAGTAGTGATCACGTTTCTGGGGCACGTCGAACCGGCGCAGGTGGCGCGGGGACGGGCGGAGGTGGTTGCGGCGCTCGAAGCGATGCAGTCCGGGTTTCGGTTGTTGACGGATTTCACCGAGTTGGATGCGATGGATTATGCCTGCGCGCCGGAGATTCAAACGACGATGGATTTGTTGCGAGAGAAAGGCGTGGCGAAGGTGGTGCGCGTGGTGCCGGACCCGAAGAAGGACATCGGCTTCAAAGTGATGTCCCATTTTCATTACGGGCGGGCGATACCGGTGCTGACCTGTGAGACCCGGGCGGAAGCGCTGGAGAAGTTGTCGGCGTGATGTGGTATGTGGTCGTCTTTCTTTCGGCGCTCGCCGTCGATCTCATTCCGCTGGTCGCGCCACCCGCTTGGACGGTCGCGGTATTTCTGTTGGTCAAGTTCCACTTGAACCCGTTGATCGTGTTACCGCTCTGCGTTTCGGGTTCAACCCTGGGCCGATACCTGATGAGTCTCTACATCCCCCGGTTCGCCGGCCTGTTCATCAAACGGCACAAAACTGATGAACTGGAATTCCTGGGAAAGAAACTGTCGCAGAGCCTGTGGCAGAGCTGGCTCTTCGTCCTTATTTACTCCGTGACACCGCTGTCCACCACGGCTCTCTTCACGGCCGCCGGAGTGGCGAAAGTGAAGCCATCGCACACGGTCCCTCCGTTTTTTTGCGGCAAATTTCTGAGCGACGCGGTGATGATCTTCACCGGGCTTTACGCCGCTGCCACCTTCAAGGACCTCGTGCACGGCAGCTTTTCTCCAAAGGCAATTGTGACGCTGGTCGTCGGTTTCGTGGTCATTGGAGGATTTCTGTTTCTCGACTGGCGCGCGTTGCTGCAAAGAAAGAAGTTCACCTTCAATTTCAGAATCTGGAAATGAAATCTTCGCGGTTGTCTCCGGCAAGCCGAGCGCGGCGTGTGGGCGGTCAGCCGTTCAGTCGGAGACCGGCAGGGGTTTTCTCGGAGCCGTCTGGCGGGGGCGGAAAATTCGCCGGCGTGACCGGGTCAGGTGGGCGCCGGACCGTCTCAGGACGCGACATGCGGGGTCACAGCGTCCGCCCTTGACGGAGGAAACACATTGGAGCAGACGGTATTGATTGCCGCAACGTCGCGCTTGGCCGGAGGATTCACAGCAACGTCTCGCGGTGATGTAGAAGCACAGGGAGCGTATCGCAGCGTCGCCGAGTAAGGCCAGGAGCGCGATTCCCAACATCTTCAGGAGGTTGTCTGCGGTGAGAAAAAAGAAGAAGGCGGCGCCGGCAGCCAGCATCACGCCCAACTCGATGAATTTCAGAACGGGGATGCTACCAAGAACTGATGGCGGCGACTTGGCGGACCTGAACGCGCAGACGTGGATGACTCCCTTAGCCACCACAAACAGACCGATTGGAACAACATCAGAAACCATGTAATACCGACCTCGCTGGGGTTGTTGGTAGCAAAAAGCAGGAGTAATTGCCAGCAAAAAAGGCGAACGGGGGTTGCCGCGAACACACCATCGCGGCGATTCGCGCAGCGAGTGCTGCACCCGGCTTCCGGCTTGTTTGGTGTGTCCCGGTCGTTTACCGTGCGAGTATGGTTCGGGTGGAAGTCGACACGGAACGGGCGCTGATGACGATTTCGTTTCGCGGCCACGTCAACCCTGACGAAATCCAGCAACATCGCGCACAGGCGGTGGCGGCGGTGGAACAGCTCGCACCGGGGTTTCGGCTGTTCACGGATTTGAGCGGGTTGGAGTCGATGGATTATGAGTGCGCGCCGGAGGTTCAGGCGATGATGGATGTGTTCCGGCAGAAGGGCGTGGGGTTGGTGGTGCGCGTGGTGCCGGACCCGAAGAAGGACATTGGGTTCAAGATCATGTCCTGTTTCCATTATGGCCGCGAGGTGCCGGTGCTGACGTTCGATTCGCGGGCCGAGGCGCTGGCGAAATTGGCGGCGACATGAGAACAGAGAGGAGAACATACATGCATCCGATTGTTTGGTTTGACATTCGGGCGGCAAACGTCAAGCGGGCGCAAAAATTCTACGGCAAGGCGTTCGGGTGGAAATTCGAGCAGTTCCCGGGAATGGACTACTGGCGGATCGACCTCGGCGGCCAGAGCGGTCTGACGAAAGGCGGCTTGGGCAAAGGCGACAAGCGCCGGACCAGCTACCTGAACTTCGTCTTGGTGCCGTCGGTGGCGCGTTCGGTCGCGAAGGTGAAAAAGCTCGGCGGCAAAATCGTCACGCCGCGGACGGTCGTGCCGGGGCACGGGATTTTTGCCGTTTGCCGGGACACGGAGAACAACGTGTTCGCGTTGTGGGAAACGATGATGAAGGGGAAGTAAAACTGCGCGGCGCGCCCGGCGGTCGCGCCCTACCGGGATGGCGCGTCGCCTTTGTACACCCAAGCGCCGAGCAGGGCGGCCAGATGGGCGTTGATCACTCCGCCGGCAATGACTAGAAACAGAAGTCCGTTCGGGAACAGTTCCAACTGGACAATGGCCATTGTGGGAATGATCCAAAAGATGATCCACGTGGCCAGCCCGGCGCGCAAGGCTGTCCGTGGGCCGGGCCCGTAGCGCGGCCGCAGTCGCGCATAAATCCAGACGGTCAATACGCCGACGAGGAAATTGCCCGGGATAATCATCTCTGACCAGCCGGGATGATGCCTGCCCAGTGCAGCGAACGCCGTGGTCCAGCGCTGGTCAAGCAACAGGCCGTGCAAAAGCCACTCGCCGGTGTTGATGACCACGCCCGCGAGCAATCCTCCAAGGATCACCCATTTCCACTTCGGCTTCGGCGTCTGGTTGGATGCGGTAATGAAAGCAGATTGCCGCAACGGACGGCTTCGGTCAAGCGGAGCACAACACTAGTTGTGCGACACGCGGCGATTTTGTTGTCGCCGCAACGGAGTGCGGCGTGCGGGCAGTGCCAGAGCAAAGCCGAGTCCGACGAGACGCCCTCAGTCGAGGGCAAAAGAAGCGGAGCTGAGAGTGAAAACTGCCCTGTTACTGCCCCTCACCGTTAACTCCCTCTCAGCTCCTGCACATAACGTACACATCAGCCAACCAAATGCAAGTGGGCCACGACAATTGCGGCATTTCTGGAGACATCAGCGGACAGTTGCCGCGAAAACAACATCGCGGCGTCTCCGGCTGCTAGGGCAGCCCTCGGCTTGACTAACGGGGCGGGGAGGGTTACAAGCCGAAGGTGAGGGGTGGCGAGATGAAGAAGAATGCGTTACTCGGCGTGTTGGTCGCGGTGATCGGCGTGTTGGCGTTCGTCGTTGTCCGGCAACAGAAGGAACTGACCCAACTCCGGGAGGGTGCCGCGCAGCCACCGGTTGCAGTGCCGCCACCGGTCAAACACGTCGTGCCGGTTGCCCAGCTTGGGCCAACTCCAGAATTGCCTCCTGCTCCGCCGGTCGCGCAACCTCACGCAGCGGCACCGGCTCTCGCTCCTGCTGCGTCCCAGTCGAATGCACCCAACATGTTCGCGGCGATTGGCAAGATGGCGAAAGACCCGGCATTCAAGGACATGATGCGCAATCAGCAGAAGATGATGTTGGACATGACGTACGGCGGGTTGTTCAAGAGCTTGAATCTTTCGACGGAGGATGTGGACAAGTTGAAGCAATTTCTGACGGATCGACAGATGGCGATGATGGACGGAGGGATGGCGATGATGAGCGGGGAGATGTCGCCCACCGACCGGGCGGAGAAGGCGAAGGAGTTGCAGCAGGTCAAGGCGGACTACGACAAGAAGATCGAAGATTTCCTCGGCGCGGATGATTACGCGGTGTTCAAGAATTATGAAGACACCCAAGCTGAGCGGATGCAGGTCAACCTGTTCAAGCAATCGCTCACGGGGGAAGATGCGTTGACCGACCAGCAGGAGGCGGATTTAGTCGCCGCGATGTATCAGGAGCGCAAGAGCCTGCCGGATCCCAACTTCATGCAGAAGACGAATCCCGACCCGTCGAAGTTTACAGAGGAAGGAATCGCGGAGATGCAGAAGCAGTTGGATCATCTGCGCGACCAATACCTGCAGAGCGCCGCGAACATTCTCAGCGCGCCGCAACTGGAGCGATTCAAGAAGGCGTTGGACCAACAGCGCGCGATGCAGGCGATGGGCCTGAAGATGGCCGCGCAAATGTTCGGCCAACAGAAGCCGCCCCCCGCGAAACCCTGACACCTGCCCCATAGCGACGGGCGTGCGGGGTGCGAAGTCCGGGATGTGAGACGGCGCAACCTGCTGATTTCCTGTAGCTTGGAGAGTCAGGTCGGATAGCCGGTGAGCCGCCCTCGACCCTCGACCGCTGCCGGAACTCCGGCTGTTGTCAATTGTGCGAAGTCGTCGCGTGAACGCGGTTGTCTGGCACAATCCCTGCACTATTTGCCCGTCAATGGGCAGGATTGAGCGTCACGTGAGCCGAAGGAAATAGCGTTATGGGAATTTTTTCAGCAGCGGCAGTGTTGTTCTCCAAGGACACTTCACGGGGCTGGTTGCGCGAGGATGACGACGCGGAGTCAACGCCCCAACCCGCGCGCAAGGGCACCATACTGGTCATTGATGACGATCCATCATTCCTCGAGGCGGTGCGCGGTTTGCTCAGTGCCGAAGGCTACAACGTCCTGACCTCCAGCACCGGGCCAAAAGGGTTGGACATGCTACGTTACGCGCCGCGCGACATCCGCGTGGTGCTCCTCGATTACAACATGCCAAAATTCGACGGCGCGGTGACGCTGGAGTTTGTGCGCAAGCTGAACCCGGGCGTCAAAGTCTTCGGCGTCACCGGCGTGGAAAAGAATCTCCTCGCGACCGTTTACCGCGAAGGCGTGGACAAGATTCTCACCAAACCATTCCGCAACGGCGAACTCGTCGAAAGTCTGAATGCCGTGCTGGCCGGCAACGGTCAGACTTCTTCCGCCGCCGCATAACGAATCGACCGCCGGCACGCGCGACCCGTGGCTTCCTGCGACCGGCCACGGGGTCATCTTTTTGTCATCGTCCTCCGCTGGCCGGGTTGCTCCTTGCTATTTGGGTTCCGTTCCATTAAGAGCATTGCCGTCAGGCGAGAGCGAATTGACCAAGGCGATGAACCCAGAAGAAAGCACGCGGCCACGGCATTATTGCGGCTTGTTTGGCGTCTACGGCCACCCGAACGCGGCGGAGTTGACGTACTACGGACTGTACGCGCTGCAGCATCGCGGCCAGGAAAGCGCCGGCATCACCGCGTCCGACGGCGTTGACCTGCGCACGTTCAAAGGCATGGGACTGGTCGGGCAGGTGTTCGACAAGAACATTCTGCGCTCGTTGCCCGGTCGTCTCGCCATCGGCCACGTCCGCTACTCGACCACCGGCAGCTCCCACATCCGCAACGCCCAGCCGCTGGTCGCGGACTGCGCGCGCGGCCAAATCGCCATCGGCCACAACGGCAATCTCACGAACGCCGCCCGGTTGCGCGACGAACTCGAAGCGCAAGGCTCAATCTTTCAAACCTCGGTGGACAGCGAAATCATCCTGCACCTGCTCGCCCGACCGGGCAACGAAGACCGGGCGCATTCGCTCGAAGCCGTGATGCGCAAGATTCAAGGCGCGTACTCGCTGGTCATCATGGGCGAAGACGAACTCATCGGCGTGCGCGACCCGTTTGGGTTCCGTCCGCTCTGCCTCGGCAAGATCGCCGTGCCGGCCAGCGACGGCGAACCTGCCGGTACCGCCTACGTGCTCGCCAGCGAAACGTGCGCACTGGATTTGATTCAAGCCGAATTCGTCCGCGACATCGCGCCGGGCGAGATTGTTGTCATTGACAAGGATGGCGTTCGCTCCACTAATCCGTGGGCCGGCACCGAACAGGCGCACGCGTTTTGCATTTTTGAGTACGTGTACTTCGCCCGGCCCGACAGCGATCTCTACAACAAAAACGTCGCGCAAGTCCGCATCAATCTCGGCCGCGCGCTGGCCCGACAACATCCCGTCGAAGCCGACATCGTGATTCCCGTGCCGGACAGCGGCAACTGGGCGGCGATGGGTTTTTCCGAGGAGTCCGGTATTCCGTTCGGCAACGCCTTCGTCCGCAATCACTACGTTGGCCGGACATTCTTGCAACCGTCGCAACTCATCCGCGACTTCGGCGTGCGCGTGAAACTCAATCTCATCAAGGAAATGGTGGCCGGCAAGCGCGTCGCGGTCGTGGACGACTCGATTGTGCGCGGAACGACGTCGCGCGCGCGTGTGATCACGTTGCGCGAGGCCGGCGCAAAGGAAGTTCACATGCGCGTCAGCTGTCCGCCGCACAAATGGCCATGCGCCTACGGCATTGATTTTCCCACGCGCAAAGAATTGATGGCGGCAAACAATTCGCTGGAGCAAATTCGCGACTTCCTCGGCGCGGATTCGCTCGGTTATCTCACGCTCGAAGGCATGATCGCCGCCACCGGCCTGCCGGCGAACGAATTCTGCACCGCTTGTTACACCGGCAACTATCCATCGCCGGTCGAATCCGAAATGGACAAATTCATCATGGAACAACGCCGCAGCCGTTACCGGCGTCCCGTCTCCGACCTCGTGCATGACGACACGCAACGCCGACTCCTATAAATCGGCCGGCGTGGACATGTCGCTGGCCGACACGCTCAAGAGCGGCCTCAAGGACAAAGTCCGCAAGACGCTGCGCCGCGAAGTGCTCGGCGCGATCGGCGGATTTGGCGGATTGTTCGAACTCGACCTCAAGAAGCACAAGCATCCGGTGCTCGTCTCCAGCGTGGACGGCGTCGGCACGAAACTCAAAATCGCCGTCGCGCTGAACCGGCACGACACCATCGGGCAGGACCTCGTCAATCATTGCGTCAACGACATCGCGGTACTCGGCGCCGAGCCGCTGTTCTTCCTCGACTACATCGGCATGGGCCAACTCGCGCCGCGCGTGTTCAATCAAGTCATCGACGGTCTTGCGGTGGCATGCGCCGCGGCGGGCTGCGCGCTCATCGGCGGCGAGACGGCGCAATTGCCGGGCCTGTACGCCGCCGGCGATTATGATCTCGTCGGCTGCATCGTCGGCGTGGTGGACAAACGCCGCGTCATTGACGGCTCGAAGATTCGTCCCGGCGACGTGATGGTCGGGTTGGCCTCGACCGGCATGCACACCAACGGGTACAGCCTCGCCCGCCAGATTCTCTTCGCGCAAATGCGCGCGCGCCTCGACGATTTCACCAGCGACCTCGGCTGCACGTTCGGCGAGGAACTGCTCAAGGTGCACCGCAACTACTGGCCGGTGATCCGCACGCTGTTACGCTCTACCGCTCCACGCTCCACGCTCCACGGCATTTCCCACATTACCGGCGGCGGGTTCTACGACAATATTCCGCGTGTGCTGCCGAAGAATTGCCGGGCGGTGATCCGCACCGGCTCGTGGGACGTGCTGCCGATTTTCCGGCTGCTGCAGGAAGGCGGCGGCGTGAGCGACGAGGAAATGTACCGGGTCTTCAACATGGGCATCGGCATGGTGCTCATTGCTGATCCGAAGTCGGTGGCCGGCATCCAGAAGGTTGCCGGTAAGTGCAGCGTGAAATCATATCTCATCGGCGAGATTCGCAAAGGCAAGGCCGAAGTCGAGTTCGCGTGAGGCGTCGCACCAAAATTGCGCTGGGCCTCGTGGCAACCGCCGCAATGCTGTCGTTCGTCGCGCAATTTTTTGTGCGACCGTCCGTCGTTTTCGGCGACAGCATGTCGCCGACGCTGGAACAATGGGACATTTGCCTGCTGCAGCGAGTCCGGCACTACGAACCGCGGCGCGACGAGATTGTGATGTTCCGCACCAGCGACGATCCGCCGCTGTATTTCATCAAGCGCGTGGTCGCGCTGCCGGGCGAGTCCGTGACCATCGAGCGCGGGGTCATTACGATCAACGGCACCGCATTGGGCGCGCCCCGGCTTGCTCCGGGATGGGAACTGGAACAGACCGTTCTTTCTGCAGACAAAATTCTTGTTGCCGCCGATAATCCGGAATTTGGTTACGGCGTGGTGGCGACGCGGCTGGTGCAAGCGCGGTTGCTGTGGCATTGGAGGTGGAAACGATGAGATGGATGCTGCGAATTTCCTTGGTGGCGGCGCTGGCCGGGTTTGCGTGGTGGCTGTGGCAACGCGTTTTCGTCACCGACGAGACGCGAGTGAAACGACAGATCGTGTTGATGACCGGTGCCGTCGAGCGGAGCAACTTGCTGCGGCTGGAAGGCGCGATTGCCGGCGATTACAGCGACGAGTTTGGCTTGGACAAATCCTCGCTGCTGGGCGCGGTTCGTTCGTTTCGCGCGCAGTATGATGCGCTGTTCATTCACCTCTCCGATCTCACCGTCACCGTCCAGCCCGACCACCGGAACGCGCAGGCCGTCTTCGTCGCGAAGGTGCTGGCCAAACAGAAAGGCGGCGCCACGGAGACGGAAGTGCGCGCCGAACGGTTCCGGTTGTTCTTCCGCAAAACAGACGATGGCTGGAAATTGGTGCGCACCGAATCGCCAGAATTGAAGTTTGACTGACGAGCCAGTAGTATGAAGCCATGATGCGCCTCAAGCTCGTGTTGGTCGTCACTCTGGTGACCGGTCTGTTGTGCGTTGCCGACGATGCCGAAGCGAAGAAGAAGCTGGGGTCCGAAGGCCTCGACATCGAATGCACCGGCAAGAAGAGCAAGAAGCTGACGGGCACCCTGTTCTCGATTTCGCCGACCGCCCGCACCGTGACGATTCAGGAGGGCACCGCCAAGCGAACCTTCCGCGTAGCATCCAACTGCAAGATCTCGACACCCGAAAAGTCGTCGGGAGAGTTGATTGATTTGAAGTTGGGGACGGAAGTCCTAGTCAGCTATTTCGTGAACAAGTTCAAGACCGAGGTGGCTTGTTCCATCACGCCGGCGAAGTGACCGGGGAATTCCATTGAACGGGGCGGACTCCTTGGCTAGGCTGCCCGTCGCATGAGCAAGATTCAGCGCGCTCTCCTCAGCGTTTCCGACAAGACCGGGTTGGTCGAGTTCGCCCGTGAACTGCACGCGCTCGGCGTGGAAATCATCTCCACCGGCGGCACAGCCCGGGCACTTAGCGATGCCAACCTCCCGGTCGTGGAGATCGGCGAGTTCACGGGCTTCCCGGAGATGCTCGACGGCCGGGTGAAGACGCTGCATCCGAAAGTGCACGGCGGATTGCTTTATCTGCGGGGCAACGCCGACCACGAACGTCAGGCGCGCGAGCACGGCATCAAACCGATCGACCTCGTCGTTGTGAATCTCTATCCGTTCGAGAAGACGCCCACGATTGAAAACATCGACATCGGCGGACCGAGCCTGTTGCGCAGCGCGGCGAAGAATCGCGCCAGCGTCACGGTCGTCGTTGACCCCGCGGACTACGCGCCGGTACTCAAGGACATCAAAGAACACGGCGGCAACACCTGCGACATGTTTCGCTGGAAGCTCGCCGTGAAAGCGTTCGAGACCACGGCGAAGCACGACGCGGCGATTGCGCAGTACCTGCACGCCGAGCGGAGACGGGCGAAGGGGGAAGGGGGAAGAGCGAAGGGCGAGTTGCCGGAGACTCTGAACTTGTCGTTGAAGAAAGTGCAAGATCTCCGGTATGGCGAGAATCCGCACCAGAAGGCGGCGCTCTACGGCGAGTTCCGCGAAAAGTTTCAGCAACTCCACGGCAAGGAACTCAGCTACAACAACATTCTCGATCTCGCCGCCGCCTCGGCGCTGGTGGCCGAGTTTGAAGAGCCGACGGTGGCAATCATCAAGCACACCAATCCGTGCGGCGTCGGCAGTGCCGGTACGCTCCTTGACGCGTGGCGGTTCGCGTATGAGACCGACAAGCAGGCACCGTTCGGCGGCATCATCGCTGTCAACCGTCCGCTCGACGGTGCCGGCGCGCAGGCCATTGCGGAGATTTTTAGTGAAGTTATCGTTGCACCGGACTTTGAGCCGGACGCGCTGGCGATTCTGCAGAAGAAGAAGAACCTCCGATTGATGAAATGGATCGGCGGTCTCGGGGCCGGTATCGAGTTGCGTTCGGTGACCGGCGGCCTGCTGGCGCAGGAGCGCGACACCCGGTTGGTGTCGGCGGACGACCTGAAAGTGGTGACCAAGCGTGCGCCGACCAAGGAAGAGCGACATGCTTTGTTGTTTGCCTGGCGGGTGGTCAAGCATGTAAAGTCCAACGCCATTGTGTTTGCGAGCACCGACGGCGCCGGAAGTCGAACGCTCGGTATCGGCGCGGGTCAAATGAGTCGCGTGGATTCCTCGAAGATTGCCGTCTGGAAAGCGCGGGAAGCGGGACTGGATTTGCGCGGCAGCGTGGTGGCCAGCGACGCGTTTTTCCCGTTTGCGGATGGCATCGTAGCTGCGGCAGAAGCGGGGGCAACGGCGGCCATCCAGCCGGGAGGCAGCGTGCGGGACGGCGAGGTGATCGCCGCGGCGGATGAACGCAACGTGGCGATGGTGTTCACGGGGATCCGGCATTTCCGACACTGAAGATTTCGAGCATGGGCAAGAAACAGCAGCGAAGACAAAACCGACCGGCACCGATGCCGGCTCCGGTCGCCGTGGCCGCGCCACCGGCCCCGGCGCCGGTGGCCGCCCCTCCGCCGAGTCGGTTCTTCACCCCGGAAGATTGGATCGCGGCCGGTTTCACCTTCCTCATCTCGGGTGCCGCCTTCCTTAATTATATGTCGCCAGAACTGACGCTGGAGGATTCGGGCGAGTTGGTGACCGGCGCGTTTAATTTCGGCGTGCCGCATCCGCCGGGCTATCCGTTGTGGGCGTTTCTGGGCTGGGTGTGGCGGCATCTGGTGACGTTTGGCAATCCGGCGTGGCGGATTTGTTTGATGTCGGTGCTGACCGGCGCGCTGGTGGTGGCGGTGCTGACGTTGTTGATGACGCGCAGCATTATGATGATGTTGCGAGCCTCGCCGTGGGCCGGAGAGGTCGAGGACCGGATGAAGCATTGGATCGCCTTGACAGTAGGCTCGTGCGTGGCGTTGCTCTTTGGGTTCAACCGGGGCGTATGGCTGTGGGCGTGCGTGCCGGAGATGCGCGTGTTGAACGTGTTCATGTTCATCCTGACCGCCTGCATTTTTTTCGCGTGGACGATGCGGCCGGAGCGGCAGGCGTTTTTGTATGCAACCATTCTGGTGTACGCGCTGGGCATCGCCAATCATCAGACGATTGCGGTGATGGCCATTCCGTTTTTCATCGGGGCGCTGGCGGTGTGCCTGCAGTCGTTGTGGGAATCGCCACCGGCGGCGTGGAACGCGAGGGTCGTGATGCCGGCGTTGCGGCCGTTTTGGGAACTGGTGGTGGCGGCGCTTTTCTCGGCGGCAGTGGGGTTCAGTGTGTGGGCGTGGCTGGAGACAGGCGACTCAGCGCAGTTTTTCGCCCATAAGTACTGGCCGCGGGCCGTGGGGGCGGCGGTGGTCGGCGTGGGGGTGATCGTCGCCTTTGCCTCGCGCCGGTGGTTGAATTGGCGGCGGGCGCTGATCTGCACTGCGGCGTTTCTGATCGGCTGCAGCTTTTACATGTACATGCCGATCGCGTCCTCCACAAATCCGCCGATGAACTGGGGTTATGCGTGGACGAAGCAAGGCTTCCTGCATTCGTTGACGCGCGGCCAGTACGAGAAATTGAATGTGGCCAGTCCGTTCAGCAAGGAATTTTTCATCCAGATTTATCTGTTCACGCGCGCGCTGTTGCAACAGTTCAGTCCGCGACTCGGATTTGAAGGCGACTTTCTGCTCGGCCTGCCGATTGTGATGTTCGCCTTCGTCACGCTCGTCGTGCTGATCAAGGGATGGAAGGGCGTGCGCCCGCGCGGGCGGACGTGGCTGATTTTCGTGTGGGCGGCGTTCCTGACCACGAGCTTGGGGCTGTTGACGATCATCAACCCCGGACTCGACAAGCAGAACCAGGAGATCAACATCAAGTTCTTCGCGCCCGCGCACGGATTCTTTGCGATGCTGATCGGGTACGGCGTCGCACTGATGATGGCCGGGGTGCTGGCGCGGTGGAAGAACTTTCCACGCCTGGCGGTGCGCGGCGCCTGCGCGGCGCTGTTGCTGCTGCCGCTCATCCCGTTTCAACGCAATTGGGAGGTCTGCGAGCAGCGCGGACACGATTTCGGTTATCAATTCGGTTACCGGATGTTCCGTCCGTTGGGCGATTATCCGGACATGGCGAAGGATGCCGTGCTGTTCGGCGGCACGGACCCGGGACGGTTCGTGCCGACGTACATGATTTTCTGCGAAAGCCGCGTGCCGCCCAAGGATCGGTATCGCGACTTGCACTTCGATCCCGAGGGCGGCCCGAACTTCGACCGGCGCGACGTGTACATCATCACGCAGAACGCGCTGGCCGACAGCACGTACATGAGTTACATCCGCGACCACTACGATTTCTCGCGTCCCGATCCGAATAATCCGGCCACGCTGGAGCGTTTTCTGCCGTGGCAACGGGCGATGTTTCTCTGGGGCTGGCACCACCTTCATCGCGATTCGATGTACCCGCGCGAACCGATCTACATTCCCACCGAGACCGACTTGCAGCGCGCCTTTCAGGAATACGTGCACGGCGTCCAAATGCGACAACAGGCGGGACAGCAACTCGGGCCGGACGAGCAGGTGGAAGTGGACCCGCAAGGCCGTGTCAGCGTGCGCGGCGTCGGTGGCGTCATGGCCATCAACGGCATTTTGACGAAGTGGATTTTCGAGCGGAACAAGGACAAGCACGGCTTCTACGTCGAGGAAAGTTACGTCATCCAGTGGATGTACCCGTATCTGACGCCCTACGGCATCATCATGCAGATCAACCACGACCCGTTGCCGGCGCCCGAGGAGAACCCGCAACTCTGGGCGGTGATCGTCGCCCGCGACAAGGCCTATTGGGACAAGGTGTGCGCCGACTTTGAAGCGCGGCCGGAGTTCCGGCGGGATAACGACGCCGCGAAAACTTTTTCCAAGCAACGCTCGGCCATCGGCGGCATCTATTCGTTCCGCCGCCTGATGGAACAAGCCGAATACGCCTTCCGGCAGGCATTGCGCCTCTGCCCCGAAAGTCCAGAGGCAAACTTCCGTCTTGCGCAGCTTTATATGGAGCAGAACCGCATTGATGACGCCTTGGCGGTGCTCGAGGCGCTCAAGAAACTCGACCCGCTCAATCCCAAAATCCCCTCCGCCATCCAGCAACTCCAAGGATTCCGTCAGCAACGCGGACAATTACAGCAACTCGAGCAAGCCCATGCCGCCGCCCCACGCGACGTGCGTCTCGTCATGCAGCTCGCCCAAGCCTATTTTAGAACCGGCCAAGCCGACAAGATCCCCGCGCTCTGCGACAGCTACCTGGCGCAGCCCGACCTCAGCGCCAACGACATGATCCAAGTCGCGCAGATTTACGTTACGCTCAACCAAGTCGACCGCGCACTGGCGACTCTTCGTTACATCACAGAGCGGCACCCCCAAGACAGCCAGTCGTACTACGCCATCGCCCTGATTCGCTCCGCGCAAGGCGGGACCAACGACGCGCTGGATGCTCTGCAGAAGGCCATTCAGATTACGCCCCAGCTTCGCGATCAAGCGCGCGGCGATGCGCGGTTGAACACGATCCGCGCAAACCCGCGTTTCCAGCAGATCGTCAACTCGCCCCCTGCCCCCGGCACGTAGGACACGACCACCATGGACGAAACAACCCGACCGGCCTCCAGCCCTTCCCGGCGCGCAAAAATCCTTGTCGTGGACGATGAGGCGGTCATCCGCGACCTCGAAACCCAAATCCTCGAAAGCCTCGGCCACGAAGTGCTCCAGTCGGCCACCGGCGAAGAGGCGTTGCGGATGGCGCGCGAACACCGGCCCGACTTGATCCTGCTCGACATCCTGATGCCGCCGGGCCTCACCGGCATCCAGGTCTGCAACGAGCTGCGCGCCGACAAACGCACGCGCGACATCCGCGTCATCGTCGTGACCGGCATCGAGCCGAAACACGCGCTCGAAGAGAGCATCATTGCCGGCGCCGACGATTTTCTCGCCAAACCCATCAGCCCGGTGGAACTGATCGTGCGCGTGCGCTCGATGTTGCGCGTGCGCAACATTCATGACGAAGAGAAACGCCTCGAAGCCTACC
Source organism: Verrucomicrobiia bacterium (assembly GCA_041495285.1). Classification (GTDB taxonomy): domain Bacteria; phylum Verrucomicrobiota; class Verrucomicrobiia; order Palsa-1439; family Palsa-1439; genus JBGQCJ01. Next base: position 16,053 of record JBGQCJ010000044.1, read on the forward strand.
TGCGAAGCCTGAAGGAACTGCGCCGTTCCAGTGAAAAGTGAGCTGCCGGAACGGAAACGGAGCCGCGTCAAGAGAATCATCTCGGCGCTCAAGCAGGCGCATCCCGACGCCAAGCTCGCGCTGAACTTTTCTAATCCGTTGGAACTGCTCGTGGCGTTGATTCTCGCCGCGCAAGCCCGCGACGATCTCGTGAATCAAGTCACGCCGGCATTGTTCAAGAAGTACCGGACCGCCAAGGATTGGGCACGCTTGCCGGAGTCGGAAGTCAGTCGCATCAACTTCTACCGGCAGAAGACCCGGTCGATACGGAATGCAGCCGCGCTGCTGGTGAAAGATTTCGGCGGACGAGTACCGGATAACATCGACGACTTGCGAGAACTGCCCGGCGTCGGACGAAAGACAGCCAACGCGATTCTCGCCAACGCGTTCAGCCAGCCGGCCATCGTCGTGGACACGCATGTGTGGCGCCTGTCGCAACGCCTCGGGTTGACGAAAGAAGACGACCCCGGCAAAATTGAGTTTGATTTGGTCGAGATTGTGCCGAAGAAAGATTGGGTTAAGTTCTGCCACCTGCTACAGTTTCACGGACGGCGCGTATGCACGGCGAGAAACCCGAATTGCCCGGCATGCTCGATCAACAAGCTGTGTCCGTGGCCGGAGAAGACGAAGCCCGCGAAATGAAACCGAAGAACATTGAGGTCGTGAACAACATTCTCGCCGTCGCGTGGGACGACGGACACGAGAGCTATTTTGACTTCGAGACGCTGCGTCGTGCCTGTCCGTGCGCGCTGTGCAAAGGCGAGACGAACGTGATGGTTGAATACAAGCCGCCACCGCAGAAACTCTCGCCGGCCAGCTTCGAGTTGCGCAGTTGGCAATACGTCGGTGGCTACGCCATCCAACCGCAATGGGCCGACGGCCATGCCTCCGGCATCTTCTCGTTCCAATACCTGCGCGACTTGGAGAAGAAGCCATGAGAATCATCGACCCGCATTGCCACATGATTTCCCGCATCACCGACGACTACGAGAAGATGGCGCAGGCCGGCATCGAAGCCGTCGTCGAGCCGGCCTTCTGGCTCGGCTCACCGCGCACCAACGTCGGAACGTTCATTGATTACTTCGAAATGATCATCGGCTGGGAAACGCAACGCGCCAAGAACTATGGCATCGACCACTTCACCTGCATCGCGATGAACCCGCGCGAAGCAAACAACGTTCCGCTCACGAAAGACGTCTTGCCGGTCGTCGAGAAATTTTGCCGGCGTGAGACGTGCGTGGCTGTCGGCGAGATAGGCTTCGACACACAAACCGACGCCGAAGAAGCCGCCATCCGTGCACAGCTGAAGATGGCGAAAAAGTTCGACATGCCGGTGCTCATTCATCTGCCACACCAATTCAAGAAAGTCGGCACCGAACGCACCCTGAAGGTCGTCGTGGACGAAGGCATGAACCCGGACAAGATGCTCCTCGACCACAACACCGAGGAAACGCTTCCACTCTACGTCGGTACGAAGTTCTGGCGCGGCATCACCGTCTATCCGGTCACCAAAGTCAGCGTCGAACGCGCCGCCAACATGGTTGAGCAGCACGGTGTTGAACGACTACTCATCAACTCCGCGTGCGACTGGGGACCGTCCGACCCGCTCAGCGTCCCGAAGGTCGTCCTCGAATTGACGAAGCGCGGCTATCCGATGGACAAGATCGAACAACTCGTCTTCCGCAACCCGATTCAGTTCTTCGGTCAATCCGACCGGTGGACCTTCAAGCCGTGAGTAAACTCGGCATCTGCATCGCAGGTCTCAACGGCGCGGTCGCGTCCACGACAGTTGCCGGCGCCGCGCTCATGCGACGCGGACTGGCGAAGCCGCTGGCGCTCCTATCGGAACAGTTCAAGACATCGCACAAGCTTGCCGGCTTCGACGATTTCGTCCTCGGTGGCTGGGACGTGCGCGGCGAGAACCTTCTTGAATCCTGCCAACGCAACCGGGTGCTCGAGCGCGACCGGCTCCAACCCATCGCCAAGGAATTGGCCGGCCTGAAACCCTGGCCGGCCGGCGCCGACACGATTGCGCGTTTCCGCCGGCAACACCGACTCGACTCCGTCGTCGTGTTCAACCTGTTGCCGACCGGCAAGGACAGGGAATCGAAGACATACGCACAGCTCGCCGCCCGGCACGATTGCCCGTTCATCAACTTCACGCCCAACAACTGCGCTGAAACAAAGCTGGCCGGCATCCCGTACTGCGGACGCGACGGCAAGACGGGCCAGACGTGGCTCAAGTCGTTGCTCGCACCGGCATTCCTTGCGCGCGGGTTGCGCGTTACCGGCTGGTACTCGACCAATCTGCTCGGCAACGAGGATGGCCGGGTCGTTAGTGATGCCCGTCGCGGCAAGTCCAAAGTGCAGTCGAAATCGAAACTGCTCGCCGAGATTCTCGGGTACGAACCGCATCACACTGTGCAGATCGATTTTTATCCGCCACGCGGTGACAACAAGGAAAGCTGGGACGCGATTGACTTCGAAGGTTTCCTCGGCCTGCCGATGCAACTCAAGATCAATGGCCTCTGGCGCGACTCGATCCTCGCCGCGCCGATGTGCCTCGACCTCGCCCGGTTCATGGAGCTCGCGCAACGCCGAGGCGCACGCGGCCCGCAAACGTGGCTCAGCATCTATTTCAAATCGCCGTACGGAAAAGCCCCGCACGAATTTCACCGGCAAGAGCAGATGTTGTCGGACTATCTGAACCGGCGCTAACGTCTCAGCGCTTTCTCCACATCCTTGACCGGCAGGCAGTTGATGACATCCTTCTTTTCCAGCCAGCCTTTGCGGGCGATGCCGACACCGACGGCGATGTACTGGAGATCCGGCACGCTGTGGGCGTCGGGATTGATGGAGCATTTCACACCGAGTTCTTTGGCGTGCTTCCATAAACGCCAATCCATGTCGAGCCGGTACGGATGCGCGTTGATTTCGATGATCTTGTTGTGTCTTGCCGCGGCGGCGATGACTTCCGGCATGTTGACGGCGTAACCTTCGCGTTCGAGGAGCAGGCGGCCGGTCGGATGACCGAGCATGGTGACGGCCGGATGCGCGATCGCCTTGCAGATGCGTTTGGTCATCTTGTCGGCATCCATGGTGAAGCCTTGGTGCACGGACGCGACGACGTAATCGAAGAGTGCAAGCGTCTTCTCATCAAAGTCGAGCGAGCCGTCAGCAAGAATGTCGCATTCCGTGCCGAAGAAGATGCGAAAGCCTTCTTTCGTACATTTTGCGTTGAGCTTCTTGATTTCTTCCGCCTGTTGCCGGACACGTTTCTCGTCGAGCCCGTTGGCTTGCCGCTCCGATTTGCTGTGGTCGGCGATGCCGAGGTATTCCAACCCAAGATCCATCGCCGCCCTTGCCATCGTCTCGACGCTCGCGATGCCGTCGCTCCACGTGCTGTGACAATGAAACGTGCCGCGCAGGTTCGATAGCTCAATCAGTTTCGGCAGCTTGCCGTCTTCGGCGGCTTCAATCTCGCCCATGTCCTCGCGCAACTCCGGTTCGACGTAATCGAGTCCGAGCGCTTTGTAGAAATCTTCCTCGTCCTTGCACTTGATGGAACTGCCGAGTTCCTTCGCGCTCTTCTCCTTTTCCTTGGCCGGTGAGAAGCCGTATTCGTTGAGCGAAAGGTTTTTTAGTTTCAACGCCCGGGCGCGCAGGGCGATGTTGTGCTCTTTGCTGCCGGTAAAATAGTTGAGCGCGAATGGGTATTGCGCGTCGGTGACCACGCGGAGATCCGCCTGAATGCCGCCTTTCAGGACGACGCTGGCCTTCGTCTCACCTTTCGCGGAGACGCTGAGGATGCCGGGCATCTTCGCGAAATCCTCGATGACACCTTCCGCATCTTTCGGTTTCGCACTGACCAGAAAATCAATGTCGCCAATCGTCTCCCGACATCGGCGCAGGCTGCCGGCAATGCTGCAGCGGATCACACCGTCGTGCGCGCGCAATGATTCGATGATCGGCTGGGCAACAGCGAGCGCCTTGTCGTACCGGTGCCGGCTGCCGAACTGCCGGGCGAGCTGGATGCCTTCGAGGATTTTTTGCTGTGATTTTTCGCCAAAGCCGTCGAGCGCAGCGATCTTACCGGCCTTGCACGCGGCTTCGAGTTTCTCGATGGAATCAATCTTGAGTTTGTCGTACACAATCTTCACCCGCTTCGGACCGAAGCCGGGAATCTTGAGCATCTCCAGCAGACCGGCCGGCATCGAGGCTTTCAGTTCATCGTAGAACTTCAGCTTGCCGGTTGTGTGAAGCTCAATGATTTTCGCGGCGAGGTCTTTGCCGATGCCTTTGATGTCGGTAAGCCGGTCTTGCTGGATGAGCGTGCCGAGGTCTTCTTGCAGCCCGTCGATCATTCGCGCGGCATTGTAATAAGCGCGAACACGAAACGGGTTGTCGCCCTTGAGATCAAGCAGCGCGCCGATCTCCTCGAAGACTTCGGCGATTTCTTTCTTATCCATGACCGCTTTGACTGGCCTTCTTCACTTGCAGCGTGGAGTTGACCTCGCGCACGCCGTCGGTTTCCAGCGCGACGAGCATCGCCCTGCCGATCTGGTCGTGCGACGAAACATTGCCGGCGAGCGTGACGCGACCGTCGGTGGTGTTGACGGAGATGCTGACCGCCGAGAGCGTGGGGTCGACCGCCAGTTTCGTTTTGATTTTGGCGGTGATCGCGGTGTCGGACGACGCGTCGACAGCGGCTGCACCAAACTCCCGCGCCTGACGCCGCAGCACTTTGCCGGTGCGGGACATTTCCTCCGCGATGTCTTCACCGCGCAAATGCCAGGCTGTGAGCTTGGCATCGATGACATCCCATGTGTGTTGCACGTGGGGATTGTGACGCGCCACCATAAAATACCAACCCGTTGCCGCTGTCAGGAATGTGCCGACCAGTAACCCAATGAAAAAATCTTTCATGTCACTCTCCGACCGTCATCCTATCGCCGAACCTTCCTCAAGGCAATCCAGCGAAAAAATCGTTGCGTCCCTCGTTCTGTCCCGCGATAACAACCGGCATGCCGCGCTACATCAGCCAGCACACCATCGCCTGCATGACGCGTCAGGCGCTCGAGGCGCTGATCGGCGAGCTGAAGCGCGATGACACGGTGAAATGCATCCGGTTCGTGTCGGATTCACTGGAAGGCAAACTCCTCTGTGAGTTCGAAGCGGCCGACAAGGAAACCGTGCTGGCCTTCCTCAACGTGCACAACATGCACCCGCAATGGGTCATGCGCATCGAGAGCGAGTGGTGAACAGGCGACGCGCCTCAGCGCGTCAATTCCCGCAATTGTTTCTGCCGCAACAACCAACGCAACTGACCAGCCCCGATGCGCAGTTGCTCCAATTCGACGCAGGCGACGGTGCCTTTGCCCAGCGGCAGGCCTTCCGCGCTTTTCGCGCCGATCAATCCGGCGAGGTGTTCAGACAAGCTTGGGATGTGGCCGACCAGCAGGATTTCGTTCGCGGAGCCGTACGGCTTCAGCGCTTTCAGAAGAGAGACGGTTGTCTCACCGTTCTCCAGTTCATCCAGAATCTCAACCTTGCCGGCGTGGCTCAACGATTTCGAAGCGATCTCCGCCGTCTGCCGGGCACGCACGAGCGGACTACTGAAAATGTGCTTAGGTTTGGCACCGAGTTCAGCGAGCGCTGCGCCGGCGATTCGGGCTTCCTCTTCGCCCTCGCTTGTTAGCTCGCGCTCCGCGTCGCTCGAAGCGATGTCGTCTGCCGTGGCGTGACGAAGAAGATAGAGCTTCATCAACTCAACAACTCACGCGGGTCAGTAATCTTGCCGGTGAGCGCGCTGGCGGCGACCGTGTACGGTGAGGCGAGAAACACCTGCGACTCGACGTTGCCCATGCGGCCGGGGAAATTGCGGTTGGTGGCGCTGATGCACTTCATCGGCTTGTTGAGCCGTCCGAACGTGTCGGTCGGCCCGCCGAGACACGCAGCGCAACTGGCGTTCTCGGTCATTTGCACACCGGCGTCTTCGAGCACCTGCCAAACTTTCATCGCCTGCAATTCGCGAACGACGTCCGGAGTCGCCGGCACGCCAAACGTGTCTATCTTCACTTTGCGTCCCTTGATGATCTCAGCGAACGCGAGAAAATCGCTCGTCTTGCCACCGGTGCAAGAGCCGATGTAAGCGCGGTCGAGTGTGATATTTCCGAGCTCCTTGGCCAGCTTGCGGTTGCCGGGGTTCGGATGGCACGCGACCGTCGGCTCAAGTCTCGAGAGATCGAATTTCTTGTCGTAAACAAATTTCTGTTTGTCATCGCCGTCGCAGAACAACGGCTCATACTTCGCCTTCGTTCCGTTCGCCTTCGTGCGTTCGTCCACATACGTGAATGTCGTTTGATCCGGTTCGAAAATGCCGTTTTTGCCGCCAGCCTCGATGGCCATGTTGGCAATGGTCATCCGGTCGTCCATGTTCAGCGCCTTGGCGCCGGGACCTTGAAATTGCATGGCCCGGTACGTCGCGCCGTCGAAACCGATATCGCCGATGCAATCGAGAATGACGTCTTTGGCCATCACGCCGCGCTGGAGTTTGCCTTCGAGCCAGAAACGCATTGTCTCCGGCACCTTCAAGAGTAACTTGCCGGTGCCGAGCACGAACCCGGCATCCGTGTTGCCGATGCCCGTCGCGAACTCACCGAACGCCCCGGCCATGCAGGTATGCGAGTCCGTGCCGAGCAGAATCTCACCGGGTCGTGTGTGGCCCTTCGCCGGCAACGCCGTGTGGCAGACGCCGGCAAAGCTGCTGCCGTATTGCCGTTTGAGTTGACCCTTGCCGGCGTCGAAATGCCAATGGCCTCTCGGATCGTCGATCACATCATAAAAATATTGCAGCCCTTGCTCGCGGACGAAGTCGCGCAGGATGTCCACGTTCCGGTTCGACTTCGAGTCGGCGGTAAAAATGTAGTGGTCGGGAATAATGACAACCTTCTCTTTGTCCCAGACCTTCGCGTCCTTGCCGAACTCGCGTTTGAACACGCCGATGGTGCCGGGGCCGCACACGTCGTGGGTCATCAGGACGTCCACGTTCACCCAGACGTTGTCGCCTGGCTGCGCCGATTTCTTGCCCGACGCGCGGGCCATCAGTTTTTCCGTAAGTGTCATACTCGCTCCAAGACGCCGAAGGATACACGAGAGATTGAGCCTGCGCAACTCCCGCGCTACACTGCCGGCATGACTGAGATGTGGCACTTCCTGTCATCGCCCGTGAGTGATGCGGCGACGAACATGGCCGTCGATGAAGTGTTGTTGAAGACGGCGACGCAGCGGCGACGACCGTTGTTGCGAATTTATTCGTGGCGGAACCCGGCCGTTTCGATCGGTTACTTCCAGAAATTTCCCCGGCAGCTCGAAGGCGCGCGCGAAATCGTCCGCCGGCCAACCGGCGGTGGACTCGTCCATCACGGCCAAGACACTACCTACACCGTCGTCGTCCCGCCCGGGCATCCGCTCTCCGAGATGTCCGCTGGGGACGCGTACTGCGCTTTGCACAAAGCGGTCGCTGCGGCGATGAAAGTTGAAACAGCACTCCACTCCGTGCCCGCGCAGTCGCCGTGGGGCGCGTATGAATGTTTTCAGAAACCGGTCGCCGGTGATGTCGTGGCTGACGGAAAGAAGCTTGCCGGCGCCGCGCAGCGTCGCACGAAATGGGGATTACTCCACCAAGGCTCAATCGCCGCGAAGCTCAATGTGGAACAACTCAAGGTGGCGTTTGGCAAAACGCTCAGCGTCGAATTCGAGCCGTATCATCTCTCGGACGCGGAGCGTAAATTGGCGGAATCGCTCGTTCGCGAGAAGTATTCGACTGACGTGTGGAATCGCCGGGTTCGTTAGCGCGACGGTTGCGACTGCAGCTGACGTGCTTTCGCCGTCGCCTGCATCGCGTCGTTGCTCTTCCCCATCATCGTGTAAACTTGAGCGAGCGCCGCGTAAAACTCCGGTCGATTCGGTTCCGCTTGCGCACCGGCGAGTAACTCACGTTCAGCGCCGGCCAAATCGCCGAGCCGCCCCTTGGTCTCCGCCAGATACAATCGCGCGATCATCAGCGACGGGTTTTCGCGCAGCGCCTCGCTGAACTGCTGCGCTGCGTCCGCCGTGCGCTCCAGCCGCAACAATACCAAGCCGTAATTGAAGTGGCACGATGCGTATCCGGGATAAACCTCCAGCGCCTTCTTGTACGCCTCAATCGCCTCGTCGAACTTCCCGCTGTTGAACAGCGCCACGCCTAGATTGTTCCACGCATCATAGAAGTCCGGCTCCGCGCTCGTGGCCAACCGCAACTGCTCGACGCCACCGGCGTAATCACCTTTGGACATCAACGCCAGCGCCAGATTGTTGTACGCCTGCGCGAAATTCAACCGCAACGCCAACGCCCGCCGCGCCGCCGCCGCCGCGTCGTCGAACTTCTGCAACTGCAGCAATGCCCGCGACATCGCGTTCTCGGAGTCGGCCATCTCCGGCACGATCTTTAATACCGACTCGAATACCGGCACCGCCTCGCCCGGTTTCCCGCCCGCGAGCAACATCTCGCCCCAGTTGTGCAACGCGACTACACTCCGCGGCTGTGCGCGCACCGCGCTCGCCCACAACGTCGGCCCATCGCGCCAATCGCGATTGCGGAGATACGTCCGACCGGCCAGTAGCACAAGAATACCGGCCAACAATCCCAGCGCGACCGTATCCGGCCGCACGCGCTTCGTCACCCACTCCGCGCCGAGTCCGGCCAGCACCGCGACGCCCACCATCGGCAAATACAGAAACCGTTCCGCCATCCACGCGCTCGTTGGCCCGACGAGGTTTGAGACAGCATGGTACGCGCTCCAGAAGAACAGAATTGCGAACGCGACAAGTTGGTTGCGACGGGCGATCCAAATCGCGACAACGATCGTCGCGAGCGCCCCGGCAAGCGACAACAATACTGCCGGCGACGCCAGCGAGTTCGCCACGGTTACCGCCGCGTACGAGTAATCGGGCGACAAGCGTGCTGGCCACACCAGCAACAACACGTAGCGTCCGAGGACCGTGCACGCTGTGGCGAGACATTCGGCGGAGGTGACGGTGGATGGCCACGGCAGCGGATCAAACAACCGTGGTTGCGAATAGTAGAACTGCGCTGTCGTCAGCGTCGCGAGTGCGTGGGCGCTAAGTATCAAATAGAGCACAACCACACCGGCCAGTCCCGCGTACCGGATCGCCAGTGTTTGCGTGTTCTCCCGGCGAAATCGGCCCAACACCCAATCGCACAACGGCGCCGCGGCCAGCAACGTGATCGCCGATTCCTTCGCAAGCAATCCGAGCGCGAAACATCCCAGCGCCAGCCCGGTATTCTTCTCCAGCGGTCGTGCCGGGTCAGCTCGCGTCCACAATAATAATGTAAGAAGATAGAAAACTGTGGAGAGCAATTCGGCGCGTCCATAGATTGGCGCGACGGCGTCGGCTTGAATCGGATGGACGGCGAAGATCAATCCTGCGGCCAGCGCGAGTAACCGGCGCTGCTGACCAAACAATGCGAGCACGAGCGCGCACACCAACGCGCTGTTGGCGGCGTGCAGGAACACGTTCACGACGTGATACGGCGACGGATTCAGATGGCCGAGGAAACGGAGGTTCACGCCGTAGCTGAGCAGCGTGAGCGGCCGGTAAAGTTTCTCGCCGAGTTCCTCGGGCCAGTAACCTTGCGTGAAGAGCTTTGGCCAACTCCGCATCCCGACGATGCGCGGATTCTGGACGATCAGCGTGCTGTCGTTGAACACGAAACTGTTGCCAAGCGTGTTCGCGTAGAGCACGAGCGCAAACACAAACACCAGCGCCGCGCCGCCGCCGAGCGGCAACCGCAGCGTCCCGGGTCTCTCCGCCACCTCCCTCACGTGATTTGCGGCGGCTTGGTTTCTGGACCGCCGGACGAAAGGCCGGGCTGCTCGACTTGACTGAGCTTGGCGTCGAACTTCGTCAGCGACTTCTCCGTGTCTGAGTAAGTACCGGTGGCATTGGTGAGATGCTTGCCGAGGATGCGGAAGTTTTCCTGCAACTTGTCGAAGTCGCCCCGCAATCGGCTGAGCGCCGCAAGAATCTCCTGCGCTTGCTGTTCGACTTTCATCCCGCGCAAGCCGAGCAGGATCGTCTGCAGATACGCGTAGAAACTATTCGGTGAGACCGGGATCACGCGCTTCTGGAGTGCGTAACCGAAGAGTTGGTGTTCCTCGCCGGTCTCTTCCTTGATGATCGTTTCGTAGTAAACGTTCTCGGCCGGCACGTACATGAGTGCGAAGTCATACGTACCTTCGTCCGGCAGGATGTACTTGCCGGCAATCGCGTCGACGTGCTTTTTCACGTCGCGGAGAAACTGTTTGCGGGCGGCGACGCGTTCCGATTCGCTCGCGGCTTCCACGACGCGCTTGAAGTTTTCGTAGGGAAATTTCGCATCGACCGGCACAAGGTTTTGCCCGATTTGGATGGCGGCATCCACGGCTTCGCCGCTCTTGAACCGGTGCTGCAGCTTGTAATGTTCGGGTGGCAGGATTTGCGCGAGCAGGTCGCCGAGGAATAGTTCGCCCATCCCGCCGCGCAGTTTCGGCGCGCGAAGGATGTTGACCAACTCGGCGGCCGCCTTACCGACTTCGTGGATCTGGCCGACTTTCTCGCGCAGGTCGCCGACGACTTTGGCGGCGTTGTCGAGCCGGGTGTTCATCGAGGCGGTGGAGGACTGCAGATTGTCGGCGACGGTCTGGCCGAATTTGTCGAGCCGCTCCTGCAGAGCGTTGAGCTGTTGCTGGAGCATCAGCAGCGACTGATCGGGTTGTGTCGGTTTTGACCGGGTCCGCACAAGCACCACCCCGACAGCCAGAAGCGTCAGAATGCTGAGGATGACCGCCACGATTTCCACGCGCCGAAGTTAACACCTTTTTAACGCGGCCAGCCAGCCTTTTAACTAACACCGCACGCACGGCGCGGACGATAGTAGCCGCGTGAAAAGAGCGATGGATTCATATGAATGACCTGATTTACGTCGGAATAGTCGTGGCGTTCTTCGTCGTCAGCGCGCTGTACGTGCGCTTCTGCGAAAAACTGTAGGAGGAACTATGGAAACAATCATTGTGAGCGTCGTGGCGCTCTTGCTGTTCATCTACTTGTTCGTGGCCATGATTCGGCCGGAGAAATTCTGAGGAGTCACTATGCAAGCTTCTGGTTGGATTCAACTCGTATTATTTGTCGTCGCGCTCGTAGCGATTACCAAACCGATGGGGCTCTACCTCATGCGGGTGCTCGACGCGAACGGCAAGACTTGGTTTGATCCGATTCTCAGGCCGTTGGAACGGCTCACGTACCGGCTCATGGGGGTGGACGCCGGTAAGGAGCACGATTGGAAGCAGTACACGTTTGCCATGTTGTTGTTTAGCATGGTGAGTTGTCTTTTCACCTACGCCATTCTGCGATTGCAGCAATGGTTGCCGCTTAATCCGCAGGGGCTGGCCGCATTGACGGCCCATCTGGCGTTCAACACTGCCACCAGTTTCACCACCAACACCAACTGGCAGAGCTACGGCGGCGAGTCCACGATGTCGTATCTCTCGCAAATGGTCGCCTTGGCGCTCCACAATTTCGTCTCGGCCGCCACCGGCATCGCCATCGCCGCAGCGTTGGTGCGCGGCATCGCCCGGCATTCGGTCAAGACAATCGGCAATTTTTGGGTGGACCTCGTGCGGACGACGTACTACCTGCTGCTGCCGATTTGCCTCGTGTACGCCGTGTTTCTCGTGTCGCAAGGCATGATTCAGAATTTCAAACCCTACACGACGGCCAAGCTTGTTGAGCCGTACAAAACCTCGGTCGCCAAGATGGACGACAAGGGACAGCCGGTCGTCGACAAAGACGGCAAACCAGTGATGGAGGAACAAACCGTCACCGACCAGAGCATTGTGCAAGGCCCGATGGCCTCGCAGATCGCCATCAAAATGCTCGGCACAAACGGCGGCGGCTACGTCAACGCCAATGCCGCGCATCCGTTCGAGAATCCGACGCCGCTCTCGAACTTCCTGCAAATGCTTTCCATCTTCAGCATCGGCACCGGCCTCACGTACTACCTCGGGCGCATGACCAAGAACCAAGGACACGGTTGGGCGGTGTGGGCGGCGATGACAATCCTGTTTCTCGCCGGCGTGTGGCTCTGCTGGCACTCCGAGGCGGCCGGCAACCCGGTCCATCAAAAACTCGGCGTCGCCGCTGCCGACGGCAACATGGAAGGCAAGGAAGTCCGCTTCGGTATTTTCAATTCTGCGTTGTTCGCCACGGTCACAACCGACGCTTCTTGCGGTGCGGTCAATTCGATGCACGATTCGTTTACCGGGCTGGGCGGTTTCGTCCCGCTGTTCAACATTGAACTCGGCGAAGTCATCTTCGGCGGCGTCGGGGCGGGACTGTACGGCATGCTCGTGTTCGTCGTACTCGCCGTGTTCATTGCCGGGCTGATGGTCGGACGCACCCCGGAATATCTCGGCAAGCGCATCGAATCTTACGAAGTGAAAATGGCGATGCTGGCCTTGTTGATTCTGGCGATTGATATTCTTGCCTTCTCCGCGTGGGGCGTGGTCAGCGAATGGGGCAAAGCTGGGCTGAACAATACCGGCCCGCACGGTCTCAGCGAAATTCTCTACGCCTACACGTCCGCCACCGGCAACAACGGCAGCGCTTTCGCCGGCCTAACCGCCAACGCGCCGTGGTACGACACCACGCTTGGGATTGCGATGCTCATCGGCCGCTTCTTGATGATCGTGCCGATCCTCGCGATGGCCGGTTCGTTGGCGCAAAAGAAAATCGCGCCGCCCAGCGCCGGCACGTTCCCGGTCAGCGGCGGCACGTTTGTCATCCTGTTGATCGGCACGGTGCTGCTCATCGGCGCGCTGAACTTCGTCCCGGCGCTGACACTCGGGCCGATTGTTGAACACTTCCAAACCTCCCAAGGGAAACTGTATTAGCCATGACACAAAAACCCACATCCCTCTTCGATTGGAACATCGTTGGCCCGGCCATCGGCGACTCGTTCAAGAAACTCAATCCGCGGTTGATGATTAAGAACCCGGTCATGTTCGTGACGCAGGTCGGCGCGGTTCTGACCACGGTGGGCATCTTCACTGCACCCACCGAGCGCGGCTTCATCACGCAGCTCGCGGTCTGGCTGTGGTTCACCGTGCTTTTCGCGAACTTCGCTGAAGCCGTCGCCGAAGGACGCGGCAAAGCCCAAGCCAACGCGCTTCGCAACGCGCGCAAGGACACCATCGCCCGCCGATTGCGCGGCAAGATCGAGGAAAAAGTGCCGGCGCCACAATTGCAGAAGGGCGATCTCGTCGTCTGCGAAACCGGTGACATCATCCCGGCTGATGGCGACGTCGTGGAAGGCATCGCCAGCGTGGATGAATCCGCCATTACCGGCGAATCTGCGCCGGTCATCCGCGAAAGCGGCGGCGACCGGAGTGCCGTGACCGGCGGCACGCGCGTGCTCAGCGACCGGATCGTCATCCGCATCACGATGGAAAAAGGCCAGGGCTTCCTCGACCGGATGATTGCGTTGGTCGAAGGCGCGACGCGCCAGAAGACGCCGAATGAAATTGCGCTCACGATCTTGCTCGCGGCGCTGACGTTTATCTTCCTGCTCGTCTGTGTGACGTTGAAACCATTCGGCATCTACTCCGGCGCGGTGTTTTCCGTGCCGGTGTTGATCGCGCTACTGGTCTGCCTGATTCCCACAACTATCGGTGGACTGCTGAGCGCGATCGGCATCGCGGGCATGGATCGCGTCCTCCAGCGCAACGTCCTAGCGATGAGCGGCAAAGCCGTCGAAGCGGCCGGTGACGTGGACGTGTTGCTGCTCGACAAGACCGGCACGATCACGCTTGGCAACCGGATGGCCACCGCCTTCCTGCCCGCGCCGAACATTAAAATCGAACGTCTGGCCGACGCCGCGCAACTCGCCTCGCTCGCCGACGAAACGCCCGAAGGTCGTTCCATTGTCGTGCTCGCGAAAGAGAAGTACAACCTGCGCGGCCGGGAAGTTGCCGAGCCGCATGCGAAATTCGTCCCGTTCACCGCGCAGACGCGGATGAGCGGCGTGGATTTTGGCGACGGCAACGGCGGCGTCAAGCGCCGCATTCGCAAAGGTGCAGCGGACTCAATCATGCAGTGGGTTGTGGAGCAAGGCGGCCAGAATGACAAAGCCGTCCTGCGGGGCGTCGAGGAAATTTCCCGTTCGGGCGGCACGCCGCTGGTTGTGGCGGAAGGGCGCGAAGTGCTCGGCGTCATTCATCTGAAGGACATCGTCAAGGGCGGCATCAAGGAACGGTTCGCGCACCTTCGGAAGATGGGCATCCGCACCGTGATGATTACCGGCGACAACGCTCTCACCGCCGCCGCCATCGCCGCCGAAGCCGGCGTGGACGATTTCATGGCGCAAGCGACGCCGGAAATGAAGTTGAAGCGCATTCGCGACGAACAAGCCGGCGGCCACCTCGTCGCCATGACTGGCGACGGCACGAACGACGCACCCGCGCTGGCACAAGCCGACGTAGGAATCGCCATGGGCACGGGAACCGA
>JBGQCJ010000045.1:0-30599 GCA_041495285.1 Verrucomicrobiia bacterium
AGCGGCGCTCGCGGCCGGGATGTCGCCGCTGGAAATCGGCAGCGATCATGGCGGCTCGGTGCGTATCCCCGCCCACTACTGCGGCTTATTCTCGATCAAACCCACCGAACGCCGTGTGCCACTGACCGGCCACATTCCCGAACTTCCCGGCCAGCCACGCAGTGTCCGGCACGTCGCGACGCCGGGACCACTCGCTCGTTGCGTGGAGGATTTGAGGATAGCGCTGCAAGTGATTGCCGGCCCCGATCCGGCGCAACCGGAAATTCCTCCCGTGCCGCTCACTCCAGTTCCGAAACAATCATTGCGCGCGCTGCGCGTGGCGTGGAGCGATGACTTCGGTGGTTTGCCGGTCACCCGCGACACGCATGCGGCACTGCAGGGACTCGTCGCTCAATTAGATGAGCGTGGATGCGCTGTCGAGCAATGCATGCCAGCCGGCTTCGATTTTCCCGACATCTGGGAAACGTATGGTGAGCTGCGCCAATGCGAAATCGGTTCGGCGATGTCGTCTGAATTGGAGGCGGAATGCGCGGCCAACTTCGGCGTCAGCGCCGCCTCCCCCGATCCCGAGATGCGCGGGATGGCGCGCCGGCTGAATGCAACGCTGCGGCAGTACACCGAGACGTTGACGAAACGGGATGTTTACATTGCCGCGGTGGAACAATTCTTCGAGACGCGCGATGTGCTGCTGTGTCCGGTCACTGTGGGGCCGGCGTTTCCGCATTGCCCGCCCGGCACGCCAATCGCCGTGGATGATCGGCACGTTTCCTACCGGCTGGGCGGGACCGGCTACACCAGCCCGTTCAATCTAACCGGCAATCCGTCGGTCGTCATTCCGGTGGCACGCTCGACGGAAGGGTTGCCCATCGGCGTGCAGTTGGTCGGCCCGCGTTGGAGTGAGATGAAGCTGTTGGCCATCGCCGAACTTTTCGTCGAATTGACCGGGCCATTCCAGCGCCCGCCCGGATACTAGGAGGAGACTATGCAGACGCCCGCTTTCTTGATCACCGCCTTCTTAATGGGCGCGATTCTGTCCACCTACCTACCGATGAACAGTGCCGCGTCGCAATACCTCGGCTCGTCCATCGCGGCGTCGTTTAGTTTCTTTGTCGTGGCACTGGTGACGTCGCTATGCATCCTGCTGTTCTCCGGTCAACAACAGTGCCTCGTCCGGATCAAGACCGTGCCGGTGTATCTGCACATCGCCGGCATCATCAGCGCGTTCTTCATTGTCGGGACGACGTTCCTCGTGCCGCGCATCGGCGCGCGCACGTTTTTCATCCTGCTTGTGTCCGGCCAAATCCTGATGGCCATTGCCATCAGCCATTTCGGACTGCTGGAATCACCGCAGGACCCGGTCACCATGAAGAAAGTGGCGGGCGCGATTCTGGTGATCGCCGGCGCCGTTCTATCGTTTACCTGAACCTTTGGTGTGGAACTTGTACGTGTCAGCTTGGCCAACGTAGCAGAAGCCCATCGTCGAACCTTTCACGTCCTCGTAGTCAATTCCGTTGAGCGCCAGCGCGACTTTTTCCGCCGTAATCGGCATCGTCTTCATCCTCAGACCGAGCGCGTCGTCCACCGCGTTCGCGATCATGGCGGCGGCCGGTATCATCGTGTGCTCGGCGACGCCGCGTGCTCCGAAAGGCCCGTCCGGCTGCGGAGTTTCGATGATGATCGGCACAACCTCGTCGGGCAAGTCCAACGAAGTCGGAATTTTGTAGTCTGTGAAGTTAGCGTTCAGTAGCTTGCCTTTCAAGTCAAACCGGATGTCCTCGTACAGAACCGTTGCCAATCCCTGCAGCACACCGCCAACGATCTGACTGTTCACAAGCCCCGGATTAATCGCCTTGCCGGCATCCACGGCGAGGGTGGCTTTGAGCACGCACATCTTGCCGGTCTTCTTGTCGATCTCGACGGTCGCGGCGGCCGCGCCGACGGTGTAGTGGACGTTCGGATGTCCGCCCTGACTCGTCTCCGGATCGCTCAACGCCGACGTGAACTCCGGCATGAACATGCCGCTGCCGAGGATCGGTCCGCCTAAGAAGTTGCCGTGTTTCGTCTGGATGCCGTTGATGACGAAGTTGCGCAGCGGCAACTCGAAGTCCGAGCGCGTCCGGCATTTCACCTTCTCGTCTTCGAGGTAAAGCGTGTCGCGCGCAATGCCCAGCGCCCGCTCGACGACTTCAAAGATTTTCCCGCGCATCTCGAGCGCCGCCGCTTTCACGGCATTGCCGCAACCCCACGTCACGTGTGAGCCGACGGTTTGCCACTCGTACGGGTTGCGGTCGGTGTCCGGTAACTCGACGCGAATCTTCTCGACCGGCACGGTGAGAACTTCTGCCGCGATTTGCGCCATCACGGTCAGCAAGCCTTGTCCGATTTCCATGCCGGAGATGGTAATGTTTAGGCTCGCGTCCTCGTTGAACTTGATGAACGCACACGACGCGGCATTCGGCGGCATCGCCGGGGCCTTCCAGAAACAGGAGAACCCTTTGCCGATGACTTTGTCGGGATCTTTCGAAACTTCCTTCTTCCCCCAACCGATTTCCGCGGCGACGCGGTCGATCGCCTCCTGCATGCCGCAGGGGTTCATCTTCGCCCCGTACGCCAATGTGTCGCCTTCGCGGATGGCGTTCTTCTTCCGAAACTCGACCGGATCAATACCGAGCTTCTGCGCCACGCGCGTCATGTGCGATTCGAGTCCGAAATGAAACTCGGAGTAACCAAAACCCCGGTACGGCCCGCTCGGCGGTAGGTTTGTGTACACGCAAACGGAATCGATTTTGACATTCGGAATCCGGTACGGCCCAGTGGCAGAAAGCCCGACGGCGTTCACCACGTTCGCGCCGTACTCGACATAGCCGCCGGCATCCCAATGCAGCGTGTGTTCGATCGCCGTGATCGTGCCGTCCTTCTTCACGCCCAGTTTGATTCGCGCGATGACGCCTTGGCGCTGGTAGGTGTTGTAAAACTCTTGCGCCCGCGACCAGCGCACCTTGACCGGCTGGCCCTTCACCATGATCGCCAACGCTGCGCAGATGATCTCCATCGACACGCCGGCCTTGCCGCCGAACCCGCCGCCGACATACGGCGTCACGACCCGAATGTCCTTGTGCGACAACCCCAGCGGCGCGAGCGCTTGCGCCATGACGTTGCGTTGCGTGTATGGCGACTGCGATGCCGACCACAACGTCAGCCGGCCGGACAAATCGTAAAGCCCGACGATCACATGCGGTTCGATCGCGCAGTGGGCATAGCGCGGGACGGTGTACGTATCCTCAAAAACGAGGTCGGCTTCCTTGAACGCTTTTTCGACATCGCCCTTCCTCGTCTTGCGCCAATGCGCGATGTTCGTGCCGGCCTGCGGGAAAAACCACGGACAGCGCGTGTAGTTGCCGAGGTCCGGGTGAACTGTCACCGCGTCGTCTTTCAGCGCCTTCGTCAGATCGAGGACAGGCTCGAGTTCCTTGTAGACAACCTTCACAAGTTTCGCAGCGCGCTTCGCCGTCTTCGCGTCGCGCGCGACCACGGCGGCAACCTGTTCGCCGACGAAGCGCACCCGGTCGGTCGGCAAAATAAACCGGTCCTGCATGTACAATCCAAACCGGTACGGGAAATCCTTACCGGTAATCACCCGCACCACGCCCGGCACCTTCTCGGCCACCGACGTGTCAATGCTCTTGATCAGCGCATGTGCGTACGGGCTCTCGACAACCTCTGCGTGCAGCAACCGCGCGCCAAAATCAATGTCGTCGACATACGTGGCCGCGCCGGTAATCTTCTCCAGCCCGTCGATGCGGCTGGGCGACTTGCCTACGAATTTGAGTTCGCTCATACGCGTTTCCTCCCGGCGTCGAGAATCGCCTCGATGATCGGTTTGTAGCCGGTACAACGGCAGAGGTTGCCGGAGATAGCCTCCTTGGCTTCGTGCTCCGACGGATGCCGTTTCTTCTCCAACAACTCGGTCGCCGACAGCACCATGCCGGGCGCGCAGAATCCGCACTGGAACGAACCGTGTTCGAGCAACGCCTTCTGCAGATCCGTCAACCCATCGCCGCTCAATCCTTCGAGCGTTGTGATTTCGTGACCGTCCACCTCGATGGCGAGAATCAGGCAAGTCCTCACCGTCTTGCCGTCGAGCAACACCGTGCACGCGCCGCAATCGCCGCGTTCGCAGCCGATCTTCGGACTCTTGACGCCCAACGATTCGCGCAGCACGTCGAGCAGAATGTCGCTCGGCTCGACGTCGAGGCTGCGCGTCTCGCCGTTCAGCTCTAAAGTGATTGTTGTTTTCATATCAAACTCATCCCGTATTCCAGTCCCGCCCCGTCAAGTCTCGAAACCGCCGCCCGGAGTCCGCGCTCCAGCATCACGCCCGTCATGTGCAGCCGGTATTCCTTCGTCGCGCGGATGTCGGTGATCGGCACAATCTCCTCCGGCAACAGCTTCACCGCCTGCCGGATCAACTCATCCGTCAACTCCCGGCCTTCCAACAGCGCCTCAATCCGCTCACCGCGTACCGGCCGCGGCGCGACCGCGCCGAACGAAACCCGGTAGCTGTCGCCCGCGAGCGCGAGAACGGTGACGCTCGCCTGCGCGAGGTCTTCGCCTTCGTACCGGCGCAGCTTGACGAAACACGCGCCGTGTTTCTTCCTCGGCAGCGCCACGGCGACGCCAGTCGCAATCTCGCCGCGTTTCAGTACCGTCTTGCGCGGGCCGACGAACCATTCGTTCAACGGCACTTTGCGCTTCCCGTTCGGCCCGGCCACCAGCATCGACGCATCGTACACCTGCAGAATCGGCCCGCTGTCGCAACACGGGACGGCCGAACAGAGATTGCCGACCATCGTGGCCCGGTTGCGGATACCGACTGACGCGAGCCAGCCGGTCATTTCGCGAATCACCGGGAACTTCTTCGCAATGACCGGCGAATCGCGCAGGTCGCTGAACGTGACAAGCGCGCCGATGATGAGCACGCCGTTCTTGAATTCAATCTTGTCGAGGCCGGCAATGCCTTTGATGTCGACGACGATCTCCGGTAAGAGTTTGTCGTCGCTGATCAATCCAATCAGGTCCGTGCCGCCGGCAAGAACTTGTGCCCGGTTGCCGTAGCGCGTGAGTGTTTTGATGCCTTCGCGCAGCGTGCCGGGTTTCGCGTATTCGAACTGATGGGCGATGGCCATGGCGACCTCCTCATTTCGGCGGCAGCACTGCGATGCAGCGGCCCATTGCGGATTCCATTTCAATGCCGCGCAACGGGAAGAAGCCGATCCAGCATCGTTGGTTACTGAGTTTGTCGATCTTACCGCCGATGTTTTCAGCGTGCACGAGTTTCTTCGGGAACAACTTGATGTGCATGACCTGGTAGTACTCGTCCGGCGGGAACATCTCGTCCCAGCCTTTGCCGTAGTTCGCCTTGAGCTTCTTCTCCGCTTCCACGAACCGGGCCGGATGCCAGTTCCGGATGATGGTGTTCATCGGATGATCGGCGCTGCCGCAATCGACGCCGATCCACTTGAGTTTCATGTCGAGCGCCCATTGGTGGAAACCGGGGCCGGGCCCGGGATGTTTCACAAAATACCGGACTTCATCCGATTGCTTTTGATCCCAAGCGTACCGGTGATAGCCGGTATTGATGATGAGGATGTCGCCTTTCTTGACCTCGACGTTCTTCGTGACCATTTCCGGCGAGTACAGATCGTAGTCACCGACTTCCTTGGAAATATCCGCGACGACGCCGGGGCCGATCCATTCTTCGAGCGGCACTTGGCCGATGGACCGTCCGCTGGCGTGGAAATGAATCTCGCCATCCATGTGCGTGCCGACGTGGTTGCTGGTCGTGATGATTTGTCCGTTCGCGCCTTGTCCCATGTGCGCGCCGGCAATGCGCTTGAAATATTGGATGCCCAGCGGCATGTAGCTCGGCCACGGCGGCGTGTGAATGCTCAACGGCTGCGTCAGATCGTAGACGCGTACCTTGTCCATGAATTGCAGGAATTGTTTGGTCTTCATGTCATCCTTTCCTCAATGTCTTCGCGAATTTCTCAAACGCTTTCTTGAACGGTTCGAGCGGCGCGTTCAACACGCCCGCGCCGATCTGGCCGACGCCCGGTTCCTTATGCGCGACGCCGGTATCAATGAACGGCAGAATGTTTTTCTCGACGACCTTGATTACATCGATGCCGGTCGGTGTGCCGCGAAAGTTTAGATACGGAATCTGGTAAACGTTGTTCTCGCCGGCGGTGATCTCGTACATTTGCCGCGTATAATTGACCGCGTCCTCCGCGCTGCCGCCAACGAATTGCACAATGGCCGGTGCCGCCGCGATGGCGAATCCGCCGAGTCCATTAGTCTCCGTGATCGCGCTGTCGCCGATGTCGGGGTTTGCGTCTGACTTTGTGTAGCCAGGGAAGTACAGCGCATCCGGTACGTCTGCCGGCCCGGTAAACCATTCGTTGCCGGTTCCCGATAGCTGAATACCGAAATCCGTCCCGTTGCGCGCCATCACCACGAGAACGCTGCTATTCTTGATGCCGCGCGCCGCGTCGAGCGTCGCTTTCGACGCGGCCATTGAAAGGTTCAGGAAGAAATGGTCGTTGCCATTGATGAACTCGAGCACTTCCGGCCCCAGCGACGGCGCGAGTGTCCGGTAAAGCAACGATGTGGCGGCGCGGTTGCGGTTGTGGACTTCGTCGCCCATGTGTAGTGCCTGCGCAATGATGTTTTTCAGATCAACCTTGCCGACTTTTGCGACGGCTTTCTTGAGCACCGGATAGAGTGTGTTTTCCATCCAGCGCAGTTTCTGAATCACCGGCTCGCTGTACGCACCATAGCGCAGCACTTTGCCGAGCCCTTCGTTCATTGAACAGTACGCGAAGTTGCCAAGCGCCTCGTTCTTGACGATGAATACCGGCATCGACGGCGACGTGACCCCGGCCATCGGTCCGACCGCGGCGTGTTCGTGGCACGGCGAGAACTTAATCGCGCTCGACGCCGCGAGCCGTTCGGCTTCTTCAGGCGTCCCGGCCTTTCGCTCGTACAACAACGCCCCGACCACCGCGCCGCGCATTGGCCCGCACATCCGCTCCCATGTAATCGGCGGGCCGGCATGCAGCAGTGTGTCCGAAGTCATGCCGGGAATCACATCAATCGCGCGCGCCAAGCCGACGAGCTGCGGCATGCCGCTGAGGATGATCTTCACGACCTCGACGTTGGCCTTGTCGATTACCGGCTGGAACGCTTTCACGCGCTTCACCAGCCGGGCGTCGACATCGACCGGCGGTTTCCAATCAACTTGCACCGCTGGCACGTGCGCGTCATCGAGCACTTGCTTGAACACCGCGAGGCCGATGTTGACCACCTTCAATTCGCTTCGGAACAATGCGTTCACAGACATTGGATGATGCTCCCGGCCAATTTGCACGCTGCGGCGTTGGACGGCATGACAATCGCCCCGGCCTTGCGCAACGCGGTTTTAACTCGGCTGCGGTTCTGCGGGTCTTTGTCGGTTCCGGTAATCGAGCAGACAACCGACACTCTCCGGCACGCTTCGCGGATCACTCCGGTCAGCTCGGCTGCCGGGTCGGGGTTCGAGCCGTAACCGAGCACGACATCGAGCAGAATCACCGCGGTCTCGGGATCTTCTGCCTCTTGCAGAATCCGTTTGTTCCTTAGCGAGTAGTCGATCATCGGATGTGGCCGGCCGACGGTGAATTCGTCTTCGCCCAGATCGATCAATGTGTTCTTCTGACTTTTCAGAGAATCTTTGAGCTGCCTGGACTTACCGGTCGGAGCATTTGAGTACACTCCGTTCCCGAGAAGAATTTGCGCCTCCGCGCAGAACGTGCCGCCGCTAAAAAGTCCGCGCACATACTTCTGGCGCTTCTTCCGCTTGCCGGCCTCGCGCTTCGCGATTTTCGTGTCGGGTGCGGCAACTTCAGGCGGCTTCTTTCCGCGGGATAACGCGACGGCCGTCAACGCGGCTTCCTCCAGCGTGGTTGGCGATGCGCCGATGAACATCGTGACCACCGGCTTGCGGATTGTCTTAATTGACTTCGTGATGCGCTTGAGCACCGCCGGGTGCGGCGGCTTTGAAACCAGCAAGATCACTTTCGTCTGTTCGTCTTTGGCCAACGCCTTCAGAGCCTCGATGAACATGATGCCGCCGACTTCCTTCTTCACATCGCGCCCACCGGTGCCAATGGCTTGGGAGATACCGGCGCCGGCGTTGGAGATAATGCAACTCACTTCCTGAAGACCCGTACCGGCGGCGGCGGCGATGCCGATGTTGCCGCGGTTGACGACGTTGGCGAAGGCGAGTGGAACGCCATTGATGATGGCCGTGCCACAGTCCGGTCCCATGACGAGTAGGCCACGTTTGGCCGCAAACCTCTTCAGTGCGATTTCTTTCTCCAGCGGCACGTTGTCGGAGAACAACATTACATGCATCCCGGCTTCAAGGGCGCGCATCGCCTCGTCACCGGCATAGCGACCGGCAATTGAGATGAGCGCGAGGTTCGCATCCGGTAAGATTTGCAGCGCGCCGCTGAGATTTACCGGGCGTGACTCGGTGGCTGCCGGCCTCTTCAAAAGCCCGTCAACGGCAGCCAAGGCTGTCTTCGCCGCGGCTTCGCTTTCGGCTTTCACCGCGATAACGAGATCGGTATCGCCGGCATCCTTGAACTGCACGGAGAGCAAACCGCTGGCGTTGAGGATGGCTTTGTTGGAAGCTGTCGCCATCACGACGGCGGCATCGATGACGCCGGGCATGCCGGTGATCTCTTTGCCGACGCGCATCAAGGTGACGGAATCGAAGTACGCGCCTTTACGAACCTGACCGGTAATCATGGACGCACCGTCATGTAGAAGCCAGTTGCCAAGTCCGCGCCGGAAGTTCCGCCGACCGCGAATAGTTTTGTTGTTGTCTCGCGCACGGCTTTCTCGCCGCCGTGCATCAGAGCGAGAATTAGATTCTTCAAGCGACCAAAAAGCCGGCCTTGCCGCGCCAGGTCGAGGAATGTGTTGGAGAAAATGTTGTCTGACCGGGCCGCCTCAAAGACGTCATCGGCTGTCTCGCCGCGAAGGTGCAATCCAATGAGGTGGCCGGCAATGAAGTCGTCGCCGCTTGGCGTCAGACCGAGGCCGCATCCGCGCAGCGCGCGGACCCCGGTGAGCCGGTCGCCGTGGAAGATCTCGTCTACGCCCAGTTTCACATGCTCGACAAATTTCCTTTCGAAACCGGTCTGGAAGTTCTGCACGCGCGTTTCGTCGAGAAGGAATGCCAAGCTTTTGGGCGGCGCGGTCGTGATGAGCAGTCTCTTGAACATCGAAAGGTAGCGAGGCTCGCCGGGAATCTCGGAAGAATAACGAGATGCAATCGAATACTTCCGGCCTTCGAAGGTGATTTCTTCGGCGAAGATCTGGAGTGGAGCGCCCGACCGGCCGGGGTCGAAGTTACGGAGAACGATGTTCAGTGGACCGTCGCCGATTGTTTCATCCACGACGGAAATCAGCCGGACTCCTTGCGTGAAATTGACAGCCCGATTGAATCGGGAATGGAACGGGTAAGTTCCTTCCTCGACCAGATCTCCGATGCTGACGAGCGTCATGCCGGATAGAAGACGATTCCGTAGTTCTTCGTGTAATCGGCCTCGCGCACGATTTCGACCTTGCCCGCGACCGGCATGCCGATCTTCGGGGCCGGTATCTTGAGCTGGCCGGTGATTCGTAGTCCGTTTTCGAGTTCAACGATGCCGAGACTGAGCTTGGCGACGTTGAAATCGGGCGGAAGATTGTGGACGGTCGTGAACGTGAGCAGTTTGCCGGTCTTCGGCAGCGGCACGGTATCGAACTCGTGCGGTTCGTTTTTGCCGCATTTCTTGCAGACCATGCGCAGCGGGTAGTGAAGTTGTCCGCACTTCTTGCACTTGTACGCCAGGATTTCCAAAGCCATGGTCAGTCCTCCCTCTTGAAGACGAGACAAACGACGTTGTTGCCGAAGCCGCCGAAGTTGCACGTGAACCCGATCTTGGCGTCCTTGACCTGTCGCTTCTCGGCCTCACCGCGAAGTTGCAGGACGATCTCGTGCGCCTGTCCGACGCCGGTCGCACCGACGGGATGACCTTTGGCCTTTAGGCCGCCGGAAGTGTTGATTGGCAGCTTACCGTCCAAGCGAGTCTCGCCACGCTCCAACGCAAGATGCCCTTCGCCCTTCTTGAAAAAGCCGACCTCTTCGCTCTCGACAATTTCCAGAATTGTGAAAGCATCGTGAAGTTCAGCGACATCCACATCGCCCGGCTTTACCCCGGCCATCTTGAACGCTTGCGCCGCAGCGCCGCGCACCGCCAGCAGGTCGGTTGGCTCGGCGCGCTCGTGGACGCAGTGCGTGTCCGTCGCTTGGCCGACGCCGGCCAGACGAATCAGCGGCTTCTTCAGTTTCTGCGCGACTTCCTTCGAAGCTAGGATCAGGCACGCCCCGCCATCGGATACCGGGCAGCAGTCGAAGAAGCGCAACGGCTCGGCGACATACGGGTTGTTGGTCGAAGCCTCGGGCGAGTCGAGGATGCCTTCGAGCGTGATCTTTTCGTGAATGTGCGCGTAGAAATTCAGCAGCGCGTTGTCGTGGTTCTTCACGGCCACCATGCCGAGGTGTCGTTCGGTCACGCCGTACTTCTGCATGTAGAGACGTGTGAACATCGCGGCGAGCGACGGCAATGTCACACCGTAGATTTGCTCGGCGAGCGGATGCGACAGCGCCGCCACCGCGTCGATCGCTTCAAGATTGTTCACCTCGCGGAGACGCTCGGCGCCGGTCACGATAACGACATCGAACATGCCGGACGTGATCGCGAGGAAACCCTGCAAAATCGCCGAGCCGCCGGAGGCTGGGCCGTTCTCGATGGTCGTCGCGCCGGCCGGCGTCAGGCTGAGACTGTCAACGACCGCGCTGGCGAGGCCGGACTGGTGGTTGAGCCGGGCGCTGGCCATGTTGGCGACGTACACGTGATCGACTTTCGACAGACCGGCATCCTTCAACGCCACCATGGCCGGGTAGGCGGCGATTTCGCTGAGCGGATACTCCAAGCGCGTGAAACTCGTGATGCCAATGCCGACAACGTAAACCTCGCGCATGGTCACATCCTTCCTTCCTGTTTCCATCGTTGTGACATCAGCGCCGTGCCGGTCGAGTCGTACAACGAGCGCGTGGCGGCGAGCAGGTCAGCCGGAGCCTTCGGCGGGTCGGTTGGGGGGAGAATCGCAGCTTGCGCCTTTTCGAGAAGATGCTGCGGCACCGGTCGCCGGCCGACGACGAGTGTTTCCCGGGCTCGATTGAACAGCTCCTTCGTCAGCGCCCACGACGGCACGCCGCCAAGCTCGTGCGCCATGTGGAATCGCTTCTCCAGTTCGTACTCGATCATCCACCGCCGGAAGCCGATCGGTGACTCGGCAACGATCAGGACTTCTTTCTGACCGATGATGTCCAAATGGTATTCCATCTTGCTGGCAAATGCATGCGCCCCGACGCGCAGACCGCGTCTCAGCGCGACGGTGTGGTAGGACATGCCGACATCCTTGCTGAGCAGCCGGCCGTTTACGACAGCGACGAGTTCGCCGTTGATCTGCGCGACAAGCACATACTCGTCCTGCACCCGGTAGCGATAGTAGGCGAGCAACTCGCTGTAGAGCCGGGCGGCCACGATGTCGTAGTAGTCGCGCTCGACGTGGATCAGCGGCTCAACGTGTTGCAGGATATCCGGTATGTCTTCACGCCCCACTTGCCGGATGACCATCTCCTCGCCGCCGGCCAGCATCATGTACTTGGGCGGAAATGGCGGGATGGGGTTATCAATCGGTCGCAGAATCTTCTCAACGTCAATAGACATTATATGCCTCCGCCTTCAGATAAGCGTGGTTTGACTTCTTCGAGAAGGGTTGAGCGTTATGAGGGTCTCAAAAACAGCTGCCGTCTTCTCCATCAACTCAATCGTTTGATCGATTTTTCTGAAGTCCTTCGCATCGGCTATGCCACTTGACGTTTTCGAGAACCCCTCATGCCGTATCTGGCTGTCAGGCAAGTTCTTGTGCTTCTACTTTTGCCTCGAACTGCAAGCCTGTTGACCGTCAAGACCTGACACTGTGTCACCTTGCCGCTTACAAGTTGA
This sequence comes from Verrucomicrobiia bacterium, assembly GCA_041495285.1. Classification (GTDB taxonomy): domain Bacteria; phylum Verrucomicrobiota; class Verrucomicrobiia; order Palsa-1439; family Palsa-1439; genus JBGQCJ01. The sequence continues at coordinate 12,165 of JBGQCJ010000045.1, forward strand.
CACCGTGTCAGGAGCACACGCGCAGTGAATGTCGCCGAAGAGTTGCCCTGGAAATACCTCGCGCTTTCTTGGGAGTACTTCCGCGGTGACACAGATCGCGGTGTCGGAGCCAGTCAGTTAGATCGGCTGGATCAGCTTTGTCATTTGTCGTATTGAGAGAGCTTTGCACACCTGCTAAGCGAAGCGGATGGGAGCCGGGCCAACATAACAAAGCCGCCACGCACTGGGAAACTGTTTGTCCGGCTCCTCAGTCGGCATCTTTGGCACAACGAAAGCCGGTCTTCGCGCTGCGTAACGCCGGTGCGGCAGCGATGCGCACGGCGCACCGGGCGTACAGCGGTAGCGTATCGAACGCGCCGCCGCGTGTAATCTTCTGGCCGAAGTCGGCATCGTCGCTCGCGGTCCATTCCCACACATTGCCGGCCATGTCGAGGCAACCGAATGGACTTGCGCCACGCGGAAAACTGCCGACCGGCAGCAACTTCGTGCCGCGCGCGTTTGCGTTCCCGGCGCCGAACTCGTTGCCCCACGGCCATTCGCGTCCATCGGTGCCGCGTGCCGCTTTCTCCCATTCGGCCTCGGTCGGCAACCGTTTGCCGAGCCACTTTGCATAGGCCGCGGCTCCGAACCAACTCACGCAGACGACCGGAACATTCTCGAACCCCGGTACGACGACAAATTCGCCGCGTTTCTTGCCGGGACGAATCCTGCAGTCGGGATCGTCGAGGTTGATCCATTCGTCCCGGGCGTGGCGGAGCGCGTTGAGGAAATCGCAGAACTGCGCGTTCGTCACCTCGGTCCGGTCCATCCGAAACGCCGGCAGGCTTACCGACCGCCGTGGTTTTTCATTCGGCAGCCGGTCGTCCGCGCCCATGATGAACTCGCCTGCCGGCACGAGCACCATGTCGTCGGCCGCGACCGGCGTCTGTGCACGCGGCCAATCCGCAAGCGCGAACTTCACCTCGACGTCGGATGCGACGCGCACCGGCTGCGAGGTTGCCGGCAACGCTTCGTGCCAGACGCGCAAGATGAAGTCGCCGGCGGGCACGTTGTGAATCTCAAACTTGCCGGTGGTGTCGGTTACGGCGAAGAACGGATTCTGGAGCGCGAGGACGTAGGCGCCCATTTGTGGATGAATGTTGCAGAGAATTTCGGCGACGCCCGGCTTGTCGAATTTCACGCGACCGGGATACGCGTGGAGGTTGAACCGGCAGCACTCCGACGCCGAGTAGCTGTTGTGTGCGTCCGGGTCGTCATTTCGAAATTCGACGGTCGAGCCGACGACCACCGGCAGCACGTGCGGCGTGTAGGCGTAACCGCGTTGATCCAGGACGGCGGTTTGGGCCGTGAATGTCTTGCCGGGTATTCGCTCGATATAGACGACAGCGTTGCCGGCGTTGGGCAAGCCCGCCGGGACGCTGACGGTGCCGTGGATCGTCGCCGCGTGGGCTTGAAGCGCCAGCGCTAGCGCGGCAAGCCCTTGTAGTCGAATTCCCATTGCACGTCGAAGGGCTGCCACCATGGGGCGACGCCGGTGATTTCGTCGGTGTGTCGTCCAAACGCGCTGGCGGTCGGGGGTTCGATCCGGTAGGTCAGCTTGTACTTGCCGGTGCCGCGCATCCGGATCGTCGCGCCATAATGCGGGCCGTCGCGCGCGACCATCGGGGTGAATTGACCTTCGAGGGTTTCGCCGGACTTCAAGTACGTCAGTTTGTAGTGCACGCTCAGGTACGGCAGCCACTCGCCGGCACCGAAACCGTTCTGATTGCCTTTCCCCGCGTGGATGTCGGCTTCGAGGTGGACTTTCTCCTTGCCCGGCTCGACAAATTTTTCCATGTCGGTATGGTCGTGCTTCGGCGTGTCCATCGTGACCGGCGGCAGATAGACCGCAGCGATGGTCATCGCATTGGTCTGAATCTCGTCGCCGATGGGATATTCGCGGAAGGGCGCGGCCATCGCCGGCGCCGCCATGAGCAGTGCGATCAGAATGGCTTTCACGCGGCGACCGGCTCCGGTTGACGGCGCAGAAAGACGACAACCATGGAAACGAGGATGGCCGCGATGAGTAATCCTTGAACGGCGAGGGATTGCACGGTCGGGTAGACGCCGAAAAATTCGATGGTTGGCCAGCCGCGCAAGGGCATGAGATGCAGAACCTGACCGGCCTGTAATTCGACGACGGCCTTGCCGGCAAAGACGAACGCCATGTAGTAGAGCAGCGCGCTGGTGATGCGGAAGAAGGGCCGGGGCGGGATGCGCAGGATGCCCTGCCGGAATGTGAGGAAGACGACGAGCAGCGCGGCAAGGCCGAGCCCAAGACCGGCCACGATCATCCTGCCTTGTCCCGGCGCTTGTGCCGCCAGCCCTTGATAGAACAACACCGTCTCCGCTCCTTCGCGATAGACGGCGAGGAAGGACGTGAGCCACAACGCGGTCATGTTGCCGGTGCTCAACGAGACGTGAACTTTCGATTTGATGAAATCCACCCAGTGTTTCGATTCGGCGCGGCTGATGAGCCAGTGGCTGACGCAAAACAGGACGGTGGCCGCCAGCCCCAAGGTGCAACCTTCGATGATCTCGGGATTGACCGTCAGCGAGTGCACAAACATCGAGTACAAGACGGCGGTCAGCACGCTGGCGACGATACCGGTGGCGACGCCGCTGGCGACAACGCGCAGCCGGTCGCGCGCGCCGGCTTTGATGAGAAATGCGGTGATGGCACCGAGGATGAGAATGATTTCGAATCCCTCGCGCAGAATGATGAGCAGCGATTTTGCGAATGTGTCAGCAGCATTGGCCGTGGAGCGCACGGGAGCCGCGTCGGCGGTTTGCGTGGCGGAGGGACCGTCCATCGCGTGCGCCGTGGCCGCAAGATCGGCCAGGAGCTGCGTTTTCATCGCTTCGAGTTGCGCACGCGGAGCGCCTTTGCCGATGGCTTGCCGGAGTTGTGTGAATTGGGATTCGAGTTCGTAGGAACGGCGGCCGGAGATGGTGACACGGACGGCAACTTCCATGTTGTGCGGTTCGCCCTCGAAGATGCCGTAGTAGGCTTCCTCGGCCAACTGCTTGCCGGACGCAGCGTCGGTAGCCAGCGCTTCGTCCAGCTTCGAACTGATCAGCGTGACTCGGTCCTGCCAAGTCGCGTGTGCGGCGGCACCCAAAAGGAAGAACAGGGTAACGGTTAGAAGAGTTCTCATTTTGTCTCCTTCACGCGCAGCGACTGGAGGTAGGCCGAAAGTCGGGCGTATTGTTCGTCGCTGAGTTTGGCTTTGTTGCGCATCTTGTGCATCCAAGACTTCCACGTTGTATCGTCGTACCGCGCAGGCTCATAAAGCTTGTGACAGCGCGCGCACTTGGCGGTGTAAAGCTTCTTGCCGGCAGCCAGGTCTGGAGGCGCCGGGTCGGCGGCTCGCGCTGCGATCGTCGCGAACACGACGACCACGATGCCGATTGCTGGGAGTGCCACGCGCATTAGAAGCCGATGCCAAAAACGAGTCGCACATTGAGGCGCTCGTGACCTTCGAGTTCGAGCCCACTAACGCCATCGCCGTCATTTTGGAAGTTCTTGCCGTAAACCTGCGGCATCACGGTGAGCGTCGTCCACCAGTTTTCACGCGTGTACGTGACGACCGGCCCGATGTACACCGCCGTGTTTTCCCACAACCTGTAATCCGGCAGCTCGTTGTGGTCGCGCATTTCGAGGCCGAGCGACCAGCGGTTGTTGAGATGACGCGTGATGCCGAAGCTGACTTCAACTTCACCTTCGGTGGAGTGTAGGTTGTCCGACCACTCGGTCGCGTGGGTGAGATTCAGCGCCCACTTCCAGTCGCCGCAGCGCTGACCGAGGATGACTTTTTGCTCAAGCTCAGCCTCCTCGCCGGAGTACCGGGGTTCGAAGTACAGCGTCAAACCGACGGCGTGCTCGGCCGGGTTCAACACCATGTAACGATTTTCAACCGAGATGCCGTCGAATTTGAATTCCGAATTGTTCGCAGCCGTGGCCGGGTCGCGGAAGCTCTCGGCGTGGGTGTTGAGGTAAAGCGAGACGGTGTAGTTGTCCGTCACGCCGTACTCGAATTCCTCGCGCAGCTCCCACTTGTTGTAGTTGTCCTGGCCGACGGCATTGCTGCGCTGCGTGCGGAGTGTGATCCACTGCTCGAACTCCGCCGCTCCTGCCGGCATCGTCTCCGGCTCGTACGTGTATCCGAAATAGCGTTCACTCGCGAACGCTACATTTGCACTCACTGTTCCTGCTATCATCACTGCGATCCACTGCCTCCTGATCATCCTCACGTCAGTCTCTCATTCTGAGACTGGCACCGGTCTCCAAAGGACGAGGCAAGTTTGCAGTTGCCAACTGTCGCATCCCGATTTACGCTTGTTTCGAGAGCGCGTCCTAAATACATGCTTCTCGCTGGGGGCTGCGACGCGGCGTGCCAAAACCTGCTCGCAGCCCTCAATTTTTGCTCTACTCCAATAACATCGAAATCTCCTGAACGTGTTCGGTTTCCACGGCGATCTGTTTACGGATGAAATCCTCGAGCATCGGATCGCCCTCGACGCGCGGCAGGAATTCCTTGTAGGCGTCGAGCGCCTGTTGCTCGAATTCCAGCGCTTCGGCGAGTACTTCCGGCAAGCGGATCGGCCCACCGGCGAGTGAGAGCTTGATGTCGAGTTTCGGAATCTGGCCGAGCGAGCGTATTTTATTGGCGATCTCCGTCGCATGCTCGAGAGTTTCCTCCATCGCCTTGTCAAAGAAATCCTCTGCCGCCAGACGGTCCGTGCCGCGCAGCCGGTAACGAAGCTGGAAATAGCGCAGGAACGCTTCAGCCTCCTCTGCCATTAACCGATTCAATTCATCAACCAATTCTGTCTTATGCTTATCCGGAGTTGCTTTCATTGGGAGTGTGTGAGTTGGGAGTTCTTGAATTGCTCGACGAACCGGGCGAGTTGTTCGCTGGTTTCGTGACTGATCAGGTGTTCGACCTTGCAACTGTCGATCTCCGCCTGTTGCTCGGACACGCCGAGTACATCCGTGAGGAATGACTTGAAGAGTGTTTTCTTCGTCTTGATGGCTTGAACAACTTCGAGCCCTTTGGGAGAAAGCTTCACCATCCGGTGCTCGTCGGTGACGACATAGCCGCGTTTCTTGATCGCGCGTAGATTAATGGAAACACTGCCGCGCGTGATGCCGAGTTCACGCGCGATGTCGGACACACGTGCCCATCCGCCATACTCCTCACCGAGTTCGTGAATGGCCAGCAGATGGTGTGCGGCACTGTGAGTCAGCTCGTTGGCTTCAAATTCCTTCCAAGTTTCCACAAGTGTTGTAAATACATGACAGGTGTTTGATATGTCAAACAGAAAAAGGAGTATTTTTGTCTTAATTAACTCACCGCAAAACTGCTTTCATTATTTTTGTCCAGACATTAGAATGCCCGGCCAAGGAGGAAGTCGTCCCCGTGGATCGCTTGGTGGACGCGTTTCTAGATCATCTGGCCGTCGAGCGTGGGCTGGCGGAGAATACCCGTATCGCCTACCGGCACGATCTCGCCCAGTTCATGGGTTTTCTGCAGCGGCGGCAAATTGATCACATGAATCGCGTGCAGAGCCAGCACGTCTCCGAACATCTCTTAACTCAACGCAAGCGCGGTCTCAGCACGCGCAGCCTATCTCGACAACTTGCCGCGATCCGGATGTTCTGTCGATTCCTGGTGCGGGAAAAAATGTTACCCGCTGACGTTACGCAGACGATCGATTCACCGAAACTTTGGCGACTGCTTCCGCATACTCTGACGTACGACGAGGTGGAACATTTGCTCGACGCGCCCCGGCCTAAAGTGAAACTCGGTTTGCGCGACAAAGCGATCTTCGAGTTGATGTATGCTTCCGGCTTGCGCGTCAGCGAAGTGGCGTCGGTGAAGTTGAGCGACATCAATCTCGAAGCCGGGTTCCTCCGCGTGTTGGGCAAAGGTAACAAGGAGCGTATCGTGCCGGTCGGTAAACAGGCGGTTGATTGGCTTGTGCGCTATCTGCAAGAGGCCAGATCGACGTTTGCTAGGGCTGACACCACCGGCGAGGTCTTTCTCTCCACACGAGGCAAACCGCTGAGCCGAAAGACCATTTGGCATCTCATCAAGAAATACGCCCGCGCGGCCCGCATCGATAAGAACATCACACCGCACACGCTCCGGCACAGCTTCGCGACGCACCTTCTGGAAAATGGCGGTGACCTTCGCGTCATCCAGGAAATGCTTGGGCATGCGAACATCGCCACAACGCAGATTTACACGCACGTTGATCAACGCCGCCTGAAGGAAACGCATTACCGGTTCCATCCACGCTCGGGTCGCCGACGCTAGAAAAATCCCCATTTTATTGCTCGATTTCCGCAACCGTTCCACTACACTTGCCAGCGCAGTTGGATTTTGCGCCCCGAACCGTTTCAGAGCGGCAACATCCTACCGCATGCGAGTCGCTCGATTGTCATGCACCTGCAAAAACTGCAGAAAATCATCGGCTACGAATTCAAGAATCCCGACCTGCTCGTGGAAGCCCTCACTCATCCGTCGCTGGCCCACGAGAAAGGGGCCGCCTGCAACCACCACAACCAGCGACTCGAATTCCTCGGCGACGCTGTGTTGCAACTGGTCCTCACCGATCGCATTTACAAACTCTACCCCGATTTCCCCGAAGGAAAACTCACGCAACACCGCGCTCACCTTGCCAACCGGCACACGCTCTGCCGCCGCGCGCAGGCCATCGATCTCGGCGCGCACTTGCTTCTCGGCAAGGGCGAGCAGGCCAGCGGCGGTCGCGAACGTCTCTCCAATCTTGCCGATGCCTACGAAGCGCTACTCGGCGCGATCTATTTGGACGGCGGTCTGCGAGCCTTGCGCAAATTTATCCTCGCACAATTCATCGATGAGTTTGCCCATCTCAAAGAGACAACGCACCGCCAGAATCCAAAAGGTCGGCTGCAGGAACTTCTCCAAGCCCGGTCCGCAGCAAATCCCATTTATCGCGTCGTCAGAGAATCCGGCCCCGACCACAGCAAGAACTTCGAAGCCGTCGTGGAATGGGAAGGCCGCGAAATCGGGCGCGGGCTCGGACACAGCAAGAAGCAGGCGGAAACAACCGCGGCAGAAGCCGCCCTCGCCACTCTGCAGGAGCCGGTGGACTGAAGACTCAAATGTCGCGGAGAGCGTCCGCCTAGGGCTGCACCGGCCTAGTCGGTGCCGTTTCCGAAGGTGGCGTTGTGATTTCAACCCCGTACTTTCTGAAAATCCCGACCAACTCCGGCTTGTCCACGCTGTAACGCGCTAGATCATTCAGGGCTGGCACCCATCGTTCCAGCGTACCCGCAATCTGGTTTGCCTGCCGCCCCCGATTGTTCGACTCGGCCTGAAGATTCCGATTCTGTTTCAGCACGAACGCATCGAACACCAAACTCAACACCAATACCGCCGCGCCTAGTCCGCACACCAGCGCCCGCAATTGCGCCACGGCCGCTCCCGCTTCCATTCCTGCCGCCGACTCCATCTTGGTTTCCTCGGGTGCGCTCATGGTTTCACTCCTTGTGCTTTACCCAGTTCGTTTGACGAGACCGCGATGACCTGATTGCGTTCGAGAATCTCCAGCACTTTCGGATCAGTCTTGGCGCGAACAAGAAAGTCCTGCAGCACGCCTTGCAGTGCCTGCTGACGTATTACTGCTTGCTGATACTGTGCAGTCGCACGCGCGGCATCGCGGTAGACTTCGATGTGTCGCATGACGAGGTAAATGCTCGCGATGCAGCTTATCGCCAGTGCAATCCCGCCATATCTGACGATCACTTGGAAATTGGCTTCAGTAATTTTCATTGTTTGGTCGCCTCGATAAGTTTGCCCTGTGCCCGATCACTGCCCATTCACTTCCGCTGCCCATCCTTCCAACAGTTCCAGAAACTTCGTCACGTCAAACGGCTTCTCCAGAAACGCCGACGCCCCGCTTTTCGCAATATCTTCCTTCGTGAACCCCAGCGAGCGGTACTCTCCTGAAATCAGCATCACCCAACGCGCCGTCCCCGCCGCCAACATGGCCTGCATCGCCTCCACGCCATTCATGCGCGGCATCGCGATATCCATCACCACCAAGTCCGGCTTAAGTTCCTGCGCCTGCTGCACGGCTTCCGCCCCGTCGCGCGCCGCCGCGACAACTTCGTGCCCCGCGTACCGGATCGTGTCGGCGACGACCTCCCGGACCGCATCCTGGTCATCCACCACCAAAACGCGCAACCGTCTCGCCGCAGACTTCTTATCATTCAGCATCTCGGCCGACACAATCCTCCTTCACGGGGCGACCGTGGACACTAGCGATTTCCGTGCCCCAATGCAAGCCCTCCGTGCGCCCACGTCAGGCTTGCCATCCTCCGCTCCCTTGCCCTATCCTGCTCTTGCCCCGTGAGGAAATCCGTTGGGAGAACGACCATGAAAATTCTCATCGCCGACAAATTCTCAGAAAACCACCTCGACCGCCTCAAGAAACTTGGCTGTGAAGTCACCTACAACGCCGCCGTCAAAGCCGACGAACTGCCCAAATTTATCGCCCCGTACAAAATCCTCGTCGTCCGCAGCAAACAAGTCACCGCCGACACCATCAAAGCCGGCGAACAACTCACGCTCATCCTCCGCGCCGGTGCCGGCGTCAACACCATTGACGTCAAGACCGCCAGCGCCCGCGGCGTGTACGTCACCAACTGTCCCGGCAAGAACTCCGTCGCCGTCGCCGAACTCGTCTTCGCCCTCCTGCTCGGCCTCGACCGCCGCATTGCCGACAACGTCGCCGCCCTCCGTGCGCACAAATGGAACAAGAAAGAATTCAGCAAAGCCGACGGAGTTTTCGGCAAAACCCTCGGTGTCGTCGGCATCGGCAAGATCGGCAGCGAAGTCGTCAAACGTGCCCGGGCCTTCGGCTTGCACGTCCTCGCTTGGTCGCGCTCGCTGACACCGGACAAAGCCAAGGAACTCGGCGCTGAATACTGCGACGATGCGGACGACATCTTCCGTCGTGCCGACATCATCAGCCTGCACGTCGCACTCAAACCGGAAACCCGCAAGATGGTCAATGCCGAACGCATCGCCATGATGAAACCTAACGCGATCCTCATCAACACCGCCCGGGGCGAAGTCGTTGACCAAGCCGCACTGCGCGCCGCGCTCGAAGCCAAGAAGATTCGTGCCGGCCTCGACGTGTTCGACCCCGAACCCGCCGAAGCCACCGGCGACTTCGCCGACCCGATTCTCGACCTGCCGGGTCTGTACGGCACCCATCACATCGGCGCGTCCACCGAACAAGCGCAGGAAGCCATCGCCGAAGAAGCCATTCGCATCATCGAAACGTTCGTGAAGACCGGGGTGGTGCTCAACTGCGTCAACCTCGCCACACGCACCCCGGCCAAATACCAACTCGTCGTCCGCCATTACGACCGGGTCGGTGTCCTTGCCTTCGTCATGGATCAGATTCGCCGCGCCAATATGAATATAGAAGAAGTCGAGAACATCATCTTCGACGGTGCCCAAGCTGCCAGTTGCCGGATCCAACTCGACACCGAACCCGGTGACAAGCTCCTCGCCGTCATCAAAGACGGCAACCCCGACATCATCGGCGTCGAATCCCTCAAGATTGGAGAGTGACCTGTAGCGGCGGTTTGCCGCCCTCACCGTCGGCCTCTGGCGAGTACGACCGCCGTCACCGGTAGGGCGCGACCGCCGGGCGCGCCGCAGCCGCCGGTGGGGCGGGCTGTCCCCAGCGCGCCGTGACTTACCGCCGACAACCCCCCACCGCCCAGCCTTGACTCCGACGCCCTTCCCCGCTACATAATCCGCTCAGAGTTATCTGCGAGGAAGCGTGGCCCGCCGATCCCGTCCGTTGGCATCAGTCGACATGATTGCGAGTCGTCAATGGCACGTTCGCAAGTGCCGCCGGCTTCATGCTTCTGACACGAGTGGAGAGTTGATCATCATGATACTTCCTATCTTGCCCTAGCCAAATGATCGTCAAGCTTCGGAAGGCGCAGGAATAAAACGCCGGGCAACTTCAATTTTTCTTGAGATGAAGTCAATGGTGCGAGCGTTATCCAAGCCGCCTGGACTTAGGTGACTTATGTACATCCTTACCGACTGTGCCCGCGTCCTAGACTTTTCATCTTGGTTATCTGGCTTTGACAACGCTTCGTACTTCTTAAGAATCTCCTCGCGCACATGCCAATCGCGAATGTTGATGACCAAGTCGGCTTCAAGAATAGCTCCGAGTCTGGAATCAACAAGTTCCGTTCCACCGGGCAGACTGCGAAGATAATTTAATACTTCGTCATGACTTGCCAATCCATCAACCAGTGTGAAGTACAGTTGGCGGTTTGCTACTCGAAGGCAGATGAGTAGCGCAAGCATGTGACTGTATAGATAGCCATCCAATGGGGTCATTCGCATCACAACGGATATCTGGGTAAAGCACTGCTCTTGTATCCGTAAGCCAAAGTCAAAGATCTCGAAAAGGTCAGTCAGAGCGTTCAGAAGCGCTTCTCCCTCGCCATGCAACTGAAACGGTTTGCTGTCAAAGGCTTGATTGAGCCCATACTTCTCAAACAGTGCTTTCGTAAATTTCCCTTTTTCCGGAGCGGGTAACCGATATTCCAGATCAATGAACCGTCGCAGATATCCATCCGCATTCATGCCGGCGCCATAAAGAGATTTCACGCATTCGCCAAGCTGGTTCCGATCAATTGATAGTACAAAGACCAAACCTTCGACGCTAAATAGGTGCTTTACCTTCTCTAGGAGTTGCACGGCGTAGTCCGGTCGGCAACGATCTAGTTCGTCAATGACGAACACAATTGGCTTCTGTGCTGCTTTTGCATCGATCTTGCGCAGAGCCGCGACAAGGTTGGATAGGCTGGAGCGAAAATGCTGGATTGTATTCTTGTCAGCTTGATACTTCTCGATTTCTTCTTGAGCCAGCTTCTCCGCCAAATCCGCAATCGTGGTCTCCAGCGCCTCGTTCAAGTCCAACATACCTGCTGTAGCCATCTTGACGGCAGCAGGCAACGCCGCCTTGACCAATGTTGCTCCGAGTTTCTTGGTCTTCTCAAAGGCCTTGTTTGCGAAGTCCTTCTTCTTACCCGGTATGTCGAGGTTCTCGATTGAATCTCCAATCTCGCCAATCAACGAAACTAGCGGCGAATCACTGAAATCATTTTCCCAAGCATTGAAATAGAGGCAATACCTCCCCTGATTTCTCAGCGTCTGTATCCACATCTTCAGGAAAACAGTCTTGCCAGTTCCCCAAGGGGAATCGATTGCCAAAACAAACGACTCAGTCAAACTGTCGACAAACTCGGTCGGAATATCGGCGCTTTCCTTTCTCGACAACACATCAAACTTGAAAGGGTCATCGGCCGGAATTTCGAAAGTTGGGGCTTTGAATCTCACAAGATTAAGTAGCTAAGGCAGGAGACCACAGTGGTCAAGCGATTAAACGCATGCGACCGGGCTTATCCCTCCCGCCCCTTCCCAGATCGCACCAAAGACGGGCGTTAGCGGGCGGTCTCGACTGATTCTTGCGGCGGTGCCGGGGCGTCTTCGGGCACGTCATCCCAAAAGACGATGACCGGGCCGTAGAGGTTGTCGAGGAAGCCGAGGCGGGTATGTTCGTTGTGGCCGGTACGACAGACCAATCGTTGTCACGTTCTGTCCTTATGAGGCATGACGCCAACACCGTAGTGATCAGAGCGACGAATGCACGCGACGCTTACTGATTGTCTTCCAGATACATGGCACTACCATGTATCGTCTTTTGCCACAAGCGCCGCAGCACCTTGCCCTTGTTTCCGGCCTCGCACAATAACACACAGATGAAACACGGCGCGAAGCCATGCAGGCGTTCGCGCCCTACAATTCAGCGGCGGTATCTCGTCTCACTCGGCTATTCGCGGGCAAACCATCGCCCTGCTCTCACACGGCATCAAGCCCCGAGAATCGCTTTGTACAATTCGCGGATCTTGGTGGTGGCGCGCCGGTAGGCATCCATGAAGTCGGCGGCGGTAGCGAAACCAAGGCGTTTGGCGAGAAGTGTTTGCTCGCGTTCGTCCCGGGGGATTCTGGAGACGCTGGTGTTTTCCACGCGACGCAGGACGGATTCAATCTTTCGCAGGAACAGGTAGTCATGCCGGAGCGATGCGGTTTGTTCCTCATCCACGATGCCCAGCGCGGTAAGGCGATTCAACGCATGAAGCGTGTGCGCGGTGCGAAGCTGTTTGCGCTCGTGGCCGTACTGCAACTGCAGCGTTTGAACAAGGAACTCCACGTCCACCAGACCGCCGGGGCCGGTCTTGAACTCCAGTTCGACGTGTTTCTGGTAGCCGCGTTCGGTCTCAATGCGGTGCCGCATGCGCTTGATCTCGGCCAATTCTTCGGCCGTGAGCGCCCGGCGATACACGACTTCATGCATCACCTGCGCAGTCTTCTTGCCCAACTCGACATCGCCGGCCACGAAACGCGCTTTCACCAACGCCTGACGTTCCCAAAGTTGCGCGCGGGACGAGTAATAATCCCGGTGCGCTTCGAGCGAACTGGCCAGCGGACCTTGTTGGCCGTCGGGCCGCAGCCGGGCGTCCATTTGAAACAACATGCCCGCGCCGGTCTGGCGCGCCATGAATTCGATGAGTTTGGACGCCAGCCGGGAGGTCTGCGCCTGATCGCCGGCCTGCTGGCCGCCGATGAAAATCACGTCGAGGTCGGCGCCGTAGCCCAGCTCTTTGCCGCCGAACTTGCCCAGGCCGACGACGACGAACGGCAGCTTCTTCAGCTTCAACTCGGCGCGCACCTGTTCCAAGGCAAACCGCAGACAGGCTTCCGCCAAGCACGTCATCTCCAAATGCATCTGCTCCACGTCCACCAAGCCCATCACGTCCTCGATGCCGACGCGCAACATCTCGCCGCGTTTCCACACGCGCACTGCCTCCACCGGCTCGTCTTTGCCGGCCACCGACGCGGTCAATTCCTCCCACATGCGATCCAGGTTCTTCGGGTCGCCCAACGCCGCGCCCTGACAGACTTCGTCGAACAACTCGGGTTGACGCACGAGCGTGTCCGCAAAAAACCGGCTCGCGTCGCACAGGTGCATCAACATTTCCGCCAGCTTCGGATTGCTGGCGAGTGTTTCGTACAGCAGGCCGCGCGAACCGTAGGCGGTGATGAATTTGTCGAGCCCGGTCAGCGCCGCGTCGGGATCGGCCACCTGCTTCGCCCATGCGAGCAATGTCGGGAACAATTGCGCAAACAATTCCTTCGTGCGCTGCGAGACGTGCACGAAGCCGGGCCCGTGCAGCAGGTTCTCCACCGTCTTGACCGCTGCCGGCACGTCCGTGAAACCCGCGCTGGCCAGCACGTCCGGTAGCTTCTCCGGTGCGAGCAACATTTCGCCGGTCCGGGAAATGGTTTGCGTCGAATGGACGAGCACCGCCTCGTAGATTTTGCGGACGGCGGAGGTGTGTGCCGCTTGCGCCGCGAGAAATTTTTGCACCGTCGGGAAATCCATGCTCCGCGCCAGCCGGTAAAGCGCGCGTTCCTCGTCCGGGATGGTGTGCGTCTGCAGTTCCATTTCCATCTGCAGCCGGTGCTCGACGTTCCGCAAGAACCGGTACGCCTCCGCCAACGCCTTTGCCTCCGGTTCGCTGAGCATCTTGGTTTTGACCAGCAACGGCAGCGCGCGCAGCGTGCTCCGCTCACGGAGCGACACCAGCCTGGCTCCGCGCAGCACTTGGAAGGATTGCACGATAAACTCGATCTCGCGGATGCCGCCGATGCCGAGCTTGACGTGCCGGGTGAGCCGATCCTCGCGCACGATTTCCCTTTCGATGCGTTCCTTGATGGCCGCCATCTGCTGGAGAACGTTTTCGCCACTGTGCCGGGCGTACACGAACGGCTGCACCATCTCGATGAACTCCGCGCCGAGTTTTGCATCGCCGGCAACGGGCCGGGCTTTGACCAGCGCCATGCGTTCCCACGTTTCGCCGAAGGCCGCGTAGTAGTTTTCGCAACTGTCCAGCGAACGCACGATCGGCCCGGACGAACCTTCGGGTCGAAGCCGCAGGTCAATGCGAAAGATGCTGCCCTCCGCGCTCGCGGCGCTGACGGCCTGCGTGATTTCCTCGGCGAGTTTGGTGAAGAAGTCGTGCTGCGACAAAGTTGGCGTGAGATTGCCCTCTTCGCCGTAAACGAAAATCACGTCCACATCGCTGGAGTAATTCAGTTCCTGCCCGCCGAGCTTGCCCATGCCGATGATGACGAAGCGGGACGTGGCGGCAGCCGCGCTGGCCGGCAGCTTGTACTGCGCGTGCAGCGTTTCCAGCGCGATCTCGAAGACGGCTTGCAGGCAGACATCGGCGAGATTGGACAATTCGCGTGTCGTCTCTTCGACGATGGCGCGGCCGGTCAGGTCGCGCGCGCCGATGCGCAACGTTTCCCGGCGGCGGAACCGGCGCACCACGTCGTACTTCTGCGCCGGAACGCGGATCGGCAGGAGCAAGCGCTTTATCTCCGCGGTCAGCCAGGATGTTTCGCGCGGCTTCTCCAGCGCATCCGGTGCGATGAGAAAATGAAAATGCTCCGCGTTGCGCGTCAACGTGTCGGTCAACGCCGGTGAATGCGCGAAGACCGTCACCAACAAGTCGAGCCGGTCGGGCGCGGCCTGAAGGTAATGATAAAACATGTTGGGGTTCGGCAACGCCGCCACCAGCCGGTCGAAACCGAGCAAGGCCTGGTCGGGATCAGAGGACGTTTCGCAGGCGTGGATCAGATGCGTAAGAATTTTGGCGAGGTTGCGCCGTTGGAATTGATCCGCGTGCAGCCGGCTGATCGCCTTGCCGGCGCCAGCGGGATCACGAAACCCATGGGCGCACAGGATTTTCTGCGTCGCCGCTTTCGAGAGCGACCGGGGCGAAAGCAGCGCGGAAAGTTTGCCGGACGGACTCCGCTGCGAGCGTGCGCGCACCATGTAGAATCACCGCGGCTGATTCTGCATGTGCTCCCGGGCGGATTCAAGAATCTTGCGTTCGCGGCGCGTGAGGCTCTGCATTCCTTCTCTGGCAATCTTGTCGAGAATCGGATCAATCTGCTCGCTCATGAACTCTTCACGCGAGACCGGGCGCGGTTTGGGCCGGCGATGTGGACGCAGTTTCTCGATCATGCGCTGCAGCCACAGCACCCAACGCGGCTGCGAACCGTACCCCAAGTGCTTGATGTAAACGTAACCGAGCGCCGCGCCGCCCAGATGCGCGAGGTGCGCCACGCTGGTGTCGGAGCGCGACAGCAACGGAAAGATGTCGAAGGCGATCGCCACGAGCGCGAGGTATTTCGCCTTGAGAGTGACCGGCAAGACGAAGAAGACCAGCAAGGTCACTTCCCGGTCGGGAAACAGCGTGGCGAACGCGATCACGCAGGCCAACACCGCCGCCGAAGCGCCCATGAGGTAGGAGGACGATTGAAAGTTGAACGCCAGCCACAACGCCGCGCCGGTCAAGCCGCCCAATAGATACAGTCGCGTGAAATATTTCGGACCGATGAAGTATTCGACTTCCCGACCGAAAAACCACAGGACAAGCAGATTGATGAGGATGTGGAACAGATTGCCGGGGTCATGCAGAAACAGGTAGGTCAGCGGTTGCCACACAAACCCGTGCTTCAACTGCGTTGCGTTCAACGCGAAGAGATACTCGATCAATGAAGACTGCAGCAGCCACACGAACACCAGTTGCGCCAAAAACACGAGGCCGGTCATCCACAGAATCATCTCCGTGACCGAGCCAAACCGGCCCAGCCAGCCGCGCACCGAACCGGAGAACCGGTTCAGCGGCCCACGCACCTTCGGTTGATCCCACGAACCCAGCATGCCGCTGGAAAAGTAGAACACTTTGGGCGCAGTTACAAATCGAATTCAGAAATGGTGAGCCGGGCGGGATTCGAACCCGCGACCCACGGCTTAAAAGGCCGTTGCTCTACCAGCTGAGCTACCGGCTCCCATGTTTGTGAAACCACGAAAGGCAAGAGCCGAGATTTAGTATGCCGGTTCCGGCGCGACGGCAAGTAGATTCGTCCAACGCCTTCAAGAGAGCTGCCGGCGGGCTTGTTGAGAGCGATCAGGTCGTTGACTTCGTAGAGAACTTCCAACGCCGGCCATCAGGTGCTTAGTCCAATCGTGCGCGAAAATCGGCCGGAGGCCAGGAAATTAGCTTGACTCGGGATGGTTTTTTCCCTATTTGAACAGCAATCTTTGATACATCCGCAACACTGTGATTCGTATCCGGGACGGAAGGGATGGCGTTAAGTGTCGGAGAAATTCTTAAAGGAGAAGGTACGAGCGTGAAAAGAGTGTTGGGATTTTTTCTGTTTGTTTGCCTCTTGCTTGGCGCGGCTGAGTCTGCACGTTCCCAAAC
Source organism: Verrucomicrobiia bacterium (assembly GCA_041495285.1). Classification (GTDB taxonomy): domain Bacteria; phylum Verrucomicrobiota; class Verrucomicrobiia; order Palsa-1439; family Palsa-1439; genus JBGQCJ01. The sequence goes on from JBGQCJ010000045.1 coordinate 28,636, forward strand.
GACGTTCGCCGCCACCAACAACAACTCATATATCTTCGTCGATGCGGTACCCGTAGCCGGCTTCAACGAGAACGGGCTAATCAACTGGTTCGTGGACAACACGTCGCAGCTCGTCCAGCAGTGGTACTGGTTCCGCACCGCTGGCGCGCCTGGTCAAACTGCGCTCGGAACTCTCGACCTTGTGGTCAATCAACTCGTCGGCAGCAACGGCATTGAGATTGGCTACCGCAGCAACGGCGTCTTTGCGGCCAGCATCTGCTACACCATCACCGGCGGCGCGAACAGCAGCGGTTACTCCCTCATCACCGAGACCCTCACGATCACCAATCTCTCCGGCAGCACGCGCTCCATCGCTTGGTTCGAATACTCCGACCTCGATCTGAGCGGGCCGAGTTCGACTTTTAACGATTTCGCATCCGGGAACGTCAACGGAATTACCCAAAGCGACAGTCTGATGACTGCATCGGTCACACACTCGCTGACACCCGATGCGTTCCAGATTGCTTCGACCAACATCTACAACTGGTTGCTCTTCGATCCGATCGACGACTCCGGCACTGTCTTCAACCTCAACAACTCCGGCAGCCCCTCCTCGACCGGCGACGTTACCTTTGCCTTCCAGTGGAATCTGACTCTCGCCGCCAATGAAGGCGTGACCATCACCACGACCAAAGAGATGAACCTGATTCCCGAGCCCGGCACAGCGTTGCTGTTGGTTCTCGGAATTGCCGGGTTGATGGCCGCTCACCGGCGCCGGCAGAAGTAACTTTCAGCGCGTCGCGTTCAGTTACCGGCCGCACGCACCAGCGCGCGCACGCGCCGGTAGTCCACCGGGTTTCCCAACTTCCCGCCCTTCTTCAGCGACGTGCCGACGATGACGCCATCAGCGAATCGCAGGAACTCGCGTACGTTCTTCAGAGTGATACCGCTTCCCAGCAGAATCTTCGCGCCGGGACACGCCCTGCTCACCCGTCGCACATCGTCGATATCAGCCGCTACACCCGTGCCGGTGCCGGAGATGATCAGCGCGTCGGCGAGACCGCGTTCGAGCGTATCGTGCGCCGAGTCCTCGATGCTGAAATCGCCGAGTGGCACCGCGTGTTTGACATGAACGTCGGCGAAGAGCAACGCGTCCGGGCAGACACGCTGCCGGTAACGAATCGTGTTGTATGCGTCGCCTTCGATGACGCCCTGGTCGGTGAGCATGGCGCCGGTATGGACGTTGACGCGCATGAAACTTCCGCCACATGCAGTGCAGAGTGCGAGCGCAGAGCGCGCGTCGTTGCGGAGAACATTGAAGCCAACCGGGAGTTTCACCGCCGCCCGGATCGCGCGACCGGCAGCCGCCATCGCCGCAATTGTCTCCGGTGCGGCGGCGCCCTTCGTGAATGGCGCATCACCGAAGTTCTCGATGATGATCGCATCAACACCGCCACGTTCGTAGGCGCGTGCGTCGGCCGACGCCGGGTTGATGACTGCTTCGAGGTTGCCGCGCCAGCGGGGAGAGCCGGGAAGCGGTTTGAGGTGGACGACACCGATGACGAGTTTATGTTTTGGACGAAAAAGTGCGCTCATTTTTGCCCGACTATTGCAAAAATGAGCGGGAAAAGGCAGGTCTTTTTTATCGGTGAAACTTTGCTACACGATCACGACGCGTCGTCCCTGAAAGCTGCCTTCCAGACGGACTTGGCGGGAGTTGATCATGTCGGCCACGATGTAGGCGGTAAGTCGTTCATCCTGTGTAAGCTGGGTGACCGTGGCGATGAGTTCAGCTAAAGTGGGGTGACCGTTGCTGTTGGACTTCGATCCGTTTCTTTTCATAACCCGCTCTTTAAGCAGCCGCGATGCCAGCCTCGACGCTTGACTTGACCCATTTTTTCTGGAAACCTGCGGCTGCAGTCTCGGGGATGTAGCTCAGTTGGGAGAGCGCCTCGTTCGCAACGAGGAGGTCAGGGGTTCAAATC
>JBGQCJ010000046.1:0-28423 GCA_041495285.1 Verrucomicrobiia bacterium
CGCAAAGATGACCTCGGACAGCCATTCCTTGGAAACGATTGGTGCTCCGAAGCGTGTGTGAGAGAAGACATCGGCGCGGATGATTCGACCATGCTGGAGCATCCATTCTCCGACGCGCCAGTGCATGCACGCGTCGCCGTCGGCGGCGACCATCGTGGTGCGCCACGGTTGCGCCAGCAGGAGCAGCAGCAAAATCAGCCACACCCATTGGCTCAACGACGGCACGAACCACTGCCACGCGCGGCCGCGCGGCCGGGACCCGTTATCGGACACCACAACCTCCTTGGCCGGGCAGTATAACTTTCAACGACCGAATCGCAATCTCAAAGGCCGGCCGGCGTCGGATACGGGACGAGTCGAACCGGCTTGGTGTCGGCTTCCAGCAGCCAGACGCGACGGTCTTTGAAGTAGTCCAACAGCTTGCGGTTTTGCGTATAGTCCATTTCCCGTGCCCAAACTACCGACGCGCTGTCAATGTCCGCTTCGTTGTAGACCCACTCGGGCTCGGGCCGATGCTGTGGGCTGTATCGCACGATCACGAGATGACGCTGGCCGTCTCGCTTCAACTCCGCCAACAGGTGGGCGCGCTCCTTAGGCCAGACGTTGCGTTTGCTGAGCGTGGAGAGTTGCGAGGCGGTTGGGATCAGCGACACAGCGCATAACAACAATGCCGCACGCACGAGGAACCGACCGCAGGGCTTACCTCGCCATCGCCACACCCGGAGGTGGCGCGTGGTCTGAAGCGTGAGCACGAAGATCAGACCGGCACATGGCGCTGCGTAGTGAACGTTCGTCCAGAACACCAAGAGCAGCGCTGTCACAAACCCGCCGCAGATCAACCCGGCCAGCCGCATCCAGCGGTCCTTCAACAACCAAGGCATCGTTGCCAGTGGGATTAGCAGGACAATGAGCGGGACACCCACGACGTGAAACGGAAACGCGCCTTCCAGGAGAATCCTCAACTTCTTGACTGTTGCGGAGGCCACGCCTGCGAGGGAACGTTGATACTCGTAGTTGACCAGACTCAGTTTGGCATAGAACTCACGCATAACCTGGTGATGATACGTCGGCTCCGGTCGCGGATGCTGCCAGAGGAAAGTCGGCCACACGCCGTACTGCGATCCGTGGAGAATGTACGGGGGAAGCAACGGGTGACCGGTGACACGCCAGTTGTAATAACCCATCCACGCCGCCGTCAACGCCAGCACGAGCAGGAGGGGTGCTGCAATCCGGGGCCAGACAACGCGTGACCCGGCACCGCGATAACGCGCGAACCAGAAAAGGAAAAATCCCAAACACATCACGCTTAAGACCGTCCCCTCGTACAACCGGCTGTTCACCAACACGGCGATGCCTAATCCCATCAACGAAACGTCCCGTGGCCGGGGTTGCTCGACGACCCGCCTCAACGCCCCCAGCAGCAGCGCCCCCCCGAAGACAGCCACTGAGCCACCCATGTAAATCTGGCTCCACCACAGCATCGTGGGATGCACCACGGCGAGCAGCCCGCCGAGCAACGCCCAGCGCGGAGGCATCCACGCCATCAACATCCAACAAATCGTCGCGCACGCCAGCGCATGGCTCAACCACACGCCCACGATTGGCAACCCGCACACCACCTGTCCCACGGCCAGCATGAGTCCCTGTGCCGGTGGATAGATTGAGGCGTACGTCGGTTGATAAAGGATGTGGAAGCTCTCGAAATGAATCCACAACGGATGCGGCGGATTCGCCAGACGTCCGTGCGCAAACGTATCCGCCGCGAGCAAATAGCTGAACTCATCGTGTCCCCACGGATCGGGCATTTGCACGAGCAGCGAGATCGTTGCGCTTGCGACGAATGCCAGAAGCCCGACCAACGTTATCGACAATCCTCGGTGCCGGGCTAGGCGCGCCAGTGCGCGCTCCGTTGCGTGAAACCAATTTGACGCGAGTTCCGGCTTTAGTAGTGCGACCAGCAATAAGACGAAAACCGGGCCGGCGCTAGTCAAAAGCCGGAGGAGTGTATTCACATCGCGCAGCTTATCGCGCGTGTTCGGCCAGCTCAAGCCAAGTCGGCGGGAACGCGGTCACGAAACCACCACCGGTTAAGCCGCGATGCAACCACCACACTGAAGATGGCCAACGGCACCGCGGCAATGAGATCGACCACGTAATGCAGCCGCAGATAAACCGTCGACACCATCAACAGCAACACGCACGGTAGCGCCACCCAAAAGAATACGCGCCATGTCCGCCAAGCGAATGCCAACACAACCAGACTGACCGCGGTATGCAGGCTTGGGAAACAATCCCGCGCCACTCGCAGGTGGCTGAGCTTGTACCAACCCAATGCCTCCTGTGCCAGCGGTGACGCCTGCAAATCCACCGTGAACCTTTCGCGCATGGTGATCCATGGATCCATCGCGGGAACGGCCACGTAACCGATGAAGCCAACGTAAAATGTGATCACGATGGCCAGAATGACGTCGCGAAAATCCCGAGTCTGCCCTCGGCGGTACAACACCATCGTCAGCAACGGCGGGTAAAAATAATACGTTGTGTAGGCCGCCACCATCCAGTTGGTCAGTTGCGGATGCACCCATCGTTGCATCCACACCACGGGATTCACGCCGCGGAATATCCATTCGTCTGCGGCAATCAACCAGGCATGCTTGTCAGTCAGGTGCAACACGGCGGTCACGTCGTGCATGCTCTCGTACATCCACACCGCAAACACAAACGGCAGGAAATCTCGCAGGACGCGCCACACCATCAACCCTGACCGTTGCGTCAGCCAGACGACGATCCCGATCATCACGGCCGGCACGAAATAGCCTGTTGTTGTCCAGTGATACAACTGCGGGGTGATACCGGAGAGTACTGTCATCCCGGCAAAGGGCAGAAGAAAGATCAACGCGATGACCTCTTCGGGACGCAATACCTTCCGGATGTTCGTCAACCATCTCATCGGGTCCGATCCCGGCCAAACCGTTGCCAATACTGCTCCCGCTGAATATGCCGGCAAGTCTCGGCGAGATGTCCGGAGGCATCCGCGGCGACCTCGGGCGGCGGGAACGAGGCGAATTGGATCAGCGCCCGGACATTTTGCTTCCGGTAATCCACGGGACTGTAATTGTAACGCGGGGCGAAGTATTCCAGATGCCGGTTGCGGTCCGTGTTCAAGATGATGGGCCGCTGTTGCACCAGCGCCGTGATGTCTTCGGGCGACAGCAGCCGGGAACTCACCAATGCCGCCAAGCGGTCGCTCAACTCACCTTCGGTCCAGCCGATGTCGGTGACGTGATGGGCCAGCGCTTGGAGACAGGCCGGCTCGATGATCTGCGGTGTGAGCGAGCCGACCAAGATCCCTTGGCCGCCAACGACCCAGAAACTGACTTGCGGAAACACGTGACGCACCGTGGCGATCGCGGTCAGCAATTCCTCCGTACCGATGTGGTGGATTTGAACCCATTGCTGAAAGATGCCTCCTTGTTTCAGTCGGCTGCGGGCCAGCCGGTAGAACTCCTCGCTGTAGAGGTTCGTAGCGCCGGCAAACCACACACTGGTGATTTCCATCGTGATGAGGTCGTACTGCCGGTCTCGTAACAGAAGCAGGTTGCGACCGTCCTCAAGGAGTAATCGCACGCGAGGCTTGTCGAGAATCGCACCATTGATGTGACCGAAGTATACCCGCGCGGCCTGCGCGATACCCGGTGCCGTTTCCGCGACGTCGATCGCGGCAAATCCCATCGCGTCCACGATATGTGCGGAATGCCCCGTTCCCAAGCCAATCACTAACGCGTCATCAAATCGGGGCGCAAACAACATCGGCACCAAAGCGAACCCGGTCTGCGCCTCCATCTCCACGCTGTCGTTGCCTTGGAACTTGCCGTTGGTCAGCAGAGTCCGGTACGACTGCGGCCCGTGTTCCGAGTCGGCGGTGTTATCCACCACGGTCGTGATTCCGCCACGAGTGTCCTCGTGGAAGAACTTCAGGAAGGTGGACGGCCCCACTTCAGCGAACCGAAAATAAACATGCAGTCCCGAAGTCAGGTGAAGTCGATTCCAGCGTGGTTGCAGCGTGACCACTGCGACCGTCGCCAGGGAGAGTATTGCCAATCGCGTCCGCTGTTCGCTTGGCCGGTACGTCAACCAAATCACGATCCCCCAGAACGCGCAACCGGCAGTCAGAAGCCGCAACGTCATTTCCGATCCGAGCCACGGGATCAGCCAAAACCCGGTCGCCAGCGCTCCCAGAACGCAGCCGACGGAATTCGCGGCCACCATCCGTCCCACCGCCGCGCCCGCATTCTGCGCCGGGAAAATGTCGAGACGAAAAAGCGTGGGGTACACCATTCCCAGCAGCGTTGCCGGCAGCAACACCATCGCCGCCGCCATTGACCAGCGGAGCAACTCAGCCATTCCAAACGTCTCGACTTGGGCGCCGAGAGTAGCAATCGCTTGGGGCACGTCGGGCCAAAACCAGTTCATCAAACCCAGTACTACTGCCGCACCGAGCAGCAGCTTGCTGAAATCGGAAACGGAGATGTGTTGGCCGTCGGGAAGCCGGGCGGTCGTGCATGCACCGCCGAGCGCTAAGCCGGTCAACACCACGGCAAGCATCGCGGCGAATGCGTAAATACTGTTCCCCAAGACGGCGCCGATCAGGTGCGTCCACAGGACTTCCAACGCGAAGAATACGAAACCGGAGACGAAAGCAATCACCAGGATGAGGCCCAGGCGCCGAAAACTGGCGCTTTCATCAGAAAGGTTCCGTTGCTTGGGTGACGTTTGCGCTGAAGGAAGCCCGTGCGCCGTTGAGTAAGCGACCAGCGCGACGAGTAGATTCAGGCACGCCGCGAACAACAGTCCGCCGTCCACGCCCCAGAAGGGGAAAATAAGGAACGGGCCGGCGAGCGCGCCCGCGATTGCTCCCGTCAGATTGAGCGAGTAAAAGCGCGCGGTTGTCTTACCGTGCTCGAGTATATCCAGCTGTTCCAGGCTATTCACGATGGCCGGAAAGGAAGCGCCCATCGGCACGGTGGCTGGCAAGATCCAGCAGGCGGCCACCAGTACGCGCAGGCACTGCAGCAACCAAAATCGGTCCAGGCCAAGAGCCAAGAGCGGCGCGAATACCGGGATCAATTGATCGAACGTCCAATAGAGAAGCAACGTCCAGAGCCCGACACATAGTTCGAGCAACGCATAAAGGCGAATGGGTTGGATGGGGAGCAGCCGCCCCCAGCGTGCGAACAGGATTCCTCCCAGAGTCAATCCGCCGAAATAAACCGCCAAGACCGTTGCGGCGGCGGGCGTGCTGGCACCGAGCAGAGTGCTGAACATCTTTTCGAAAGACTGTTCGGCCAGCAGTGCTGTGCAACCTGTGCACACGAAAAGAATTCCCCACGCGCGTGATCGAACAGCCGTTACGCCACTCATGGCTGGCAGTTGTAGAGACGCGCGTTGCAATGTGCAATCTAGAACTGCCTTGACGCCGGGGGCTGGCCCGATTGACGATGCGCGTCATGAAACCGGGCCAGCCACTTTCTTTGCGAGACTGGCTGGCGGCAACGGCGTTGTTCGCTGCTAGCCTTGCGTTGCGGGTGCCGTTTCGCAGCCACCTAGCTTACCATTGGGACGCCGCGCAGTTCGCGCTGGCGATCAACGACTACAACGTGGCGCTGAGCCAGCCGCAGGCGCCGGGTTATTTTCTCTACGTGATGTTCGGGCGGCTCGTGAATTTTTTCGTGGGCGATCCGCACGCCAGCTTGGTCTGGATAAGCGTGGTTTTTGGAGGCGCGTTGGTGGCGTTGCTGTACGTGTTGGGAGTGGCAATGTTCGGGAGGCGCACCGGGATCGCTGCGGCGCTGTTCGCGATGACCAGCCCGCAAACATGGTTTCATAGCGAGGTCGCGTTGACGTATGTGGTGGACGCGGTTTTGGTTTGCGTGACGGTGTTGTGGTGTTGGCGGGCGATCCGACGCGGTGGGACATGGGGCGATGCGATCGTGATCGGCGCTCTGTTGGCGCTGGCCGGTGGGGTGCGACAGCAGACTGCGCCAGCGCTGGTGCCGCTGGTGTTGTACACATTCTGGCAATTTGACCGGCAGCGCGTTGCCAAACTGGTTGTCGCGGCGCTGGTGGCAATCGTGGTAGGCATCGCGTGGCTTCTGCCGATGGTGCAGATGTCCGGCGGGCTGGCAACATACTTGGAGGTGTTGCGACGTGTCTCGGCGATCACAGCATCACAAAAAATGATGGGCGGTGGTTGGAGCGCGTTCCAATGGAATGTGACGTTGGTTACTATTTACTGTTGGAATGGTTTGTTGCTCGGCGTGGTGCTGCTGATTGCCGGTTTGTTGTACCGGACTTTCACGGTGAACGTGGAGCGTAAGCGCGCTTGGGATCGCGAACACCGGCAAGCGCTGTGGGTGCTGACACTTTGGATTGCGCCGATGATAATGTTGGGAACAGCGGTGTTGTTCACGGAGCAGCCGGGCCATGTTCTGAGTTACTTGCCGGCGTGGCTGCTGCTGGCGGCTGTCGTAGCGGCGCAATTGAGGAAACGCGGAGCGTTTGTTGTCACAGTGGCTGCGGTAAGCGTGATCAACGCTGCCGCGTTTCTCGTGTGGCCGACGGCTTGGGATGGTGTGCTGTTTGGCGTGGGCAGGACAGCGCGTGAAATCCGGCAGCATGACCGGCAACTGGCCGAAACGATCAGAGTGATGCGCGCAAAGTTTGATCCGCAGCAGACGGTGGTTTGTCACCCGGTTGCCGCGCATTATCTGTTTGGTCTACGACTGTTTCAACTTCACGCACCAGAGTTTGAGCACTATCAAATGCAGATCGATCCCACCATCATCAGTCCGCCGGGCAAGCCGATGTTGGCAGCGCGCGGCGGGAGGACACTCTTGGTCGCCGGGCTGGATAGGACCGGCAAACGGATTGCATTGTTGGTCGTACCGCCGGGACTCTCGGTGGATGTGTTTCGTTCATATTTCGATGTGCGCCGGACGGAATTGGTTGGCGGCACGGATGGAACGTTGTATGCACTGCCGTTGGCACAGGATTCCGATGAACCGCCGGGATAAATTCGAGCGACTTGATTGGATCATTGCCGGGATTTTTTTCGTGGCGAGCCTGGTCCTTCGCGTGCCGTTTCGCAGTCAATACGCCTACACCTTGGACAGCGTCGGATTCGCGCAGGCAGTCGCGGATTACAACTTGCGGTTATGTCAGCCGCATGCGCCGGGGTACTTCCTTTACGTGATGGTGGCGCGATTGGTGAACGCCGTGGTGGGGGATCCGCACGGCAGTCTTGTATGGATGAGTGCGGTGTCGGGGAGCGCGTTGGCGGCGGTGATGTATTTCTTGGGCGCGGCCATGTTCGGCCGGCGCGCCGGCGTGGTGGCGGGTTTGTTTGCGGCAAGCAGTCCTGAGACTTGGTTCCACAGTTGCGTGGCGCTCGTGTACGTGACGGATAGTTTGCTCGTGTGCGTAACCGTGCTGATTTGTTGGCGATCAATCCAGCGAGGCGGGAGGTGGACGGACGTTGTGGCCATTGCAGCGCTGCTGGCAGTGATCGCGGGCGTCAGGGGACAAACGGCGCCGCAACTCGTACCATTGGTCCTGTTCACGTTCTGGCATTTTGCGCCGCCGCGCTTGGCGAAACTGACCGTTCTGACTGCGGTGACAGCGTTGTTGGCCGTCGCATGGTTCATACCCATGTTGAAGATGGGCGGAGGATGGGAAGTGTACCGCGAAGTGCTACGTCGGAGTGTGGAGTTTAACGCTCCCGCGACATTGGCTGGCGGTGGCTGGAATGCGTTCTTATGGAACGTCTTTTTTGTGGGCGCGTATTGTTGGAATGGCTTGATCTTGGCGGGTGTGGTGCTTGTTCTGGCGGCGGTGTCGCGCGGTCTCAGAATGGACGCAACGCGCGCGGGCACTTGGGTTGGCGAGAATAGCTTAGCGCTCCAGGTGCTGGCGGCTTGGATTATGCCCATGATTCTCTTTGCTACTGCAATTGGGTTCACCAAGTTGCCCGGCTATGTCCTATGCTTTCTCCCAGCGTGGATGTTGTTGGCAGCTGCTGTGGTCGGGCAACTGCGTACGGTTCGGATGTTTTGCGTCGTCACTGTGGCTGCTTGTGCAATGAATGTACTGGCATTTCTTGCTTGGCCGCAGGCGTGGGATGCCGCGTTTTTTCACATGGGCCGGACGGCACGAGAGATTCGGCTCCACGACGAGCAGTTGGCGAAGGCTATTCAGGTGATTCGCGCTTCCTATTCGCCCGCCGACACGCTCATTTGTCACGCGCGAGGGTACATTACGTTTGGGATGCGCCATTTTCAACTTTATGCGCCTGAGTATGACGAGTTCGATATCGAGACGGATTTGGCGATGGTCTCGCCGGTTGATCGCCCGATGATCAGCGCACACAAGGGACGGCTGGAATTTGTTGCCGGAATGAATCTCACTGGAAAGCGCATCGTCGTGTTAGTCGCTCCGCCCGGGCAGGACATAAATCGATTTGCCAAAGCCTTCGATTTGAGTCGCGTAAAACCAATTATAGCTTCTGATGGGATTCTGTATTCATGGGAAGTGGACGCCCAGATGATCCGAACCGCGGAGAGTCCAAGTTTTCACTCCACGAGATGAGAGAGTTGCTCCGCATGGTCTTCCAGACTACATTTTAAGAGAGGATTAGTGTGAGCCGCTCAACTGACTTCGTGTCTGAGGAGCAAGTTCCAAAACGGAACGGTATTGTCCAATAACTGGACAACCTCGACCGCACATGTTCGGGCGATTAGCCAATTTGGGAGTTGGATTTCGCAATTTTCGATAATGACTTTCTCAGTATCTGCAATCAGATGATTCGTCGATAGTGCTTTGGCTCAAGTAGCTTATGGATGCAACGTCTTACTTTTCGTCATTAAGTTCCGCATGCGGGCAGATGGTGGCATGGGAACTGCGAAACCGTAGTCTGAGTTTCGTTAGTTATACAATGTTAGGAAAAACCAAGCACGTGAGGAGGTGAGTAATTAGATGAAGAGACACCTTCAGAAGCTGCTCCGCAGAGTGAAGAAGCAATCAGGTCAGAGTCTGGTTGAGTACGCCTTGATTCTGGCGCTGATTTCTGTCGTCGCGATCCTGGTCCTGAGAGGGATTGGCACGAGCGTGAATACCAAGCTCGGATCGGTCAACAGCAACTTGAACTAGACCGTCGCTTGTACGGCGTACGATGGGGGTGAAACATGGCTTCGGCCGGTTCACCCCCATCTGATTTTACCCGGTTATCTTGTGGGGATGGCATCGTGGGGCCGATACTATGATGGGCTCCTTTTTTTGTGGGTCTGAACATCGAATTGCAGAGAACTGCAAAAATCTCAGGAGTTAGGCCCGCCGCTTGCTTTAGTCGATGGTGAATGAAACAGTCACGCATAGTTTTAGGTTGCATATTCTCACGCGAGGCAACAGCATGCCGTGACGGTAACGTTAGAGTCGATCAAGGAGGATTCGATGGCTAAGAAACCGGGAGCAAGCGGGATCATTCTGTTGGCCGTCATTTTAGGACTGGTCACCGCATACTTTATTTGGCGCTATCTGGCGGACGTAAAGAGGCAATCCGAAGCCAACTGGCAGCCGGTCGTGATCGCCGTTGTGGATATCAAGCCGCGGACGACCATTTCGAGCGAGATGATTACCCTAGCTCGCTTTCCGCAAGACCACCTCGCGTCCGATGCGGTAACTGACAGAAAGCAAGTGGAGGGCAAAATTGCGCTGGGACGGATCCGTGCAAAAGAACAAATTCGTGCATCAGATCTGGTACAAAAGGGTCAAGTCCCCAGCCTCGCCTATGAGATTCCACCCGGAAAGCGAGCGGTGGCGATTGGCGCTGGTGAGGTCATGGCGGCCGGCTCGACCGTGAAGCCGGGCGATCACGTGGACATTCTGGCCACGTACCACGATCCGATTTCCCGGCAGGAAACGACCCAGATGATTCTGCAAAACGTGACCGTTTTGTGGGTGAACACCGGTCAAACGGATGCCGCAACCCCCGGCGGGGCGAACAGCTCCATGACTGTGGCTGTCACGCCGGAAGAAGTGGAACTACTGACTGCGGCGGACCGGGCCGGCGCGCTTCGCATAGCGCTGCGTCCCGTTCAGGATCAGACCATTGTCAGCAGCCCCGGCATCACCGTGCGCGATTTTGGCAGCGGCAAAATGATCGAGAGCGCTTCGTCACCGATGGAAGGGCGCTCGACGCAAGTGATCATCAGTCCGCCGCCTTCACGAACCGGGCGCAGCATCACCATCGTTCGCGGCACGCAAGAACAGATAATGTCGCCCTAGCACCGCAACCAATCAGAGCGTAAACGAAAGGATGACGAAGAAGATGAAAACGAAGACCACAAAGGTTGGGAGGGTCATGGGGAAAGCAGGTATATTACTTACCGTGCTGCTGGCTGTCGCCTCTATCGCCGTGCCAAAATCACGCGCGGAAGACGACAAAACAATTCGTGTCAGCGTGGGCGAGGCCGTGGCCTTCCCCGCCGAGAACGTTGCCAAGCTGGCGATCGCCGATCCGACAATTGCTGACGTGACTCCGCTTTCCGACAAGGAACTCAGCGTCATCGGCAAAAAAGCCGGCGTCACAACGTTGAGCGTCGTCCGCGAAGGCTCCCCCTCGCAATTGTATCGCATCGAAGTGGGTAATGATGCTGCCGCCGCGACCATCCGCGATATGATCGGACAATCCAACATCAGCGTCCGGTCCATCGGAGATACACTTGTCTTGGACGGTCAAGTGGATGACGAACTGCAAGCCGCGCGCGCAGTTCAAGTTGCTTCTGCTTACAAGGATAAAGTCCTGAATCTGCTTGAGGTGAAGAAACCCCGTCAGGTGAGGATCCGCATGCGCGTGGCGGAGGTTAGCACCAGCGCGGCGAAGAATATCGGCTTCAAATGGTTTGGGTCGCAGGGTCAGATTCAATATGCCACGAGTTTTCTGGGCGTGGGGATTCCCGGCACCGCCGGTGCCGCACAAACGCTCGTTCATGGCCTTGGGAGCATAGACCCAGACAAAGGCGGCCCAACCGGAGGCATCGGGGATGCAATGGGCGCCGATGTGATCCTGCAGCTTCTGATTACCAAGGGTCTCGCCAAGCTTCTGTCTGAACCCACCCTCGTTACCCTCAGCGGTAAAGAGGCCAGCTTCTTGGTTGGCAAGGAAGTGCCGATCGTGCAAGAGCTCAGTACATCGTTCACAGTCGAATTCAAGGAAGTCGGTGTACGGATGAAAGTTAAACCCGTCGTCGACAGCCAGAATCAGATCAACACGACTATCCACGCGGAGGTCAGCCAGGTCAGCAGCACCATAGTGAAAGGCGGAGGAGGCAGCGAACTCCCCGTCATCACTACGAAAAAGGCGGATACAACTCTTCAGGTAAAGGACGGACAGACAATTGTGATTGGTGGACTGCTGGAGAACAACCTGAGCGCCGACACGCTGCGGAAAGTTCCGTGGTTGGCGGAGATCCCGATATTTGGCTTTCTCTTTCGTCACAAGGAGTCCGCTCGCGATCAAACCGAGGTCGTGTTCTTCATGACGCCAGAAATTATCAAGGATGTGGATGCCGACACAGCGTCGGCTGTGAGGACGCCAGCGCTGCAGGAGTGGAATGGCAAAGAGGCGAACGATAACGTGCTGCCCGTGCCCAGCAAGCGTGATAATTGGGGTCTGCATCGGCCCGACGGGTTAGGTCTTGCGGGTGAAGGCTTGCGCGATTATGACCAGCCGATTCTGGGTGAACCAGGCCCGCATCGGCCGAAGGCGGAACCAAAGGCGCCAGCTCCGGCACCGAGCGCGCGCAAAGAGAACGTCGCACCAGCGCCGGCACCCGCGGCACCCGCGCCCGAGCCACAGCCGGCACCTGCGCCGGCCGCGAAAGAGGCGGCTCCGGCACCAGCGGCGAAGGCACCGGCTGCGCAGCCCGCACCGGCCGAGCCGCCGAAGGAACCGACGACGAACTACGCTCCGGCACGGCCCGTCGTGCAGTAGGAGGGGTCGGCGATGGGGGGGAACTTGAGTGGAGATAGAGGATTCGTCGAGCAAGAATCGACGGGATGGAATTATGGATCGGGTCATCAAAATAATCATTGCAGATAATGAACTGGGCGAGCGCGAGAAGCTGAAGAGTTTGCTCGCCGGCGAGGCGGACATTCAGGTCGTCGGGGAGGCGCGGGACGGCAAGGAGTGCCTCGACATGGCGGTTCGCCAACGGCCGGATATCGTGCTCGTCAAACAAGACCTGCCAGTCATCAGTGGGTTGGATGCCGCCGAGAAAATCACCACCGAGATGCCGGACATCGGGGTCATTCTCATCCTGACCGGCCAGGAAGGCGAAGAAGTCTGGCACAAGATGCTGCGCGCGGGAATCAAGGAGTTCATGACCCGGCCCATCGCCGGTGACCGTCTCCTCGAAGAAGTCCGCAAGGTGTCAAATCTGCAGGCAAAGGCGGCGAAGAAAACCGGCGCGCCCGCCGCACCGGTTGAGCCCGAAGGTCCGCAGCGGCAGATCATCACCGTGACCGGCCCGCGCGGCGGATGCGGCAAGACTGTCATCGCCTGCAACTTGGCGGTGGCGCTGGCCGGCGCCAGTGAGAAGATCGCCCTCGTAGACCTGAATCTCTGGGGCGGCGACGTGGCGATGCTGCTGGACTTGACTCCGCGACGCACGCTGGGCGACCTGCTGCCGGGATTCGGTGGAATTGATTACGACGTGGTGGACAGCGTGATGGTCAAACACGCTTCAGGAGTATCGGTGTTGGCGGCGCCTCTGATGGGAACGTTTGACGGCACGTCACTCTCCCGGTACATGGTGCAAAGCATCTTGGAAGCGCTGCGCGAACACAACGAGTGTACGATTGTGGATACCGGCTATGCGAACCTCGAGTCCACGCTCGCGGCCATGGATTATTCGGATGTGATTCTGGTGGTGATGGGAATGGATCTGCCGCGTTTGCGCGACGGCAAGCACTACTTGAAGAACCTGATGGCGGCCAATTATTCCAAGGAGAAAATCCGCGTGGTGATCAATCGCTCCAGCGGCTCGAAAGAGATCTCAGCGGCGGAAGTGGAATCCATCTTGGAATTTCCCGTGGCGGCCCAGCTTCCCAACGACGATGCGCTGGTCAGCACGTCCGTGAATTTGGGGCAGCCGTTTGTGGTGTCGAGTCCCCACAAGCCGGTTTCCCGAACGTTAATCACCTTGGCAGAAAGCTTCACGTCCGGAGCAGAGATCGAACCGGCGAAGAGGCAGGCGGGAGCGAAATGGTTTTCATTTTTACATTAACCATCAAGAATAAAGGGGTGTGGTCGATATGATGACGGCAAGCCCTGAAGTCAGTTCGCAGTTATACTTGGAATCCAAGAATGCCATCCTTGCGTATCTGGTTCAGAATATCGACCAGAAGTTGCTCGAGAAGGGCGACGAGGCGTTGCTGCGCAAACGCGTCGAAGAGCTGGTCGAAGAGAAACTTCGCGCCGAAAAATTCCCCTACTCGCGTCAGATGCGCAACCGACTCGTCTCGGACATGGCCGATGAAATCCTCGGATTCGGGCCGATTGAACCGCTGCTGCGCGACCCGACCGTTACCGAAGTCATGATTAACCGGGCCGATCAGATTTACTGTGAGCGCTTCGGCAAGCTGGAACTGACGGACATCCAGTTTCGCGATCAGGAACACATCCGGCACGTCATTGACAAGATTGTGACGCCGCTCGGCCGACGCGTGGATGAATCCAGTCCGATGGTGGACGCGCGTCTGCCGGACGGCTCGCGCGTGAATGCCATTATCCCGCCGCTGTCGTTGAACGGTCCGGTGCTGACGATCCGGAAATTTTCCGTCGATCCGTATACCGTCGAAGACCTGATCGGGTTCGGCTCGATCACGCAGGCCATGGCGGCCTTCCTGGCGGCGTGCGTCAAGATCAAGCTGAACATTCTGGTTTCCGGCGGTTCGGGTGCGGGCAAAACCACGCTTCTGAACGTGTTGTCCTCGTTCATTCCCGAGGGCGAGCGCGTGGTCACGGTCGAGGACGCAGCGGAACTCAAACTGCATCAGCCCCACGTGGTGCGTTTGGAGTCCCGGCCGCCGAACATCGAAGGCAAGGGCGAGATCAAGATTCGAGATCTCGTGCGCAATTGTTTGCGGATGCGTCCGGACCGCATTGTCGTCGGTGAAGTACGCGGCGGCGAGGCGCTGGACATGTTGCAGGCGATGAATACCGGCCACGAAGGTTCAATTTCGACGATTCACTCCAACACGCCGCGCGACGCGCTGTCACGGTTGGAGACGATGGTAATGATGTCCGGCATGGAACTGCCCTCGCGAGCCATTCGCGAGCAAGCCGCCTCCGCCATTCATTTGATTGTCCAGATCGGGCGACTCAGCGACGGCAGTCGCAAAGTTATCAGTGTTAGCGAAATTCAGGGCATGGAAGGCAACGTGATCGTTCTGCAGGATCTGTTTGCCTTCCAGCAAAAGGGCATTGGTGAAGGCGGCAAAGTTCTCGGCACGATGCAAGCGACCGGCATGGTGCCGAAGTTCATTGACCGGTTCAATGCGGCGGGCATTCACCTGCCGCCGGAGATTTTCAAGCGGTCGGCGGGAGATTTACGCTAGTCATGCAACCTCTGGTAATGATTGGAATCTTTGGAGCCGGTACGGTCATCCTGTTCGTCTTTGGTCTCTACCAATTCACGGCCAGACGCAAGGCCCTCCTCGCGCAGCGTGTGCAGACCTATGCCGGCATCGAGGAAGAAGCCGCCTTGGAGACCGACGCCGAGATGCAGAAGCTCAGCCCCGTCAGCCGTTTTCTCCACATTCTGCTGGGGCGCGGATACATCCAGCGTCTCGAGGAGGAGTTGGCCCGTGCTGATGTGCCGATGCGTCCTTCCGAGTACGTTCTTCTTCGTCTGGTGCTGGCCGGGGGCGCGTTCGTGTTTGGCTTCTATGGTTTGGAGCACTTTTGGGGCGGCGTCGTTCTGGGCGGCTTGGGATTTCTCGTTCCGGGGATGGTCGTGCGCGTGTACGAGAACCGGCGTCGCGATAAATTTGTGAGACAACTGGCGGATGCGTTGATGTTGCTGACCAATTCGTTGCGTTCGGGCTACAGTTTCCTCAAGGGGCTGGAGTTGGTGGCCAAGGAGATGGACGATCCGATTTCCAAGGAACTGGGCCGCATGCTGCGCGAAGTCAACCTCGGCGCCACCATTGAAGACGCGCTGCTTAATCTCGGTCGCCGTGTGAACAGTCAGGACTTGGACATTGTCATCAGCGCGTTTCTGGTGCAGAAGGACGTCGGCGGCAATCTGACCGAGATGATGGAAAAAGTGGCCGAAACGATTCGTGAACGGTTGCGGATTCAAGGGGACATCAAGGTGCTGACGGCGCAGGGAAGACTGTCGGGTTTGATTGTCGGCTTGCTGCCGTTTGTGGTGTTCTTTATGATTTGGCTCAAGACGCCCGGCTATTTCGATGTGATGCTGGGCGATCCAAGATACCCGGTGTTCGGCTTGCACGCGCCGTTGGGCGTGCTGCTGATGGTCTTTGCCCTTTTCTGGCAGATGCTGGGCGCGTACCTGATCTTCAAAATAATTTCAATCAAGGTTTGAGTCATGTTGCCATTAGCCATTATTACTGGATTTTTGTTCATGGTGCTGCTGCTGGTCGGGTTGTACCGCGGCTCCTCGAAATTTGCCGTCGAGCAACGCATCGAACGACTCAAGGAAGTCGAGGCCCAGACGGCCGAGGAAGAACTCGAACGTTCCTTCGTGCAGCGTGTTCTCTTGCCGCTCGGTGAGACTGTCGCGAAGCTGTTCCGGGGTTACACGCCGGCGGAAGTTTCCGACAGGACCCAGAAGAAGCTGGTGATGGCCGGGTTGTTTCCCCGGGTCACCGCTGTGCAGTTGCAGGGCTTGTGCTGGTTCAGTTTGGCCGGCTGCGTCGTGTTGGTGTTCATCCTTTTGGTCACGCTCGGAAATGCGCCGGGAGGCACCGCGACGTTCAACGATCCACTCAACATCGGCTATTTGATGATCGCGGCGTTCGCCGGATTTATCTTGCCGCAGTTCGTGCTGGGCAAGCGAGTCAAGAGCCGTCAGGCGGAGATTCTGATCACGCTGCCATACTCCATCGACCTGCTGACTATCAGCGTGGAGGCCGGCATGGGCTTCGACGCGGCGGTCGGTTACACGATGCGCAAGATCAAGGGGCCGCTGGCGGAGGAGTTTGCCAAAACGCTCAATGAGATCCGCTTGGGCAAACCGCGTTTGGAAGCTTTGGAGGACTTGGGCAATCGCACCGGCGTCGAGGACCTCAAGACGTTTGTCACCGCTGTCGTGCATGCCAGCCGGTTGGGCGGCAGCATCACCAGCACGCTGCGCATTCAGGCGGACTCCATTCGCGTCCGTCGTCGTCAACGCGCGCAGGAACAGGCCATGAAGGCGCCCGTGAAAATGGTGTTCCCGCTGGTGTTCTTTATTTTCCCTGCGTTGTTCATCGTGATTCTCGGCCCTGCGCTGATCGCCATCATGGGGCAGCTATAGCAAGAGTTGGCAGCATGGTACTGGTCAACGTCACTAAGAAGACCGTTCTTTCCGACCGCTGTCATTTCGCCAATTCAGTGTTCAAGCGGATGATTGGACTGCTGAATCGAAGGGCGCTCGGCCCGGGCGAAGGACTGCTCTTGGACCGCTGCTATGGCATTCACACCTTTGGCATGCGGTTTTCCATTGACGTGCTATTCCTGGACAAGGATTTGAGGGTGATGCGCGCTGTCACGGCGCTGCCGCCCTTTCGCACCTGCATCGTGAAGAAGGCGGTTTACGTTCTCGAACTGCCGGTCGGCGACATCCAGCGCACGCGCACCGAAGCGGGCGATCAAATCCAATTCCGCACCGCCGACAACGAAACGACAACCTCCCTCCGCGCGTCCACTGCCGGAAATGTCAACACCTCCGAGACGGTTCGCAGCTAGGCTGTTCGACTGATCACGCAGGCTTGCCCAGATAGTTTGCCGCCACGCGACAGTATTTCTCCGCCCACTTCTTGATTTGAGCGCGTTCCTTGCCGGCGAGTGTGCTGACGACTTTTGCCGGCGCGCCGTACACCAGCGAGCCGGGCGGCACCTCCAGCCCTTCCGTAAGCAGCGCACCGGCGCCCACGATGCTTTGTTCGCCCACCACCACGCCATTCATCAATACGGCACCCATCCCCACCAGCACCTCATCGTGCACCGTGCAACCATGCAAAATGGTCCGGTGCCCCACGGTCACGTAGTTGCCTACGACGCACGCAAAGTCGTCCGCCACGTGACAAACGCTGTTGTCCTAGATGTTTGTGTGGTGACCGATCACCACGCGATTGATGTCGCCGCGCAGAACGCTGTTGAACCAAACGCTGGAATCTTCGCCGATCTGCACATCGCCGATCAGCCGCGCCCCTTCAGCCACAAAGACGCCTGCGCCAAGTTGGGGACGCTGGCCGAGATATTCGAGGAGGCTGCTCACCACGGCAATTCTGGCGTTCGACGTTGCAAAATGCAAAGCAGATTTGGCAGAATTCAAGCCGTTCCCATGAACGGCCCGACATTAACGCCTCCGCACTGGATTGTCATTCGCCTCGACGAGGACATGAACTGGTGGCTCGACGAAACCAGCGACGACATGGATCGGAGCTCAAGAGATCGCAGCATTCTTGATCCACGCCAGGTCAGTCACCTCGTGGAAGCGCTGGATCAGTACCGGCCGCATGGTTTGCGCCCGGAACAATTCGCGGCGGCGTTTCAAGTTTACGCCATGCAATCCGAATTGTCCGACGGCCGTCTGAAACTTATCCTCACCGACGAGAGCATCATCGACACAGGGGCGCAGTTGTTCGCGTTGCCGCTGATCGGCGAAGAGGATGCCGGCGCGTACAGCAAATTTGTGGACACCATCAGCGCGGCCCGCGTTCGCCTGCTCAACAAAACTCACCACTATGCACGGGACTGCACGGAACTCGACATGCTGGAAGAACTTGACGCGCTCGACCGGGACCGTTTCTTCAGCGCCGAAACCATGCACGTCTTTGACGAGATCAACGAGATTCTCGAATGGAGTCCCGCCGAATGGGAAGACTCCGAGTCATAGCGCTGGCCGGTAGCGCATGGTGTGCCGTCAACGCCTTCGCCGTCGATTGGCCCGCGCTCGACCGGTATCAGCAAACCATCTCACGCGACAAGTTCGACCAGCTCCTGTCCCAAGTTTATTGCCCTTCCGGGGCGTTCACGAATTATCTGACGTTCACCACCAACGCGGTCGCCGTCTTCTCCACGCCCGCCAAAGAATCGCCGTTGTTCACTCTTTACTTCTCCGCTTCATCCCTCATCCCTCATCCTTCATCCTTGAAGCGCATCGTCCTCGACCCCGGTCACATCGGCGGCGAATGGGCGCGCATTGAGGAACGCTTCTTTGTTCGCGGCACGGACCGGCCCGTGCAGGAAGCCGTCCTCAATCTTGCCGTGGCCCGTCTGCTCAAACCGCAACTCGAAGCTGCCGGGGCAACCATCCTGTTCACCAAGAACAACTTCGAGCCGGTAACCGACAAACGTCCCGAGGACTTCCGCGCCCAAGCCGAGCGCGACGTGGCGAAGCTGGCGCGGTTCGACATTTTTCCGCCGCTGGAACGCGAAGCCGCCCGCGCCGACGCGATCCGCAAACGCGCGGAGACGCTGTTTTACCGGGGCGCCGAGATTGCAGCGCGCGCTCGCCGCGTGAATGAGGAACTGAAACCCGACATCACCTTGTGCATCCACTTCAATGCCGTTGATTGGAACGAACGCTTCGAACTCGTGGACGACAACCGGCTTGTCGTGTTCGTTCACGGCAACTATCTGCCGTCGGAGTTGGAAGATGACGAACAGAAGTTTCGGTTGATGAGCAAGCTGCTAAGCCGCTCGCATGAAATGGAATTGCGGGTCGCCGAAGCGTTGGCTTCGGCCCTCGCCAAGGCCACCGGCCTGCCGCCAGTCGAATATGCGCCGGGCGGCGCAGCCGTGCGGGTCGGCACGAATCGTTACGTTTACACTCGCAACCTTGCGGCGAACCGGCTCATCGACGGCCCCGTCGTTTTCCTCGAACCGTACTACCAGAACAACCGGGTCGTTTACGAACGCATCCAGTTGGGCGATTACGAAGGCACGCGCGACATCGAAAAGAAGTCTTACCGGAGCATTTACCGCGAATACGCCGACGCCGTTGCCGAGGGGCTGTCCGATTTCATTCACCGCCAAGCCGAGCGCAGCGAGACGCGGTCCTCCGCAAACACCAAGAACCACCGGTAGGCCGCGCCGTCCGTGTTTGTCTGTCCCACGTTGTGCGCGGGTACCGGCATATCGCACCGTGGAACGAGGAGAAGTTGCCGGTCAACTGTGCGCTCATGGTCGTCGAGGCCAAGAACGCGGAGCGCAACAAAGCCTTGGCCGCTGCCCTCAACTCGACCCTCGTGGCTTTCGTGAAACCGTACTTCAGCCGAACAGTGGGAACGGAAGCCCACACACAACTCGATGTGTACGCCGCCAATATTCTGCCCGTACCAAATGTGAATACTCTCTCCGACGCAGCAGTCAAGAAGTTGGCTGCCGCTTTCGATGCACTTGGCGACCGCGCGATCACACGCCTAGTCGAGCAGCGATTCTTCGAAGCACAGAACCTATCCGAGTTGAGCGACCGTCAAATCGAACCGCGTGACTTGCCACTGGAACTTCAACGCGGAGACCGGCAGGCGTTGGACAGAGAAGTTCTGCGGGCAATCGGTGTCCCTCAACAGGAAGTTGACTCCTTGCTGCAACGTCTCTATCGCGAGGTCACCCGCCATTTCAACGAAGGCCGATTTCTCGAACTGCAAGCCAACGAGAACAAGAAGCGGGCGAAGAAGGGTCGCGTTGCCAGCCCGCACGAAGTCGCGCTGGAGATCCTCGAGTCGCTGGAGGCGGAACAAGTTCGTCGCTTCCCCGACGCCTTCCTGCCGGTGGGAGAACCGTTCGAAACGGTCGAGTTGCCCGAAGGCAAAGCCAAGCTGTTCGACCCACACGATTTCTACGATGCAAAGGCGCTGGCCATCGGCAAAGTGAAGCTCA
Source organism: Verrucomicrobiia bacterium (assembly GCA_041495285.1). Taxonomy (GTDB): domain Bacteria; phylum Verrucomicrobiota; class Verrucomicrobiia; order Palsa-1439; family Palsa-1439; genus JBGQCJ01. The sequence goes on from JBGQCJ010000046.1 coordinate 20,171, forward strand.
CGCTCCGCCACCGCGCCCAAACTGAGTTAGCCAAACTCTACAGCGACCTCCACCGCACCGGCTTCGTCCAGTTGCCAACCTCAGAAGAAGCCTGCGAGCGAATGCAGCGTGACTGGCATCGTTACGCAGGCGAAATGCAGAACACATTCCGCGCTCTCGCCTCCGAGCGCACCGATGACGAAGACCGTCTCGAAGTCATCGTCGAGGAACTGAACCGCCTTCTCACGCAACCGGTCCGGCCACAGCCCCCTCCGTCGCGCGCTTGAATCCGCGCTTTAATCAGTCTCGTCCTTCGGAGCGAAACTGCTGCCAGAGCCGGCGGAAGCGGCTTTCGTAGAGCATGTCGTAGAGGTGGAACTTTTCGGGGAACAGCCGGGCGGCTTCCGTGCGCAGGAAGAGCCGCTCGATGGTGATGTCCCGTTCGGGCCAATCGCTCGCCACAATCAGAAAGCAGAGTCGATCCACGCGGCGCTGGAATCTCCGGTAGGCTTGTTCGCTGGGAACCACCCGTTACTTTACCACAAGTGACCGGCATGTTCCACCGAGCCGGGCTGGACTGGGGCGCGGTTTTTCGGATTGATTTTCGGCCGGTGCGCCCATAGAATCATTGCGGACTGAGGACAAACCTATGATTTTAGCGATCTTGATGGTGTTGGGGGCCGGGCTTTATCGGTTGCTGCCGCATCCCATGAATGTCGCGCCGGTGGCGGCGCTGGCGTTCGTCGGCGGGATGTACTTTGGTCGCCGCTATGCGCTGTGGGTGCCGCTGGCGGTGCTGGCGTTGACGGACTTGGTGCTGAATGTTCGCGTCGGCTATCCGGTTTTCTTTTGGCCGCGAGCCATTGACTACGGCGCGTTCGTGCTGATCGGTTTGTTGGGCCTGTGGGCGCGCGGGCGGCGTGTGGGCGCGAAATTCGGCTGCGCGTTGGCGACGCCATTTCTATTCTATCTGATCAGCAACTTTGGCGTGTGGCTGTTTGGGATCGAGAACTATCCGAAGACGTTCGCCGGTCTGGGCCAGTGCTACGTTGCGGCGTTGCCGTTTCTGCGCGGTACAATGATTGGCGACTGGACGTTCATGATCCTTTTCATTTCGATCCTGAAGCTTGTGCGCCAGAGTGCCGGCGTGCGATTCAGTTGGCTGGTGGCCGAAGCGCACGCGTGAAGTTTCACACCGAATACCTCTGGTTCAACACCAAGAACCACCGCGAGTACCTCCTTATCACCGACAAGGTGGAGGCTGCGGTTCACAAAGCCGGTATCCGCGAAGGCATGGTGCTGGTCTCCGCCATGCACATCACCGCCGGCGTGGCCGTCAACGACAACGAGCCGGGCATCTGGCGCGACATTGACAAGTGGCTGGAAAACCTCGCGCCGTTTCGTGAGAACTACGAGCACCACCGGACCGGCGAGACGAACGCCGACAGTCATCTCAAGAATATCCTCGTTCACCACCAAGTCATCGTGCCGGTCACTGACGGCAAACTTGACCTTGGCCCGTGGCAGCAGATTTTCTATTGTGAATTTGACGGCCAGCGCCGAAAGCGTGCTATCATCAAGGTGATGGGAGAGTAAGCGCCATGAAGATTGCCAGTCTCAAGGACGTGCCGGTGGAAAAGGTTGTGATGGACGGTGCCAAGGATTGCCAGTATCAGGTCGCGGTTTCGATGCGCGATGGCGCGCCGAATTTTGCGATGCGCATCTTCGAGGTTGCGCCGGGCGGCCACACACCGCATCACCATCATCCCTACGAACATGAAATCTACGTGATGGAAGGCGCCGGCTCGGTCTGGCGCGACGGCAAGGAAGTCGCGATCAAGCCCGGCGACGTTCTCTACATCCCCGCCGATGAACAACACCAGTTCAAGAACGCGGCGGACAAGCCTTTCAAGTTCATGTGTCTCATCCCGGCGAAATTTCAAAAGTGCTGAATGGCACGCTTGACAAAAATCTATACACGCACCGGCGACAAGGGTGATACCGGCTTGGTCGGCGGCCAGCGCGTGAGCAAGGATTCGCCGCGCATCTGGGCGTACGGCACCGTGGATGAACTGAATTCCGCCATCGGTCTCGCCCGCGCTTTCAAACCGGACAAGAAGACGGACACCGTGCTGGCCGGTATTCAGAACGATTTGTTCCACTTGGGCGCCGAACTGGCCACGCCCGGTCAGTCTCGCGTTCGCATCACAAAGGCGCAGATCGTCGCGCTGGAAAAGTTGATGGACGAATGCAACGCGAAGCTCGGTCCGCTCCGGGAATTCATCTTGCCGGGCGGCACCCCGGTCGCCGCGCAGCTTCACGTCGCCCGCACGATCTGCCGGCGGGCCGAGCGTTTTTGCGTGCGGCTCGCACGCGAAGAAAAAATCGAGGTACTCGTCGTGTCCTACCTCAACCGACTGGGCGATGCGCTTTTTGTGTTGGCCCGCTGGGCCAATAAAAAACAGGGCGTGAAGGAAGCGCTCTGGAAGAAATGACGGCGCCTCACGCGCCGACGAGGGTCTCTCCGAACCGCGCCCCCAACGAGGCAAACACGATCTCTGCGATCTGGGCGAGGTTGAAACGCGAATTGTCGATAATCAAATCGTGATGGAATGGGTTCTGCGGGTCCAGCACAAAGAACGTAGCGATGAAATGATGACGTTCTTTCTCGCCTTGGTCGACGATCTTCTCCGCCTCGCGCTGCGAGAGATTGCGATCGGCGGCAATCTTGTGGACGCGCCAATCGCGGGGCGCGACCAATCGCACATGCAAACCATTCTTCAAGTCCTGCGTGACCAGAGAACAACCGCGTCCGACAAGAACCGCATGGCCCTGAATGGCCAGGGTGCGGATTACCTCGGCCAGTTTGCGGAACACCACGACATCGCCCACTTTCTTGTTCATGATGGAGTCAAACAACTCACTCATCTCGTCGCGGCGGCGGCCATCGAGCGATTCCATGATGTCTCTCTGCAAGTGCAGTTCATCCGCGACCTTGTCTAACAGCTGCCGGTCGTAGGCAACCCAAGGAATGGAAGGCCGGCAGCGTTCGTTCAGGATTTCAATGAGTCGTTGCGCCAGCGGCAACGCTTCGCAACCAAACTCTCGCGAGACAGCCACAAACGGATAGGTTTCCAGCGCCCGGCGGTGACCCAGCGGCCTTATTTTTTTCCACGCCTGAACGTGTGCGGTGATGCGCGCATTCAAGTCCGAACCGACCCAGCCGTGGGAGATCTTCGTCATTGCCCGGTCACATCATAGTTCGCAGGCTATGAACGCGCAAGCGCGCTCTTACGCGCCGACGAGCGCTTGACCGAAGCGGGCCGCAAGAGCTGTGAAAATAAGTTCCGCAACCTGTGCCAGATTAAATCGCGCGCTGTCGATAACCAGGTCGTGGTAGAAAGGGTGTTTGGGGTTTTGGTGGAAGAAGGTGTGCAAGAAACGGTTTCGCTCGCGCTCGCCTTCGGCAACAATGCGCTCGGCTTCCGCCTGCGTGAGGTTGCGGTCGGTGGCCACCTTGTGGATGCGCCATTCGCGCGGCGCGACGAGCCGCACGTGCAGACCTGTTTTTAAATCCTGCGTGATCAAGTAGCCGCCGCGGCCGAGAAGCACTGTGTGCCCGTGCGTGGCGAGAGAGCGGATCACCTCGGCCAGTTTGCGGAACATGAGCGCCTCGTCCATCTTGACGTTGAGGACGGCGTTGAACAGTTCGGTCATTACGTCGCGGCGACGGCCGTCAATCGATTCGACGATTTCGCGCGCCAAGTGCAGTTCACTGGCCACCTTGTCGAGCAACTCGCGATCGTAAGCGACCCACGGAATCGATGGCCGGCAACGCTCGTTAAGGATTTCCACCAGCCGCTGCGCCAAGGGAAGAGCTTCGCAGCCGAATTCCCGCGAGATCGTCACAAACGGATACGTCTCCGGTCGCAATCGCACCGCCTGCCGGGTCTTTGCCCAAGCGTGCACGTGCGCCCCGATTCGGGTCTCCAAGTCAGGCGCTGCCCACCCGTGTGATATCTTTGTCATCGTTCCGCCCCAACATATTCCGCGACCTTCAAGCGCGCAAGGGCGCGCTGCAGCGCGGCTTGAGCTCTGGCGAGATCGATGTCTTCGTTTCTCTGCTGCAACCGGTCTTCCGCGCGCTCCTTGGCGCGTTGCGCTCGCTCGACGTCGATTTCCTCGGGGCGTTCCGCGCTGCGCGTGAGCACCGTCGTGCGCTCTTTCTGCACAATGAGGAATCCGCCGCCGACTGCGACGTATTGCTCGTCTCCGCCCGGTCTACGAATTCGCAGTAGCCCGGGCTTGAGCGCGAAGACAAACGGCGCGTGGTCGGGAAGGATTTCGAAAACGCCTTCTTGCCCGGGCGCGATGACAAAGCGCACCTGATCGCGCAAAGACAGCTTCTGCAGCGTCAGGATTTCGAACTGAAAAGTCTTCTCTTCCGCCATGCGCGGCTCACGCCTTCATTTTCTCGGCCTTCGCCCGCGCTTCCTCGATCGCGCCGACCATGTAGAACGCCTGCTCCGGCAGGTCGTCGTGTTTGCCTTCGAGGATTTCCTTGAAGCTGCGCACGGTGTCGGCGATGCGGACGTACTTGCCGGGGATGCCGGTAAATTGTTCGGCGACGAAGTTCGGCTGCGACAGGAAGCGCTGAATCTTGCGGGCACGCGCGACGGTGAGCTTGTCTTCTTCGCTCAACTCTTCCATGCCGAGAATCGCGATGATGTCCTGCAGATCTTTGTAACGTTGCAGCACCTGCTGGGTGCCGCGCGCGACCCGGTAATGTTCTTCGCCAAGCACGAGCGGGTCGAGCAACCGGGATGTGGAAGCCAACGGGTCAACGGCCGGATAGATTCCCAACTCAGAGATCTGCCGGGAGAGAACGATGGAGCCGTCCAAGTGCGTGAACGTCGTCGCCGGCGCGGGGTCGGTAATGTCGTCAGCCGGTACGTACACCGCCTGCACTGACGTGATCGAACCGCGTTTCGTCGAGGTGATGCGTTCCTGCAAGTCGCCCATTTCGGTGCCGAGTGTTGGCTGGTAGCCGACCGCGCTCGGCATACGACCAAGCAACGCGGAAACTTCGGAACCGGCCTGCACGAAGCGGAAGATGTTGTCAATGAACAGCAGCACGTCCTTGCCCTCGAAATCGCGGAAGTATTCCGCTTCGGTGAGCGCCGTGAGCGCGACGCGCAAACGGGCGCCGGGCGGTTCGTTCATCTGACCAAACACGAGCACCGTATTCGCAAGCACGCCGGACTCGGTCATCTCGAGATAAAGATCATTGCCTTCGCGCGTGCGCTCGCCGACGCCGCCGAACGCGGAGTAGCCGCTGTGTTCCTTGGCGATGTTGCGGATCAGCTCTTGGATCAACACCGTTTTGCCGACCCCGGCACCGCCGAAGAATCCAATCTTGCCGCCTTTGGCGAACGGCGCGAGCAAATCGACGGATTTCAGGCCCGTCTCAAACTGTTTGGTGGCAGGCACTTGCTCCTCAAACGGCGGGGCCGGCCGATGGATCGGCAGCATGTGCTCCGACTTCACCGGGCCTTTGCCGTCAATCGGATTGCCGAGCAGATCGAACACGCGACCGAGCGCGGCCGGGCCGACTGGGACTGTGATCGGCGCGCCGGTATCAATGCATTCCATGCCGCGAACGAGTCCTTGCGTCGCGGACATGGCGACCGTGCGCACGACGCCTTCGCCGAGATGTTCGGCAACTTCGCAGGTGAGATCGATTCCGTGTTCTTTGTTTTCGATCTTGATGGCTTGGTTGATCGGCGGCAATTCCTCGGTGAAAAACTCGATGTCCACGACCGGCCCGATGACCTGCGCGATTTTTCCTTTGCGATGTCCGTTGGTGCTCATTTGTGCCTCCGTTAAAATCGTTAAAGTTGTTAAAACCGTCAAAAGGTGTCTTCGTCGTCTGCGGTGTACTCAGCGGCGGTTTCACGCAGCACAGCCGGCGTGGCTTCCTTGCGCTGCTTCAGAAAGCGAATGTACGCGTTCAACAACGCTCGGACTCGCCCGATTTCCATTTCCACAGCAGCGATCTGCTCTGAAGGCAGATACTTCTCATCCGAACACAGCGTCAGGTCGTCCAGCAGTTCTTCCAGCGAACCTCGCGACTGTCGCAGGAACTGAATGTTTTCCTGATAGCCAAACCGTCCGTGGCCTTCCGCGATGTTGTTCGTCAATGACAACGCCGCGCGACGCATCTGCGAGACGACGTTGTACTTCTCGCGGTCGGGCAACAGCTTGGAAACCGCGTACACTTGCTTGCGCAGTTCCCTCGCCGCCTTCCATACGTCCAAGTCTTGAAATGTCTTAAATGTCTCCTGACTCACAAAACACCTTTTAACGATTTTACCGGCATGATCGGTTTTAACACCCTCTCTACCCCTGCTCGAGCGCTTCGGCGCCGGAGACAACTTCCAAAATTTGCGTGGTGATCGAAGTCTGGCGGACCCGGTTGTACTCGCGAGTCAGCCCGTCAATCATGTCCGAGGCACTGTCGGTGGCCGCTTTCATGGCGATCATACGCGCGGCCTGTTCGGCGGCCACCGATTCGACGAGCGCCCGGTAAATGACCACCTCGACGTACTGCGGCAGCAATGTGCTCAACAACTCTTCCGCCGACGGCTCGAATTGGTACGGTGCCGTGCGTGGTGATTCCTTCGTCTTGTCGTTAGCGTTACCCAATGGAAGCAACTGTGTGACGGACGAATGCGACTTCAACACGCTGATAAACTGCGAGTACGCGAGAAAAATCTGGTCGTACTCGCCGCTGGTGTAGGTGGCGATAACCTTCTTGCTGATGCGTCCCAGTTCTTCGAGCTTCACGTCACGCGATGGTTGAATAAAATGTTCATCGATTTGCGTGCCGCGCATCCGGAAGTAATCGCGCCCCTTTTTGCCCACCGTGATCAAGCCGGCTTCTGCCGTCTGTTCGCGCAAGAAATGATCCGTTTCGCGGATAATGGACGCGTTGAACGCGCCGCACAGTCCGCGATCTGATGTGACGAGTACGACACCGATGCGCTTCACCGGCCGCTCGGCCAAAAGCGGATGTCTCATTCCGCCGCCACTGGCTTGCACGTCGTGCAGAATTTCGCTGAGCCGTTCGGCGTATGGCCGGGCCGACTCCGCTTTCTGCTGGGCGCGACGGAGGCGGGCCGCAGCGATCATGTTCATCGCGCGCGTCACCTGCTTGATATTTTTCACGCCTTTGATACGGCGGCGGATTTCACGGGTGCTGGGCATGAAACGTTACTTCGCGGCGAAGAGGCTCCTAAATTCCTCGGTCGCCTTTTTCAATTGCGACACCACTTCCTCGGTCAGTTCCTTCTTTTCGCGAAGCGCCTTGCCGACTTGCGGATACTTGTTGCGCATGAAGGCATAGAATTCAGTCTCGAAACGGCGAATCGCGTCCACCGGCAGCGTATCGACGTAACCGTTCGTGGCGACCCAGATGATCATCGTCTGCTCTTCGGCCGGGATCGGCGAGTACTGCGGTTGCTTGAGCAGTTCGACCATGCGTTGGCCGCGATCAAGCTGCGACTTTGTCGCCTTGTCGAGGTCGCTGGAAAGTTGGGCGAACGCGGCGAGTTCCCGGTATTGCGCGAGGTCGAGGCGGAGACGACCGGCGATTTTCTTCATCGCTTTGGTCTGCGCGTTACCACCGACGCGGCTGACCGACAAGCCGACCGAAACCGCGGGACGCACACCGGCATAGAACAAGTCGGATTCCAAATAAATCTGACCGTCGGTGATCGAGATGACGTTCGTCGGGATGTACGCGGAGTAATCGCCTTCCTGCGTTTCAATGATTGGCAACGCAGTGAGCGAGCCGCCGCCTTTCGGATAGACGGGATTCAGTTCCGGCGCGTTGTCGTTGAGCTTCGAGGCGCGCTCGAGCAACCGGCTGTGCAAATTGAAGATGTCCCCCGGGAACGCTTCGCGTCCGGGCGGGCGGCGGAGCAGCAGGGAAACCTGCCGGTACGCCTGCGCGTGCTTCGAAAGATCGTCGTAAATGACCAGCGCGTGCTTGCCGTTGTCGCGGAAATACTCGCCCATCGCGCAGCCGGCATACGGGGCGACGAACTGCATGGGGGCCGGGTCGGCGGCGGTGGCGCTGACGATGATGGTGTAATCCATCGCGCCGTATTTCTCGAGCGTCTCCATGACACTGACGACGGTGGATTTTTTCTGGCCGATCGCGACGTAGATACAGACGACGTCGCCGCCCTTCTGATTGATGATCGTGTCGAC
>JBGQCJ010000047.1:0-28160 GCA_041495285.1 Verrucomicrobiia bacterium
CTGGGACACGCCGAAGGTGCTGACGGAATACGCGCGCACGTTCGGCGCCGACCGAAGCCGGTGGTTGTTTCTGACCGGGGACAAGCAGCAAATCTACCGGCTGGCGCGCGAAGGTTTCCGCTTGGGCACGCTAGAGGCGGACCCGTCAAAGGAAATGCCGATTCTCCACAGTTCGCAGTTGGTGCTGGTGGACCGGAATGGTCTGATTCGCGGCTATTATGACTGCACCGACGACGCGGCGTTGCAGAAATTACCGCGTGACGTGGAACGAGTGCTGGCGGAAAAGTCATGATCGGCATCTCCGATTTGCCCGCCGTCAACGCGGTGTTGAATGGCACCAGCGCGGTGTTGTTGTCGGCGGGATATGTGTTCATCCGACGAAAACGTGTGACACTGCACCTGTTATGCATGGGCAGCGCGCTGGTTGTATCCACATTGTTCCTGAGTTCGTATCTGACATATCATGCGCACGTCGGAAGCAAGCATTTCGCAGGAGAGGGCTGGGTTCGGCCCGTGTATTTCACGATTCTCCTGACGCACACGGTGCTCGCGGCGGTGATTGTGCCGCTGGCGCTGACGACATTGTACCGCGCAGTGCGCCAGCAGTTTGACCGGCACAAGCGGATCGCGCGTTGGACGTTGCCGCTGTGGCTGTACGTTTCGGTGACCGGCGTCATCATCTATTTCATGCTCTATCATTGGTATGCACCGGCTTAGCCTCGTTTTTCTCCTCGTGTTTGTTGTTCTTCTGCCGGCTCGTGCTGCCGAAAATGGTGTCATCACCGGCACGGTGCGACTCAAAGGCAACCCGCCGGCAATTCCCAAAGTCTTTCCCGCGTCCGACCTCGACGTGTGCGGGGAGCGTGCCCGGGCCACACAAGTTCTGCTGTTCGGTACGAACCAGACCGTTCAGGGCGTGATCGTCTATTTGGGGGCGGTCAATGGCAAGTCGCAGCAGACGAATGGGGCCGAGGCGGTTCTCGACCAGCGCGACTGCGAGTTTGTGCCGCGTGTGCAAATCGCCCGCAGCGGCGCGTCGTTGATCTTGAGAAACAGCGATCCGGTGTTGCATGTCGTGCGCGTTGATTCCATGAGCGGTACGAATGAAGCGAAGACGTTGCTGAACGTGGCGACTCCTTACGCGGGCTTCGAAAAGAAGTATCAACTGCCGAAATTCCGTGAGCTGACGCTGCTGAAAGCAACTTGCGCCAACGGCCACGATTGGAAGGCGGCTTACATCGCCGTGATGCCGCATCCATGGGCCGCGATCACGGATGAGAATGGGAGCTATACTCTGCGCGATGTCCCGCCGGGTACGTACAAGTTGTACGCGTGGCATGAGGTGTTGGGGACGCTGGCGCGAGAGGTCAAGGTCAAGAGCGAGGGTGTCGAATCGGTCAATCTTGAGTTTTCTTCGCCGTCGCCTCGTCGAGCAGCGCCTTGAGCTTCGCGTCTGGGCCGCCGTAGCGGAGCGCGGTTTTCAGCGCTGCTTGCGCGTTCGTCCAGTCGCGCTGGGCAAGAAAACATTCGCCCAAAGCTCGCCAGACGTCCGGCTCCTTGATGCCGTGCTCAACGGCTGGGCGTAAAATCTTGATGGCTTCCCCGTGCTGGCCGGTATTCATCAGCGCGTACGCCAGCATCTTGCGTCCCAGCAACCCGTTCGGCGCCAAGTCCACGGCTTTTCTCCCGTGAGCGATTGCCTCGTCAAATTGCTTATGCTGAACATACCAGTCGATGATGTTCAGATGGGCTGGCAGGCAGTTTGGATTCTCGCGAAGGACGCTCGTAAATAGAGTCTCCGTATCATGCCAAACGGATGTACGCTGAAAAGTTGCAGCGGCCAGTCCGAGCACGATGCCGGCTGCGGCCAGCCAGACATATTTGGTGTGGCTGGCTGCAGCAGCGATTCCGAGGCTGACCGGCATCGCAAGCCCCAGCAAGGGGAGGTAGGAGAATCGGTCTGCTGTGACGTGAATGCCGACCGGAAGCAACCCGATCGTTGGCGAAAGCGTCACGAGATAAAACAGCCACCATGGCAACAACGCCGGCATCCGGCGACGCAGCAAGACGATCCCGCCGGTCAAGCCAACGAACGCCAAGAGCCACGCTAACGCGACAAGCGGCGTCCAGTTCATCTCGTCGAAGGTGGGGTAAATCGGCGAAAGGTGTGTCGGCCAAAAAAACTTTCGGACATAAAACAACGGACAATACCCGAGCAGTCCGAAACGAGCCCAAATGGGAATGAACTCGGTGCTGGCCACGGTTTCGCCCTTGCCGCTGGCTTGCGCAACAACGGTGGCAAGACCGACTATGATGCTGACGCCGAAAAACGGGAGCTTCTCCCGCCACGCCCGACGGCGAAAGACAAACGTGTCGAGCAACAGCAGGACAACCGGCAAGGTGACGGCAGTCGATTTCGAATGCGCAGAGGCGATGAACAACCCCAGGCACAGCCAGTAGCCGGCACGCTCGTCTCGCTCGGTCCATCGTATGTACGCCAGCAGCGCCAGCAGATAGAAAAGGGCGAACAGAACGTCTTTGCGTTCGGTCACCCAAGCGACGGATTCGACGCGGAGGGGATGAACGCCGAACAATGCGGCGGTGAGAAGCGCGACTGGGATTGCATGCTGAGTCCTATCACGCAACAGCCGGTAGGCCAGTAGCAATACCAAGACGGTGTTGGCCAAATGCAGTAGCAGATTCGTGAGGTGGTATCCGAATGGTTCGCGTCCCCAAATCCGGTAATCAACGGCGAACGACAGCCACGTCATGGGGCAGTACAACTTGGCGACCGGCTCGGTGAACATCGCACGAAGGTTTTCCGTCGTGAAGGCTCGGATGGCGAGGTTTTGCGTGATATGGGTGGTGTCGTCCCACTCAACGAACTGGCCCTGGAGGCCGCGAACGTGTGCCGCAATTGTCAGCAGCACGACAAGAAAGCCTCCAATCCAAAGCGACTTACGCAAGATGAGCAGAGACGGTCTGACTAACGAGTTTATTGTCCGCGCGACCGGCGAGCTTGGCTTGGACAGCCTTCATCACTTTGCCCATGTCCGCTTTCGTCGTCCCGCCGACTTCGGCAATCGTGGCTTTCACGATCTCTTCGACCTGTGCCGGGGAAAGTTCTTCGGGCAGGTAAGATTTCAGGACGGCCAACTCGGCCTTCTCCTTCTCCACGAGATCGGCCCGGCCGCCCTTCTCAAAGCCTTCGACGGAATCCTGCCGCTGTTTGATTTGTTTCTTGATGACGGCCACGACGTCGGCGTCGGTCAACGCCTCCTGTTTTTTCTCAATCTTGGAATATTCGAGCGCCGACTTGAGCAGGCGCAAGGTGGAAAGGCGCGGGGCGTCCTTCGCGCGCAGGGCGTCCTTCATGTCCGAAGCGATTTTGTCGGCCAACATGCGCGCCAGTGTAGGTGGGCGGCGCGCCGCGTGTCAACCGTCATTCCAGAACGGTCAACGCGAGGACGATCCAATCGTTGCCGACGCCCGGCCCTTTGATGAACACGGAAGATTTCTCAGCGATCTTGAGCGTTGTCTTCAACAGCGAAGCCCGGCCGGACGTCCACTCAACTTCCAAATCGTGGGTCTTCTTGTCCGTGGCTCGCTCCCGCACAAACACGACGAAGCCCTCGCCGAGATCGAGGCGGCGGCTGGTGTCATTGCCCAGCGATGCCTTCTGAGAGCCGAGTTGCTGATAGTGTTTGTAGCCGAACTTCTTCTCGAGTGTCGGCGTGAGGTCTTTGAGTTGCGCGTCCGTTTCGATGGATTCGTTGGACGCGCGGATCAGGCGGGCTTGAATGGACGCGGCGTGCGCGTTGGCCGCCAAAAAGAAAACAAGTGCGAGGGTCAACCAACGCATGGTCAGGTGTCCAAGTTCGCGTACTCGGTCTTCATCTGCGTGATGTCCGGGGTCCAAGGAAGCCCGGAGACCCAGATGACGGTCACGTCCGCGTCTGCGGAGTCAAGTGCGGTCGCCACGGTGTTGGGGATGGCTGTGGAAACTTTCTCCACTTTTGCGAGCGGCTCCGCGACGGCCCCTACGGGCTTCAGACGAAGCTCCGATGATGTCTGGACAATCAACACCTGCACGGGGCTTTCCTCTTGGTGAGACGCCACGACCGAAGCGGGCTTGCGCGTTTGAAGTGCCCAAAGCGCCGCAACCCCGACGATCAACGCCGCCGTCGCGGTGACAACCGCAGCTTGGTGTTGCATGAGCCAATCAAGAATCGCGAGCTTGGGCGACGGAAGTTCCACTTGCACGTCGCTGCGGCTTTCGATCTCACGCTTTACTTTCGACCAGAAAAACTCCGGTGAATCGCTCATTGCGACCGGCGCCGGGTTCGCTTTCAATATCTTCCGCACGTGGCGCAGGTTCCGGTATTCCGCGGCGCACAGGGGACATTGCCGGGCGTGACGGAGGGCCAGCAACCGGCGGAGACCCTTCAGCTCCCCGTCGAGCAACGCGCTCATCAGTTCTGGTTTGTGTGCGCTCATATCACTTCCCTCAACAACTTCTGCAAATGTTTGCGCGCATAGTGTAGCCGCGACATGACCGTGCCCATCGAACAACCGACCGCCTTGGCGATCTCCGCATATTCCAACCCCTCAAATTCACGGAGCTGAACGACCGCCCGGTGTTCGGGCGAAAGCTCCAACAACGCCGCATCAATCTGTTCGCGCAACTCCCGACGCTGAACCTCATCGGTCGGCAACGGCTGATTCGACGGAGCCACTTCGGCGTTGACGTCGGTGTCGGGATCAACCGCCTCTTCGAAGGGGACGGTGGGCCGCCGGTCGCGTTTTCGGACAAAATCGATGCAGAGGTTGGTGGTGATCCGGTACAACCATGTGTAGAACGAAGCGTTCTTCTTGAATCTCCGGATGGCCTGCCAACCCTTGACAAAGGTTTCCTGACAAAGATCGGTCGCGTCCTGTTCATTACGCAACATGCTGAAGGCGAGCCCGTAAACCTTGTTGCGGTAACGGTTGACGAGAACCTCGTAGGCGTCCAGCGCTCCGTGCTGACATTGCTCCACCAACTCCCGGTCCGTTGCCTCTGGCTGCGCGCCTTCATGCACTGATTTGGACGCAGCACAGGTGCCAATATTCACCGCAATTTTGTCGATCCGTTCCATCAACCTTTAACGACCCCAATGGGCCGCAGTCGAGCAACCTTCCTCGCAATGCCCGCATTATGGCAGACATCCACCACGTTTTCCACGTCTTTGTACGCCCACGGCGCTTCCTCCAACGCCGTGCCGCGCCCCTGCGCCATCAGGTAAACACCGCGTTCGGTCATCGTTCTCTGCAAATCCTGGAACGTGTGCTCCTTCTTCGCCCGTGCCCGGCTCATCAACCGACCGGCCCCGTGACAGACCGTCCCCCACGTCTGCTCCATTGCCCCTTGCGTACCGACCAGCACGAACGAATACCGGCCCATGTCCCCCGGCACGAGCACCGGTTGTCCGATGCTCCGGTACCGCTCCGGGATCATCGCGTGCCCGGGCGGAAACGCCCGCGTCGCGCCCTTGCGATGCACGCACACAGTCTTTTCGACACCATTCACGTCGTGTTGTTCGAGCTTGGCGATATTGTGCGGCACGTCGTAGACGAGCTCCAGGCGGAGTTCCCGCGGCGAGATGCTCAACGCGTGCAAGAATGCCTTCTCCGTTTTCGCCATCAACACCTGCCGGTTGGCGAACGCGTAGTTGGCCGCACAGCGCATCGACGACAGATACTCCTCGCCTTCGGGTGAATGCACCGGTGCGCTCACGAGTTGGCGGTCGGGCAAATGGATACCGTATTTCTCCGGCACGTTGCGCAACACCTTCAGGTAGTCGTCGCACACCTGATAGCCGAACCCGCGCGAGCCGCAGTGAATCATTACCGTGATCTGTCCCTTGAACAGCCCCATCACGTCGGCGGCATCCTCGTGGAAGATTTCATCGACGACTTGCACTTCGAGAAAGTGGTTGCCACTACCGAGCGAACCGAGTTGACCCTTGCCACGTTGCAGCGCACGGTCGGTGATGTTCGACGGTTCAGCGTCGGCGAGTTGGCCGCGCTCCTCGATGAAATCGAGGTCTTCCGGCTCGCCAAAGCCGTGTTCGACCGCCCAATGCGCGCCTTGGTGGACGCACTGCTTTTCGTCATGGATCGAAAGCTTCAAATCGCTACCGCGACCGAGTCCGCACGGAGTGTCGCGGAACAGTTGGGCAACCAACTCTTTGATCTTTGGCGCAACTTCCTCGCGCTTGAGGTTCGTGCGCATCAGCCGCACACCGCAGTTGATGTCGTAGCCGACGCCGCCCGGCGAAATCACTCCGCCTTCGTTCGGATCCGTCGCGCAACAACCGCCGATGGGAAACCCGTAGCCCCAGTGGATGTCGGGCATCGCCAGCGAATACTTCTGGATGCCCGGTAAGAACGCGACATTGGCCACCTGCTCCAGACAATTGTCACCGACAATGTGCTCCAGCATCTTCTCCGTCGCATAAATCCGCCCCGGCACGCGCATCCCTGACTTATAGCTGGCCGGCAATTCCCAGAGATAATCGCTGATCTTCTCGAGCGGGTTCACATCTCCAGTCTAGCGACTGGAAGCACCCTATTCAAGAGAGGCTGATCACGCTTCTGCGTCCTGCTTCTCTGCAAGGGGCGGCGAAACCACTCGTTCCACAAAACCGACGCAAGCACTTTCTGGGGAATTCCCTTTGTGCATGACAACTACCGTAACAGAAGGGTTGGGAAGCCAATTCACCGATGATCGACTAGCCTCACGACCGCTTACGCTCTTTTCTGAACTGCCTCTTGGCGTCACGGTGAGCTTTAATGGCTAGACGAAGCTCATCAATATTTTTTGCGTTTCGAAGGTCGGCAACGATCTTGGCTTCAATTGCGGCTGCAACCTGAATAGCGAGGTTTTCCTTGCGGCCGGGGTGTAGAATATCCCAGACGGAACGTGCTGAATCTGCTCTTCCGATGCCTTCCACCTTGCTGCCAAATCCATCAATCATAACATTCCAAACTGGCTTAAACCAATCCACAAGGCGCGCCTCACCAAGCGCAACCCAAATCTCGTCCACGAGCATGTATCGGCATAGGAAATCATCGAGTTTCAAGTTCTTCTTTGCCATCGAAATAGATGTCGCATGTTGGCCCAGCCGTTCGTGAAGTTTTCGATGCGTCGGGACTGTAGTCAGAACTTCTAATGCCTCATCTTCGCCTTCTTCAGTTGGTTCTTCCTCAAACGAGCCCTTACGTCTTCCGGGAGGGTCTGATTTCCCAATGTAAATAGGTTTCGGCTGCTCGGCGGAGGACGCTGGTTCAGCAGAAAGAAAACTCTTCAGTGATTGGGAGATTTTTCGATAAAGCGGATAGTTTCCTCGATAATAGAGTGCATAAATTCCCGCGCCGGCAAATGACTCAGCTGGTGGCAATGGGTGGAGCTTTCTCTTAAAGAATTCTCGGACAATGTTCTCAGCGAGATGATCTTTATCGAGAGGATTGTATATGCGTTCGTCGCTCATGCGTTACTTAGTCCGTCGCAGCACCACTGCGCTCTCGTAAAGTTTCGCTTTTGTTTTCTCCCCCTGTCGCACCGATGAGCCAACGATGCTTGCGCCAACGCGCTTTTGTCGGAGCACGTGGATATTCTCCGTTTTCAGTCCGTGTCGGGCGGCGATCTCTGAGAATACGTTGTCGATGGGAATTTCTACGCCTTGCAAAATGGAATTACCAACGACGATGACGGCGTATCCTTTGGGTTTGAGGATGCGGCCAAGCACTTCGCAAAATTTGTTGGTGTCGTTAAAATAGCTCACGGCATAATTTGCCCAGCCTCCTCCACCATAAGTCCCACGGTCAATGTTGACGGCGCGGATACGCTCCAGCAATTGCGTCAACCGAGCATTTTCAAAATCCAAAGCCAACGGCTGCATATCGCGAACGGTCTGCCAGTATTTGCCGAAGTTTTCCGTTTCGAGCCGCTTGAGATCTTTCGGTTTACGGACAAATCCAAGCCAGAAAAGTTGAGGCCGTGTATTGCGAACGTAATGATAGTTGTTCAGATATGGCGGGGAAGTCACGACGAGATCAATTGAATCCGCCTCCAAGTAACTCTCGGCGTTCATGAAGCTATCCGCAATCACTTGGCCTTTAGGCACGCGCTCAAATTTTTTCATTTGCGATCTGAGCCATTGAATGTCTGAGTGCATGGCTTGAAGTTTCTTCAGCAGTATCTCCGCAACAGGAGCATCGTCTTGCATCGGCTTGCCGGAGGCGGGACGCGAGGACAAGCTCGGCTCATAGGAATAATTCGAAAGGCTAACCATCACTGATCCGAATGCCAGAGAGAAAAGATCGCGCACGGGCGGAACGCGAATCCCGCGAATGAATCGAAGCGCACACAAGACTTTGTTCTGCGTCTGCACTCCGAAAAAAGGAATCCGGGTGTTAAAGAACGAAGGCGGCAGAGCCCTTTGATTCAGAGGCTTGTCGCTCGCCATATGCTCCTGAAATCTGACGATGAAAAGATGAAACTGCGACGGGGAGAGAGCAGCAGCCTCCAACTTGGCACGGCTGGCTAGTGCCGCATAAGGATTGATTTCGAATCCGACAGAATTGTGACCGCTCAAGGCAGCTTCTACGAGAGTTGTGCCAACCCCACAGAATGGGTCAAGCACAGTGACCGGGCCGCTTGTTTGGGCGGGAATGTAATGGGCAAAAACATCATGAACGAACTCGGATGAAAAACCTGCAATCCACGGAATCCAGCGGTGAACCGGCCTCGTCTTGTTGTCGGCGAAAGCGGGATCGTTAAAACCGCCGTTGAGCTTCGTTACTTGGTTTGCGACGAGGATGTTTTCTGCCGCGGTTTCCTCGGTCAGATAAGCCGTTAGGCTCTCTCTCGCTACGTTTACACGCTTGTTCTTTTTGACAGGTATTGTTGCCGATGAAACTCGCATTCCACTCCCCAAAGTTAAATAGCAGTTCGCGAAAACGAATGCTAGCAGAAAGCTCTAACTAAACTTTAGCAACGCCTCTCTGAGTTTGCGGGCATCGCCCCCTGTCCAAAGTGCTCGACGGCTGGTTTCGTTGCAGAGAAGGGTGGTGGATAAAAAAGAGAGGCCGATTTCTCGGCCTCTCTTTTTGGGTTGATGTTGGGAGACTTGCCGCTGAAGGCGCGGTCGGGCGGCAGTTGGCCACGTGGGACGTGGTAAGAATTCGCGGCGGATGGGGGGCCACATGAAACGTGGTAAACGTTGGCCTCCCTTCGGCTGCGCTCAGGGCAGGTCGTTGTCACTCTGCCAAATGCCATCGGCGGCGAATTGGATTGCCACGAATACACCATCGCGGCGTCTGTCGGCTTGCACGCGCCGGTATGCTCCTAAAACACGAACTTAAGCCACTCTGAGCATGCACAAGGTTTACCTGTTCGCGCATATGGTTTCCCTGTCTCTTTTTGACCACCTCCTGTCTGTGCACAAGGTTTCCGGATGCGTTCTTAAGGCTGCCAGATGTATTCTTAGCGTTTCCGGATGTGTTCCTAAGGTTGCCGGGAGCGCGCACAAGGTTTCCCTGTCCGCGCACAGGATTGTCCGATGTCCGCACAAGGTTGCCGGATGTGTGCACAAGGCTGCCGGAACCGTTCACAACGCTTCCAGGAGCAGTCGGCCGGCTTCTCTGTTTAGGCCCGCGGGAACGCCTTGTTCACCTGCGTTACGAGTTGCCTTTCCGCGAGGAATTCATTACACAAGGCACGAGGAGATGGCCCATGCTGAGACGACTGATTCCGCAGGAGTACGATTTTTTTGAATCCTTTGACAAGGCGGCCGAGCAGGCGGTCAATGCAGCGCGGTTGCTTCAGAAACTGACGGAGAATTTTGCGGACGCCGACCCGATCGCGCGCGAGTTGAACGCCGTCGAGCACGCCTGCGATGACGTGGCGCACAAGACGATGGACCAACTCAACAAGTCGTTCATCACGCCCTTGGATCGCGAAGATATTCACGTGATGATCTTGCGCATTGACGATGTGGTGGACCTGACGAACTCCGCCGCCAATCGCATGACCTATTTCGGAATCCAGAAGCCGACCAGGCACGCGGTGAATCTGGCCAAGCAGATTGTGCGTGGTTGCGAGAAGCTCGCAGAGGCGGTTCACGGGATGCGTTCCACAAAGAATTACGAGCAGGTCACACGCGACTGCATCATCATCCACGAGGTGGAGAATGCCGCGGACGACATTTTACACGATGCCGTGGCGGAGTTGTTCGCGAACGAGAAGAACGCCATCGAAGTCATCAAGTGGAAGGATATCTACGAAACGATGGAGAAGGTGACCGACCGTCTCGAAGACGTGGCCAACGTACTGCAAGGCGTCATCGTCAAAATGAGCTAGCGCGACAAGCGTCACGAGAGATTTGAATGTCAGCGTTCCTCCGAGACCTCATCGACATCGGCCACCATCCGTACATCGCGCTGATTTTCTTCACGGCGCTGGCCTTTGATTTCAGCAACGGCTTTCACGACGCCGCCAACTCGATCGCCACCATCGTCGGCACCCGCGTGTTGCGTCCGTTTCAAGCTGTGTGCTGGGCGGCTTGGTGGAATTTTGCAGCGGCATGGTTTTTCGGTGTGCACGTGGCCGACGCCGTGGCCAAATGGGTGCACGCCGAATACGTCACCACGGACGTCATTTTCGCGGGGCTGCTTGGGGCCATCGTGTGGAACATCATCACCTGGTACAGCGGCTTGCCCTCCAGTTCGTCACACGCGTTGCTGGGAGGGTTTGGCGGCGCGGCCATCGCGCACGCGGGAAAATGGAGCGACGTGCTGTACACGACAAAGGTTGTGGCGACGGTGGAGTTCATAGTCATTGCGCCGATGATCGGTCTGGCGCTCGGACTCACGTTCGTGTTCGTACTGATGTGGACGTTTCGCAAGGCCTCTCCCATCAAGGTGGATCGCTGGTTTCGTGTGGCCCAATTGGGTTCGGCGGCCGCTTACAGTCTCGGCCACGGCACCAACGACGCGCAGAAGACCATGGGCATCATCGCCGCGTTGCTTTACGCGAGTATTTGGAGAAGTCAGCAGGGGGCGTTTGCGGCGGGCACGGTGGAGTTTCCCTTCTGGATCGTGCTCGTGTGCCATCTGGCCATCGGCCTCGGTACGATGACGGGTGGCTGGCGGATCGTCAAAACGATGGGCATGAAAATAACAAAGTTGCGCCCCTACGACGGCGCGTGCGCGGAACTGGCGGCGGCGGTTTCCCTGTTCGTTTCCGCGCGGCTAGGCATTCCGGTGAGCACCACGCACACGATTACCGGTGCGATTGTCGGGGTCGGCTCGGTTCACCGCGTGTCCGCGGTGCGCTGGGGGGTCGCGCGGCGCGTGGTTTGGGCGTGGGTGCTGACGATTCCGTGTTCCGCTCTGGTTGCTGCAATGCTCTACTGGTTGATCAAACTCGTGCGTTGACGCTCAGCGCGTCACCGCGCCTTCGGACGCCGAGCTTACCAGCTTCGCGTACTTCGCCAGCGCCCCGGTTTCGTAACGCGGCTTCGGCGGCTTCCACTGACTCAGTCGTTTCTTGATTTCCGCATCCGGCAACTCGACATCCAGCCGCCGCTTCGCCACGTCGAACGAAATCATGTCGCCGTCGCGCACGATAGCGATCGGTCCGCCCTTCGATGCTTCGGGCGCTACGTGACCGGCAGTGAAACCATACGTCGCACCGGAGAATCGACCATCCGTCAGGAGCGCCACTTGGTCGCTGATTCCTTGTCCGACGATGGCGGCTGACACCGCCAACATCTCGCGCATACCGGGTCCGCCGTGCGGACCTTCGTAGCGGATGACGATGACGTCGCCGGTCTTGATTTGCTTCGCCTGCACCGCCGCGAATGAATCCTCTTCACAATCGAATACGCGCGCCGGCCCGCGATGACTCATGCGTTTGTGACCGACGACCTTCAGGACACAGCCTTCCGGCGCGAGATTGCCCTTGAGAATCACCAGCCCGCCGGTCGGCTTGATCGGATCGGACAGCGGTCGAATGACCGGCTGCCCGGGCGTTTCCTTCGCGGCGCGCGCTTCCTCGCCAATCGTCTTACCGGAAACAGTCATCTCGTCGGCGTGGAGCAGACCGGCATCGAGCAATCGCTTGGCAACGACCGCCGTGCCGCCGGCTGCATACACGTCGGTCGCGACGAATTTGCCGCCGGGCTTCAGATCGCAGAGCAATGGCGTTTTCGCGCTGACGCGGTCGAAATCGTCAATCGTCAGCGGCACGCCGGCCTCGCGGGCGATGGCCAACAGGTGCAAGACGAGATTGGTTGAGCCACCGGACATCACACCGGCCGCAATCGCGTTCTCCAGCGCCTTGCGCGTGATGATTTTCCGGGGCGTGAGATTGCGCCGCAGCAACTCGACAATTTGTTTGCCGGTATCGAATGCGACTTGATCTTTCTTCGGGTCTTCGGCCGGTACACTGTTCGCGCCCATCAACGAAATGCCGAGCATCTCGGTGGCCATGGACATCGTGTTGGCCGTGAACTGACCGCCGCACGCGCCCATGCCGGGGCACGCGGCGATCTCCAAGTCGCGCAGATCTTCTTGAGAAATCTTACCGGCGGCGCACGCGCCGACGCCTTCGAACACATCCTGAATCGTCACATCTTTGCCGTGCCATTTGCCGGGCGCAATCGAGCCGCCGTACATCATCAACCCTGGTAAGTCCAATCGGGCCAGCGCCATGACTGTGCCGGGAATCGTTTTGTCGCAACCGGAGAGCGCGACGACCGCGTCGAAGAGATAACCACGCGCGAATAACTCAATGGAGTCGGCGATGATCTCGCGGCTGATGAGGGAGCATTTCATGCCTTCGGTGCCCATGGAGATGCCGTCGGAGATCGCAATGGTGTTGCATTCCAGCGGCACGCCGCCGGCGGCGCGGACGCCTTCCTTGATTTTCTCGGCCAACCGGCGCAAATGCGCGTTGCACGGCATCGCGTCGGTCCAGGTGTTGGCGACGCAGACGAGCGGTTTATTGTGCAAATCTTCGTCGCTCAGCCCAACCGAACGCAGATACGAACGCGCCGCGGCACGACCGAGTCCGTCGGTGACAACTTGGGAACGGTGTTTCAGTGATTTGAGGTTGGTGGTCATAGATCAAGCGCCCGTTGGAGGTCCGGCGGAACAAGATGCTTCAACTGTGGCTGGGCCTCCACCAATCGCAGAATGTCCAAGCGATCTTTTTCACGCTTGGTTCGGCGCCGCGTCGGTTCGCGATACGCTTCGATCTTGCTCGCGAGCAGATCTTCGGGGCAAGCCACAAACATCTCCCGCTCCAAGACCTCGGCTTTGCGCCGCCGCCGAAGAATCCCTTGCAGATGCTCGTCCGTCTGGAGTTGAATCCGAACTTTCGAGCGTGGGTCGGTGAGATTGAGGCTGTGGGGAAACCGCTCGATACGGCATTGCTGACGCATCTCGTTCTCCAGTTCCTCGATGCGCGATGCGACAACGACCACGTCGCAATCGAGTGTGACCAGCGGCTCGGTGTAGGCGTTGACCGCCAGACCGCCGACCACGCAGTATTCGATGTCCAGCCGTCGCAAGACGTCCAGAAAACGATCCAGAAAATCGCTTTCGTCACCCGTCACCAACTTCTGAAATTCCTTGGCAGTCACACCTGACTGTTATCACAGCTTGAAGGCGTGGGGAAGTAATTCCGAGAGCAGATACAGGCGGAAGCGGCGCGGGTTGCGGGAATCGGCGCAGATGACGACCATCTCGCCGAACTCGGCCAGCACTTGCCGGCACGCGCCGCACGGGCTGAGGCTCGTGCTGGGCGCGACGACGGCAATGGCGGCGAACTTCCGGTGACCTTCGCTGACCGCTTTACCGATGGCGACGCGCTCGGCGCAATTGGTCAGGCCGTAGCTGGCGTTCTCAACATTAACGCCGGTGAAAACCTTGCCGCTCTTGGCAAGCAACGCGGCACCCACACGAAACTTCGAGTAGGGGGCGTGAGCGTTCTTCTGGGCCGCTTTCGCGGCGGCGATGAGTTTGCGGAATTGTTGGGGTGCCGGCATCACAACGTGGCGATGAATGCGCCGAGAAGTTTGCTGAGTTTTTCCTGCGTCGCTTTTCCGACTTCGAGCACTTCTTCGTGCGAAAGTTTTTTGTTGGTGATACCGGCGGCGAGGTTGGTGATGCAGGAGATGCCGGTGACTTCAATGTTGTGGTACCGGGCCATGATGACTTCCGGCACCGTGCTCATGCCGACCGCGTCCGCGCCGATCCACGCGAACGCCTTGATCTCGGCGGGCGTTTCGTAGCTCGGGCCGGTCGTGGCCAGATACACGCCGCGCCAGACGGGAATCTCAAGTTTCTCGGCAGCAGTGTCGAGTTTTTCGCGCAAGCGCGTCGAGTACGCTTGCGTCATGTCGATGAACTTCACTCCGCCGCCGCCGTTTCCGTTGGCGTTGCCGAGCAGTGGATTGACGCCCATGAAATTGATGTGATCCTCGATAATCATCAGGTCGCCGGGTTTGAACTGCGGGTTGATGCCGCCGGCCGCATTGGTGACGATGAGCGTTTTTACGCCGAGAGAATCCACCACGTGAATCGGGTAAGTGATTTCGGCGAGAGTGCGACCTTCGTAGTAATGAAACCGGCCGCTTAACACCATGAGTCTCTTGCCGGCCAGTTCGCCGAAGATCATCTGGCCGGCGTGCCCTACCACGGTCGGCTTGGGAAAATGCGGTATCTCCGAGTACGGGATCACCACCGGCTTGGCGATGTCCTTGGTAATTCCTCCCAGCCCCGATCCGACAACCAGCGCAACCTCGGGTTTGAAGCCGGCCAGGCCCGAATCCTTCGAGCCAAGCTTCGACTCCAAGAACTCTTTCGTTTCCTTGACGTTCGCCATCATCTCTTTGAATCCCTCATCCGATCTTTTCCACAATGAGCTGCGGCCGGGTGGTGACCGCCTCTGTTGAAATCCCGTAAGCTTGCTGCACCATCCGCTCGGCCTCCGCCGCGCGCGCCTCGTCGTTGTAGTGCATCACCATCAATGGCTCACCGGCCCTCACCTTGTCGCCAATCTTCTTCGGTTGTTCGAAGCCAACACCAAAATCAACTTCGTCGCTCGCCACCTTCCGTCCGCCGCCCAGCGCGATCACTGCGTAACCGATCTGGTCGCACTCAATGGTCTGCACGTAACCGGATTTCGGCGCCGGAATCGGCCGTGTGTGTTTTGCCACCGGCAGGCGCTTCACGTCTTCGCAGACTCGCGCGTCGCCTCCTTGTGCTTCGATCATCTCGGCAAATTTCTTCAGTGCTTCACCGCTTGCGAGTTTCTTTTGCAGCATTTCGCGCGCGGCTGCAACATTTTTCGCCACACCGGCCATCAACAGCATCTCTGCCGAGAGCGCGAGTGTGACTTCTATCAAGTCTTCAGCCTTCGCTTTACCGCTCATCAGTTCGATGCACTCGCGCACTTCGAGCGCGTTGCCGATCTTCTGGCCGAGCGGCTGGTTCATGTCCGTCTGCAACGCGCACACCTTCTTGCCGTACCGCTTGCCAACCTCAACCATCGCCCGCCCGAGTTCCAGCGAGACCTCCCGGGTGCGCATGAACGCGCCGGTGCCCCATTTCACGTCCAGCACCAACCCGTCCACATTCTCCGCCAACTTCTTGCTCATGATGCTGGCCACGATCAACGGCAGACAGGACACGGTCGCTGTCACATCGCGCAACGCATACAACTTCTTGTCCGCCGGTGCGATCTCCGGCGTCGCACCGATCATGCAGCAGCCAATCTCATCGGTCACTTGCCGGAACTCGTCGAGCGAAAGATTCGTGCGAAAACCGGTAATGCTTTCCAACTTGTCGAGCGTGCCGCCGGTTGGACCGAGTCCCCGGCCGGAAATCATCGGCACTTTCACGCCGCACGCCGCAACCAACGGCGCGATGATGAGCGATGTTTTGTCGCCGATACCGCCGGTACTGTGCTTGTCCGCGTAAAACAGACCCGGGCTGTGTTTCCATTCAACGATCTTGCCGCTCTCGACCATCGCGCGGGTCAGCCACATCGTTTCATCGAAATTCATCCCCTGAAAGCAAATGGCCATCGCCAGCGCGGCCATCTGGTACTCCGGCAACTCGCCGCTAGTGAAACCGTTTACGAAGAATCGAATCTCCTCCTCGGTCAACGCCTTCCCGTCTCGTTTCTTCTGGATGATTTGTGCCGGCAGAAGCATGAGTTCAGTTAGTTTGGCCGGAACCGAGCAGCGGTGCAAACTTTTTGTAGAGCGACTTCAGTTTGTCGAGGTAGTACTCGACGTTTTCGTCGTGGCGGGCGGGGTCGAAGTTTTCGACGAGCTTGCAGTTCTCGTACACGCTGACGCGCTTGCCGTCGCCGGTAACGTAATAGGAAATCTGATCGCCGGGTTGGTAATTACGGCCGGACTTTAGGGCGAGTTCGTATGCGGCACTGCGGTTCCGTGCACTCTTGGCAATCTTCTGCCGGTAGGCGTCAAGAGTCTCCTGCAGCGTGTCCGTCTTCGCGAGCAGTTCGATGGGCATTTTGCGTTGCTCGATCTTCTCGCAGTATTCCTCGTAAAGCTGCGGGATCTTTTTCCCCTCGCTCTTGAGTGCGAGAGTGAGCATCTCTTCGAGAAGTTGACGCTGGAATTTTTCGAGTCCGCGCGACCGGAGCGCCGAGCCGGTAATGTGCAGATGTCCGGTATCGTCCAACAGCGCGTAGTTCTTCATCTTGTAGCTGAACATCGCCGGGAACTGGCCGTCAATTTCCACGTCCACGCCTTTCGGCAGTGCGGCCTGCAATTCTTTTTCGAGTTGTTCCGGGTTGGTCTTCGGCGGCGGCTCGAAGTAGAGGCCGTCGGTATCAATCTCAATGACGTGCGCGCCGCGTTGCCGGAGCCAGTCGAGCATCGTTTTCAACGTCTCACGTCCGCGGCGCGTGACGGTTTCGGCGGCGTCGAAGTCACCGAAGTGACCCTGTGAAAAACCGAGGTAGCCGTAGAACGAGTTGATGAGAATCTTGAACGTCTGCTGCAGCGCCTCGTTGTGTTGCCGTTGCGTGGTGTCCTTTGCGGATTTGGCTTCCGTCTTCGCACGAAGACGAAACTCGCGCAGGTCCCGCAGGAGCGACAGGAACAAATTCAGTTCGTCTCGTTGCGGCTTGATGTCGAACGCCAGCAACAATGACGGGTAAAGCGACTGCGCGTCGCAATGCCAGACGTTGCGGATGATGCCTTCCTGAAAGACATCGGTGTAACCGCCCTCAAACGGGCGCGGCTCTTCGAGATCCGGCACGGCATGGCGCCGGTGGAGGTACTCGCGCAGAAACAGCGCGTCGATCTTGGTGGCGTTGCCGCGCACGACAACGTCCTGATAGCTGTACGGAAACATCTGCGCCTGGACGAAATAGCTTGGACTCAGAAGCTCGCTCAGCTTTCGAACCGCCACCGGCGCTTCTTCCTTCAGGCCGAAGTGTCCGGCAACCTCGTCAAGGTCGAAACTTTCCAACTCGCGCGTCGAAACGTCGTAGAAGACCGTCAACAAAAACGTGTCCACGACGTGCCGACCGCGGATTTCGTATTTCGGATACTGAATCGTTCGTTCAGCGATTTGAATGCGGGATGGCCGGCTGCGCATCTCCGAGCCGTCGCGGCCCAGTTGGAGGGAACGACTTGCGGCAATGCGCGGCAGGATGCTACGGAAGATGTCGTGGCCTTCGATCACGTCTGGGTCGCGTTCGCGGATAACAGCGACGAGTTCGTCGGGCTTGTGAATTTCGCTTTGCCAGCCGGTGGTATCGGCCAACTGAATGGCGCCATCGGTTGCGAGAGCGATTTGCAGCCGGTGAAGCTGATCGAAGCGCATTCCTTTGAACGATGTGCGGCCGGTCGCCATGAGATACTGTTGGACCGGATCGTTCAGCACGAGCGCCGGGGCGTTGCGCAGGAAGTTGCGCGCGCGCTGGAAGTCCGGCCACGAATGCAGTAAGGCGAGAAACTTGAACGCGCCTGCGCCGGCCAGCGATACGAAGTCTACCTTGCGGTCGAAGCCCTGCAGAAACGCTTGCTCGGTCAGCCAGAGGAAGGGCCGGAATGGTTGCGACTCGGCGACGACCTTGCCGTCGAGCCGGCGATAAACGGTGATGCGATCATCGCCTTCCAGTTCCGCGCTAACGATGGCCGGCGTGTTGTCACGGCCGAAGAGGACTTCGTTCTGCGCGAAGGGTGCGGCACTCGGTTTCACGGTTACATCATAACAAAAATGACCTGCCCCGCGAGAAGCGAAGGCAGGTCATTTGAGAGAATCGCGACGCTACTTCCAGTCTCCCCAGCAAAAAGCCATCCGGATGATATTTGTGAACAGCGCGCCGAGCTGCTTGAAGAAACAAGCAAATGGATTCATATGGCCGGTGCTCGTTTCTTGGATCGTGCCGCCGGCTTTGATCAGGTCAACCTGCGCGGCCAACTCCTCGAGTTGCGCTTCGCTGAGTTGCGCCAGCCGGGCACTGGCCTGTTCGCGCGTCAACCCCAGCGCGGTCAGTTGATCGGCGACGGCTTTCTCGCCGAGGAACGCGTCGACTTTTTGCAGCGCCACCGAGGCGCGGCTCGATTCGACCGATTCGACGGGTGCCGCCACGACCGACGACAACGTCGCCAGCAAAGTAACGGTGAGCAACAAGATGGAAACTCGTATCGTCTTCATAATGACCTCCGGGTTCTCGCCAAAAACTATACCGTACCTTCCGGCTCAGACAAGCAAATTCTCTGCTGCACCCAGGCCAGCTCCCGGCAGATGTTTTCGACCAATTGCCCACGTCCGCGAAGATGTTCGGGCCACGTATACGTCTCGATGATGAGAGGAATGGAGTGGTGGAGTGATGGAAGATGGGTGAGAAAATGCTCGACCTCCACGAGGGTGGATGGAGGTGGTGTAGTAGCGCCTGTCTCAGGCGCTTCCCCAACGCTCGTCCCGCTGGGACAGCGGCTGCTACACCAATTAGGTGGGCACACCGGCAAATGATAATGGCACCGATAACGCGCGATGCCGGCAGGCGGCGGCGTGGCCGGCCAATCTAACGAGAAAAATGCGCGCTCGCCACCGGCGTCCACGCCGCAAACCTGATGCAAGTAGATCGAGTCGTCGTAGAACGGCGTCAACGTCGTCATCTCCGCCGCGTTCGAGATGTGAACTTTTGCAATGCGAATGCCGGTCGCTTGCAGTTGCCGGATGGATGCGCCGAGTTGCTCGAACTGCACGAGCTGGTGCGACAGGTCGAAGTTGACGGCGAGATGCGGACGCAGCCGGTCGGGCACAAATCGCTCAAAGAATTCGATGACCTCGCCGGTGGTTTCCACGCAGAGTCCGGGCTCGGGTTCAAGAGCGACGACGCCGTTTTGCCGGGCGGCATGCTCGCCGGCCTTGAGGATGTTGCCGGCAACCATATCCATCGTGACCGGCTTGAGTGCGCCGAACGGGACGCTGACGGAAACGAACTCGGCATCCACCGGCGCGAGTTGCGCGAGCAAATCAACACACGCGTTCGTGAAGCGGAGCCGGGCATCCGATTCGTGCCAGGCCGGCAAGTATACGCGTTCCTTGACCGGCTCACCGTGAAAAGCCGGCATGACGAAGCCGTTGACCGTCACGAGCGCGAGGTCGTGCGTGTCGAGGAAGTATTTCAGTTTGGCGACGTGATCGCAGTCCGACGACAACTCGCGCACGAGCCGGTCGGAGAAGCGCAGTTCGACGGGAAAGACTTCGTCCGGGAAGGCGGTTTCCTTGATTTGAAGCACCTCGCCCTCAAGCACCGGCCAGAGGTCGGCGAGCGTGTCGTACGGAAAGACGTTCAGCGCGTAGCCGACGGTGCGGCGGGTTGGGCGGTCTTCTGGCATGTGGCGTTGAGGAATTCGATGGAGCGGCGCGCCACATCGGGGGCGCGGTGGCTGTCGCGCGAGAGTTCGACGGTGACGAGTCCGGCGTATTTGTTGTCGGACAAGACGCGCAGGATCGCGGCGAAATCGAGGCTGCCTTCGCCGAACATGAGATGCTCGTGTTTGCGATCGCGGATGTCCTCGATGTGAATGTTGCGAATCATGTTGGCGTACTTGCCGTAGATTTGGCGGAACGGTGCGGTCTCGGTGCAGAAGACGTGGCCGATGTCGAGCGTCAGTCCGAAGCGCGCGCTGCCGATGTGTTTCTTGAGCACCTCAAACTTCGCCATGTCGTCCACCAACATGCCAGGCTCAGGCTCGAAGGCCAGTTGCACGCCGCGCCGTTTCGCGTGCTCGGCCAGTTGCAGGCAGCCGGTCACCAGCCAGTCCCACGCCTGATGTTCGGTCACGCCCGGCTCGGCGGCGCCCGACCAGAAACTCACGCATTCCGCGCCGAGTTCGCGTCCGATGTCCACGGCGCGGCGCAGAAATTCCAGCCGGATCTGCCGGCCTTCGGCGCTGACCAGCGTCGGATAATGTTTGCGCTGCGCGTGCAGCAAGTAGCGCGCGCCGGTCTCGATGACCAACCGGAGCTTGAGTTTCTCCAGCAGTTGACGCAGTCGCACGAGGTCGGCCGGCTCGACCGTGAACGGGTTGCAGTGATAATTGTCCAGCGTCAACGCCACGCCGCGATAGCCGGCCTCGGCGATCACTTCGAGCGCGTCTTCGAGTTTGTGGTTGGCAAACCCGTTGGTATTGTAACCGAAACTTAGATTCATCTCGCCCTGCCCGCCCTGCGCGGGCTTCGTTGGGCTCGATAAATAGCGCGACTCTGCTAGATTTGCCAGAGAAATGAACCGCGTGAGACGACTTGGCTTGCTTCTGGTATCGCTGTGGTCGCTGGCGGCGACTTACGAGCCGCCCTTGCAGCCCGACCCCAGCGTGCTCAAAGGCGCCGAGTCCGTCCGCCAACGCGACCCCGCCCGCGCCGTGCTCTTTCAGGGGCGCGGCATCAAACTGGTCAGTGACGGCAAGTACGAAGCGGGCTTGGAACAATTTCGCCGGGCCGCCGCGTTCGATCCCGGCAACATCAGCACATTCATCAACATGGCCTACTGCCTCGACCGCCTCGGCCGGTACGAACAAGCCATTGTCGAATTGCAGCGCGCCGAGCAACTCGACCCGAACAACTCCATGATCCTTCTGAACTGGGGCAACTCGCTCATCAACCTGAAAAAGTACAACGACGCGCTCGACCCGCTCCAGCGCGCCAGCGAACTCGACCCCAGCAATCAACTCATTTACGTCAATCTCGCCGCCGCTCTCGGAAAGCTCGGCCGGCAAAAAGAAGCCGCCCAAAAACTGGCCAAGGCCGTCGAGCTTGATCCCCAAAGCGCCTCACTCACGTTCAGCCTCGCCGTGGCGTTGTCCGCCGCAGGCGACGAAGAACAGGCGATCAAGAAATACGAACGCGTCATCGAACTCGAACCGAAAAACGCCGTCGCCTACTTCAATTGCGCCGCGCTCTACGAAAAACTCGGCGACCTCGACGCCGCCATCGAAAAAATCCAGGGCGCGCTCGCCATCCAACCCGGCAACCCTGTACTGAAGGAAATCCTCGACCGCCTCCTCGAAGTCAAACGCCGGCAAGCGCCCACGGTTCAGTGACCGGCGGCGCGGAAATCAGATTGACGCCTCCCGTAGGCTTTGTCACTGTGACCGGCGGATGAGCCAAGAGCAACTGCCTCTTTCTCCACAAGTCATCCGGCAACGCACCAGCGGGCTGGCCATTGCTTCATTGGTTCTCAGCTTGATCTTTTGCCTGCCGTTGATTGGGTCGGTGCTCTCCATCGTGCTCGGTGTCGTCGCGCTCAGCAAAATCGATCGAAATCCCCAGGAACTTTCCGGGCGCGGTCTCGCCACAGCCGGGATCATCGTCGGCGTCGTGTCGCTCTTCATCACGATTATGTTCGTTTCCGCGTGCATGAAAACCTACCGGCGCGTTGATCCGCTGGTGGAAAACGTGCTCGTGTCTATGGATGCCGGTGACTACGAAGCGGCCATGAAAGATTTCGATACCCGGTTGGCGCGCGTTCTGACACTGGAGCGGCTCACCGAGATCGGCGACGCGTTGCAGCAGCGGCTGGGCCGGTACCGTTCACGACGGTGGGGCTACACGTACCAATGGCGCAAGAACCTCGGCACCCCCCTAACGCTGGTCATCATCTATAAATGCCGGTACTCCAAGACGGACGAAAACGTCTACGTCACCGTGAGCTTCCTCAAACACGGCGGTCACTACGAGATCGGTGGCCTGTGGTTCCGGTCGCCGGAACTCGAAGACCTCCAGCAGAAACCCAAAGTGGATACGTGACCTAATCCAACAGCAGCCGGCACACCAATGGCGCGAGGTCGGTGGCTTCGACCGTTTCCGGCAGTTTGGCGAAGCCGGCAACTTTCTCATCGAGCACGAGCGTCGCCCACCCGGCAGGATCATCGTCCACGCGACCGTGCGAACCTTTCACGAGATCGGGATTCGTTGCAATCGTTGGCAATTTGCGCGTGCGCAGGAATCGCGGCCAGTCGAACCACAACTCGCACGGGTCGAAGCCCGGCTTACGATGGATGTCCACCGTGAACGCGAACTCCGGCGCCTTCGCCCAATCCGTCCACCAATAATATGCAAACCACTTGCCGACCGGCGCGACGGCAACAAGCTCACCGGCGCGCGGGTGATTGATCTGTGCGAATTCCACGCCCGGCAGGGCTTGGCGCGCGGCATCTGTCTTGCCGGGCCTGCAGTAGATGTGCGCGATTTGGTGATCCACCATCGCAAAAGCGTCGCTGAGTTCAAAGTCGAGGTATTCTTTGCCGGCAATCTCGCGCACGCGCAGCAAACCAGCCTCGCGCAATAGACGGTTCGGATAAATCGCGCCGGTTACCGTCGTCAGCGAATACTCGCTGCAAACAATTGTCGCGGCACCCAGTTGGAGCAAGTCGCCCACCACAGCATCAATTGCGCGCAAAGCTTGCCGGGCTTGCGAGGATTCCGGGCCAAACTTTTGCGACGAGTAATCGAGGTGTGGCAGATAGGCGAGCAATAAGTTCGGTTTGTGTTTGTGCCACGTGTACTGTGCCGCACGGGCGATCCATTGGCTGGAAGCAAGCCCGGCGACCGGCCCCCAATAGCTCTGCAATTTGAATTCGCCTATCTGCGATTTGAGATCCTCGTAATAGCCGGTAGGTTTTGAGTAACACCACTGCACCATGCCGCTGTCGAGATGCAACGGACGCGGCGTGACGACGATGTCGGCGTTGATGAACATCGAGTTTTGCCAGAACAGCACCGCCTTCTTGCGCCCCGGTAACATGTCCCAGAGCCGGGGCGCTTGCACCAACGCCGCCGGTTGCTCCCAGAATTTCACCTCGAACGTGTTGCGGTCGAAATAGCCGTTGGCGATGATGCCGTGTTGGCTCGGAGGTTTGCCGGTAAGCATCGTGGCCTGAACCGAGCACGTCACGGCGGGAAAACTCGGCCGCATCGGCCGCATCATGCCGCGCTTCGCGAACGCGGCGAGATTAAGAATCAGTTCCGGTTGCTCGAAATGCCGGGGCGAAAGGCCGACGACGTTGAGGATGACGACGTGGTTTGTCATGTCATGGCGAACATTTTGCCCAGCGCCATCGCCGGGATGATCAACGTCAACACAATCGCCGCGCCGATCCAATCGCCGCGCGCCGCCACCAGCGCGGCATCCACGACTATGATGCCGAGCAGCAGCCATTTGATGGCGCGTTGCAGACCGGGATTGTCCGCTTCGTGCCGGGACAGGAACGTGATCGTACCGGCGTACGCCCCGAGCACCGCCGGCATCCACCAAAGCTGCGGCGGCGCGTAGCGCATGCCGAGCAGGAAATTGGCGAACCGACAACTGCCGAGCACCAACGGGCGCAACGTGGCGATGCGTCTGGCCCACGCGTTGTAGAAGAAGATCATCGCCGCAAGGAAAACTCCAATGCCGAGCGCAAACTTTCCGGCGAGAGCTGCCAGCACGAGTCCGGTAATCATCAAGACAGTGGCCAGCGTCCAACCGGCGCGACGCGAAATTGCTCCGCTCGGCAAGGAACGTTCCGGTCGTTCGACGCAATCGAGGTCGAAGTCGAACACGTCATTGAACACGACGCCGGAGGTGTAGAGGCAAGCCGAGGCGCCGGTCAGCAGCGCGAGTTGCCACGCGGGATCGCCGCCGCCCACCACGAACCAGCCGGCCAGCGGGTCGGCCACCGCGGTGAATACGTTGGGCAGCCGCATCAGTTGCGCGTAGGCGAGGAGTTTGGAGCGGGCGTCGGGCATGGCGTCGGCATTGTTGCCGAAGACGGCGGGCTTTTCCAGTAAATCGCGCTTGCGTGCGGGGCAATTTTCAATAATGTTGCGGCGGCAAGGAAGGAATGAGCCACATGGAAGAGCTCACATGCCCAAATTGTAACGTCGACGTCGAGAAGACCGAGTTGAAGCAGAACCGGCTGCGCTGTCCCACGTGCGGATACGATTTCAGCGAGACGGAAGACGTGGAAGACTTGGCCGACAACGAAGAAGAGGAAGACGAAGACGAGGACTTGGAGGACAAGGAAGAAGACAAGGAGAAATGATTCTGCGGAAGCTGTCTCCCGCAAGGCCGCATGATCATTGAGACATTTGAAGCGGGACCGGTCGCCACCAACGGTTACCTCGTCGGCGACCGGCGCGGCGGCCAATCGCTGGTCATTGATGCGCCGCAAGGTGTTGCCGCCGCGATGGTCGAACAGGCGCGGGAGTGGAACGCGCCAATCCGCTTTCTGATCAACACGCACGCGCACTGGGATCACTTCTGGGACAACGCCGAGTTGGTGCGACTCACCGGCGCGAAGTTTGGAATCCACCGCGAGAGCGCACCGCTGTTGACGGTCCCGCAGACGCGCATGTTCGGGTTCGACGCCGACATCGAGCCGGTCAAACCCGATTTTTTCCTCGAAGAAGGTCAGCCGCTGGTTGTCGGAGATTTGAGATTTCAGATTTTGCACTGTCCGGGGCATTGTCCCGGCAGCGTCGTGTTGTACGAAGCGCGCGAGCGGGCGGCGTTTGTCGGCGATGTGTTGTTTGCCGGATCGGTCGGGCGTACGGATTTGCCGGGCGGCGACACGGAGACGTTGCTGCGTTCGATCCGGGACAAGCTGTTGCCGCTCGGCGACGATGTGCGGGTGTTCTCCGGTCACGGGCCACCGACAACCATCGGCGCGGAGCGTCGCCGGAACCCGTTTCTGGCCGGTCTGGGTGCGTGAAAACCCTGAAAAAATCAATAGTTGCAAGCAAAACGGCGCTTTTGTAGGATACGCTGTACTTTAAGCCAAAGCTCAAACACAAGGAGAGGAATAAGTTTATGGCAAAGTTGACGAAGTCACAAACCTTGGCGCAGTTGGCCGCGAAGACCGGCCTGTCGAAGAAGGTCGCGGGTCAGTTCGTCGAGGAGTTGGTCAAGCTGGCGTACAAGGAAGCGAAGAATTCGTTCACGATTCCTGGTCTCGGCAAGATCGTGTTGGTCAATCGCGCGGCCCGCATCGGTCGCAACCCGGCCACGGGCGCGCAGATTCAGATTCCGGCCAAGCGCGTCGTGAAGTTCCGCGTCGCGAAGGCAGCAAAGGACGCGATTCTCGGCGGCAAGTAATCCGCGGGATTTGACGTGCGGAAGTTTGAGGGCGGCTGTGCGATCCACAGCCGCCCTTGTTGTTTCAGGAAGATCCTTCGCCGCGTGAAACGCGGTAAACTTCGCTCAGGATGACACGCCCGGCGGGTCATTTCGCCGACTTCTTCGTGAACGCCGTGATGTCCGGTATGCCCGCCGCGCGGGCCGCATCCACGATGGCGACCACTGTGCCGTAACTCACGGACTTGTCGGCGGAGAACTGCACCTGAATGTTCGGGTCGTTCGCTTTCGCCTCACGCAGTGCCGCCTCCAACGCGTTGAGCGCAATCGGTTTGGTGTCGAAGTAAACAACCTCGTCGCGTCCGACCGTGATGACGACACGGTCCACCTTCTCTTTGCCGATTTCCTCTGCGGTCTTCGCCTCCGGCAAGGCGAGTTTGACCGCCGTCGGCGTGGCCATGCGGAACGTCGTTGTGGCGATGAAGAAAATCAGCAGGATGAACAGCACGTCCACCAGATTGATGAGCCGAATCGATGGCGCGCGGTGGGTCTTGGTGGGTTCAAAAATGCGCATGGCGTCCCGGCCCCGTCAGCTCTTGTACAATCGCGTGAGCAACTCGTTCGTGTGCCGCTCCAACTCCAGCACCAGCACCTCGATGCGCCGCCGCAGGTACATGTACGCAATCAGCGCCGGGATCGCGATCCCCAACCCGGTCATCGTCGCCGTCAACGCCTCGTAAATGCCATGGGAAATCTGACTCGGATCGCCCAAGCCCTTCTGCGCCACGTCCTCAAACAGCCGCACCATGCCGATGACCGTACCGAGCAACCCGAGCAGTGGACCAAGCTCCGCAATCAGCGCCAACGTCGTCAATCCGCGCTCCATGCGTCCGACGATCTGTCGCGCCAATGATTGCATCGCTTCAATGTTCTCCGTCTTGGAAAGGCTCGCGTGAGCAAACATCGTCTGGACGAGTCGCGCCAACACCGAATCGTCTTCCTCGCTCAGAGCCTGCACCCTCTGCGTCAACTCCGTCGAGACCGGTTGCTTCTCAATCGCTTCCGCCAACGTGGGCGGGATGACCCGTTTGCGTTGCAGCGCCCACGTGCGCTCCAAAATGATGGCCACGCCCGCCACCGAACACACCAGCAGCGGCCACATGGCGATTCCGCCTCTGAGAAACCATTCCGGCATGAAGAAGTTCCCTTTCCTTGCTCAGTAAAAAAATGTGAAATTCACTTCGCGCGGCTCTTTGCCCACCAACGCTCGTAACTGGTCCGGCAACGGCTCAAACGGCGCTGAGTCTACAATGGCCTTCTCACAAAACAACGCCAAAATCTCGCCCGCACTGTTCTCCACGCGCGACAGATTCTTCACCGCCCCGTCATCGTACAACTCAAAATGCAACACCACCGTCCCGGCCCGCTCGTAAATCCCGTATTTCGTTATCAGCGCGTACCACCGGCTCTGCACCGCCTTCACGATCTTCTTGTCGTACTCGCCGAACGGACTCTCCGCCACGTTGAACGCCGCCACGCCGCGCTTCGTCACGCCCGAAGCCGTGAGTTGTGATTTCACCGCGCCGATCTCCCGCGCCGATGACGGTGCCGCTGGCGATGAGGCCGGCGCGGGAACCGCCGCAGGTGGCGCCGGTGGCGTCAGCGGTGGCGTCAACGGCAAATCCTGCGCGAGCATCGCCACCTTTTTCTCGTCGGCCTTTTGCGCGCCTGTATCGGCCACTTCCTTCAACGGCTCGGCCTTTGCCTTGACCGCCGGGACCGGGGGCGTGGCCAGTGCCGGCGGTGCGACGGGTGCCGGAGGCGCGACCACCACCGGCGGTGCCGGCGCGCCTTTCTCCACCGTCACGTCTTCGGTGCTCATAAAACGAGCGTCCTTGCCGGCGACGTACGGCGTCTCGCCCGCCTTGGCCGCGGGATTCTCGGAATTCGCCGCCACTGTCGGCTTGTCGGAGTACATCTGCGCCTCCTTGGGTTTTTCGCCGGTGACCTGCGACGTGTCGGTTTCGATGAACTCGTTCGGTTCCTTCGAGCGGGCGGTGGCGCCCGCCGGCTCCTGCACCTCGACGAACGTGATCGTCTGCAGCTTCGGCGCGGGGGCCTGGGCGCGTTCGTGCGACAGGATCAGCATCTTGGCAAACGGTTTGAAAAGCGGGAACCGCGACAGTGCGGCCCGGTATTGCCAGCTCCCGAACGCGATCACGTGGAGCAACAGTGAGACGAGAATCGCAATTTCCGCCTGCAGATTTTCGCGGAGGCTAAACATCACCACCGCATGATAGCAAATCCCCGCCCGGCATCAACTCGACGAGCGAGTCACACCGTTTCAGGGTAGGATTTGCACTCTGAAGAAGCGGCGTGGGCCGGTGATCGAGTTGGTGATCGAGATCGAGCCGCCGGTGCCGGGCATCGGATCGCCCAGCGGAGTCCAACTCGCAGCCTTCATGTCGTCTTTGTATTCCACCTGGTAGTTCTGGCC